>JAZGEY010000001.1:0-44003 GCA_036478985.1 Rhizobiaceae bacterium
TTACCCGTTTGGATTTGGATGTTCAAAACGGCGCGGTTAAAGGCTTCCGTCATAAACTCATTCCGATCTTTGCGGACGTGATTACGCCGGACAAAGAAATGACCAAGGTCATTGATGAAACCCGTGCGCCATATGAAAAAGAGCTTTCCGAAGTTCTCGGCAAAACCGACAGCCTGCTTTACCGCCGTGGTAACTTCAACGGCACTTTTGATGACCTTATTTGCCAAGCACTGCTTGAAGAGCGCGAGTCGGATGTCTCCCTCTCGCCGGGCTTCCGTTGGGGACCATCACTGTTGCCGGGTCAAGACATTACCACCGAAGATTTGTTCAACGCCACGGCGATGAGCTATCCTGCCGCTTACCGTTCAGAAATGTCGGGCACGACCATCAAAGATATTTTGGAAGATGTTGGCGACAACCTGTTCAACACCGATCCCTACTACCAGCAAGGCGGCGATATGGTTCGCGTTGGCGGCATGGGCTATACGATGGACGTTTCCAAGCCCATCGGCCAACGGTTCTCCGATATGACATTGCTGAAAACCGGCGAGAAAATCGAGCCCAATAAAAACTACGTCGTATCAGGATGGGCTTCCGTAAACGAAGGAACCGAAGGACCAGCCATCTGGGACGTCGTATCAAGCTACATAAAACGCGTGAAAACCGTACAGCTAAACGAAAACACATCAGTAAAAATAAAAGGCGCATAGGGAGCCGTGCATCACTTTGTTCCCCCATAACTGAGGGTAACAAAATCGTGGGTTTCTTGGGGTGGAAAATTGCAAATTTATCACCCAAACTGATCGACGAAACCTATAACTGAAAGCGTACGATGATCGACGATGCAAAGCCACAAGCCACGGTCGGACTTTGGCTACCGCTTACTTTAACGCTTGTGTCTGCCGCATCTATGGCGCTGGAAATTGTCGCGGGGCGCGCATTAGCGCCCTATGTTGGCATGTCGCTTTATTCTTGGACGATGATCATTGCTGTGGTTCTTGCTGGCCTTTCGATTGGCCATTGGGTTGGCGGCACTATGGCAGATACCACGCAAAAGCCAGAACGCTGGGTTGCCATCAGTCTCACGGCCGCAGCTCTTGCCACCATTGCAAGCCTTGGTGCAATACGGTTCATCGCTCCATCCCTTGTTGGCTTCGACCCCATTTCCCACGTCGGCATTTTGTCGCTCGTTGGTTTCTTTTTACCAAGTGCAATTGCCGGAATGCTGTCACCCCTCCTCACAAAAATGGCCCTCGATAGAGTCGACCAATCTCGCCATGGCCGTGTGCTGGGCTTGATGTTTGCTCTGGGAGCTTTCGGCGCGATAATTGGAACATTAGTGGCAGGCCTACTGCTCATTTCTTGGGTCGGAACATCGGGGTCGGTAATGATAATCGCTGCTTTGTACGGCCTCCTATCTTTGCGGTTTTGGTCGTTGAAACCACGCATCATTGCAGGACTTGCACTGCTGTTCGCTGGGGTTGGTCTTGCCCAATCTCCCAAACTTATTGGACTTCAAACGCCATGCCTTAAAGAAAGCGCCTATTTTTGTATTCGTGTTGATACGATTTCTTTTCTTGGTCGCGATAGCAAAGTCATGGCACTTGATCACTTGGCCCATGGCATAAATGATGCCAAGGACCCGACCCTCCTGCTTTCCCCTTACGTGCAGGGGATCGACGAGATTGTTCGCACCCGTTTTAGCGGATCAAAATTGGAAGCATTCTTTGTTGGCGGTGGTGCTTATACCCTCCCCCGGGCATGGCTTGCATCCTATCCTGAAGGCCGATTTGTGACGGCTGAACTAGATCCGCAGGTTACAAAAATTGGGCATGAGAAAATGTGGCTTCCTAAATCAAATGCTCATAAAATTATCCACGGTGATGCGCGCCATATTTTACGCAACCAAGACATCAACCATAAATTTGATGTAATTTTCGGCGACGCCTTTCACGATATATCTATACCGCAGCATCTGGTATCCGATGAATTTCACGAGCTCGTTAAAAGCCGTCTAAAACCCGATGGGCTATATGCGATCAATGTCGTTGACAGCCTCAAGACACCGCGCTTTTTATTGTCATTGGTAAAAACCCTAAAGCTTCAATTCCCCGCCGTCGAAGTTTGGCTGGATATAGACCAGGTTCAACCCAATGATTCCCGCGTAACTTGGATTATAATTGCGAGTGAGAGGGAAACGAAAGGCAGGAGGTTTACAGCCCGCCATGGTTTTCAAAGACAATGGGTGCGTGGCCCAATCAAGTTGATGACTGAGGTTGTTGGCGTAGAAAACCTTATCACCCTAAGAGACGACTTCGCCCCCGTTGATCGCCTACTCGCAGGGCTCATCCTAAATGCAGATACGGCGGAATAGCCATGGCCTCTCCAGCTTCCCTTCCTCCAGCATGCATCTCTAAGGCCCACCAAGTCTCTCTCAAAGCCGGTACTCAAGTTTTCGGAGCTGGCGACCCCTGCCGTAATTTTTATTTCCTTTTGGAAGGCTCCATCCGCGTCGATCTGATATCCCGTAACGGCAAATCCATCATGCTCTACCGCTTTGGTGAAGGAGAAACCTGTATCCTCACTACATCTTGCTTGCTGGGTGGCGAAGACTATAGCGCCGAAGCTCACGTAGAAAAAGACACGGTGGCAATCGCTGTTCCTGAAAGCGAATTTCAGGCATTGCTTGGAAGCTCATCGGAATTTAGGGAACTGATATTTCGATCCTTTTCTAGCCGCCTTGCCTCGATGATGAACCGTATTGATGAAGTGGCCTTCTCTCCCCTAGACAACCGCCTTGCCCACCGTTTGTTAGAAGTTAGCGACGCAGAAGGAAACGTGACAATCACCCACGAACAATTGGCCACAGATATAGGTTCGGCCCGCGAAGTAGTCAGCCGCCGATTATCAAGTTGGGACAAAGATGGCATGATAAAACGCCATCGTGGCGGGATGAAAATCATCTCAAGAGCTGGAATTAGCAAGCTCGCAACTCTTGGTGACTAAGTCACGGAAGTGTTTCGAGATTTCGCGTATATAGAGTTGCAACACTCATTTAGGAGAATCACTATGAACCTCGCAAACGTCGGCTCAGCCGATCGCATCTTCCGCATCATCCTTGGTGCAGTCCTTATCGGCCTTCCACTTCTTGGTATGGTCGCAGCTCCATCGAGCACACTTGGCATCGTTATGATGGCAGCTGGCGCAATTGCTCTGGTTACAGGCTTTGTAAGCTTTTGCCCATTGTATCGCATCATCGGTGCAAGCACCCGTTCTAAGACAGACGGCTAACACCAGATGTCTTTGATGCAAATGTTAGGTCTGGGTGGCAATGCCCAGACCATTTCCGCTGAAGAAGCCCATAGCCAACAGGTTGCGGGTGAGCTTGTCATCGTCGACATTCGCCAGCCCAACGAATGGGCGCAAACAGGTATTCCTGCAGGCAGCTATAGAATTACATTGGGAACGCAAAACTTCGCACCCCAAATAAAAGGTCTTGCCGAAGAGAATCCCGACAGCAAAATCGCCCTCTTCTGCGCTTCTGGCATGCGCTCTGGCTCCGCTATAGGACAGCTAAAAGCGGCAGGCATAGAGAATCTCTACAACATCAAGGGCGGCTTTGGTGCATGGAGCAGAGGAAGACTACCGATTGATCCTGCGTGATTGACTAAGATGATCGCGGGCGATCACGAGATTGCCAATTCATCCCATCTAAAACACCTCGGCAAGACCGAGCATAAAAAATCAAGGGTCGCCACCCCGAAGCCCAATTGGGCTACATTATAAAACGGAATAATGTTTGGAGCGGGTGAAGGGAATCGAACCCTCGTATTCAGCTTGGAAGGCTGCTGCTCTACCATTGAGCTACACCCGCAAACGGTCTTGGTTAGAGAACCGCCAATTGATTACCACAGCAAAGCTGAAAGGTAAAAAGTTGGCTGGTGGAGGAGGCTGGATTTGAACCAGCGTACGCTTAGCGAACGGATTTACAGTCCGTCTCCTTTAACCACTCGGACACTCCTCCAAGCCAACTAGCGGTTTATGACCATTGCGCATTTAAGTGTCAACAGAAACTCTTCTGTTCTTGTCGTTTTTGCCAATAAGTTTTGTTCCTTTTTTCGCCACCCATGATAACAAGACCACATGAGAAACAATAAAAATCAAAATAACTCCCGAAGATCGGGTAAAGGTAGCCAGCCAAAGGCACATCAAAGTACACGCCAAAGGGGCGGCAAAGCCGTTCCAGCGGACGTATTACAGCTCTATGGGCTACACACAGTGCGCGCAGCGCTTGAGAACGATGGTCGCCGCAAGATCATGCTGCACGTCAGCGAAAACGCCCTGCCCCGCCTTGGTGAAGACTTGGTCGATCGCTGTGGGGTGGAGGTCACGATAACCCACGGTAGCGTCTTGGATAAAATGGTGGGTGTTGATGCTGTACACCAAGGAGCGGTATTGGAATGCGCGCCCTTAAACACACTCGATGCTTCGGAATTATTTCATCTCGTCGATGCACGTTTGCTGCTCGCTCTCGATCAAATTACAGATCCCCACAATGTAGGCGCAATATTGCGTTCAGCAGTAGCAATGGGGGTTGAAGCTGTGCTGATGACCAGCCGCAATTCGGCCGTAGAAACTGCTGTACTGGCAAAGTCGGCTTCAGGCGCTTTGGATATGGTGAAACTGGTGCACCTGCGCAATCTCACCAAGGGGCTGGATGAGTTAAACGAAATGGGCTTTGCTACCATCGGGTTAGACAGCGAAGGGCCGTTGATTTTGGAAGATACACTTGAGGAATCAAAGGGGCGATCTGTGTGCCTTGTTCTCGGTTCTGAAGGCAAAGGCTTAAGGGAGATGACACGGGAAACATGTACGGCACTTGCAAGGTTAGACATGCCGGGCGCGATTAAATCGCTCAACGTCTCCAATGCTGCCGCGCTCTCGCTCTATGTTGTCGCGAAATCCTTGGAGGCAAAATAATGGCAATTCTCATCGCCACCAGCACCAACGAATATGACCCAACCGAAGTTGCGGTTCCTTGGAAAATTCTACGTGACGCTGGCTACAATATCGTCTTCACCACCGATACGGGAAAGCCGGGAACCGCAGACCAACGCATGTTGGACGGAAATAAATTTGGTATATTAAAGCAACTCCTGATCGCTGATAAAATGGCACAAAAGGCCTATTGCGAAATGCTGCAAGACCACGCCTTCCAAAACCCAATCCACTATGACGACATAAGAGTAGAAGACTACGAAGGATTGGTTTTACCGGGGGGCCACGCCAAAGGGGTTATTCCCTATCTGGAATCCAAGACACTTCAAAAAGCGATTGCCGAATTTTTCGCTAAAGACAAACCCGTTGCAGCTATTTGCCATGGTGTTGTCGCGGCCTGCCGCGCTAAAGACCCGAAAACAGGTAAATCAGTGCTTCATGGGCGCAAGACAACAGCGCTTCTCAAACGTCAAGAATTACTGGCTTACCAAGTCACCCGTTGGAATCTTGGGGATTACTACCTCACCTACCCTACAACGGTGGAAGATGAAGTGATCGAAAACCTGCAATCAGCAAATGATTTCATCCACGGACCAATGCCCATACTGCGTGATGATATGGAACACCTATCGCGTGGATTTACCGTGCGTGACGGAAATTACCTCTCCGCCCGATGGCCGGGGGATATCCACCGGTTCGCTACTGATTTCATCAAAATATTGAAGGAAGCTTAGTTCGTTCCCAAATATATCATGTTTGGATTACACGGCTTACGCTTCAGCGCACGAACAAGGCCACGCTCGTGGGCCAACTCTTTTTGTTGTGGCGTAATATAGAAGTATTTCGAACCAGTACGACGGTTAGCGCGACGTTGAGCGCGTGCTATTGCCAAGCTCCCCCACACAGAATTCCAATCAGAAGAATTGTTTGTGACACGACGCCAGTTCCGTTGCTCACGGGCAAAAGGTATACTTGTAAGGCGAAGGCTCCATTGGCGTTTAGTCAGCTCTTCAACAGCGGCAATCTCGGTCTCATTCTGCAGATCGCCATTTGCATATTGATCTTCTGGGTAAAGCATATCTGTGCTCACACCATTCTTGAAGCAATGGGCTTCTCCTGAATAATCAACAGCAGATGCTGACGTAAGTGAAAATGCAAAAAACGAAGCGGCAAGCATAGTGCCGCAAGAAACTTTAGTGCTGATAGATAAAAGACTGCGACGCATGACGACCTCAAACTACGGCCATTGGGCCGTAAACAAGTTGAAATTGACCACGGGTAAAATATTCAGTGAGTTGCAAACACAACTCACCCCCATAAATTTTAATCCGGTGCCGCCGCATCAGGTTTTAAGGTGGATGGGTCGCAGCAGTTAAGCAATGGTTAACTAACAATCTTACACAATTTTTAAGTATTATGCTTAACCAATATGGTTACGCCGCCGCTTCTGCATTTTCAAAAATGGCTCCAAAAGCCTGCTCAATTACCCGCTCATCCGCATCAGCTTTGCAAGCTTCGATGGACAATATTTGTCTATACCGTCGTGCCCCACGCTTGCCATGGAACATGCCGATCATATGCTTGGTCACATGAATAACTTTGCCACCCTGCGCTAGATGTTTGGCCGTGTAGGCCATCATCTTATCACACACCTCTTCCAGAGGAGTAGTGTCGCCCACCTCCCCGTAGACTTGCTGATCAACACCCAGCAACAACGATGCATTATGATAAGCGGCGCGCCCAAGCATCACCCCATCAAGATTATCAAGGAAAGGAACCGCTTGGTTCAAATCCTCAATCCCACCATTTACCCCAATGAATTGACTGTTGAACTCCGCCTTTAGCCGTAGCACGCGATCATAATCCAAAGGTGGCACGTCACGGTTTTCTTTCGGGCTTAATCCCTTCAACCAAGCTTTGCGCGCATGCACCCAAAGAGCATCACACCCTTCAGCAAACAACCCTTGAGCCATTGCCGATAAAGCAGGCTCAGGATCTTGATCGTCAACGCCAATACGGCACTTAACCGTTACAGGAATATCGACAACTTCTTTCATGGCAGCAACACAGCGCGCTACCAGTTCTGGTTGCTGCATTAAGCAAGCTCCAAAAGCGCCCGATTGCACCCGGTCTGAGGGACAACCCACATTTAGATTGATCTCGTTATATCCCCACTCTGCGCCAATTTTTGCAGCCTTCACCAATTTTTCAGGCTCCGAACCACCAATTTGTAGGGCAACTGGGTGTTCGCTCACATCGAAGTCCAAATGGCGTGGCACGTCCCCATGAATAAGCGCATCCGCAACCACCATTTCAGTGTAAAGCAAGGCACGCTTCGTCAGCAGTCGATGGAAATACCGACAATGCCGATCCGTCCAATCCATCATGGGAGCAACGGCAAGTATTTTTTGGTTTGTTGATAAAGCAGCTGAATACATTTGGGGTTATCTACCATGCCCAAGAACGCGCTGGGTTTGCACACCCAAGCCATCAATACCGAGCTTCATTACTTCCCCACCCTTCAAATACACAGGCGGTTTTTGTCCCATGCCTACGCCGGGGGGCGTACCTGTCGAAATAATATCTCCCGCTTGTAGGCTCATGAATTGGCTGCAATAGGAAACGAGGTGAGGAACCTTGTAAACCATCGTCGCGGTCGAACCGTCTTGATAGCGTTTGCCATCAACATCGAGCCACATCTTCAAATTATCAAAATCCCCAACCTCATCGGGGGTAACCATCCACGGACCGATGGGGCCGAAGGTGTCACACCCCTTGCCCTTGTCCCACGTCCCTGCCCGTTCAATTTGGTAGGCTCTTTCTGAGATGTCATTCACCAAACAAAATCCAGCCACATGGTTCATCGCATCGGCTTCGTCTATGTAACTTCCACTTTTGCCGATAACGATAGCCAGCTCAACCTCCCAATCTGTCTTGGTGGAGCCACGTGGTATTTGCACGTCATCATCGGGGCCAATAATGCTAGATGTCCACTTGTTAAAAATCACTGGTTCCGGCGGAACATCCACCCCTGTTTCGGCAGCATGATCTGCAAAGTTCAAACCAATGCAAACGAACTTACCGACGGAACCAACACAGGCCCCAAGGCGTAGATCAACCTGCGGCACGCCATGCACAAGCGGTAAAGTAGCAGGATCGAGGCTACGAATGGTGGCGAGACTTTTAGCACTCAGTCCATCGCCAGCCACATCTTGGATAATAGAAGAGAGATCACGGACCTGACCATTACCGTCTAACAAACCCGGTTTTTCTTGGCCTACCGGCCCATATCTTAAAAGCTTCACTTGTTCGACCCTTCAATATAAATCGCGCGAAAATCATTCACATTGGTTCCCGTTGGCCCTGTCATAAACAAATCGCCGAGCAGATCAAATGCGCTCCATGCATCGTTGTTTGTGAGACAAGATGTTGGGTCCATTCCCATCAGACGCAAACGTGCGGCAGTGCCACCATCAACAAAAGCACCAGCATTGTCTTCAGAGCCATCAATACCATCTGTATCTGCAGCAAGAGCACACACTCCCTCAGTGCCATCAAGAGATAGTGCTAGCGCCAGCGTAAATTCACTATTGCGCCCACCCTTGCCACTTCCACGCAAGGTAACCGTTGTTTCTCCACCCGAAAGGAGCACGACTGGTGCGGTGAATGGTCTATTATTAGCAATAATTTCACGGGCAATGGCTCCGTGAACCAGCGCAACCTCCCGCGCCTCTCCCTCGATCGCATCTGATAAGATCACGGCTTCCACCCCTTGCTCTTTGGCAACTTTAACCGCGGCCTCTAATGAGTGTTTAGCCGATGCTATGATTTGAACAGAGTTCCCTCTAAAGACTTCGTCTTGAGGCCTTGGTGCGGGTGAGCCATTCTTTTTCAAATGCTCCATCACCTTGTTTGGGATTTCGATTTTATGAGCCTCAATCAGAGCCAAGGCATCTTCCACTGATACGTCATCAGGAACTGTTGGCCCAGATGCCACTTGCGCGGGGTCGTCACCGGGTACATCTGAGACAATCAAACTAACCACTCTTGCAGGGTGGGCAGCAGCCGCTAAGCGCCCACCTTTAATCATGCTCACCTGTTTGCGAATAGCATTCATTATTGAAATTGGCGCACCAGATGAGAGCAACACCCTATTCAACTCTTGCTCATCCGCCAACGTCAAACCATCAGGCGGCGCAGGTAATAAAGCAGATCCTCCCCCACAAATGAGGGCCACCACTAAATCATCTTTCGTCAGACCATTTACAGCAGAAAACAATGCGTCTGTTGCCGCTATCCCAGCCTCATCAGGCACGGGGTGTGACGCCTCAATCACCTCTATAGTTTCGCACGAGACACCGTAACCATAGCGGGTCACAACCACGCCAGAAAGTGAACCTTCCCAAAGTCCCTCAAAAGTTTTTGCTAATTGTGCCGAGCCTTTTCCGGCCCCAACAACAACTGTTCGTCCTTTAGGTCGTTCGGGCAGGACATCACACAATATCTTTTCTGGATCCGCCGCAGCAACAGCGGCCTCAAACAAACGCGTTAAAAATGAGCGAGCTTCATCATCCATTGGTGTTCTAAGCTTGCGCTCCACGAACAGTTTCAAACACACGCATGAAGTTACCGCCTATAATTTTCGCGATATCCGCTTCACTCATTCCGTGGCGCAACAAGCGTCCCACAATCAACGGCATCTTCTGGTAGTTTTCGAATACAGGTTTGTAATTGGCATCCATGTCCGAACCAATCGCCACATGGTCAACGCCAAGGGTTTCAACCAGCTCAACAATCCGCGTGACATATCCTTCAAGAGACGAAATACCGATACCAGCAGGCCACGCGCCTACATAGCCCTTAGTTTCGACAATCGCTTGCGCCAATTCTTTTGAGATGAAGCGCGGATGGCCGCCTTCTGCTTTCTTGATATGCGTATGGGTGGCGACCACAGGGTGAGTGGAAATCGAAATAGCATCAAAAGCAGTTTTTTCAGATGCATGAGCCAAGTCAATCATAATTCGGTTTGCGTTCATTTCCGTCACCGCTTCACGACCAAAGCTGGTAAGCCCTTTGTTCACGGGTTCGCCAGTTATAATGTCCCCCATATCCCCATTATCAATGTAGTGAACGAGCGTCACCATCCGCATACCATCCTTAGCGATTGTCGCGACACGCTCGATCTTACCATCGAGGAAGTCCGCTCCTTCCATCGCAAACATCGCGCCCGGTTTGCCTGAGGCTATGGCCTTCGCAATATCGGTAGGTTCTAGAACCTGATGCACTTTACCGCCTTTTACGAACTCTCGCAGGTTAGCCAATTGGTCCTGATAATATTTCCATGCCTCTCCATCAGCGAAGGGGCGAACGGATTTCAAGCCACCCTTGGCAACGTTCAAGACTGGAAAATCTGACACACCACTAAAACTAGCCGCCGCAATTTTTCCCGCCACCATATCGGCTACAGTATCGTCTTCAAAGGAACCTTTCGCGGCATAAAGCCAAAGCTTCCATTTCAAGTTTTCGGCATCCTTAACGAAAGTACGGCCCGGGTGTGCATGAACGTCAATCGCGGGATAAGTATCCAGCAACTTGTTGGCTTGCGCTAATTCGTCTGGTGTCAATTCAAACCCAACTTCAGCGGGTGGTGGGTTAATCTGCGGTTCCAGAACCACGTAGCCGTAACCACCAGCAGCAACGACCCCAGCACCCAATGTTGTTAAAACTTGTCTGCGCGTTACCATGCTACCTATCCAATCTATATTTAAGCCTGCTCAATGGCGTTAAGAGCTGTTTCTATTTTTCCAACAGCCGTTTCTACATCGTGTAATTTATCGAGGCCAAACAGCCCCAAACGGAATGTCGAGAACCCCTCTGGCTCATCGCACATCAAAGGCACGCCTGCTGCAATTTGCATGCCCTGTGCGGCGAATTTCTTACCGTTTTGCATGCCCGGATCGTCCGTATAGCTCACCACAACACCGGGGGCTTCAAAGCCTTTCGCGGCGACACTTCTTATGCCGCGTTCAGCCAACATGTTCCGCACTCCAGTTCCCAATGCTAATTGCTCATCGCGCACTTTGTCAAAACCGTAGTCTTTGGTTTCCAGCATTGTATCGCGGAAAGCTTTTAAAGCATCCGTCGGCATGGTCGCGTGATAGGCATGACCGCCACTCTCGTAGGCTTGCATAATTTGATGCCACTTACCAAGATCAACCGCGAAGCTGGAACTTTGCGTCCCCTCCATCGCCTTGAGCGCCTGCTCACTCAACATGACCAAACCGGAAGAGGGAGACGCGCTCCAACCTTTTTGTGGCGCACTTATCAACACGTCCACCCCAGAGGCCTTCATGTCCACCCACATAGCACCAGAGGCGATGCAATCCAGAACAAACAATGCCCCAACCTCATGGGCCGCTTCCGTTACTGCTTTGATATAATCGTCCGGCAACATCATGCCAGATGATGTCTCAACATGCGGCGCGAATATCATCGCAGGTTTTTCTTCGCGGATTGCTTTCACTACGTCGTCGATTGGATGCGGAGAAAAAGGTGCGGGGCTTTCGTTGCCCGTTTGCCGTGCTTTCAAGACCGTATGATCGGAAGCGATATTCCCCGCTTCAAAAATCTGCGTCCACCGATAGGAAAACCAGCCATTACGGATAACCATGGCTTTCTTGTTGGTTGTGAACTGCCGAGCAACAGCTTCCATCGCGTATGTGCCGCCACCGGGAACAACAACCGCAGCTTCGGCATTATAAACATCCTTCAACATCGAAGAGATGTCGTTCATCACCTTTTGAAAACTGCCTGACATGTGATTTAAAGATCGGTCGGTAAACACCACCGAAAACTCCATCAAGCCGTCTGGATCAACATTGCTCATTTTATTCTCCCCTTAATAATAAGAATCCGCCTCGCGGAAACCTGTTGGACAAAGAGTAGGTATGAAGTGAAAAAGCCGCAACCGCTAGAGCGTAGCTTCGAGTAAATCTTTCACATTTTCTTCGAGAGAATGCCGTGTGAAACCGTAAGCGGCTTTCAACTCTTTATACTCGTTATAGGCTTTCTTACGATCAACATCAGGGTTCAGTTTCCCCGCCAACATGACGTTTTTTGAGGTATGCTCCAGTGCCGTAAACTCCAAAAACTTTACTTCATAACCCATCGCGTTTAGGAGCAAAGCCCGACAAACATCCGTTATGATATCCGCCTGCCTCCTTTTCATAAGTGGGTAAGTGTTGACCAGTTCAAAGGCCGTATCAACATGGGTCAATTGCGCCGCAATTTCCGCTTGGCAACACGGCGCGCAAAACAGATACTTCATGTTGGAACGCAGCCCCAAGGCCAACGCATCATCTGTCGCCGTATCACAGGCGTGCAACGCAATAAGAATATCAACATCCTCGATCTTGTTTTGCTGGATGCGGGCGTTGCGAAATTCCAAACCATCAAAATTAAGACTTCCCGCTAGATCATTGCACAAATCTATGACGTTGGTTTTGATATCAATCCCCGTAGCCTTTGGTTCCACATTAGCGCGTGAACGAATATAATCGTAGGTAGCGAAGGTCAGATACCCCTTCCCGCAACCCAAATCCAAGATCGAAATCGGCTGTTCGCTATCGGCAACAAAGGTTCCGATATCGCGGTCGATAATTTCGACGAAATTAGCAATCTGACGGAACTTACCGTAATGTTTTTTAATCACCACGCCCTTATCGCTCGTCACCCCCAAGCCTTTGAGGTAGGGACGATCTTCGCGTAATACGTAATTCTTGCGTTTGTTATGCTCCTGCACAAGCGCTTTCAAACTGGCCTTCGACTTATAAAGACGCGGCACGAGTTTTCGGTTCTCAGAATAGTGCAGATCGAAATCATCAGTATAAAGTGTGGCCGCTTTGAATGGGGAAATCCGCTCCCCAGCCATTTGTTTATGCAGGGCATTTGCATCGAGGTCAGTCGCTTGTTCTTCGCTTGATTGATTGTCGCTGTAAGAAATGAGTCTCTTCTTTCCACCGACCACAAGTTCGAACCGCGCGCGGAACTTGTCATCTCCCTTACCGCGCGAACTAAAAACCGCGCGCTTGAACGTGCCATCCAAAAGTGCCGTTTTGCAATCTCCCAAAAACTGAGTCTGCTCGTCGTTGTTCATCTGTAATTCTCAAATCCGTATCTATCTCCCAGTACCATCAAAATACCAATGGTGGAACGGGCAAAGTACAATTGGAAAGACACACCATCTGTGAGAGATTACAATCTCTTCTTATTGCACAGAATCAAATCACTTCCCATGAATCCATTACGCGGCATTTTCTTAAAGATTCTATCTGTCACTGTTTTTGTTGGCATGGCCACCTGCATCAAAATTGTTGCAGGACACATTCCCCCAGGACAAACAGTTTTCTTCCGCTCGCTCTTTGCTATTCCTGTCATTATCATTTGGCTATGGTGGCGCAGTGAGCTTGCCGATGGGCTAAAAACTAAAAACCCGATGGGGCATCTTTGGCGCGGGTTGGTTGGCACGACGGCGATGGGGCTTGGTTTCACAGCGCTGGGATTACTTCCGCTACCCGAGGTCACCGCGATCGGCTACGCGGCTCCTGTTCTTACTGTCATATTTGCCGCGATGTTTCTGGGTGAGCAGGTACGCGCCTTTCGACTTTCAGCCGTTGCCCTTGGTCTTATTGGAGTTGTGATTATCCTCTCCCCCCGCCTAACGGTTATCGGCCTTGAATCAGCAGATAGTGTAAAAACCGTTGGTGCAATGTTGATGCTTATGAGCGCTTTCTTTGCCGCCCTTGCACAAGTATTTGTTCGAAAACTTGTTGGCCTTGAGACAACTGCTGCAATCGTGTTCTACTTCACAATCACCTCAACAACGCTTTCCCTTTTTACTATTCCGTTTGGCTGGGTGGTTCCAACTTGGAGTGAGGCAGGATTTTTGATTCTTGCAGGAATGTTAGGTGGCATCGGGCAAATTTTACTCACCCTCTCCTATCGTTTCGCAGACACGTCAGTCATTGCGCCGTTTGAATACACATCTATGCTACTGGCTCTCATTATCGGCTACACAGTCTTTGATGAAGCCCCCACCTCAACTACCCTTGCAGGCGTGGCGCTCGTAATTACAGCTGGCCTTATTATTATTTACCGCGAGCGACAGCTTGGCCTAGAGCGTTCTAAGCAAAGAAAAGTAATGACACCCCAAGGCTAAATTCCCTCTATACAACATGCAATTAGTCAGACACACTCCATACTTAATTTCATGCAGGGAACTATATGGAAACGACTGAACCGCTCATCTTTGATGGTCATAACGACGTTTTATTCAAACTCTTCAATGCAGGCGGAGTTAAAGCGGCAGAGTCTTTTGTCTTTGGTTGTGATGGCGCGATTGATCTTCCCCGCGCAAAAATGGGCGGACTTGGCGGTGGTTTTTTCGCCATCTACATCCCGTCCGATGATTTTTCCCTCGATGATCTCGGTGCGATGAAAATCCCGCCCTATGATTTGCCACTTCCAAAACCAATAGGCCTCTCCGCCGCAACGGCTGTCACATTGCAACAGGCCGCAATCCTAATTCGTTTACAAGAATTAGGCGCGCTAGAAATATGCACAACAGCGGCACAAATCAAAGATTGCATGGCGAAGGGTAAGCTCGCGGCCATCATGCATATTGAGGGGGCGGAAGGGATTGACGAAGATTTCCATGCTCTCGACGTATTGCATCAAGCGGGCCTTCGTTCTTTAGGCCCCGTCTGGAGCCGCCCAACGGCTTACGGTCACGGTGTTCCTTTTCGGTTTCCAAGCGACGGTGACATTGGACCAGGACTCACCGAAGCAGGCTTCCGTCTTATCCGCCGCTGCAACGAGCTTAAAATCATGGTGGACTTATCGCACCTGAATGAGGCGGGCTTTTGGGATATAGCCAAACACAGCGATGCACCATTGGTTGCGACCCACTCAAACGCGCACGCAATTTGCGACAGCTCACGCAACCTCACAGATAAACAACTATCAGCGATTGCCGAGAGCGATGGCATGGTTGGTGTTAATTTTGCTGTGAATTTTCTACGCGAGGATGGTCAACAGGACGCAGGGACAAGTGTTGAAATTATCTTGCGTCATCTCGATCATCTGATTAACATTTTGGGAGAAGACCGCGTTGGCCTCGGTTCAGACTACGACGGAGCCACCGTACCCGAAGCAATTTCCAGCGTTGCTGGCCTCCTAAACTTGCGGGATGCTATGCGCGCACACGGTTTTAACGAGCCGCTACTGAACAAGCTATGCCATGAAAACTGGTTGCGGGTTCTGGAAAAAACCTGGGGCGCTTAACCGCACCTCGGCAATAATAGTAACTGTAACAGGAGGGTATCCCCCAATGAAACATTTCACAAAACTCTTAGCTGGCTCTGCAATCAGCCTAACAATAGCAATGGGCGCCCTGCCCGCTGCCTTTGCAGAAACACCAGCCAACATGCTCGTCATCGCAAACCGCATCGACGACATCACCACACTTGACCCCGCTGAATCATTTGAGTTTGCTGGTAGTGACGTAAGCCGCAATGTTTACGGTAAGCTTGTGAACTTTAATCCAGCCGATTTGACTGCGGGTTACGAGCCTGACCTAGCCGCGAGCTGGGCCGTATCAGAAGACGGAAAAACCATCACATTCACCATGCGTGAAGGTGTGAAATTCCACTCTGGCAATCCAGTAACAGCAGCAGATGCTGAATACTCATTACGCCGTGCCGTTATCCTCAACAAAACACCAGCGTTCATTCTGTCTCAATTCGGTTTCACCGCTGATAACGTCAAGACGACAATCGTTGCTACCGGCAACAAGTTGAGCATCACCACAGACAAAAGATACGCAACATCGTTCATCTTGAACTGCCTAACGTCCACTATCGGCGGTATCGTTGATATGAAAACAGTTATGGCCAATGAAAAAGACGGCGACATGGGCAACACTTGGTTGAAAACCAATACGGCTGGCTCAGGTGCTTACAAAGTACTCAGCTGGAAACCAAATGAATCTGTAACCATGCAAGCGAACGAAGATTTCTATAAAGGCGCTCCTGCTATGAAGCGCGTTATTGTTCGCCACGTTCAAGAAAGTGCAACCCAGCGGTTGATGCTTGAAAAAGGCGACATTGATGTTGCACGTAACTTGAACCCAGAAGATGTTGCGGGCGCAAGTAAGAACGCTGATGTGGCAATCGACAGTGAATTGCGTGGCCGTTTGATGTATTTCTCTCTCAACCAAAAACACCCAGAGCTATCTAAGCCTAAGGTTCGGTTAGCAATGAAATATTTGGTCGATTATGAGGGCATGCAGAACAGCTTCCTCAAAGGCCAGTACAAAATCCACCAAGCTTTCTTGCCGCGTACGTATCTCGGCGAAATTTCAGATCAACCTTTCAAACTCGACATCGAAAAAGCCAAGGCTTTGCTTAAAGAAGCCGGTGTTACTGGAATGGAAATCGAAGTTGGCGTTCGTGAAGCTCAAGAGCGTATCGAAATTGCTCAATCGCTTCAAAACACCATGGGGCAAGCTGGTATCAAGCTGAAAATCACAGTCGGTACAGCAAAGCAAATCCTCACCCGTTACCGTGCCCGCGAATTAGATATGTATATGGGTGCTTGGGGACCAGACTATCCTGATCCACAAACAAACGCTGGTACATTCGCCTACAACCCAGACAACTCTGATGAGAAAAAGGCAACAGGCTTGCTGGCTTATCGGAATGCTTGGGACCCAGGTGAAATGAATGCAGCAGTTGATGCTGCTGTAATTGAAGGTGACCGCGCTAAGCGTGCAGCAATGTATGAAGCCATGCAGCGTAAGCACCAAATGGTTTCACCCTTCGGCGTTATGTATCAAAAGATTGAGCAAACAGGCCGCCGTAAAAACGTAAAAGGTATGGTTGTTGGTGGGGCTATTACAGCCGTATCATACTGGCCTATTACGAAGTAATCGGAACCTAGATGTCTGACACTTCAATTCCAGAGAAAGGGCGGCAACCGTCGCCCTTTCTCAACTTAATTATTTCGGCCTTAAGAATTTTTGGCTCGATCATCGTCACGATGGTCGGCTTGCTTTTCATTACCTTTGTCATTGGTCGCGTCATGCCAATTGACCCCATCATTGCGGTGCTGGGCGAACGCGCTTCTAAAGAAGCCTATGATGCCATGTTTATTGAAATGGGTTTAGACAAACCAATTTTACTACAATTTCTCTATTATCTTTGGGACGTAATACACGGAGACTTTGGTGTTTCTCGTTTGAATGCCCGCCCCGTGATCGAAGATATTATCCGCGTTTTTCCAGCTACCCTAGAACTCTCCACCCTCGGAACCCTCATCGGTGTGTTCATCGGCGTTCCCTTGGGCGTTCTCGCCGCCGTAAAGCGCGGCACTTGGGTTGACCAAATAATCCGCGTCATTGCGCTGGTTGGTTATTCCATGCCCATTTTCTGGCTCGGCCTTGTGGGGCTCTTAGTGTTCTATGGAATATTAGGCTGGGTTGGTGGCCCAGGCCGTTTGAGTATTTTCTATGTCGATCTCGTGCCAACAGTCACAGGCCTCATTCTGGTGGACAGCATCATTGACGGTCAATGGGATGTGTTCTGGGATGCCCTCAGCCACATCATTTTGCCCGCCTCCCTGCTCGGCTACTACAGTCTCGCCTATATCAGTCGCATGACCCGCTCCTTTATGTTGGAGCAACTAAGCGCTGAATACATTACCACTGCGCGGGTGAAAGGCATGTCCGAATGGAAAGTTATTTGGAGCCATGCCTTTGCCAATATCAAAGTTCCGCTAGTGACCGTGATAGCGCTCTCCTATGCGGGGTTGCTCGAAGGTTCAGTTCTGACTGAAATTATTTTCTCGTGGCCCGGTATAGGCTCATACATCACCACCGCCCTGTTGTCCGCCGATATGAACGCGGTGTTAGGCGGAACCGTTGTGGTTGGCCTCATCTTTGTTTGTCTGAACATTTTATCTGACCTTCTCTACAAAGTTTTTGACCCGAGGGCTAAATGAGCAATATCGAAATCCCTTCAAGTGAAAACCAAAGCCTGCGCGAGTGGCTACTAACGGAGACTCCCACGTCTCGCCGACATGCTCGAATGAGCTCGCTTTATCAAGGTTGGTTGAAACTTAAATCAAACCGATTGACTATGATCGGCTTGAGCATTTTAGTCTTTCTTGTGCTGGTCGCGGCTTTCGCACCAATTATATCCCCAGCCGATCCGTTCGCCCAAAATTTAGGCTTCCGACTGCAACCTCTATGGACAGATGGCCAACCTCTTGGCACTGATAGCCTTGGCCGCGATATTCTTAGCCGTCTAATCTATGGCTCCCGTATAACCCTATATATTGTTACGCTGGTTGCCCTCATCGCCCCAATCGTTGGTCTGTTTGTAGGAACGCTCGCAGGCTACCTCGGTGGTTGGACTGATACAATTCTCATGCGAATAACCGACATTTTCCTCGCCTTCCCCCGTCTCGTGCTGGCCCTCGCTTTCGTTGCTGCGCTCGGTGCAGGTATCGAGAATGCGGTCATTGCCATCTCCCTCACTGCTTGGCCGCCTTACGCCCGCATCGCTCGGGCTGAAACGCTGACCATTCGTGGGGCGGACTATATCGCGGCTGTTAAACTTCAAGGTGCAGGTGCGCTACGCATAATCACCAAACATATTTGGCCGCTTTGTATTTCTTCCCTCATCGTGCGTGTTGCGCTTGATATGGCGGGGATCATTCTTGCCGCCGCTGGCCTTGGCTTCCTCGGCCTTGGCGCACAACCTCCTTCCCCTGAATGGGGGGCTATGATCTCGGAAGGCCGTAAGTTCATCCTCGATTTTTGGTGGGTCGCCACTGTCCCTGGCCTTGCTATTTTCACAGTAAGCTTAGGCTTCAATCTGCTCGGCGATGGCCTGCGCGATGTCCTTGACCCAAAGGATGCGGGCGATGAGTGATAAGAAAAACCTTCTTGATGTTGAAGACCTCTGGGTTCAATTCCCTACTCGCAGCGGCCTTTTCGATGCCGTGCGCGGCGTTTCTTTTTCATTAGGAAAAGAACGTCTGGGTATCGTTGGCGAGTCTGGTTCAGGGAAATCAATGACGGGGCGCGCCCTTCTGCGCCTCATTCGCAAACCTGGTATTGTTAAAGCCAAACGTATGGATTTGCTCGGCGAAAACATGATGAGCAAGACAGAAAAAGAAATGCGCGCCATTCGCGGACAACGCATTTCGATGGTTATGCAAGACCCTAAGTTTTCACTCAATCCTGTTGTAACGGTAGGCGAGCAAATCATGGAGGCATATTCGCTTCACGCCAAAGGCTCGAAGGCAGATGCAAAAGCCAAAGCCATGGAAATGCTCAAGGCCGTTATGATACGCGACCCCGAGCGAGTTTTCCGCGCTTACCCCCACGAGATGTCTGGTGGCATGGGGCAACGGGTAATGATCGCCATGATGCTTGCTCCTGACCCTGAAATTCTAATTGCCGACGAGCCCACCTCGGCTCTTGATGTATCTGTTCAAGGACAAGTCCTATCCATCATGGATAAGTTGGTGGAAGAGCGCGGTATGGGGCTTATATTCATCAGTCACGACTTGAACTTAGTTTCCACCTTCTGCGACCGCGTTTTGATTATGTATGCAGGACGAGTGGTGGAAACCTGCCAGGCCGATAAACTGCATGAAGCCAAGCATCCCTACACCAGAGGATTGCTAAACTCCCTTCCCCGTCTTGATAAACCAAAGAAAAGACTTGAAGTTTTACAAAGAGACGAAGCATGGCGTGAAGCTGAAAGTGTGAGTGACAGCCAATGAGCGGTGTAAGAATAGAGGGGCTAAACGTTTGGTTCGGCAAGGGCCACGACCTTGTAAACGCAGTAATTGACGCATCCCTAGAAGTACCAGCAGGTTCATCCTTTGGATTAGTTGGCGAAAGCGGATCGGGTAAATCGACCATCCTGCGGGCAATGATGGGGCTTGTGCCAGACTGGTCGGGCAAGATGAATGTTGCAGGTGAAGAACTGAGCAAGGAAAGAACACCCGCCTTCTACAAAAAAGTTCAAATGGTTTTCCAAGACCCCTACGCCTCCCTTCACCCGCGCCATTCTGTTGATCAGGTTTTGAGCGAGACATTATTCCTGCATGGCTTTGATAACATCGACCAGCGGGTTTCAAAATTACTTGATGATGTTGGTTTAGGCGGAGATTTCCGTTTCCGTTATCCCCACCAACTTTCAGGCGGCCAACGACAACGGGTTGCCATTGCTCGTGCTCTTGCTCCCGAGCCACAAATTCTACTTCTCGATGAACCGACATCAGCGCTAGACGTTTCCGTGCAAGCAGAAATTTTGAACTTGCTGGTTGATTTGAGGGCCGAACGCCAGCTCACTTATCTCATGGTTTCCCATGACCTCGCCGTTGTTGGCCATATGTGCGACCATATCGCCGTTATGCAACTTGGTAAGATTGTCGAAATAATTAGCGTTGAAAACATGCGCGCCATGAACACTAAACACGAGTACACTAGACACCTCCTTCTCGCATCAGCGGGCTATACACGGGATGAAGCTTTAGAGTGACTATGAAACTCCATCATGTTCAATTGGCCATCCCACCGAATAGTGAGAGCCAATGCCGTGAGTTTTATTGTGTGATTTTGGGGTGGGAAGAACGACCCAAGCCACTGGCTCTGGCCAAACGCGGAGGGCTTTGGCTTACTAACGGGGAGGTCGATCTGCATCTTGGTGTTGAACAAGACTTCCGCCCTGCCCTCAAAGCCCACCCAGCTTTTCTAACGACAAATCTAACTGCAATCGCCGCGATCCTTGCGAAACACAACCACATAGTGACGTGGGATGATGAGTTAGAAGCGTTTGATCGCTTTTATGTATCAGACGCAGTGGGAAATCGGCTTGAGTTTATGCAAACCAAACCAGTCTAGAGGCGTTTGCCTGTCAGCTGGTCAAGCGCATGCCCAGCTGACATTACGCTCTCCAAAGCAGTTACTAAAACAGCGAAGGAAGTCGCACTGATAGGGCCGATATCAACCATATCACCACTCTTGATGAAATTCGCAGGGTTTTGACGGAACCGTGCAACGGTCTCGTTGTCATGGCGATCACAAGCAATGTCAGCAATCACATCTTCAGCACAAGAAGCAACCCCACATGCTTCCGATACGGCAGGGTAAATCACCACTGCCGCCTCAATTAAACTTGCGATATCTATCGCGTCTTTTACGTCGTCAACCTGTTGGTCACTAGCTTGCATATGTTCATTGCCCATTTGAACGTGTTGATGTGTCTGTCTTCTTACGAGACGAATCACAATGATGTATCAAGGATGTCTGCTCAATCTTAATGAAAGCTAAAATAGTCGAACTTTTAGGCTATTTTTTCTTTATCGGGCGAACGAGCCCCTCCTGAGCAACACTCGCAACAAGCCGACCATCGCGCGAATAAATTGATCCGCGATTAAATCCACGTGCTCCACCAGTAAACGGACAGTCCATAGAATAGAGATGCCAATTATCGAAACTGATAGGCCCGTGAAACCACATCGCATGGTCGAGGCTTGCGGTCATGATGTTTCCCTTGAACCACGTAAGCCCGTGGGGACGCAGGGATGAACCAAGCAAGTTCATGTCTGAAGCATAAGCCAACAGGCAATGGTGCATTTCTGCGCTCAAGCCCTTCGCCCCCTCCATACGAAACCATAGATGGTTGATGTCAGTAATTGGCTCAGGGTCAATAAAATCGCGTGGTTCGATTTCACGCATTTCAATTGGTCGAGGTCGCAAGAAATCAGCCCGCCTCTCCTCGCTAATCATGTGCAGCTCTTTTTCTCGCTGTTCAGACCGAGACGTTAAACCTTCCGGCCCTGGCACATCAGGCATTGAATGTTGGTGTTCCCAACTCTCTTCTTCGATATGGAACGAAGCTGTCATGTTCAATATCTGTTTGCCATGTTGGGTCGCAGTCACCCGCCTTGTGGTGAAACTACGCCCATCACGAGCTTCGTCAATTCGATAAATAACCGGTGTTGATGGATCGCCAGGCCGAATGAAATAGGCATGCAGGGAATGGCAAAGCCTATCTTCAACCGTGTTGTAAGCCGCTCGTAAAGCCTGTGCGATAACATGACCACCAAAAATACGAACACTG
Organism: Rhizobiaceae bacterium; assembly: GCA_036478985.1. Lineage (GTDB taxonomy): Bacteria > Pseudomonadota > Alphaproteobacteria > Rhizobiales > Rhizobiaceae > Pseudahrensia. Next base: position 22,197 of record JAZGEY010000001.1, read on the forward strand.
GTTTCACCACCAGTGCCAACACCTCGATATAAATCAACTTCAACTTTTTCAAGGTCGAGCAACGCTAGAAGTTCAGAAACAACATTACTCATTTTGGTGTTACCACTGGAAACGATGGGCCCGCAGATTCGATATCTTCCCCAGCGGCCAACAGCATATCTTCACGAAAATGGCTTGCGAGCAATTGCACCCCGATGGGAATATTATTTTCACCTATACCCGTTGTAACCGCCAGCCCCGGCAAGCCCATAAACGGAGTAGCAATTTGAGGAAGTTGTGCTTCGAACACACGGTCAAAGGCTTCTAAAGATTCCACATCAAGATGATCAGGAAACGGTTGTTCGCCTGAAACAGGGCAAAGAACGAGAGGGTATTGATCAAAGAACAATTTCCATTCCCGCATCAATGTTACCCGCTTTTGCAACGCATCAAGCACCGCATCCAAATCTGGTTCCCCCGCATGGCGAGAGATATTTTGATAAACAGCAATCGCATCGGGATCCCCCTCCGCAGCAAAAATTGCCTCGGCATTGCCCCGAAACTCCGCCATCCATAGTACGATCTGCAAACGGCAGGCTTCGCGCATATCGGGTATAGCCACCTCTTCAACACTCCAGCCCGCAGCTTCCAATCGACTAGCAGCATCACGCAATGCTGCCTCTACATGGCGATCTACTTTCATTCCAGATGGATTGATCGCGAGGGCAATTTTCTTTTCTTGAGCAGGCATTTCCAAAGGCACGGGGACCCACCAAGGATCCCTGCTACTGCCCTTTGCCATCACCTCAAACCCCAATTTTACATCCGCAACCGTTCGAGCAATAGGCCCGGAGACGGCCATTAACTGCGCCCCAATATTGCGATCTGCCCCCGAAGAATTTGCAGAGGGAATTCTGCCTAAGGTGGGGCGCAATCCATGCAAACCGCAGGCATAGGCGGGGTAACGAATAGAACCCGCAATATCGGTCCCATGGCCGATTGCCCCAATACCTGCCGCCGTTGCCGAAGATGCTCCGCCTGATGAACCACCGGGAGTAATTTTGGAATTATGTGGGTTGATGGTCGCACCATGAGCCAAATTACGGGTGAACCAACGCAAGCTAAATGCGGGTGTGTTTGTGCGCCCAATAATAACAGCCCCCGCATCTCGCATATTAGCTATGACGGGTGTGTCTTGCGTCGCAATTAGTTCCATTTGTAATTGCAAGCCATTGGTGGTGGCCGTACCTTTTTGGTCAACACTTAGTTTCGTCGTGACAGGCACGCCTGCTAATGGGCCCGCATCCTCGCCCGCTGCAATTTTCTTATCAACGGCTTCCGCTGCTTTCATGGCCTCTTCAGGCAATTCATAAATCACCGCATTTATGCTTGGATTCACATCCTCAAGCCGCCCCAAAGCTGCCTTTGTAACCTCAACTGCTGACACTTCTTTATTTTTCACAAGCGTTGCTGTTTCAGTCGCGCTCATCCGCCATAGCTCAGACATAATATTCCTCAACTGCCGTTATTTCCGCTAATTCAAACTAATCCCCATTCCTTTGCGGACGCAAGGTTTTTAGCACCCAGCCAACAACTCAGATTAAGATATCTCAGCGCTTGACCTTACCCTCACTGGAAGGTCTATATCCTGTTTGTAAGAGACAAAGGGTTGTAACATGTGCGCAGATACCAAACTCAAAGAAATTGATACAAAAACAGAGATCGATCCAGTGTGCGGCATGAAAGTCGACCCGAATATTGGCAAGCCGAACCTACATTTCGACGGCAAGAATTATCACTTTTGTATGCAGGGCTGCCACGATAAATTCGATGCCGACCCTGAATTTTACATAACTGGCGCTCATAAGCGCAAACCCAAGGTTGCGAAAAAAGGCACACTCTATACCTGCCCAATGGACCCTGAAATCATCGAAGACCATCTGACAGATTGCCCTATCTGCGGCATGGCTTTGGAACCTATGGGCATACCAACTGACGAGCCAAATCCAGAACTAATAGATTTCACCCTTCGCTTTTGGGTCTCCCTAGCCTGCGCAATTCCACTGCTTATTCTCACCATGGGGCCAATGATTGGCCTGAATATCCGGGAATGGTTTGGAGAGCGAACAACGATTTTCATAGAACTAGCCCTCGCCACGCCTGTTGTGCTTTGGGCAGCACAACCAATACTGAAACGCGGCTGGGGCTCTCTTCTCACCCGCAACTACAATATGTGGACGCTTATCATGCTGGGGGTTGTCGCCGCCTTTGGCTATAGTGTTGTTGCGGCCTTAGCACCTGGTTTATTCCCTCCTGCATTTCGTATGGCAGATGGAACCGTTCCTGTATATTTTGAAGCCGCCGCCGTTATCATCGCCCTCGTATTTCTTGGGCAAATAATGGAACTGCGCGCCCGTGAGCAAACAGGGTCCGCCATTCGTGCCCTACTCAACCTTGCGCCAAAGACCGCCCGTCGGATCAATGCCAAAGGGAACGAGCGTGATGTCCCCATTGAAAACATTCTCGAGGGTGACCACGTTCGCGTTCGCCCCGGTGAAAGTGTTCCAATTGATGGCCTCATCTTGGAAGGAAGGTCCTCCCTTGATGAAAGCATGATCACGGGAGAATCTATTGCTGTTGAAAAAACCAATGGAGACAACGTCACCGCAGGCACAATCAATGGCACGGGGTCTTTCATCATGAAAGCCCAACAGGTTGGCGAAGACACGATGCTCTCAAAAATCGTGGAAATGGTGGCTTCCGCCCAACGGTCCCGTGCGCCAATACAAGGGCTAGCCGATAAAGTGGCTGGTTACTTTGTCCCTGCTGTCGTGTTGATTTCCATTACAGCGTTCATAGCTTGGGCCTATTGGGGGCCAGCGCCGTCCCTCGTCTATGCACTTGTAGCAGCTGTCTCGGTTCTCATTATCGCCTGCCCCTGTGCGCTGGGCATGGCGACACCCATGTCAATTATGACAGCCACAGGCAGAGGCGCTCAGTCTGGCGTTCTTATCCGCGATGCTGAAGCTCTAGAACGGTTTGCCACTGTTGACACTTTGGTTGTGGACAAAACAGGCACGCTGACAAAAGGCAAACCCAAACTAGAAGAAGTGATTGCATTAAAAGCAAAGGGTGGGGATGAGTTGCTCACCCTTGCCGCTTCATTAGAGCGCGGTTCAGAGCACCCCCTTGCAGAGGCCATCCTTGAAGGCGCTGAGGCCCGTGGCTTGAAGTTACAGCCCGTCAAAGAGTTCGAGGCTATTACAGGCAAGGGTGTTTCAGGGACTGTTGGGAAGAAGCTTGTTTCTCTCGGCAACAAGGCAATGATGGATCACCTAAAGCTGAATGTTACCTCGCTAACATCCACCGCAAACACACTTAGAGACGAAGGTAAAACTGCTATGTTCGTGGCAATAGACGGGAAAGTAGCGGGGCTTATTGCCGTAGCAGACCCGATCAAAGACACTGCCATACAAGCGATTGATGCCCTTCATGCTCAGGGACTGAAAATCATCATGGCGACGGGCGATAACGAACGAACAGCCAAAGCTGTTGCAGCACAACTTGGCATTGACGAAGTCCGCGCGGACGTTCTTCCTGAAGATAAGAAAGCGCTTGTGGACGCGCTGATAGCACAAGGAAGGTCAGTCGCCATGGCAGGCGATGGTGTCAACGATGCTCCAGCTCTTGCCGCCGCAGATGTAGGCATCGCCATGGGAACGGGCGCAGATGTTGCCATGGAAAGCGCGGGGATAACCCTCGTTAAAGGTGACCTGACAGGAATTATCCGCGCTCGCACTCTATCAGAGGCCACCATCAGCAATATTAAGCAAAACCTATTTTTTGCTTTTGCATACAATATGGTTGGCGTGCCCATCGCGGCAGGCATCCTCTATCCATTTACTGGCTGGTTGCTCTCTCCAATGTTTGCAGCCGCAGCGATGAGTCTTTCATCCGTCTCCGTAATCGGCAACGCCCTGCGATTACGAAATGTTGATTTGAACCGTTCTTGACCTTCCCCCTAGTGGAAGGTCTATCAAAGTATCAGAAGGAGCTTCTATGATGAATATTGGTCAGGCATCTGAAAAGACCCAACTACCAACAAAAACCATTCGCTATTACGAAGAGATTTTACTTGTCAGCCCTGCGCGTGCGGCCAATGGCTACCGCGATTATTCTGAACAGGATATCCATCAACTGCGGTTTCTCCAACGCTCACGGAGCCTTGGATTCACAATTGAAGAATGCCGCCTTTTGCTTTCACTTTATGAAGATGACCACCGTGCAAGCGCCGATGTTAAAGCGATCGCACGGGACAAGGTTGGCGAGATTGATCGTAAAATTAAAGAATTAAAATCACTAAGAACCACTCTCAAAAATTTGGCAGACAACTGCCACGGAGATGACAAACCCAATTGCCCAATAATTGATGAACTCGCAGGAACAAAAGCATGATGAAAAAGAGTCTTATTGGAGTCATTCTCATGGGTGCTCTTGCCTACTGGGGATACACCAACTTCTTCACCGCCAATGAAGTGGCGACGGGCGCTCCCCTCGTTGCAGTTACGGTCCCAACATTATCGGCAGACGATAAGTTGGGCGAAACAGCATTCAACGAAAACTGCGCTACCTGCCATGGAGAAAATGCGGCTGGTCAAGATGGTGTTGCACCGCCCCTCGTTCATAAAATATACGAACCAAATCATCACGGTGACATGGCTTTTGTCATGGCTGCAAAACGTGGCACACGCCAACACCATTGGCGGTTTGGAAACATGCCGCCACAACCACAGGTTACAGAAGAAGAGATGATCAAAATCATCACCTATGTCCGAACCCTTCAACGTGCCAATGGCATAAACTAGTTAGTGGAGCTTACTATGACTCGGTTTCTCATCGTACTCGCATCAGTGTTTTTTATTACGACCACTGCAAACGCCCACTCTCCGTTGAAATCTACAGCCCCCCAAAAAGACGCAATCCTTGAAGCTGCACCTAAAGAGATTGTGTTGAATTTTGCAAAAATGGTTCGCATCACCAAAGTGACACTCGCCAAAGACGATACCGAAGCCAAGCTTGAATTGCCATTCAAGAAATTCACCAATGACATCTCAATTCCAAACCCAACAACGGGCGTAGGAAGTTATACAGTGAATTGGCGCGCGTTGGGCAAAGATGGGCACGCGTTAAAAGGCTCCTTCTCCTTCACCGTATCTGGCGAATAACTCTTGATGTTCGGCGCACTCACCAGTTGGGATTTTGCGGCAATCGCCGTAAAGTTCTTTGTCTATGGCGGAAGCTTCCTCGCAATTGGCTCCACCCTGTTTATTCTCGCCAATAGAGGCTTGGACAAGAACATTGATCACCCTCTCCGCAAGTTAATACTATGGGCGGTGCTCACAGCTCTAACGGCAAGCGCACTTCAGTTTGGCGTGCAATCAGGACGCCTGCTTGATGAAGGCTTGGGCGGAATGCTCGATTGGGAGATGATGGAGCTCGTCAAGAATGCGCCCCTTGGCAATGCCATCTTTTATCGCGTCCTCGGCCTTGTCCTTCTGCTCGCATTTGCCTTCGCCATTCCTGTAAGCTGGTTATTTGGAGGAATAGGCGCAGTGATAACGGCCCTCTCCTTCTCCTTCATTGGCCACGGAACAGAAAATCCACGCCTGCTCATGGGAGGGCTCGTAACCGCCCATATTCTCGCCGCAAGTTTTTGGATTGGGGCTCTAGCACCCCTCTCAATTGCGGCAGGCGGCCAAATATCTGTTCAACACGCTGGTAGGCTCGCCCATAGGTTCGGAAAACAAGCGGCCTACACCGTTAGCCTGTTGATCCTTGCTGGACTAGTCTTGGGCTATCAACTCGTAGGTTCTGTAGGCGTATTATTCACATCTCAATACGGAATAACGCTTATCTTAAAACTCGCGGTTGTCGGTGCGCTCCTGCTCCTGGCCCTGGTCAATAAAACAAAATACGTTCCCCCCATGTTGAAGGGCGGACGGCAAGGAGCAGACAGGCTACGCCGTTCAATATTCTGGGAAGCAATAGCCTTTGCAATAATTTTAGTCATTACCGCAGTTCTCACCACGGTAACAGCTCTGCCCGAAATGCACTCAAGCTAGGCGGGCTTAAGCTAGGCAGTTAGGCCTTCTGGCTCATCCAGCCCATTCGCACGACAACAAGCCGTAACCGTGTTTGCCAATAAACAAGCAATCGTCATTGGGCCAACACCGCCGGGAACGGGCGTAATAGCCCCGGCTTTTTCAGAGGCGGACGCGAAATCCACATCGCCCACAAGTCGCATTTTACCTTCACCTTTTTCTGGCGCGGGAATACGGTTGATGCCAACATCAATGACGGTTGCCCCCTCGCCTATCCAATCGGCATTGACCATTTCAGGACGACCAACAGCAGCGACTACGATGTCAGCTCCACGGCAAAGCGCTTCAATATTTTTCGTGCGGCTATGGGCTATTGTCACGGTGCAGCTGTCTTTCAACAAGAGGCTCGCCATTGGTTTGCCAACGATGTTAGAGCGACCAATGACAACCGCATTCAAGCCACTCAAGGAACCGTGGTGTTCGCGCAACATTATCAAGCACCCTAGTGGCGTGCAAGGGACCATGCTTTTTTGACCAGTACTCAACATGCCAACATTGGAAATATGGAAACCATCCACATCCTTTGAGGGGATGATCGAGTTGATTACCAAATCTTCATTGAGATGATCAGGCAAAGGCAATTGGCAAAGAATACCGTGCACCTTTGGATCATTATTGAGCTGATCAATTAGCGCCAGCAAATCCGCTTCAGACGTGTCTGCATCAAGCTTGTGTTCGTAGGAGTTCATACCAACTTCAAGGGTCTGTTTTCCTTTGTTACGAACATAAACCTCGCTCGCAGGATCTTCCCCAACAAGTACCACAGCAAGGCCGGGCACGATGTTATGGTCAGCCTGTAGCCGAGCAACATGCTTGCCGACTTTCTCACGAACAGTCGCGGCAAACGCTTTGCCGTCAATAATTTTCGCACTCATTCTTAAAACAACCCTTCGATCAAACCATCATCATTCAACATGATGCTTTCAGCAGATGGAACCCGTGGCAAGCCAGGCATCGTCATTACCTCACCGCAGACAACAACCACAAACCCTGCGCCCGCGGAAAGACGAACTTCGCGGATTGGAACGCTAAAACCAGTTGGCGCGCCACGTTGGTTCGGATCGGTGCTGAACGAGTATTGTGTCTTCGCCATGCAAACAGGGAGATTGCCAAATCCCGCCTCTTCCCATTGCTTCAACTGATCAAGAATTTTCTTATCAGCAATCACCCCGTCGGCACGATAAATCTTCTTTGCAATAGTTTCAATTTTTTCCATCAAAGGCATTTCATCAGGGTAAAGAACCTTGAAATTAGCCTCATCTGCATCTGCAATTTCTGCAATACGCGTTGCCAGTTCTTTTGTTCCTTCAGACCCAAGCGCCCAGTGTTTACAAAGAATTGCTTCTGAGCCAAGGCTCTCCACATATTCCTTACAAGCAGCTACTTCCGCATCCGTATCCGTCACGAAATGGTTGATGGCTATAACCGGGGGGACACCGAAGGATTTAATATTTTCGATATGGCGACCAAGGTTAGCGCAACCGTCTTTTACGGCTTGAACATTCTCTTCACCGAGGTCTTGTTTCTTCACGCCACCGTTCATTTTCATGGCACGAATGGTCGCTACGATAACTATTGCGGAGGGAGCTAATCCTGCTTTACGGCATTTGATGTTCAGGAATTTCTCTGCGCCTAAGTCAGCACCAAAGCCGGCCTCAGTCACAACATAGTCCGCCAATTTCAAGGCCGTTTTCGTTGCAACGACAGAGTTACAACCGTGGGCGATGTTCGCAAATGGACCACCGTGGACGAACGCTGGATTGTTTTCCAAAGTCTGGACAAGGTTCGGCTGCATTGCGTCTTTCAACAATACGGTCATTGCGCCATCGGCTTTGATATCGCGACACGTAACAGACGAGCGATCGCGGCGGTAGGCAACAATAATATCACCCAAGCGTTTTTGCAGGTCCTCAAGGTCATTTGACAAGCAAAGGATAGCCATGACTTCCGAAGCCACGGTAATGTCAAACCCACCTTGGCGCGGGAAACCGTTTGGCACACCGCCAAGCGAAGTTACAACATCGCGCAACGAGCGGTCGTTCATATCCAACACCCGTTTCCAAACAACGCGACGGTTATCAATCTCTAACGCATTGCCCCAATAGATATGGTTATCAATCATAGCTGATAAGAGGTTGTGTGCAGAGGTGATCGCGTGAAAGTCACCAGTAAAGTGCAGGTTCATATCTTCCATTGGAACAACTTGAGCATATCCGCCACCAGCAGCCCCGCCTTTCATGCCAAAGCATGGGCCAAGAGAAGCCTCACGGATACAAACAGCAGCGTTTTTACCAATCGCGTTCAACCCATCGCCAAGGCCAACGGTTGTTGTCGTTTTGCCTTCACCAGCCGGAGTTGGGTTGATAGCCGTTACAAGAATGAGTTTGCCATTCTTTTTATTCGAATTTTTATCGTGAAGCTTTGCAATAAAGTCAGCACCAACCTTCGCCTTATCATGGCCATAAGGAACCATATCTTCGCTCGGTATCCCAAGCTTTGCGCCAATTTCCAAAATCGGCTTCTTATTTGCTTCCCGTGCGATTTCAATATCAGTTTTGAAGGCCATGCTTTTCTCTTTCACGTTCAAAATTTTGGTTGGTACTCTTGTTGCTAATTTGCGCCAATTGTAACCAAACAGTTTCCAAAATACGACCACCAGTGCCGCAATCAACGACACCCCTCTGTTTTATTCACCAAATCAGCCTTTGGAACCAGTTTCTCCAACTGCTCCAGAGGAAATGATACGCTCCATTTCCTCACTCGAAAAGCCGAGTACTTGCGACAAAATTTCTTCCGTATGCTCCCCAAGAAGTGGTGAGCGCTCGACCTCAACAGGGCTGTCCGACATTTTTATCGGACAACCCACGGTCAAATATTCACCGCGCTTTGGATGTGGAACCCTCACCATCGTTCCTGTTTGATAAAGCTCCTCATCTTCCGAAAGCTCTTTCATAGAAAGGATGGGGCCAACAGGAATGTCGTGGGGATTACAGATTTCCATCACCTCAAACTTGGTTTTGGTCTTCGTCCACTCTTCAATTGTCTCAAAAATTTCGGTTAATTTATCCAGCCGCGCTGGTGGTGTGGCGTAGCCTTCATCTCGTTTCCATTCCGGCTTTCCAATTATCTCGCAAATTTTATCCCAAATAGCCGCCTGACAAACAAAATAAGTATAGGCATTGGGATCTTGCTCCCACCCTAAACATTTCAAGATACGTCCCGGTTGACCGCCGCCACCGTCATTGCCAGCTCTTGGGGTTGTATCCCCAAAGGGAATGCCTTCGCCGTATTGTGAATATTCCTTCAACGGCCCAGCGGCTAACCGTTGCTGATCTCGCATTTTTACCCGCGCCAAGTTAAGCACCGCATCTTGCATGGCGCACATCACTTTTTGCCCACGACCTGTCGTTTCTCGTTGGTATAACGCCGCTAAAATTCCTAAACCAAGATGCAAACCCGTCCCTGCATCTCCAATTTGCGCCGCAGTCACAAGCGGCATTCCATCACGAAAACCTGTGGTAGCAGCGGAGCCACCAACACATTGGGCAATATTTTCGTAGACTTTAGTGTCCTCATATTTACCAGGGCCAAACCCCTTTATCGACGCCAGAATCATACGTGGATTGATTGTTTGAATCCGTTCCCATGAAAATCCCATACGATCCAAAGCACCTGGAGCAAAATTCTCCACAAGCACGTCGCACTCTTCAATCAAACGAGTAAGAACCACCTTACCTGTCTCTGTTTTTGTATTCAGTTCGATGGAACGCTTGTTATGGTTCAGCATGGTGAAGTAAAGACTATCCGCATCAGGAACATCAATTAGCTGCTTACGGGTTATATCTCCCACACCAGGACGCTCCACCTTGATCACATCTGCGCCAAACCACGCCAATAATTGGGTGCATGAGGGGCCAGATTGAACATGGGTAAAATCTAGAATTTTTACGCCTTCAAGAGCTTTCATAGTCATCCCGTCACAATTTCTGGTGATTCACTTGTTCACAATTTCAATCTTTGCATCAACTGACAATAACGTCATTACAATTCGCAGCTAATAGAGTAGCTTGAAGCTGATTACACACAAATGGACAGCTAGCATGGCGAATTTTATGAAAACAATAGAACTGCCAAAATTCGGGGATGCTTCCGTAATGACGCAAGGCACTCGCCAAAAACCTGAGCCAGAATCTAGTGAAGTTCTCATCATGATAGCAGCAGCTGGCGTGAATGGCCCAGACATCATCCAACGTCAGGGCAATTACCCACCCCCAAAAGGCGCGTCTGATCTAATGGGCTTGGAAGTATCAGGTGAAATTATTGAAATTGGATCCGATGTTACCCAATGGAAGATCGGCGATAAGGTTTGCGCCCTTACCAACGGTGGTGGCTATGCCGAGTACGTTGCCGTTGAGGCCAGTCACTGTCTTTCCATACCTAAAGGCGTTTCAATTCAAGATGCGGCAGGTTTACCGGAAACCTTCTTCACCGTCTGGAGCAATGTCTTTTTCAATCACAATATTCCAAAGGGTGCGCTCCTCCTCGTCCACGGCGGCGCGGGTGGCATTGGCTCTACAGCCATTCAACTAGGCAAAGCCATGGGGCTTCGAGTATTCGCCACAAGCGGTAAGCCTGAGGGTTGTCAATTCTGCCTTGAGATGGGCGCAGAACGGGCCATCAATTACAAGGAGGAAGACTTTGTCGAAGTTGTAAAGGAAGCGGGCGGAGCAGACATCATCCTCGACATTATTGGAGGAGATTATATTGGCCGTAACTTGAAGGCGGCAAAGATGGATGGGCGGATTGTGCAACTGGCCTTTAGAACAGGCTCGCGGGTGGAGGTAAACCTCATGCCAATCATGCTGAAGCGGTTGATCCTAACAGGTTCAACCCTGCGCCCTAGACCCAAAGAATTCAAAACAGCTGTTGCCAATGATTTACAACAAAAAATATGGCCGCTTCTGGCCAGCGGTAAGATTAAAACCACCACCCACGCAATCTTCGCCTTCGAGGAAGTGCACTCAGCGCACAAGATGATGGAAGCGGCAAAACATCGTGGTAAAATACTCATTACGCCTTAGGAAACTTGAATATGGCTGAACCCTTCAAAAACTTTTTTAACCCCGGCATGATTACTCAGATGGGTGAAAATTTTTCTCGCGTGAACAATGATTTTGATGCCAAGCGTTTCATTGCACTTGCTACTAAAGACATGGAAAAACTAGAGTTAAAACAACGTTCGAACCAAATTTGTGAGGCACTAACTTCCACACTTCCCACTAATTACCGTAAAGCCTGTGAGATATTAACGCAGGCGCTCCACCCATCCGTTGATTCTGGCCTCTCCGAAATGGAAACGGATGAAACTGGCATTGCATTTTGGGGCGTGATGCCAATGGCTGATTATATTGCCGAACATGGGTTAGATGATTTTGACTACAGCCTCGAGGTACTGGCTGCGATGACTAAACGTTCTAGCTCAGAGTTTGCCATTCGCCATTTTTTCGTTGCTGATCAAGAGCGAACAATGGCGAAGACGATTGAATGGGCAAAGGATGAAAACTTTCACGTCCGTCGTCTCGCCTCAGAAGGTTCCCGCCCGCGCCTCCCTTGGGGGGTGCAACTCAAAGAGTTTGTTGCCGATCCCTCACCCCTTCTACCGATGCTTGAGATACTTAAAGACGATAGCGAGGAGTATGTCCGCCGCTCTGTCGCTAACAACATCAACGACATCGCCAAAGACCATCCCAAGGTTGTATCCACCATTGCGGCCACGTGGATGAAAGATGCAAGCAAGGACCGCGCGCGCCTCGTCAAACATGCCACGAGAACACTCGTTAAAAATGGGCACAAACCAACACTTGCCGCCCTTGGCTACAGTGCTCCGAAAGTTGCGTTAGAAAAACTGACTGTATCAACACCCATTGTGGCTTTGGGAGAAGCCCTAGAGTTTGACATTACCTTCACATCAACAGCCAAAACTACCCAACCTCTGATAATCGACTTCATCATCCATCATCGTAAAGCTAACGGCAGTACCACACCCAAAACATTCAAGTGGAAGGTCATTGATCTAGCCGCAGGCAAAACGCTCAACGCAAGCAAGCGTCACCCGATGAAGCCAATCACGACCCGCGTTTATTATGAAGGCATCCACTCGTTAGAAATTCAAATAAATGGTGAAAGCTACGGCCGCGAAGATTTCGATTTCAAATTGTAGGCAGCCATAAAAAAGCCGGCTCCCAAAAAAGAAAGCCGGCTCTTAAAAAACTCGCTTAAAGCAGGTGCTTATTCAGCAGGTGCTTCGAATGTTTTTAGATAAGCGATCAAGTCTTTACGCTTCTGATCTTTTTTCACTTTTGTCGTCATTGAGGTTTTCACCTTATCAACGCCGAGTGTTTCTTTCAGATATTTCTTTGGTTTTTTGAGGAAAGCGAAAAGCTCGTCCTCAGTCCAAACAAAACCTTCTTTTTCGCCGAGAGCCTTGATGCTCTTCTTGTACTTATATCCTTCGTATGCGCCAGCTTTACGGCCAACAATGCCATTCAAAGGTGGGCCAGTTTTGATTTTGGCTCCTTCGCCAACAGCATGACAAGCTTTGCATTTTTTGAATACTTTTTTGCCTTTTTCAGCATCCCCACCAGCGCCTTCGCCTTCAGCGAACGCAGGAGCAGTAAATGTGAAGGCTACAAGTGCAGCCGCGACGATAGATTTATTGAACATGTATTTCTCCAAGACCAAAAGTGGTGTTCATTCACGGAAAGGTTTGCCCCCCTCTGCTAAGAACGTCAAGTTATAACACATTCAGTATCTTGCAATTATGACCAAGTTTTGGCACTTTGGATAAATTATAGGCCTATTTGTCGCACTCCAAAAGTCATTGTGACTTTAATTTGAGATCATTAGTCGGTATAGTTATTAGCGATTGAGCATTTCATTGCGCGTGTTTGTGGAGAGTAAACGTGGATTTTGATGATTTTTTCACCAAAGAACTAGATAAACTAAAAGAAACGGGGAATTACCGCTTTTTTGCTGATCTAGAACGCCATCAGGGCAATTTCCCAAAGGCTACCCGTTACGATTCCGAAGGTGAGACACAAGAAGTCACAGTTTGGTGTTCAAACGACTATCTCGGCATGGGGCAACACCCCGCCACCCTTGCAGCCATGAAAGAAGCGATCGACAAATGTGGCGCAGGCGCAGGCGGCACACGCAACATTTCTGGAACGAACCACTACCACGTGTTGCTTGAACGCGAACTCGCCGACCTTCACCAGAAAGAAGCAGCTCTTATGCTCACCTCTGGTTATGTTGCCAATTGGGCAGCACTTGGCACTCTCGCATCAAAAATCCCGAATTGCGAAATATTCTCCGATAGTGAAAACCATGCCTCAATGATCGAAGGCATCCGTCACTCCCGCGCCCCAAAACATATTTGGAAACACAACGACCCTGCCGATCTTGATCGAATGTTGAGCGAAGCTGACCCAAGCGTGCCTAAGCTTGTTGCCTTTGAGTCCGTCTATTCAATGGATGGCGACATTTGCCCAATGGCAGAAATCCTTGAGGTTTGCGAAAAGCACAACGCCATAAGCTACCTCGACGAAGTACACGCCGTCGGCCTTTACGGTCCACGCGGTGCAGGTATTGCAGAACAAGAAGGTTTGATGGATCGCCTAACAATCATCCAAGGAACCCTTGGAAAAGCCTATGGCGTTATGGGAGGGTATATAGCGGCAAATGCAAACCTTATCGACTTCGTTCGCTCATTTGCTTCAGGCTTCATCTTTTCCACCGCGCTCCCCCCGGCAATTGCAGCAGGCGCAACAGCTTCTATAAAACACCTAAAACAAAGCGACATGGAGCGCTCGCGCCAACGCCGTAACGTCAAAACCTTGCGGGCGAGATTAGACGCAATTGGCCTCCCCCACATGGACAACAAAAGCCACATTGTTCCAGTGATGGTTGGCGACGCTAAGAAATGTAAGTTCATTTCTGATCTGCTTCTCGATAATTACGGTATCTATGTTCAACCAATCAATTATCCGACAGTACCTGAAGGGACGGAACGGTTACGCATTACCCCACTACCAATGCACACCGATGAAGACATTGAACACCTAGTTCATTCCCTTTCTGAGTTATGGTCGCAATGCGCCCTATCACGGGCTGTGGCATAGCCTGAGGTTGCGTGGCGGATGAACCCTAGAATTCTTCATCTCACACCAGATGCGAAACCTGGCCCATCACAAATTGCAGACCCGTGGCCGCTGCCTCCCACGAACCCGCCGGCCATGATTCCAGGCATCAACCCAGATGGTTCGCTTTACCCTATCGAGAAAATCGAAGCCCATGTAAAAGGGCTACACCATTTAGCAATTTCAGTGTTTATCTTTGCTGGCGACGAACTGCTTATCCAACGCCGCGCCCTCAACAAATACCACTGCCCCGGCCAATGGGCCAATTCCTGCTGTACCCATCCTCACTTTGGTGAGGATGTGAAGGTCGCCGCGACCCGCAGATTGCGAGAAGAGCTTGGCTTTCAAACTGAAATTCAAGAGCGGCTAATTGTTGAATATTCCGCCGATGTCGGCAATCAGCTTTGGGAACGTGAACGGGTTCACATGTTCCGTGCAGAGGTGGAAAAAGATCAAGTGAGACTCACCTTAAACCCTGATGAGGTTTGTGAAACCCGTTGGCTAACGGCTGAAGAAGTGCGTCGTGATATCGAACAAACCCCAGAAACGTACACGCCGTGGTTTCGTATCTATATCGCGCAATATCCTAAGCTTGATTTCTAAATCCGCTACTTTCGAATTTTTCGCACGCTCCACCACACACCCAAAAATACGAGAGGTACGGTCATGCCAACCACTTCTTTGACGCTAAAGCCACCAAGGTTACCTTTGAAAACGGTGATCAGGTAGGTCAAAATACCCAACGCATAATAACTGATGGCAACCACAGAAAGCCCCTCAACAGTTTTCTGCAATTTATATTGAGCCTCAGCCCGTGCATTCATTGAGCGTAGTAGTTCTTGGTTCTGCTTACCAATTGCAACCTCAATACGCCCCCGCAAAAGCTGCGTAGCTCTGTTTATCCGTTGCGCTGTTTCTTCCTGCCTTCGCAGGATTGACTTGTAGGTACGCGCTGCCGGGTTCATCCGCCGTTTCATAAAATTTGCCAACCGCTGGGCCCCTGCAACCCGCTCTTCGCGTAATTCTTTCAAACGGCGCATGGCGATTTCATGATAGGCAAGTGAGGCATTTAAACGGAAGTGAGCGCGTTCGGTAGTTGCTTCATGGAACGCTGAAAGGTCGGTAAGGTCGGCGAGTATCGACTCGTCTGGCTCTCCTGATTCACGTGCCAACCGTGTAATAACATCTCCCAAACGACGTTCAGCCTCACCAAGTAACGGACCGATTTCCTTGGCATCTTTCCAAGCATAGAGGCAGAAATTACCATAGGTTTCAATTTCCAGCAGTCTTTGCAGCATCCGACCCAAACGAGAAGGTTCCTTGGAGCTCGTTTTTATCAAATAACGCGTGTTACCAAAACTATCCGCCGTTAAATCGGTTTCAATAGTTGTCGTCCCTCCCATCACGGATGAAGAACAAATCGGTTGCTCTTCTCCCCAGCTGAACCGCTCTTTACTTGACCAAACAGGTGAACGTTTGTTCTCAATACCTATCAGCAACGACACCAACATCTTACCGGGCACACCAGACCAGCCGATCTCTCTTTCCGCCCAAGGGACAAATTTATCTCGGTTACGAACATTTTGTTGGATAAAGGTGTAGGAAGTGAACTCCGTGTGGCGCTCCCACTTCAAGATCAAATCATTACTCTCTGCACTTATTTGGTCAGATAATTCACTGGTTGGATGTAACTCGAGCTCCTCACAAATATTGAGGCAAGCGCGGCGTTCATAGGCAAGGTCATCATTATCCGTATGAAATACCAAATGCTGGCATATACTTGGCGCAGAGGTTGGAACAGGTGGACGGGCGTGCCGTTCAGCCTGCACCATAGCACGGCGAGAATCTTCTTTGATTGAGCTAGTTGGCATTCCTAGATCACCTCACCTGCGGCAACGCCGCTAGCCCAAGCCCATTGGAAATTATACCCGCCAAGCCAACCAGTTACATCCACAGCTTCACCAATCACATAAAGCCCCGGAACTTTCTTGGCTTCCATTGTTTTCGATGATAATTCTGCCGTGCTGATGCCCCCAACGGTAACTTCTGCCTTGGCAAAGCCTTCGGTTCCATTTGGTGCGAATTGCCAGTTATGCAGTTGATGCTCCGTTGCCTTTAGCGCCTTGTCCGTTAAATCCGCCATACGCCCTTCAATACCCATTCGCTCCATCAAGGCCTCCACCAACCGTTCTGGTAAGGCACTACTTAGGATTGTTTGCAGGCTAGACTTTGGTTTCCGTAACTTATTTGCAAGCAACCAATCTCCCGTTCTATCTGGTAGAAAATCAACAGAGATTGCTTCTCCATTCTTCCAGTAGGAGGAAATTTGCAATATCGCGGGGCCCGAAAGACCTTTGTGGGTGAATAACGCGGCTTCCCTAAATTTCGTTTTACCGCAAGACACAACAATATCTGTCGAAACGCCTGAGAGCTCTTTGAACAAAGCCTCATTACCACCAAGGGTAAAGGGAACAAGAGCCGGACGCGGTTCAACTATTTTCAATCCAAAATAACGTGCTAGATCATAGGCAAATTCGCTCGCCCCCATTTTGGGAATAGACGGTCCACCAGTAGCAATTACTAAGGCTGGAGCCGTGGCCTCATGGGTCCCATGTTCTACGCTGAATACGCCATCTTCGTGGGTTACACCTTCTATTGAATTGCCAAGTGAAATCGTCACATCGCCGAGTTTACATTCATCCAAAAGCATTTCGACAATTTGCTTTGCCGACCCATCGCAAAACAATTGCCCTAGCGTCTTCTCATGCCATTCAATCCCATAGCGCTCCACCAGAGCGATGAAATCTTGAGGTGAGTAACGGCCAAGGGCAGATTTTGCAAAATGGGGATTTGCAGAAATGAAATTTTCAGCCGTTGTACCCGTGTTGGTGAAGTTGCATCGCCCACCACCAGAGATGAGGATTTTCTTGCCCACTTCATCGGCATGGTCGATGACCAGCACCCGCTTTCCCAGTTGGCCAGCAGTTGCCGCGCACATAAGCCCAGCCCCGCCAGCGCCGAGGATTATCGCGTCATATTGTTTTGAATTATCTGTCATGGCCGCTTCCTATCATCTTTTGAGATGAAAGCGAGAGTCCAGACGAGATTAAATCGCCAAATACTCGTGGCGCAGTTCTTCATTTTCAAGAACTTCCTTAGCCGTTCCCGTAAAGGCAACTTCTCCCGTGTCCAAGATGATCGCACGATCAGAGATTTTCAGCGCGGCGACAGCATTTTGTTCAACGATGATTGTCGTAATTCCCGCTTCTCTAACTTCCAGCAAAGCCTTCTCGATATCGTGGCGTACAACTGGCGCCAAGCCTTCGTAAGGTTCGTCGAGCAACAACAGTTTTAGGTCTTTTGCTAAAGCACGGCCAATCGCCAACATTTGCTGTTCGCCACCAGAAAGCGTGATGCCTTCTTGTTTACGACGCTCTTTTAGGCGGGGAAAGAGATTGTAAATACGCTCATAGTCCCAACCTTTTTCTCCGGCAATAACCGCAAGATCAAGGTTTTCTTCAACAGTCAAACCTGGGATAATACGCCTATCTTCTGGCACAAGCGCAATGCCTGCTAACGAGGCTTGATAGGCTTTCATCTCGTGGACAGCCTCGCCACGGAGATAAATCTCACCAGAACGAATTACAGGCTCATCAGCCCGCGCAATTGCCATCAATGTTGAAGTTTTACCTGCGCCATTCCGCCCAAGAAGCGCAATAATTTCACCCTCGTTTACATCAAAGCTAACGTTCTGCACAATATAGCTATCGCCATAAAAGGCGTTGATGTTTTGAACAGAAAAATAGGGTTGGGCAGCGGCAGCTCCCGCCACGTCTTCAGCAGTACCAATCAAAGTTTCATCAGCAGTACTCATACTTCTTCATCTCCCAAATAGGCTTCTTTCACCTTAGGATTATTTTTAATTTCTTCAGACGTTCCCTGAGCAATAATACGGCCACCCGCCAACACACTAATGCGGTCTGCAAGCGAAAAGACCACATGCATATCGTGTTCAATAATCACTTTGGTCATACCGCCTTCTTTGATCTTTTTCAAAAGCTCAATTGTGGCGTTTGTATCATGTCGCGCCATACCCGCAGTTGGTTCATCCAGCAGCAAAAGGCGCGGATGTTGAATTAGCCCCATGGCCAATTCCAAGCGACGTTTATCGCCCCGCGACATGCTCGATGCTAAATCAGTCAATTGGGCTTGCAGTCCGCAGCTATCCAGTACACTTGCCGCTTCATCGCGAATGGCTTTTTCGCCAGCGAACATTTTGAATGGGTTGAGCTTAAAGTGCCCATCCCGTTTTGAAAGTGCAGGAACCATGACGTTCTCAAGAACGGTTAGCTCAGGAAAAACCTCAGGCGTTTGGAACACCCGCGCAACACCAAGCTGATTGATCTCGTGGGGCTCTTTGCCCGTGAGTACAGTACCATCGAAAACAACCGCGCCGCGATCTGGCTTCAAACGGCCAACACAAACGTTTAACAGGGTTGATTTACCCGCCCCATTCGGCCCGATAATTGCGTGGGTTTCCCCTTCACGCACATCGAGATCGACATCTGAAAGGGCGTGCAATCCACCGAAGCTTTTATGCACGTCATCAATATGAAGCACTGTATTGTGCAAGCCGCTTTTGAAGCCGCGATCTTCTGTATCAGTAACTGACATATCCGCCTCCTATTCCGCTGCTTGCGACGCGCTTGCGCCTGGTGAATTTGGTTTAGGTTTTCGACTGAAGAATGCGGCCAACCGCCAAAAGCCTTCCATCAATCCGCCCGGTAAGAAGATAACAATGCCCATGAAAATCAGACCCAAGGTCAAATGCCATCCCTCGCCCACGAATAGCGAGCTGACCCAAACAAAACCATCCTGCAGGCTTTCAGGTAGGAACGACCAGAAGTTATGCAAAATCCCTTCATTCCATGAGGATACTTTTTGCTCGGCGAATTTAATAAGCCCTGCCCCAAGAACTGGCCCAACAAGTGTGCCAACACCGCCAAGAATTGTCATCAAAACAACCTCACCAGAAGCCGTCCATTGCATCCGTTCAGCACCAGCAAGCGGATCGGTAACAGCCATCAAAGAACCAGCAAGACCTGCATACATGCCTGAGATTACAAAGGCTGTGAGCAAATAAGGGCGCGTATGAATACCTGTATAGTTCAAACGGTTTTGGTTCGACTTAATCGCCTTCAACATCATACCGAAATTAGAGTTGGTAATCCGTTGGGCAATGAAGAAACAAATAATAAGCAAAATGGCACAGAAGTAATATCCAGAATAACCGCCCATCCTTACCCCGAAGAAATTGGTAATCGGAACACCATGTTCAACAACTCCCATGGCTTGGTCGATGATACGAATATCAGCATCCAACAATGGCTGTTCAGCCGTTTTGCGAAGCGCCCTAACCTGCAGTCCCGTCTCCCCATTGGTAATGAAACCCAGCACAGAATAGGCCAAACTGTAGCACATTTGCGCGAAGGCCAGTGTTAGGATTGAGAAGTAAATCCCCGAACGACGAAGCGAGACGTAGCCGATTATGTATGCAAAAACGCCCGCAACAATAATGGAAAATGCAATGGCAGGAAGCACGTTCATCGTCAGCAACTTAAAACTCCAAACAGAGACGTAAGAACCAACACCAATGAACACCGCATGGCCAAAAGACAGATACCCCGTCAGGCCAAATAAGATGTTGAAGCCAATGGCGAAAATGCCAAAGATTGCAAATTTTTGCAGGAAGTCAGGATAGTCCGCCCCGATAAGAGACGCCCATCCAGGCATGGAAAATGAACCAATTTGCATACTGCCTGCGGTTAATACCACAACGGCAAACCCAATCAGTAATGTCCAGTCTTTGAGACTTTGAGCCTTACCCATCTGTCTAATCCTCCATCACGCCTTTGCGGCCCATAAGACCACGAGGCAGGGTAAGCAATACAATCACGGCCACCAGATAAACAATGATCTGTGAAATGCCCGGAAGCGCATCTTGAATAAAACTCATGGAAGCAAAGCTTTGCAATATACCGAGCAAGAAACCCGCCAATACCGCGCCGCCAAGCGACCCCATACCGCCAACCACAACAACCACAAAAGACAGCACCAAGAAGTCCATGCCCATGTGATAATCAGGTGGTAAAATCGGGGTATACATAGCTCCCGCTACACCGGCAACAATCGCGGCTAAGGCAAAGACAATCGTGAACTTCCGTTCAATGTCGATCCCCATCAGGCTCACCATTTCGCGGTCTTGCATACCGGCACGTACAACCATGCCGAAGGTGGTGAATTGCAAGAATGCAAACACACCGAATATCACGGTCGCCGAAAAGACGAAGTAAACCAAACGCCACCACGGGTAGATCACGTTTGCCCCAAGGCCTACCCACTCCCCCACATTCGCCGCACCAGAAACAATGCTCGGCGCGGCTTGTGGGATTGGGTTCGCACCAAAGTAGGTACGCATAATTTCTTGAATAACAATCGCCAACCCGAAGGTGACGAGAATTTGGTCAGCGTGAGGACGTTTATAGAAGTGGCGAATAAGGCCGCGCTCCATTGCGTAGCCCACAAATCCCATAACGATAATAGCTAAGAATATTGAAAGCGGCACTGAGTAGTCCATCATAAAGCCAGCAGCATCGGCTCCAAGCCATTCTTGCAGGTAAGGCACCTGCTCTTTCAGCGGATTACCGAGGAAATCTTTTTCAGTTTCACTAATACGCTCATAGGACGTATTGAAAATACGTTGCATCGACACCGCGCAAAACGAGCCGAGCATAAACAGCGCGCCGTGGGCGAAATTCACCACACCCAGCGTGCCAAATACGAGCGTTAGACCCAAGGCGATCAGCGCGTAAGCTCCGCCTTTATCCAGCCCGTTCAGAATTTGAAGAAATATCGCGTCCATATTTTAAACTCGCTGCATTGGGTAACCGACAAGGTTATAAAACCTACGATAGCGCCCCCGCACCGAAATCCTTTTTCTTTTAAGTGGCTGTTGCTCAGACACTTGCACCAGATATCAAATCCAGCCCGCCCATAATGTGCCGTCTCATTATCTTTAGTGCATGAGTTCAGCAAGACTGAACGCCCCGAAACCAATCGGGGCGCACAGATATTGTTTTATCGTAAGACTTAGCCGTTGTTGTACGGGCCGAGTTCACCACCGAGAAGATCGGCTTTGTACTCAACTTTCGCACGTGGCGTAACTTCCACAACTTCAAGAACGTCAAATTTGTTGGTCGGGTTTTCTTTACCCTTCACAACCAACACGTCTTTAAAGCACTGGTGGTCGTCTGCACGGTATTCAGTTGGGCCGTTGCCCAAGCCGTCAAACGAGAAGCCTTCAAGCGCTTTACCAACTTCAGACGGCTTGAATGTGCCAGCGCGTTGCGCCGCATCAGCATACAAGATTGCCTGACAGTAAGTTGTGTGTGCAGCCTGTGATGGCGGGA
>JAZGEY010000002.1:0-51997 GCA_036478985.1 Rhizobiaceae bacterium
TTGCACAGAAAGTTGGGATGACCCGCATTTATACCGATGACGGTATCAATGTGCCCGTGACAGTTCTTCGTATGGAGAGTGTCCAGGTTGTTTCTCAACGCACGAACGAGAAAAATGGCTACACTGCTGTTCAACTCGGCGCGGGAAAAGCCAAAGTGAAAAACGTATCTCAACCGATGCGTGGTCACTTTGCTGTTGCCAAAGTCGAGCCAAAACGCAAATTGGTCGAGTTTCGCGTATCCGAAGAAAACATGATTGATGTTGGTGCTGAACTCAGTGCCGAACACTTCATTGCCGGCCAAAAGGTCGACGTGACAGGTACTTCAATCGGTAAAGGTTTTGCTGGCGCGATGAAACGCCACAACTTTGGTGGATTGCGCGCGACGCACGGTGTTTCCGTGTCTCACCGTTCCCACGGTTCTACTGGCCAGTGCCAAGACCCGGGTAAAGTTTTCAAAGGCAAGCGTATGGCTGGTCACATGGGTTCAACCCGCGTAACCACTCAAAACCTTGAGGTCGTTAAAACGGACGCTGAACGCGGTCTTTTGATGATCAAAGGCGCGGTTCCTGGTTCTAAAGGTTCTTGGATCATGGTTCGTGATGCAATTAAGAAAGCTCTTCCAGAAGGTGCTCCGACACCAGCTGGTCTACTTTCATCTGGCGCTGCAGCGGAAGCTGCTCCTGCTCCAGAGGCTGCTGTTGAAGGAGGTGCTGAATAATGGATATTGAAGTTACCACACTCGCAGGTAAGAAATCTGGCAAAGTATCAATTTCTGATGCTGTGTTCGGTCTAGAGCCTCGCCAAGACATTATCGCCCGTATGGTGCGTTACCAACGTGCAAAAGCGCGCCAAGGTACACACCAAACAAAAGGTCGTTCCGATGTTGACCGTACCGGCGCTCGTATGTATCGCCAAAAAGGTACAGGCGGCGCGCGTCACCACTCACAGGCTGCTCCGCAGTTCCGTGGCGGTGGTAAGGCGCACGGCCCGCAATCTCGCGATCACTCACACGATTTGCCAAAGAAATTCCGTGCTCTTGCATTGCGCCATGCGCTTTCTGCAAAACTAAAAGACGGCTCTTTGGTTGTGATGGATGATCTTAAAGCTAAAGACCCAAAGACAGCTGCACTTCGCGGTCAATTTGGTAAGCTTGGCCTTGAGAATGCTCTATTGATTGGCGGTAAAGAGTTGGATAGCAACTTTAAACTTGCTGCTAAAAACATTCCAAACATTGATGTGCTTCCAGTACAGGGTATCAACGTTTATGACATTCTTCGTCGTAAGACATTGGTTCTCTCAAAGGATGCGCTTGATGCACTTGAGGAGCGCTTCAAATGAGTGAGACCCGCAACTATGACGTGATCGTCTCACCGGTGATCACAGAAAAAGCAACCTTGGCTTCTGAAGTTAATCAGGTTGTATTCAATGTCGCGCGCGACGCTACTAAGCCAGAAATCAAACGAGCTGTTGAAGCTTTGTTTGGTGTAAAGGTGAAGGCAGTGAACACGCAGCTTCGCAAAGGTAAAGTGAAACGTTTTCGCGGTCACCTTGGCAAGCAAAGCGACGTCAAAAAAGCATTTGTGACCTTGGCTGAAGGCCAAGCGATCGATGTTACAACCGGTTTGTAGGGAGCTATAGATAATGGCACTTAAAAAATTCAGACCGATGACACCTGGCACACGCCAGTTGGTAATCGTCTCCCGCGAGGGACTATGGAAGGGCAAGCCAGTTAAAGCACTGACGCAAGGCCTTACAAAGTCCGGCGGTCGTAACAACACGGGTCGCCTAACAATGCGCGGCATCGGCGGTGGTCACAAGCGGACCTACCGTAAGATTGACTTCAAACGTCAAAAGTTCGATGTGCAAGGCACAGTAGAACGGATTGAATATGATCCAAACCGCACGGCGTACATCGCTCTCATCAAATATGATGATGGTGAGTTGGCTTACATCTTGGCTCCTCAGCGTTTGGCTGCAGGCGACAAGGTTATCGCAGCGGCTTCTGCCGATGTGAAGCCAGGTAACGCAATGCCAATGTCTGCAATCCCGGTCGGCACCATTATTCACAATGTGGAAATGAAGCCGAAAAAGGGCGGTCAAATAGCTCGCTCTGCAGGCACATATGCTCAACTTGTTGGCCGTGATGGTGTTTACTCCATACTGCGTCTCAACTCTGGTGAGCAGCGTTTGATCCCAGGGAATTGCATGGCAACAATTGGTGCTGTGTCTAACCCTGATAAATCCAACACCAATATGGGTAAAGCTGGCCGTAATCGCTGGTATGGTAACCGCCCAAAAGTTCGTGGTGTTGCTATGAACCCGATCGACCACCCACACGGTGGTGGTGAAGGTCGGACATCCGGTGGTCGTCACCCTGTGACACCGTGGGGCAAGCCTACTAAAGGTAAGCGTACACGGACAAACAAAACGACCGATAAATACATCATGCGCTCACGCCACGCGCGCAAGAAATAAGGATTTAGAATTTGTCACGTTCAGTCTGGAAAGGTCCGTTTGTCGACGGTTATCTTCTCAAAAAAGCAGAGAAGGTACGCGAAGGCGGCCGCAACGAAGTGATCAAAACGTGGAGCCGTCGCTCCACGATCATGCCGCAATTTATCGGTTTGACTTTTGGCGTTTATAACGGCCACAAGCACATCCCGGTTAATGTCTCGGAAGATATGGTCGGTCAAAAATTTGGTGAATTCGCACCAACCCGCACTTATTACGGCCACGGTGCCGATAAGAAGGCGAAAAGGAGCTAATTATGGGTAAGCCCAAGCTTGAGCGTCAGCTCGCCGATAACGAGGCGAAAGCGGTTCACAAAATGATACGGGTATCTCCGCAAAAACTGAACTTGGTTGCTCAGTTGATACGCGGTAAAAAAGCATCTCGTGCTTTGTCTGATCTGGAGTTCTCCAGTAAGCGCATAGCTGAGACTGTTCGTAAATGCCTTCAATCGGCAATTGCCAACGCTGAAAACAACCATGATTTGGATGTTGATAGCCTAGTAGTTGCAGAAGCCCACGTAGGTCATTCAATCCGCATGAAGCGGTTCATGGCTCGTGGTCGCGGTAAATCAAGCCGTATTCAAAAACCATACGCGCACCTCACGATTATTCTTCGTGAAGCCGATGCAGAGGAGGCCGCGTAATGGGTCAAAAGATTAACCCCATTAGTTTCCGTCTCGGCATCAACCGTACATGGGATTCACGTTGGTTTGCAGGGAAGGGCGATTACGCCAGACTTCTTGCTGAGGATTTGAAAATCCGCTCCTACGTTCAAAAAGAACTTAAAGCAGCTTCGATTGCTAAAGTTGTTATCGAGCGTCCGCACAAAAAATGCCGTGTTACTATTCACTCCGGTCGTCCTGGTTTGATCATTGGTAAAAAAGGCGCGGACATTGAGAAGCTAAAGCAGAAAATTCAAACGATGACTGATGCGGAAGTTTCGCTGAACATCCTTGAAATTCGCAAGCCAGAAGTTGACGCAACAATCGTTGCTCAATCTATCGCTCAACAATTGGAACGCCGTGTTGCTTTCCGTCGTGCCATGAAACGTTCGGTGCAATCTGCTATGCGTCTTGGTGCTGGTGGTATTCGTATCAACTGTGGTGGTCGTCTTGGTGGTGCAGAAATTGCGCGTATGGAATGGTATCGTGAGGGCCGTGTGCCGTTGCATACACTCCGTGCAGACATTGACTACGGTGTTGCTGAAGCAACGACTGCTTACGGTATTTGCGGTGTTAAAGTTTGGATATTCAAAGGAGAAATCCTTGAGCATGATCCAATGGCTTCTGAACGTCGTTCGATTGAATCTCAAGAAACCGGTGGTGGTGGCAATCGTCGCCCCCCTCGCAGATAACGCGACCGGTAAAGGATAAGAACAATGTTGCAACCTAAACGCACAAAATTTCGCAAAGCGCATAAAGGCCGTATCCACGGCAATGCCAAAGGCGGAACAAGACTAAACTTCGGCCAATATGGTTTGAAGGCACTTGAGCCAGACCGGGTCAATGCTCGTCAAATCGAAGCGGCTCGTCGTGCCATCACTCGTCACATGAAACGTGCCGGCCGTGTTTGGATCCGTATTTTTCCAGACTTGCCAATAACTGCAAAGCCTACCGAAGTTCGTATGGGTAAAGGTAAGGGTGCTCCGGAATATTGGGCCGCTCGCGTTGCACCAGGTCGGGTCATGTTTGAAATTGACGGTGTAAATGAAACTGTTGCACGTGAGGCTCTACGCCTTGGTGCAATGAAACTGTCAGTTAAGACAAAATTCATTCAACGAATTCAAGACTAGCTGATCGTTCAGATCAGTCCTGTTGAATTCGATAAGAAGGAAAGGTTGAGGCTATGAAGCCCAGCGATATTCGCGCCATGAGCGAAGACCAGATGAAAGAAGAGCTGGTCAAACTAAAGAAAGAGCAGTTCAATCTGCGCTTCCAACGGGCTACAAACCAGTTGGAAAACACCTCGCGTGTTCGGCAAATCCGCCGCGACATTGCTCGTATTCAAACCATCGCCCGCGTAAAGCAGGCCGAAGCTGCTAACGCATAAGGAACTATTATGCCAAAACGTATCCTTCAGGGCACAGTCGTTTCCGATAAGAACGACAAAACTGTAGTCGTAAAAGTAGAGCGTCGCTTTACTCACCCGCTCTACAAAAAGGTTGTGCGTCGCTCAAAAAACTATAAAGCGCACGATGAGAAGAACGTAAAAAAGGTTGGTGATCGCGTTTCCATTCAGGAAAGCAAGCCAATTTCAAAAGATAAGTGTTGGGTTGTCGTAGAAGCTTAAAGCTTTATTACGACGAACATCATATCAAGCAGAGCCTTCGGGCTTCAAACTTATAGAAGAGAATAGCCATGATTCAGATGCAAACTAACTTGGACGTTGCCGACAATTCCGGCGCGCGCCGTGTCATGTGCATCAAAGTGCTTGGCGGCTCAAAGCGTCGGTATGCTCACGTGGGCGACACTATTGTCGTATCCATTAAAGAAGCTATCCCGCGCGGCCGTGTAAAAAAGGGTGACGTTGCTAAGGCAGTCGTTGTTCGCACTCGCAAAGACATTCAACGCGCTGACGGTAGTGTCATTCGTTTTGAGACAAACGCTGCTGTGTTGGTAGACGCCAAAGGCGAGCCTACTGGCACACGTATTTTTGGCCCTGTTCCTCGCGAACTCCGTGCTAAAAGACACATGAAAATAATCTCGCTTGCACCTGAAGTGCTGTAGGAGCCGTTACGATGAATAGAATCAAAAAAGGCGACACAGTTATTGTGTTGACAGGCAAGGACAAGGGCCGCTCTGGTACCATTCTTGAAATGATTACCAAGACCGATCGCGCCTTGGTATCTGGCATCAATATGGTGAAGGTCCACACTAAGCAGTCCCAGACTAGCGAAGGTGGCATCATCGCCAAAGAAGCTACAATTCACATTTCTAATCTCGCGCTTGCTGATCCAAAAGATGGCAAAGCAACACGGGTTGGAATTAAACAAGACAAAGACGGCAAAAATACACGTTTTGCCAAACGTTCAGGAGACCTGATCGATGGTTAAAGCTAGCAACGAGCCGCGGCTCAAGAAGCATTACGTTGAAACTGTTTGCAAAGAGATGCAAGAGAAGTTCGGCTACAAGAATTCCATGCAGATGCCTAAGGTCGATAAGATCGTCATCAACATGGGTGTTGGTGAATCAACTGCTGATTCTAAAAAGGCAGGTCGTGCTGCTGAGGATATGACGCTGATCGCCGGTCAAAAGGCTATGATTACACGGGCTAAGAAATCCATCGCGGGTTTCAAGGTACGTGAAGACATGCCGCTTGGCGCTAAGGTTACCCTTCGTGGCAACCAAATGTATGAATTCATGGACCGATTGATTACTATCGCGCTACCCCGCGTTCGTGACTTTCGTGGTCTTAACCCAAAAAGCTTTGATGGTCGTGGCAACTTCGCCATGGGTATTAAGGAACACATCGTGTTTCCAGAGATCGACTACGACAAAGTAGATCAGATCTGGGGCATGGACGTCATCGTATGTACGACGGCTGATACGGATGATGAAGCGCGTGAACTCTTGCGTGCCTTCAACTTCCCATTCCCCGCAATCAAAGAAAAAGAGGAAGCAGCCTAGCTGCATCTCTTACGCGGGCTGGCATGGTGCCCAGTCGTAACGGCAAACGAAATAAAGGATTAAAACATGGCTAAAGTTTCCGCCATTGAAAACAACAACAAGAAGGCTCGTTTGGTAAAGAAATATGCCAAAAAACGCGCTGCACTAAAAGCAATCATTCTACAACGTGATCTGCCAATCGAAGAACGCTTCAAAGCACAGCTTGAGCTTTCTGCAATGCCACGTAACAGCGCAAAAATTCGTTTGCGTAACCGTTGCGCAGTATCTGGTCGTCCACGCGGTTACTACCGTAAAATGGGCATGTCCCGTATCGCACTGCGCGAATTAGGCTCTCAGGGCCTAATTCCCGGTCTCGTAAAATCCAGCTGGTAAGGGGAGTTTAGATTATGATGAACGATCCAATTGGTGATATGCTCACCCGTATTCGTAACGGCCTCATGCGTGGCAAAAGTTCTGTTTCAACACCGGCTTCAAAGATGCGTGCTAGCGTCCTTGACGTATTGGAAGCAGAAGGCTACATCCGCGGCTATACCCGCACCGACCATGGTAACGGTAAAGCCGATATCGAAATCGAATTGAAATACTTTGAGGAAGTCCCGGTTATCCGTGAAATTACACGGATTTCTAAGCCAGGCCGCCGCGTGTATTCATCAATGAAAAGCATACCGCAGGTTGCTAACGGTCTTGGTATATCAATTCTGTCTACCCCAAAAGGTATTATGGCAGACCATGACGCTCGCGACCAAAATGTTGGTGGCGAAATTCTCTGCCGGATATTCTAATTATCCGACAGTTTTTCATGCGCGGTTTTTGCTTTAGGGCAGGGGCCGCGTGTTAATTTAAAATAGTGGAAACCCGAAACGGTTTCAAAAGAAGGCGAAAAGCAATGTCACGCATTGGTAAAAAGCCGGTCGCAATCCCTGAGGGAGTGACCGCATCGCTAGAAGGCCAAACGGTTACTGCCAAAGGTCCAAAAGGTGAGCTCAAGTTCGTTGTAAACGATCAGGTGCTTGTTAAATTGGAAGATGGCGCGGTATCTGTGAATCCGGCTAACGATACAAAAACAGCACGCTCCCAGTGGGGTACATCCCGTACAATGATCTCAAACCTCTTTGATGGTGTTAAAGATGGCTACAGCAAAACTCTTTTAATCAACGGTGTTGGTTATCGTGCAGCAATGCAAGGTCAGAACATTCAGTTGTCACTCGGTTTCTCACATGAAGTTATCTACAAGCCACCGCAAGGCGTTGAGATTAAGTGCATTAAGCCAACTGAAATTTTAATCACTGGCCACGACAAGCAAGTTGTCGGTCAAGTGGCTGCAGAAATTCGCTCCTATCGTCCACCAGAGCCTTACAAAGGCAAAGGTGTTAAATACGCAGACGAAGTGATTTTCCGCAAAGAAGGTAAGAAGAAGTAACCACCATGGCAAACAAACTTTCCACTAAGCAGCGTCGCGCTGCCCGTGTTCGCCGCAGCCTTAAAAAGGTAGCTGGTGGCCGTCCTCGTTTGAGCGTTCACCGTTCAAATGCCAACATTTACGCACAGATCATTGATGATGTGAACGGCAAGACACTTGCTGCAGCATCAACTTTGGACAAAGCAATTAAAGGCAATGGCGGTAACATCGCCGCTGCTGAAGCTGTCGGAAAACTCGTCGCTGAACGTGCTACTAAAGCAGGCATTAGCGAAGTCATTTTCGATCGCGGATCTTTCCTCTTTCACGGACGTGTTAAAGCAGTTGCTGACGCGGCCCGCGAAGGTGGCTTGAAGTTCTAGCTGTTTAGTCAGTTAAGAGAATTAAGAGGACTTAAGTCCCTTTCACCGTTAGTGACGAACTTCTCCCAAAGCTAAAAAGCAGGGTGAAAAGCGGCGCTAATTTCAATGTGTGCTACCGGAAAAAAATAAGGAACAGGATATGGCACAACAAAATGAAAGAGGCGGTGGACGTAACCGCCGCAATGAAGAACCAGATGATGGCATGGTCGACAAGCTCGTACACATCAATCGTGTTGCGAAAGTTGTAAAGGGTGGTCGTCGTTTCGGCTTTGCTGCTCTTGTTGTCGTTGGTGACCAAAAAGGTCGCGTAGGTTTTGGCCACGGTAAGGCTAAAGAAGTACCTGAAGCGATCCGTAAGGCATCTGAAGCTGCTAAACGTGATATGATCTTCGTGCCATTGCGCGACGGCCGCACATTGCACCATGACGTAAACGGCCGCCACGGCGCCGGTAAAGTTATTCTACGTGCAGCGCCTCCAGGAACTGGAATTATTGCTGGTGGTCCAATGCGTGCGGTTTTCGAAACCGTTGGTATGTCTGACGTTGTTGCTAAATCACTTGGTTCATCCAACCCATACAACATGGTTCGCGCCACGTTTGATGCGTTGAAGCGCCAAATGCACCCTAAAGACATCGCTGCACAGCGCGGTCTTAAATTCTCCACGCTCCAAGCACGTCGTCGTGACGTTATCGGTGCGGATGAAGCAGGGAGCTAGATCATGGCTGCTAAGAAAACAGTAACTGTCGAGCAGATCGGTAGCCCGCTGCGTCGTCCTAAAGATCAACGTCAGACTCTCGTGGGTCTAGGTTTGAACAAAATGAATCGTGTTCGCATATTGGAAGATACACCTTCCGTGCGCGGTATGATCCGTAAAGTTTCTCACCTTGTTCGCGTCGTTGACGAAAACTGATCGGAGAAAATGTTATGAAACTCAATGAAATTTCCGACATCAAAGCTGCAAACCCATCTCGTAAGAGAGTAGGCCGCGGCATTGGTTCTGGCATGGGTAAAACTGGTGGTCGCGGTGTTAAGGGACAGAAGTCTCGTGGCGGTGTTGCTATCAAAGGCTTTGAAGGTGGGCAAATGCCTATCTATCGTCGTTTACCAAAACGTGGCTTCTCAAACGCCAAGTTTACGTCAAACTTCAACGAAGTCTCTATTGCGCGGCTTGAAAAAGCTGTTGCTGATAAAAAGCTTGATGTTAAAAAGCCAATTGATGCAGCTGCTTTGAAAGCAGCTGGCGTGATCCGTCGCGAACGTGATGGTGTTCGTGTTTTAGGTGGCAGCGAAGCAAAATCTAAGTTTAACTTGGAAGTTGCTGGTGCTTCAAAAGGAGCAATTGCAGCAATCGAAAAAGCTGGTGGCTCTGTTAAGGTATCCGTACCTGCTAAAGCAGACGCAGCAGACGCTTAATTGAATTAGAAGAAGCCCCGGGAGCGAATTCGTTCCCGGGGCTTTTTTGCGTTTAGGGGTGGTATTTGTTCAGCTCACTTCCCACATGGTCTTGATAACATTTGGGAGAATAAAATCAGTTTAGTGTACGTTTTGGGACAATTTGCCCTTTGCGAATTTACTCGGACTGTTTTAAGAACAATCAACGAATTATTGACGGGCTGGTTTTGAACGATTTCAACCAGTCTTGAATGGAGACTAAAATGGCATCTGCCGCCGAACAACTCGCCTCGAATCTAAGCTATTCGACTTTCTCGAAAGCAACAGATCTGAAAAAGCGCCTCTGGTTTACCTTGATGGCACTCATTGTTTATCGTCTTGGAACTTATATACCTGTTCCTGGGATCAACCCTGACCAACTTAAGGCTGCGTTTTCGCAACAGAGCCAAGGTGTTCTTGGTCTGGTGAACATGTTTGCAGGTGGCGCGGTTGAACGATTAGCAATTTTTGCCCTCGGTATTATGCCCTACATTTCTGCATCCATTATTATGCAATTGATGACATCGGTTATTCCTACCCTTGAGGCATTGAAGAAAGATGGAGAGCAGGGTCGTAAGGTTATCAACCAATACACCCGCTATGGTACCGTTATCTTGGGTACGGCGCAGGCTTACGGTATTGCTATTGGCCTTTCTGGCTCTGAAGGAATGGTATTGAACCCTGGCTGGTTCTTTATTCTAACAACAGTTGTTACTCTAGTTGGTGGCACTATGTTCTTGATGTGGCTAGGTGAACAAATTACGGCCCGCGGTATTGGTAACGGTATCTCGCTTATCATTTTCGCCGGGATTGTATCTGCGCTTCCAGGTGCATTGGCCCAGCTTCTTGATGCTGGTAAAACGGGCAGCATCAGCGCGTTGACAACAATAGGTGTACTTGTTGCCATTGTTGGCTTGATTGCGTTTATTGTGTTCATCGAGCGTGCTCAACGCCGCCTGTTGATCCAATACCCAAAACGCCAAGTGGGCAATAAAATGTTCCAAGGCGATTCTTCTCACCTGCCTTTGAAGTTGAACACTGCTGGTGTTATCCCGCCAATCTTTGCATCTTCACTGCTATTGCTTCCAGCGACAATCGTCGGGTTTTCTGCTCAGGGCGGAACCTCTGATTGGGCCGCCACGATTTCAGCTTTCCTCGGTAGAGGACAACCGGGCTATTTGATTTTCTATGGGGCATTGATTTTGTTCTTCGCGTTTTTCTACACGGCTATTCAGTTCAACCCGAAAGAAACTGCTGACAATCTAAAACAGCACGGTGGTTTTATTCCGGGTATCCGCCCAGGCGAGCGTACCGCTGAATACATAGACTATGTGCTGACTCGCATTACCGTTCTAGGTGCGCTTTTCTTGGTCTTCGTTTGTTTGATCCCGGAGATGTTCTTAACTGGCCTTGGTATTTCTGTTTTCCTTGGTGGTACTTCGCTGCTCATCGTTGTCAGTGTGACTATGGATACCGTTCAACAGGTTCAAAGCCATCTCTTCGCCCAGCAATATGAAGGGCTGATCAAAAAATCAAATTTGCGTGGTTCTGGTAAAACAGGCCGCAAGGGAGGGCGTGGACGCCGATGAGACTTATATTATTAGGCCCGCCGGGCGCAGGGAAGGGCACTCAGGCACAACACCTGGTGGACGAACATAAGATCCCTCAACTATCTACCGGAGATATGCTGCGTGCAGCTGTCGCTGCTGGTACTGAGACAGGTAAGCGCGCCAAGGCCATAATGGATTCTGGTAAGCTTGTTTCCGATGAGGTTGTTAATGCTATTGTTGCTGACCGCATTGACGAACCTGACTGCGTCAATGGTTTTATCCTAGATGGCTATCCGCGCACACTGCCTCAAGCAGATGCGGTTGAAGCGATGTTGGCTGAACGGGGACACAAGCTTGATGCCGTCGTTGAATTGCATGTGGACGATGATGCAATGGTCGAGCGTGTCGCTGGCCGTTATACCTGTGCTAATTGCGGGACAGGCTATCACGACACTTTGAATAAGCCAGAAGTTGAAGGCACATGCGATAAATGCGGTGAAGGCGAGTTTAAACGTCGTCCTGATGACAACGCAGAAGCCATGCGTACGCGCCTACAGGTCTATTATAAAGAAACTTCGCCATTGATTGGCTACTACTATGCAAAGGGCAAATTATGCCCTGTTGATGGTATGGGTACGATTGATGGTGTGAGCGAAGAGATCGCTCAAGTATTGGGCGCTTTGTAGCGTTCAAGGCACAACTCACAGGGCTGTGTTTTGTTATCTGACAAAATGCGCATTATCCTGTTGACGTGAAGGGGGATTGGGCTTAGGAAAGCCCAACAATTCGCGACGGATGTGCGATCGGATTCGGGTGTCTTATGACATGCGGAACGATCGTTTTCGGGTTTTCCCCAAACGTCACTCGCTTTTTGCGAAATTATAATCAGCTCAAGTTAGGTGAAGTAGCCTAATACTGGGCACTTCGGTAAGGAGATCAGCGTGGCTCGTATCGCTGGCGTTAACATTCCAACTAACAAACGTACCGTGATTGCATTGCAATACATTCACGGAATTGGCCAAAAACATGCGGCTGACATTATCATTAAAGCTAATATTCCTGCGGAACGTCGCGTGAATCAGCTTTCAGATGCTGATGTGCTGCAAATTCGTGAGATTATTGATAGCGACTATATGGTTGAAGGTGATCTTCGCCGTGATGTTGCTATGAACATCAAGCGTCTTATGGACCTTGGTTGCTATCGTGGCTTGCGCCATCGTCGTAGTTTGCCAACCCGCGGTCAACGCACGCACACAAATGCGCGCACCCGTAAAGGTCCTGCGAAAGCAATCGCAGGTAAGAAAAAGTAATTTTGGTTGATGGTCCGTGGGTTTCCTGCGGAGCATTGGCTTAAACTCGGTGTAGCCGCCGGAATTACGGCGGCGCTTATATCATAAGAAGGACTAGAAAATGGCAAAAGATGCCGCGCGCGTAAAAAAACGCGAACGAAAGAACATCGCCTCAGGCGTTGCTCATGTAAACTCTACTTTCAACAATACCATGATCACGATCACTGATGCTCAAGGAAATACAATTTCTTGGTCGTCAGCAGGTGCTCAAGGGTTCAAGGGTTCACGGAAGTCTACACCTTTTGCGGCTCAGATGGCTGCTGAAGATGCAGGCAAAAAAGCTCAAGACCACGGTATGAAAACTCTTGAAGTTGAAGTGCGCGGTCCAGGTTCTGGTCGTGAATCAGCTTTGCGTGCTTTGCAATCAATTGGTTTTGTAATCACGTCCATTCGTGACGTAACGTCTGTGCCGCATAACGGCTGTCGTGCTCGCAAACAGCGCCGCGTCTAAGACTTTATCCGGCCCCGCCTTACATCCTGCGGGGCTAAATCGTTTTTTGTTGCGATTGGATGGCAACAAACATTTCGAAGGATTTTTCCATGATCCATAAAAATTGGCAAGAACTGATCAAACCAACCAAACTAGAGGTTGAATCCTCTGGTGTTAAAGGCACATTGGTTGCGGAACCATTAGAACGTGGCTTTGGTTTGACTCTTGGTAACGTGTTGCGTCGCGTATTGCTTTCAAGTTTGCAAGGTGCGGCTGTTACTGCTGTGCAAATCGACGGTGTGTTACACGAGTTCTCATCTATCCCAGGTGTTCGTGAAGACGTAACCGACATTATTCTAAACATCAAAGGTCTCGCTATCCGTATGGAAGGCGAGGGACCTAAGCGTATGGTCGTACGTAAAGAAGGACCTGGTGTTGTAACCGCTGGCGATATTCAAGTCGTAGGCGATATTGAAATTCTTAATCCAGAGCTCGTGCTTTGCACCTTGGATGAAGAAACTGAAATCCGTATGGAATTCACTGTTAACACTGGTAAGGGCTATGTAC
This sequence comes from Rhizobiaceae bacterium, assembly GCA_036478985.1. Lineage (GTDB taxonomy): Bacteria > Pseudomonadota > Alphaproteobacteria > Rhizobiales > Rhizobiaceae > Pseudahrensia. The sequence continues at coordinate 13,244 of JAZGEY010000002.1, forward strand.
CTGCTGAGGCTAACCGTCCTGAAGATGCTCCAATTGGTCTTATCCCAGTTGATAGTCTCTACTCACCTGTTAGAAAAGTCTCCTACAAGACTGAAAAGACACGTGAAGGTCAGGTTTTGGATTACGATAAACTCACCATGACTGTTGAAACAGACGGTTCTGTGACACCTGATGATGCGGTGGCTTTTGCTGCGCGTATTATTCAAGATCAAATGTCTATCTTCGTGAACTTTGAAGAGCCTCAAAAAGAGGTTGTTGAAGAGCAAGTTACTGAACTCGCCTTTAACCCAGCGCTTCTCAAGAAGGTTGATGAACTTGAGCTTTCCGTTCGTTCTGCGAACTGCCTTAAGAACGACAACATCGTTTACATCGGCGATCTTATTCAAAAGACAGAAGGCGAAATGCTTCGTACACCGAACTTTGGCCGTAAGTCTTTGAATGAAATCAAAGAAGTACTAGCTACAATGGGTCTGCACCTCGGCATGGAAATTCCTGCTTGGCCGCCAGAAAACATTGAAGAACTAGCTAAACGCTACGAAGATCAATACTAATATAGTCCGCCATTAGGGCGGATTAAATCACAACACCCCGAGCTTAAGGCCTAGGTCGGGGAAATAATTGGAGAAGGCAAATGAGACACCGTAAACAAGGGCGTAAGCTCAATCGTACACAAAGCCACCGTAAAGCCATGTTCATGAACATGTCAGTATCGCTGCTTACCCACGAGCAAATCGTAACAACTTTACCAAAAGCCAAAGAAATTCGCGCTGTTGTTGATAAGTTGATTACCCTCGGCAAACGCGGCGATCTTCATGCTCGTCGTCAGGCTGTTTCACAACTTCAGTGCAATGAGACAACTAAGAAACTGTTCTCAACATTGGCTGAGCGCTATAAAGAACGTCCAGGTGGTTACACCCGTGTTCTTAAAGCTGGTTTCCGCTACGGTGATAATGCTCCAATGGCTGTCGTTGAACTTGTGGACCGTGATCCAGAAGCAAAAGGCAAAGCCGACCGTGAGCGCTTAGAAGCTGAACAAGCTGATATGCCTGCTGTTGAAGAGGCTGCTGAAACAGCGGCCGCCTAAGCAACTTACCATTGACTACAAAAACGGCGATCCACTGGGTCGCCGTTTTTGTTTGTGCATAAATGCTGTGGGGGAGTAACCCCAAACTTCAAATAGCCCACATATCTGTCAAAAGTTTAAGTTATACTGCTCCATGGGTTCATATGATATTGTATGAGCGAAACTTGTGCCTTGGAGGTTTAATGCCCGCTTTGATTTCCCGTCCCGCAACTTATCTAGTCCTTACTCTTTTTGCCCTGATGGCCACTGTGACCCAGTCTGTCTTGGCAAAATCTGAACGTGTGTTGCCGATCGACCGAGAACAAATCCGCTATTCCTATGCGCCATTGGTAAAGGCCATAGCGCCTTCTGTGGTCAATGTTTATGCCGCGCGGCAGGTAAAACAAAGACGCTCGCCTTTTGCAGGCGATCCATTTTTTGAGCGCTTCTTTGGTCGTGATAATTTTGGCGGCAAACCGCGCCAGCGTATTTCCCGCTCACTTGGTTCAGGTGTTATTGTTGATTCTGCCGGAATTGTCATAACCAACCACCACGTCATAAAAAATGCAGATGAAGTAAAGGTCGCTCTGTCCGATGGTCGCGAATATGAAGCTGAAATCATACTAATTGACAAAAAATCCGACCTTGCCGTACTCAAGATTGCCCCCGATGAAAAATTGCCAGCGGTTACACTTGGTGACTCAGAGGCATTAGAAGTAGGCGATCTGGTACTGGCAATAGGTAATCCGTTTGGCGTAGGACAGACAGTCACTAGTGGTATTGTTTCCGCCCTTGCACGCAGTCAACGGGGCATTAAAGATTTTGGATTCTTCATTCAAACGGATGCATCAATCAACCCAGGTAATTCAGGCGGAGCACTCGTTGGTATGAACGGTGCATTGATTGGTATTAACACCGCAATATTCTCTCGTTCTGGCGGTTCCAATGGTATTGGGTTTGCAGTTCCTTCAAACATGGTTCGTGTGGTTTTAGAAAGCGCACGCAAGGGCAGTAAAACTCTCTTGCGTCCATGGGTTGGCGCGCAATTCCAAGCGGTCAGTGCCGATATTGCCGAATCCCTCGGCATGGATCGCCCAAGAGGAGCCCTTGTCTCAGGAGTTACTGCGAACGGGCCTGCAGAAAAGGCTGGGCTAAAACTTGGAGATATTATTCTCTCCCTTGATGGAAAACCTATCCAACATGTCGCTGCGCTTGGTTATCGCCTAGCGACAACGGGGGTAGGGCGTTCTGTTTCAATGCAGGTGTTGTCACGCAATAAGCGCCGCGAACTCAAGATCAATCTTGAAGTAGCGCCAGAAAATCCTCCCCGCGATGTGCGAAAAATTGGAGGGCGCTCTCCATTTTCGGGAATTGTTGCCGCGAACTTATCCCCTCGTGTCGCTCAAGAATTAAGCCTTTCGACAGAGAAAAAAGGGGTTGTTATTATGGAGGTTGGTGGTCGCAGCCTTGCTGCGCGCTTTGGCTTTCGCCCAAAAGATATAGTGTTGGAAATCAATGATGAAAAGATAACGAACACTCGTGTATTTAGTGAAATCACCCGTGAACGCTCTCGCGGATGGAGCTTTGTGGTTGAGCGTAATGGCCAACGCCGTAAACAGTATATTCGTTGAACGACTGATTTATTTGTTGCCCCTGCAAGTGCATTGAATGCATCTCGTTCCGTGGCGGAACGTATGCGGCCAATGTCCTTGATAGAGGTTGTTGGCCATGAGTATCCGCTGGTGCTTACCATAAAAAAAGTGGTAGAACACACTGGGGATCCAAAATTATTATAGCGCGATTTCAACGCGAACAGGTATTGAAGGAAGTTTAAAAAATGGGGCGTATTCTAATTATCATTGCCATGCTCAGTATTGGGTTTTTCTCAATCGCGAGCGGGCTATATTACGTAGATAAAAATAAACATAATGTATTGGTGATTGGCGCTGGCTCTAAAGGCGGGGAAGCCTATGCGATGGCAAGCGCAATTGCGAATTTGGCCAAAAAATACGATCCTGGCCTTGAGATAATTGTAGCGGAAACGGGCGGGTCTGGCCAAAATAATCGCATGCTCCAAAAAAACCATTTGCAGCTAGCCACCATACAGGCTGATACCAAAGCGGGTGCGGACACGCGGCTTATCACTATGCTTTATCCTGATGCCTATCAATTGCTTGTGCGTGATGACATAGGGATTGAGAGTATATCTGATTTGCGCGGCAAGACGATGGGCTTACCAAGCAAATCAAGCGGGCAGTATAAGTCGTTTTTCTTTTTGGCAGGGCATTACGGCGTATCAGAGCGCGATATGAAGGTCATCAATATGTCCTCTAAGGCCGCAAGTTGGGCTTTATCGCAAGGCGCGGTGGATGGGGTGTTTCGCGTGCGTGCACCTGGAAATTCGGGCCTTAAAAAAATGATTGAAGGCGGCGGAGTAAAAATCCTGCCTATCGACCAAGCCGACGCATTACGCCTTGAAGATCCAGCAATTCGCCAAGGGCAAATCCCAGCGGGATCTTATCAAGGCCATCCAGCTGTTCCAGCCACAGACCTACCGACACCTATCGTTCAGCGTTTACTTGTGTCTTCAAAGGATGTTGATACGGATTTAATCGAGCGTGTTACGCGGCTTATCTATGAGAACAGACGCGAGCTATCGGATTATTCTCCATTGGCAGGGTTTTTAGCGAATGCCACAGATTTAACCTCATCGGCACTGCCATTGCATCCAGGTGCTCAAAAGTATTTTGATCGGGATAACCCGTCTTTTTTACAAGAAAATGTGGAGGTTTTTGCGTTCTATGCGACCTTGCTCGCGGGTGCGGTTTCCTTACTTTTACAGATGAACGGCAAAAAACAAAAAATGCGTGTTGATGCTTATAATCGTGAATTGATTGGAATATATAATGATGCAATTGCAGATGAAGATCCTGTTGATGGGCATTACCGTAATTTGATGATGGATATTTTTGCGAGGGTGCTCAAGGATTCCGAGGAAGGGAATTTAAGTGCCACTGGATTCGAATTTCTATCATTTGCATGGGATGAGCTTAATGATGCAATCATTCAGGTTGTTCGGGAAAAACAAGGCCTTGCCGCTCTAATACCAGGAGCAGGATCATGACACGCAGACCAATAATTTTAGATGATGGCATTGATAAAATCGCGAAAATTGCGGGCTACAATAAACGCTTGAAAATTATAATGAGTATTTTAACGCTTGGCGGCATTGTAGTTGCCAGCCTGTATTTTTACGGCATTTGGCACAAAGAGAATAAAACCATTGAGAGCCGCCTTGAAACTTTCACTGAACTTCGTAGCTCTACTCTATCGCGGTTTGTAAACTCTTTATCCCAAGAGACAATTTTATGGGCGCATCATAAGAGCGTTGTTAATGAGGCACAGCGCTATTTTGAAATATGGGACGGTATGGGCAGTGATGATAGGCAAAAACTCCGCTCTGAATTTATTGACAAGAAACCGAATGCCAAGGCATCGGATGCCTATGCTGCTTATATAACCCATCACAAAAAATTTAATCTAAATCGTAAAAAATTCATGCACCATCATGGCTATTATGATGTGTTCTATTTCAATATGGAGGGCGATCTTGTCTACACAGTTGAGAAAGAAAACGATTATGCGCTAAATTATCAAAAAGGCGCGAGTGAATATGCGTCTTCTGGTCTTGGTAACGTTTACCGCGAGGCTCGTGAACTTGATAAAGGGGCAAGCGTGTTCTTTGATTTTGCACCTTATGCACCGAGCAATGATGCGCCTGCTTCATTCCTTGCAGCTCCTATTTTTGCCGCAAACGGAACCAAAGTTGGGGTGTATGCGGTTCAGGTATCTCTTAAAAACTTTAATGCGGTTTTGAATTATTCATCTGGCCTTGGGCAAACTGGCGAGACATATGTGGTTGGGCAAGATTTTCTGATGCGCAATAATTCACGTCTGTCCAAAGAACCAACAATGCTCGTTAGGAAAATTGATACCCCTGCTGTGCAGCAAGCCTTAGCGGGGAAGGCGGTATTAACGAAGGGGACAAATACTAGCGGAGCGAAAACGTTGATTAGCGCGCAGCCACTAGAGTTTAGCGGCACAAAATGGGCGATTGTGACGGAGATGGAATTAGCAGAACTCCGCGCACCGTTTAAGCCATATTTGTGGTTTTACTTGGCGGCCATTGGGTTCATTTTGGTGTTTGGTTGGATACAATATCTAGTTCTGCGGCAAAAAACGGCACATTGATTAAATTCAACAATGAACATCACATCAAAGAGTTGGCGGTTTGTTTTTGCGCGTGACGGACAGCGTCGAAAGCAGTACATTCGTTGAATGTCTGATCTGTTTGGTAAATCTTCTGCGAGCGACTTGGCTCAAAAAACGGCTCAACCTTTAGCTGAGCGCATGCGACCCCGCACATTGGATGAGGTCGTTGGGCAGGATCATCTGTTGGGAGAAAACGGTGTTCTGACCCGCATGTTGGATTCAGGAAGCCTCGGCAGCTTGATATTTTGGGGGCCGCCTGGAACCGGAAAAACCACTGTCGCGCGCCTTTTAGCCGACCAAGGCGATCATCATTTTGAACAAACTTCGGCGATCTATTCTGGTGTCGCGGATTTGAAGAAAATCTTTGAAGCGGCCAGACTGCGCGCTTCCAATGGCACCAAGACATTATTGTTCATTGACGAAATCCATCGGTTCAACCGTGCTCAGCAGGACTCATTCCTGCCCGTCATGGAGGATGGAACGATCACGTTGATTGGTGCGACAACGGAAAACCCATCCTTTGAACTGAATGCTGCGGTACTGTCCCGCGCCCGTGTTTTGACCTTCAAAGCTCACGATGCGGCAAGCTTGCGGGCGTTGATGGAGCGCGCCGAAGAAAAAGAAGAGCGTAAACTCCCCCTCGATGATGAGGCGCGAGAAAGCCTGATCAGAATGGCCGATGGTGACGGTCGTGCCATATTGACCTTGGTGGAGGAAGCATGGCGAGCGGCCAAGAAGGATGAAATTTTCGGAGCCAAAGAGTTGCAAGAGGTGTTGCAGCGGCGGGCACCGATTTATGACAAGGGCCAAGACGGCCACTATAATTTGATTTCGGCCTTGCACAAAGCCGTGCGCGGCTCGGACCCTGATGCGGCACTTTATTATCTGGTGCGGATGTTTGATGCGGGCGAAGACCCATTGTTTTTGGGGCGGCGTTTGGTGCGCATGGCCAGCGAAGATATTGGCATGGCTGACCCGCAGGCGTTGACGATCGCCAACCAAGCCAAGGATGCCTACGACTTCCTAGGATCGCCAGAGGGCGAGCTGGCATTGGCGCAAGCCTGTGTTTATTTGGCCACCGCGCCAAAATCCAATGCTCTCTATGTGGCGTTTAAGGCCGCAACCCGTGCGGCAAAAGAGGGCGGATCACTACCGCCACCCAAACACATCTTGAATGCCCCAACGAAGCTGATGAAAGACGAAGGCTATGGCACGGGGTACGAATACGACCCAGATCAACCCAATGGATTTTCCGGCCAAGACTATTTCCCAGAGAAAATCGGCCGCCAAAAATTCTACGCACCCGTTGATCGTGGTTTTGAGCGGGAGATTCAAAAACGGCTGGACTACTGGAATAAGCTACGGGATGAAAAGTTCTAAATAAAAGAATTATCTCAGGAGCGTATGTAATTCACATCGCTAAATTTTATCGCAAATAATACTAAGTTCAGCATTTTTTCGAAAGTTGAACGGATTCAATTGATAATATCTTACCTTTTGTGACGGAGATCTTTCCCTCTTTATCACCACCGGAGACACTTCCAGCTGGGATGCCAATCAGGAAAACCCCTACGGCATCTGCATTTGCCGCTTGGTTTTGTGCCGCGGACAAATCGTTTAATTCGGCACGTTCTCTATTTAATTCGCGATCCAATTCTTTGCAGGAAAACGCTTGATAAGCGCTAACCGGAATAGTAGTCGGTGAAATTGCATCGGGTCTTTTTGCACATGAACTGATAAAGATTAATGCAGCAAGCATCGTGAGAATTTTCTTGTTCATTTTATTGTCCCAAACCCTTAAGCCATTTGGGTGCTTAGACCACTTATGTTGACATAATTCAAGTCGAATGCACGGTCATCAACACCATGCTATATTCCTTATGGTCAAACCCCAAGCAATCGGCTATTGCAGCGCCATGTTACATGTTTTTCTCGTATTTCTTGGAGGTGGCTTAGGCGCTGCCAGCCGCCATTTGGTTGGCGTTGCAGCGCTTCGCCAATTTGGCCCAAATTTTCCCTATGGCACGTTAATCGTCAATGTTGTTGGGTCACTCCTGATGGGCGTACTCATCGGCTGGTTAGTGCGCCGTGGTGTCGGCAGCAACAATGAGTTGCGGTTGTTTTTAGCCACGGGGGTGCTTGGAGGATTCACAACTTTTTCTGCTTTTTCATTGGACGTCGCAAACCTATGGGAAAAGGGAGCACTCATGCCAGCGGCAACTTATGCTATTGGAACCGTGCTCATATGTTTGTTTGCGGTCTTTGCAGGCCTTTGGCTTGCGCGAAATTTAGGAACCTAAAATGGCTTTAACAGGCGTTTCCCAACGGACAATCGAAGAAGATGAAGATGGCATGCGTTTGGACCGTTGGTTCAAGGTGCATTACCCTGGTCTTGGATTTGGTAAATTACAAAAGCTGCTGCGTTCAGGCCAAGTGCGTGTCGATGGTGGTCGCGTAAAAACAGCCTCGCGGGTAGCGAGCGGGCAGGTGGTTCGCATCCCTCCGCTAGATACAGCCACGGCAGATAAGCCGATCCACATGACATCCAATACGATCCGCGATCGTCACGATGCGGACGTGCTGCGCGATATGGTTTTGTATGAGGACAAGAAGGTCTACGTCTTCAACAAGCCTGCGGGTCTTGCCGTTCAAGGTGGTTCAGGGATCAATCGCTCTGTGGATTCCATGCTGGAAAGCTTGCGGGATAAAGCGGGTCAAAAACCGCGTCTTTGCCACAGGCTGGATCGGGACACTTCTGGCGTCCTCGTCGTTGCAAAAACCCGTGGGGCCGCGGCAGCACTAACCAAAAGTTTCCGCAAACGCACAACAGACAAAACCTATTGGGCGCTTGTTCAAGGTGTGCCACGTACACGAGAGGGGCGCATATCGACCTATCTGGTGAAAGAGCAAACTGAAAAAGGCGATAAGATGCGGGTCGCAAAACATGGCGAGCGCCATGCTGATCATGCGGTGTCATTCTATCGCGTTATTGATAAAAATCCGCGCACTGTATGTTGGATGGAATTGAAACCCCACACGGGGAGAACCCATCAGCTGCGTGTGCACGCCCAACACATTGGCCATCCCATTATTGGTGATCCAAAATATTTCGATGTGCAAAATTATGAAATTCCTGGCGGCATACAAAAGAAGCTGCACCTCCATGCGAGACGAATTCGTATTCCTCACCCTGATGAAGATCAGCCAATGATTGATGTAACCGCTCCGCTTCCACCCCACATGGTGCAAAGCTGGAACCTTTTCGCATTTGAAGAAGCTGACGGGCTAACTGATGAAGACCAATATTAAGAGATAATGATGAGTGATATTCTTGGCGAACGAGACCCTGCAGATGTAAAAGACCCGATGCGGGTGGCGCAGCCTTCACGGGAGAGCCAGCTGCCGAAGCGCTTTTATAAAGAGGCGAGTGTTGCCGCTATAGAAAACGAGTTTCAAATCCACCTCGATGGTAAGCCAATTCGTACGCCGGGAAAAACTATACTGGCGGTAGCAAACGAAGCTGTAGCCAAGACTATGGCCGTAGAATGGGGCGCTCAAAAGGAGCGCATTGATCCGATGACCATGCCCGTCACACGGTTGGTCAACACGGCCATTGATGGCGTGGCTTTGGATATGCAAGCGGTCAAAGAAGATATTATTCGCTACAGCGGCACGGATATGCTTTGCTATCGGGTCAGCCAGCCGCGAGGCTTGGCGGCGTTGCAAGTTCAGCATTGGGACCCATTGTTAGACTGGGCACAATCGGCGCTAGGCGCACAGTTTGTTCTAGCCGAAGGCATTATGCATATGGAACAACCACCTGAAGCAATTGCATCCTTCAGCGCCCATGTCGGCATGATCGACAATCCTATTGTGTTAGCCGCCACCCATGTGGTGATGGCGCTGACCGGCTCGGCCATCATCGCAATGGCTGTCAATAAAGCAGAACTTGATGCCGATGAGGCTTGGAAAATTGCCCATTTGGATGAAGATTGGAATATCGAACAATGGGGTTCCGATGAAGAAGCTGAGGAACGGCGCACAAAGCGTTTCGTTGATATGAAAGCCGCTCACGAAACAATCCGTGCATATTGTCCTTGATGACATGAGTAAGAAATCCTATCAAACGCCCCAATCGGATAACAAGAGAGCTCTATCCTCTCGATTGTTGCTAGTCCTTTTCCTTGCTCTTATGGGTGGGTTGATAGGGCGCTACTATGGAATATTTGTTTATGGCGAAGACAGCGATATTCATTTTAGAGGCGCTCTTACGGGCTTCACAATTAGTTTTTTAGTATCCTCATTCGAGATATTTTATATTCGTTCGCTCCGCCGCAGTTGGTTTAGACGAGCCGCTTTCTTGCCGGGCCTTGTTGTACGGATACTTGTTCTCACTCTGCTGATCCGTTTCGGACTGTTATTCAATCGCTATCTTGCAAGCTATTTTGTTGGGCAACCCTTTACGATGGAGCACCTTCAGTTTAGCGAGCAATTTAGAGATACTTTTTTCAGCTTGAGCATCGTTGTCGTGTTCGTGGTGTTGAGTCAGTTGACTGCACTTATTGGGTTTAAGCGTTTCGCTAATCTTGTTGTTGGTCGGTATTTCAAACCCGTAAGTGAAGAAAGGATATTCCTTTTCGTGGATCTCGTGGGTTCCTCTGACCTTGCGCGGGAACTAGGGAATATTCGTTTTCATGAGTTCCTCTCCGAATTTTTCTACACAATCGACCCAGCAATTGTGAAGTCAAAGGGCGAGATTGTTTCCTATGTGGGTGATGCGGTTATCGTTACTTGGCCCTTGAGCGCTAACAAACAAAAGAATTCTAGATGCTTAACTGCGCTGAAAGATATGCAGAGAGATATCCAAATAAATGCAGGGCACTTTCAAGATGAATTTGATAGAGTGCCGCAATTCCGAGCAGCCCTTCATGGCGGCGAGGTGGTGCTTGGCGAGTGTGGCGATAGTAGAAAACAAGTGACTTTTTTAGGTGATGTGGTGAATACGACGGCCCGCATTGAAGAGGCCACGAAGAAGAAAGACGAACAGTTTCTCGTCTCTGATTTCTTGATTCAAAAAATGATAGTGCCCGAAGGTGTTGCCATCGAGGAATTTGGCTCGCCAATCTTGAAGGGGATTGAAGAACCGCTCTTGTTACACCGTATTTTATTTTCTTAGAGTTCATTTATGAAATTCGATCGCCAAACATCTAGTCAAAACCTAAAGCAAAACCAAGTTGTTAAAGGCATGGGGTTAATGATTGTTGCCATGTTAATGCTGCCATTCATGGATGCGATCGCAAAAACTTTGACCTTGAATTTTGATGTTAGCGCGGGGCAAACAACATTTGGCCGCTTCTTAGTGCAAGCGTGCCTAATGGGAGCGGTCATTGTCGTTTCTCATGGCTGGCGGGCATTGCTCCCAAGTCAGCTGTGGCTCAACCTTTTGCGAGGGGCATTGATGAGCCTTGCAGTTATGATATTCTTTGCAACGCTTCGTTACATGCCCATTGCGGATGCTTTGGCAGTATTCTTTCTTGAACCTTTCATCCTCACGATAATGTCGGCGTTGTTGTTAAAGGAAACTGTTGGTTGGCGTCGTCGAATTGCTGTTGTTGTGGGATTTATCGGAGCCCTATTTATCATCCAACCAAGCTATGCGGTGTTCGGTGCTGTCTCGTTGATGCCGATATGTACGGCTTTTCTGTTCGCTTGTTATCTAACACTCACCCGCGCCATGGCCTCAAAAGATAGCGTGTTGACTATGCAATTCGCAGCTGGCGTTGGTGGGGTGATAACGCTTGGAGTCACTGTCACCCTTGCAACAATGATTGGTTGGGACGATTTTTCCTCCCCCTCATTTCCAGAATTTGGAATACGTTGGGGGCTCATATTTGCCATCGGCTGCATCGCAACAATCGGTCATTTGCTGGTAGTGACGGCCTTTCGGATGGTGAGCGCATCAACCCTAGCGCCGTTCCAATATCTGGAAATCATCCCCGGTGTTGTTTTAGGTTATTGGTTGTTCGATGACTTACCCGACTTTTACAAATGGCTCGGTATCGCAATCATCGTGTTATCCGGCATTTATCTCTTCTTCCGTGAACGTACGGTTGCAAAAGAAGAGGGCGCGTTCGACTAAATCCTCTTAGCGTGCCACTCAATATGATCGCCCATGAAGGTTGATATGAAATAGTAGGAATGATCATAGCCCGGCTGCATCCGTAGGGTGAGGGGAAGACCTGCCTCTTTGCAGACCTCTTCAAACAACCAAGGTTGAAGCCCTGTTTGCAAGAAGTTATCTGCCTCTCCTTGGTCAATCAAGAACTCTGAGAAGCGCGCGCCTTTCTTGACCAAGAGGCTTGCATCATATTCAGCCCAAGTCTCAACGCTATCCCCTAGATACCGCTCGAGTGCGCCTGTTGACCAATCCGCGGTGGTCGGTTGGACGATTGGAGCAAAGGCAGAGCAGCTCTTGAAAGTATCGGGATTACGCAAAGCAATTGTCAGTGCGCCGTGGCCCCCCATTGAATGGCCGAATATTCCTTGCCGTCCCATATCAACCCCAAACTCTTGGGCGATGAGTACGGGTAATTCTTCGGTGATGTAGGAATACATCTGGTAGTTCTTGCTCCACGGCTGTTGGGTTGCGTTAAGGTAGAAACCCGCGCCGCTACCAAACTGCCAACTGTCTTTATCATCAGGAATATTATCACCCCGTGGGCTCGTATCTGGGCACACTATCGCAACACCATGTTTAGCTGCATGGGCCCGATATTCGCCTTTATCCATAACATTAGCATGGGTGCACGTGAGGCCAGATAGATACCAGAGAACTGGGACTGGGCCATCCGCAGCTTGCGGGGGCATATAAACAGCAAAGGTCATGTCGCAGTTGTTGACCTTGGAAGTGTGGGTGTAAACTCCTTGCGTTCCACCAAAGGCAGTATTCGTTGATACGGTTTCCATGGGTTTCATCCTTTTGCTTTTTTGCGTTCCATAATTACAAGGCGATCCAAAGCTTGTAAAAAGTTTGAACGGTCTCTCGCTTGGAAGCTTCTGTTGCGTGTTTGTGTTTGTGTGGATTCTCGAACGTCTTGTTTCAGTTGGCGCATAGCTAGGGCCATACCGATTGTCTCTTCTGTAAATAAGCGTCCTGTTGGTCCTAAGGGGTGAGCCTGTTTTTCAAGTATCCTAGCCGCTAACGGGATGTCTGCTGTGATAACAATATCGCCAGTGCCCGCCTCGTCGGCGATCCAGTCGTCAGCAATATCTGCACCAGCGCTTACAACAATAGTACTCACTAGTGGATCGCGGGAAGGGCGCATGCCACCGTTGGAGACGATTGAGACAGGTATTTGATACCGCTCGGCAACCTTCAAGGTTTCATCTTTTACGGGGCAGGCATCTGCGTCAATGAATATGCGCATTAGTTGTTTGTCGCGGGTAGTTTGACGGGAAGAAGATTGCAACGCAGATAAAGCTTGGCATCTTCAAGCATCATTTGAGCCTTGCCGCCTCGTTTTGCAGCATTGGCAAAAAGAATTGTGTGCCCGCCTGTTCGGCCGTGTATGGCCCAAACACGTTTCTTGGAGGAGGCTATGGATTTTTTAACTTCGTTCAACAGTGTCAGCTTCCCAAGTTGCACATCAAACCGTTGCAAACCTAGTTTTGTCCGGTAGTAGATAAGGTCGCCTCTAAGATCAGTCACTTCAGGCAGTTTTTTTTCAGCGCCAGACTCAATTTTTAGTTTTTCTAACTTCGCGGGTGTAGCACAACGAACAATAGCTTTTTTAAGGGTTTCAGAGCTCGGTTCTTTCCTAAAAGTATCCGTTAGGAATACCCATGGCCCAAGAATAAAACCATCAAGCTCAGCCTGTTCTTTGGTGGCGATTGAAAGATTTTTGTCGATCTTTGCTGTTGCATCGTTACCCGTAGTCGATTGAGCCAAGGCAACCGTTGGTAATCCCGCGCAAAAAATGGCGAGAGATAATAAGAGCACATTGGTTTTAAGATGCAGTATCTGACCCATTCGAATTCCTAAAATTCAACGACAGCTCGAATAGATTCACCAGCATGCATAAGATCAAAACCTTTATTGATGTCTTTCAATTCAAGTTTGTGAGTGATCATTGGATCAATTTGGATTTTTCCGTCCATGTACCAGTCAACAATTTGAGGTACATCTGTACGACCACGCGCACCACCAAATGCTGTGCCGCGCCATGAGCGACCCGTTACGAGTTGGAAGGGGCGGGTGGAAATTTCTTGGCCAGCACCAGCAACGCCGATGATGATCGATTCACCCCAACCCTTATGGGTGCACTCAAGTGCAGTCCGCATAACGTTCACATTACCAATGCACTCGAAGGAGTAATCCGCACCGCCGCCAGTCATTTCAACCAGAGCTTCCACCTGTTCGTCATTGCTCATTCCCGTAGGGTTTAGGAAGTCGGTCATGCCGAATTTTTCGCCCCAGGCTTTTTTGCTATCATTCATATCAACGCCGATGATTTTATCAGCGCCAATCATGCGAAGGCCTTGAAGAACGTTCAAGCCAATACCACCAAGACCAAAGACAACAGCTGTACAACCTGGCTCTGCTTTAGCTGTATTGATAACAGCACCGATACCGGTTGTTACGCCACAACCAATGTAACAAATGCTATCGAATGGAGCGTCTTTACGAACTTTCGCTAATGATATTTCTGGTAGAACTGTGAAGTTGGCAAAAGTTGAGCAGCCCATGTAGTGCATGATTGGCTTGCCCTCAAAAGAAAAGCGGCTTGTACCATCGGGCATTACACCCTGGCCTTGGGTAGAGCGAACCGCTTGGCAAAGATTGGTTTTTGGGTTGAGGCAATATTCGCACTCACGACATTCTGCTGTGTAGAGTGGGATAACGTGGTCGCCCTTTTTCAGGGATCTAACATCAGGGCCAACTTCAACAACAACGCCAGCGCCCTCATGTCCTAGAATCGCAGGGAAAATACCTTCTGGATCTGCACCTGAACGGGTGAACTCATCAGTATGACAAAGACCTGTTGCCTTGATTTCTACCATGACTTCGCCGGCCTTTGGACCTTCCAATTGTACCGTTGCTATTTCGAGTGGTTTACCGGCTTCGAAAGCTACTGCTGCTTGTACGTCCATCACATTATCCCTTGCGATTCATTTAAGAATTTTGCGGATAGTGCAAGACGTACCCAGCTAACGCAAGGGTAGGGGATTGATAAATGGCGAAGTTTTCTAAACTCCCCAAAAAAGCAAACACCCCAAAACACGAAGTGCTTGGGGTGCTTAATAATTTAGTGGTTTAGCGGTGACTTAAAAGAACTTTCGTTGCCACCAGCCACCGCGTTTTTTAGATTTGTCGCCATCCGCTTCTTCCGTCGCGGGAGCCTCTTCCGTTGCCGTTGTTTCAGCAGGCTCTACTTCGGCTGCTGTTTTGCGGCGGGTGGTCCGACGGCGAGGTTTTGAGTCCTCATCATCGTCAGAAGGAATCGCTTCAGCCGTTGCTTCCACTTCAGGCTTTACAGCTTTTTTACGGCGCGTGCGCTTTGGCTTTTCTTCTTTTTCTTCCGTAGTTGCGACTTCATCTTCTGAAACAGCATCATCAGTAGATTTCTTAGACCGGCGCGTTCTCTTGCGCGGCTTTTCATCCGCTTCAGCTTCCGTAGATGGCTCTTTTGGCTTTTCTCCTACGGCCTCGGAAGCCGCTTGGCTATCGCTGCCGGCTTCTTCTTCTGAGGAGTTAGCCTCTTGGCCTTCTTCGGAACTAGAGCCACGACGGCGACGGCGACGGCGACGTTTTTTGCGCCCATCCCCTTCACTGTTAGCACTCTCAGCGTCTTCAGTACGTGGCTCAGAAACTGTTTCCGTGGGTTCAGTTTCATCCATTGCCATATCGGCTTGAACTGCTGTTGGTTGGACTGGCTTGCGATTAGAGAGCTCGCCTTTTTCAATCGTACACGGCGTTGTTCCAAGAGTGTCGTCAGGCTCAATAAGAAGGCTGACACCAAAGCGGTTTTCAAGGTCGCTCAAAGTTTCCCGCTTGCTGTTTAACAAATAGATTGCTGTAGCCGTAGAGACTTTAACCGTGAGGTTATTGCGCGAGTTGCGGTTCAAATGTTCCTCAATTGCGCGGAGGACACCCAACACAACCGATGAAGATGAACGAACGTGGCCAAGACCATCGCAGGTTGGGCATGTTTGGGTGGTTGATTCCAAAACACTGGCGCGGATACGCTGGCGTGACATCTCCATCAAGCCAAAGTGCGATATGCGGCCGACTTGGATACGTGCGCGATCATTCTTCAATGCATCCTTTAGCCGTTTTTCAACGGCTCGGACGTTGCGCTTGTCTTCCATGTCGATGAAGTCGA
This sequence comes from Rhizobiaceae bacterium, assembly GCA_036478985.1. GTDB lineage: Bacteria > Pseudomonadota > Alphaproteobacteria > Rhizobiales > Rhizobiaceae > Pseudahrensia. The sequence continues at coordinate 28,961 of JAZGEY010000002.1, forward strand.
TAACGATCAATCCAGCTAAATCACGAAGGCGTAATTGACGGGCAACCTCATCGGCGGCTTCCAAGTTGGTAGCGACTGCGGTGTCTTCAATAGAATGCTGGCGAGTCGAGCGCCCAGAGTTCACATCAATTGCAACAAGCGCTTCTGTTTGGTCGAGGATAAGATAGCCACCAGACTTTAGGGTCACCTGTGGTTGAAGCATTGCGTCAAGTTGCGCCTCAACACCCATGCGGGCAAACAATGGAATGTGGTCCCGATAGAGTTTTACGTTTTTCGCATGGCTTGGCATCAACATAGTCATGAAGTCTTTGGCTTCTTTGAAACCAGCTTCACCAGCCACTAGAATTTCTCCTGTGTCTTTATCGTAAAGGTCGCGAATTGAGCGTTTAATTAGGCTGCCTTCTTCGTAAACAAGGCAAGGAGCTGTTGAGTCCAATGTGAGAGTACGAACATTCTCCCAAAGGCGCATGAGGTATTCAAAATCCCGTTGGATTTCATCAGAGCCGCGAGATGCGCCCGCAGTTCGCAAGATTACACCCATTCCCTGAGGAACTTCTAGGCCAGAAGCAATGGATTTCAAGCGCTTACGGTCGGATGAATTGGTAATCTTGCGCGATATGCCACCACCGCGAGCGGTGTTAGGCATCAGCACAGAATAACGGCCAGCAAGTGAGAGGTACGTGGTTAGTGCCGCACCCTTATTGCCGCGTTCTTCTTTGACCACTTGTACCAAAAGGATTTGGCGGCGTTTAATGACTTCTTGAATTTTGTAATGGCGGCGGTTACTGCGTCTGGCAGGGACCTCTTCCATTGCATCAGCAGAACCAAGGTTCTCTACTGAATCGTTGTCATTATTTTCAGAGCTATCTGGCTTCTTTTTGCCGCGACGTGAGCGGGATCGAGAACGTGGTTTACGTCCCTTGTTCTCAGCCTCTTCAGATGGGTCTTCTTCGCTAGAAGTAACTTCACTGTCTGTCTCTGTTGCTTGCGCTTCTTCTTCCGCATCTTTTTTCTTGCGGGTAGAGCGGCGGCGTGTTGGCTTTGGCTTATCTTCCGCTTCAGATTCTGTTTCAGGAGAAGCTTCAACTGCGGCTTCCTCAGTGTCTTTTTTCTTACGAGAAGTACGGCGGCGCGTTGTTTTTGGAGCCTCTTCAGCTTCTGCAGTAACTGTTTCAGCAGGTGCTTCCTCAGCTAAAGCTTCGGGCTCTTTCTTTTTGCGCGCGGTTTTACGCGGTTTTTTCTTGGGCGCTTCTTCTTCAGCTGGTTTTTCAGATGCTTCAACGGTTTTCTTTACCCGTGAGGTTCTGCGACGAGGTTTTTTTGGAGCGTCTTCAGAAACCACATCATCGTTCTCGTTGTCCGCAGCCATAACAGTATCATCACTGTCATCTTCCTCAGTTGGCTGTTCATTTGCATCCGAGGAGGCGGCATCTTTTGACGTTTCTTTTTCGTCGCTGGTTTCGGGCTCATCATTAGAATCCGATGTTTTCTTTGTTCCACGACGGCGAGAGCGGCGCTTACGAGTTGGCTTAGCTTCCGCCTTTTCCTCATCGTCGCCATTTTCATCACTATCTTCATTGTCATCAGCGTTTTCAGCCGCGGCCGCGTTGCGTGCATCTTCTGCATCGGCATCTATCAGCGCCTGACGATCAGCAACTGGTATTTGGTAGTAGTCTGGGTGGATTTCTGCAAAGGCCAAGAAACCATGGCGGTTTCCACCGTAGTCCACAAATGCGGCCTGAAGAGAAGGTTCTACTCTGGTTACTTTTGCGAGATAGATATTACCGCGAAGTTGGGTTTTATGTTCCGACTCAAAGTCGAATTCGTCAACCCGATTGCCGCGTACCATAGCAACCCGTGTTTCTTCTGGGTGGGCCGCGTCGATTAGCATTTTGTTGTTTGCCATTGGAATGTCTTTCCGCAACGCAACTCAAAGACAATGAATCTGCACATCCCCGCCTTGCCATGGGCAAGGTGGTTGAGGGAGGCGCAGTCATTAAGTGTCTTAGTGTTGCGTTGTCTGTGTTTGTGACTGGCAAATGTCCAAAACGTGCCGATAAGAATCGGGTGCGTATTTGAATAAGTTCGGGGCGAACAGAATGGAACCTATTGCGTGGCAACATGTTTGTGCCTCCGCAAGGCTCGGTTTGGTTCTGTAAATTCGCCTGCGCCATATTGCTCAGTCTTTACCTAAAAAATGCTCATCTGCGGCATGCCGCAAACAAACAGTGAAAGCGTGGTGTCACGCGCGCCCTCTAGCTTTTGTCGTAGCTTCGGGCTGTTACATCGCAGGTTGCGCAGTAGTTTGTTGCGCCCTACAAATTCTAATTTCCGGCTTTGGCCTGACCATGTGTAGAGATAAACGGGGAGGGCGCTTAATAGAGCACCTTCGTTATAGTCATCAAAACTGGCAGTACTAAATCATTGCAAGTGGGATATAATTAGATATCCCTGACGGCACTGCGGAAAAGGGATGACTTTTATGTTCCCCGGCTTTGATCTCAATGATCTTGCTAAATTGCCGCAGTTCCGATGTAAGCTCCAACGGGATGAAACACAAGTGCCATTTTGGTTTTGACAAAATATTGGCAAGATTTGTGGTTAAATTACTCTCAGTCGCAAAAGCTTACTGCCCATTAACCATGAGCAGTTTAGATTCCGATACAAAGCGAAAGTTGGTGATTCAGACTATGATACGAGGGGCAAAATATAACGGGCATAGTGTGCGATCTTTGGCCTTTGTGCTGCTTTTTGCTGCTACTTGGCCTCTATTATTTGGATTGCCAGTCCTCGCGGCTAGTACGCCAAAAGAACCCATTATAGCATTTGCTGCGCGGTTAGTAGGGGATCAACAGCGGGCAAGAATGATTGTCGATTTTAACCGTGAGACTGTTTACGACATATATCTATTAAATGATCCCAAACGTTTGGTCATAGATCTACCCGAGACGTTGTTCAGTTTGGATAGTGATGCAAGTAAATTGCCTAAAACACTAGCGTCTTCCGTGCGGTTTGGCACAATTGCCCGTGGTCAATCTCGAATCGTATTGGAGCTCAATGAACCAGTCACCATAGAGAATCATAGATTGAAGGTACTGGATGGTGGTAATCGCCATCGGTTGATCGTTGATATGGTGAAAGCGCCCGTTGAAAAGTTCCTAAAGTCTGTTCGCCTCGAGGAAGTTGACAAAAAAACAGAAAAGAACACTCCAGCTTCGCCCCAACAATTCAAGATTGTCATAGACCCTGGCCATGGTGGAATTGATGGCGGGGCAACTGGTGGGCGTAAAGTTCGTGAAAAGAATGTGACATTGCAATTTGCGTTGAAATTGCGAAAAGCGCTTGAGCAAAATCCATCATTCAATGTGGTTTTAACCCGCGATAACGATAGCTTTATAGGCTTGCGTGATCGAGTCGCTATTGCTCGGAAAAATAGGGCTGATTTGATGATTTCTATTCACGCAGACTCTCTCAGGCAAAAAGACATCCGGGGAGCAACGGTTTACACTCTCTCCAAGGAGGGGTCGGATGAGTTGTCTCGTGTTCTTGCAAAAAAACAAAACCGTGCAGATTTGATTGCAGGCTTGTCAATTCCAACAACAGCTCCGAATGTCGCCGATATTTTGATAGATTTGACCCGCCGTGAAACTGAAGGCTTCTCTGTTCGATTTGCAAAACAAATGGTTCAGCACTTGAGTAAGAATATGAAACTCATCCATAACCCTCACAGGTCGGCCGACTTCTTTGTATTGAAAGCTCCTGAAATTCCCTCGATTCTATTGGAACTAGGCTATTTATCAAATCGTGAGGACGAGAGACTTATGCAATCGCCTAAGTGGCAGGAGAGGGCCGCCGCAAGTGTGACTGATGCAATTATCGCATTTTTTGGCCCCAGATTGGCAAAACAATGAGGTCCTTAAGTAAATATTGGTCTTGTTATGGCGGAAATGTCACAATTGACGCAAAGATGATGTTGGGCGTGAATAGGTTCACATTCTCCCCATATTTGGTGCTACAACCACTACAGAGGGAGCTCATCTATGAGGATGGGCCGCGTCATACGTTTATGGGAACGCAGGATTAATGTTTCTAAGGTTATTTGGATACTTATTTGGAATCGGCACGGCTGTGCTGGTGGTTGTCGCGATTGGCGTATACCTTTATGCTGCTGATCTTGAAAAAGACCTGCCAGACTATGAGGTTTTGAACCGATATGAGCCTCCAGTAACAACCAGAATTCACGCTTCAACGGGCGATCTTATGGCTGAATACGCACGCGAACGCCGTTTGTACTTACCTATTCAGGCGATTCCAGGTCTGTTGAAGCAAGCCTTCATTTCTGCGGAAGATAAGAATTTTTACAAGCACAACGGCGTTGATTTCCTGGCGTTGGGCAGTGCAGGATTTAAGTTTCTAGAAGCCAAATTAAGCGGCCGTCGTGCACGCGCTCGTGGTGCATCAACTATTACCCAGCAGGTGGCTAAGAACTTCCTGCTAACAAGCGATAGAACCGCCGATCGTAAAATCAAAGAAGCTATGTTGGCGTTTCGCATGGAGAAGGCCTATTCGAAGAATAAAATTCTAGAGCTTTATCTTAATGAGATTTTTCTTGGCTTAGGTTCCTATGGAGTAGCGGGAGCTTCTCTTGCTTACTTCGATAAGACTGTTGGGGATCTTGGTGTTCACGAAGTCGCTTATTTAGCCTCATTACCAAAAGCGCCTAATAACTATCACCCTTTCCGTCATCCAGAAAAAGCCCTTGAGCGCCGTAATTGGGTTATTGGTCGCATGGTTATCAACGGTTATGTCTCTGCTATTGATGGAGAGACTGCAAAGCAAATGCCATTGAGCGTTAACCAGCGGAAAAAGGGTGCATATGTGGCCGCCACCGAGTATTTCTCTGAAGAAGTACGCCGCGAGATTATCAACCGGTATGGCGAGAATTCACTCTATGAAGGTGGGCTTTCCATTCGTACAACCCTTGACCCGAAAATGCAGAAGCTTGCTCGCAGGGCACTTCAAAATGGGCTTATTAGGTATGATCGTAAAAAGGGCTACCATGGAGCTTTTGATCAGGTGGAATTAGGCGAAGATTGGGGGAAAGCTTTTGCCAAGGTTCGAGCCTTGAAAGATATGCCTAATTGGAAACAGGCTGTGGTGTTGGAAGTTGGCGACAATTTTGCGAGATTGGGCCTTCGTCCTGAAACCTTGTCGAATAGGGGCCTTTCCAAAAACCGTGATGAAGCGACCATCTATTTGCGAGATGCGAAATGGGCAAAGCGTTTAACAATCAAAGAGCGCGGCAAGGATCGTAAGTCCGTTAAAGCCAGCACGATGAACAAAATATTGCAGCCAGGGGACATCATTCACGTCTCTGGAAAAGATAGTCAATTTAAACTTGAACAAGTCCCCGAAGTTTCTGGGGCTCTTGTTGCAATGGATCCACATACTGGCCGTGTGCTAGCCATGATGGGCGGTTTCTCGTTTAGCGATTCTCAGTTCAACCGTGCAACTCAAGCTAAGCGCCAACCTGGCTCCTCGTTTAAACCTTTCGTATATGCCGCAGCCTTGGATAACGGCTACACGCCTTCCTCTGTTGTTCTGGATGGCCCCTTTAAAAAAGATCAAGGCGGCACGCTTGGTATTTGGGAGCCAAAGAACTATGGCGGCCGTTATGCTGGCCCTTCCACATTGCGCCTCGGTATTGAAAAATCGCGGAACCTTATGACTGTGCGCCTTGCCAATGATATGGGCATGCCATTGATTTCTGAATATGCAAAACGCTTCGGTATTTATACCAAGGGCATAGCAGGCCTATCATCCTCATTGGGGTCAAAAGAAACCACGGTTATGCGTATGGCAACGGCCTATTCGGTGTTGGCCAATGGCGGTAAACGCATTAAGCCATCGCTGATTGACCGCATTCAGGATCGGTATGGTAAGACCATTTACAAACATGAAGAGCGCGTTTGTGAAGATTGTCAGGCCTCAAGTTGGATTGGCCAAGAAGAACCAAAATTGATTGATGACCGTGATCAGGTTCTAGATCCCATGACCGCCTATCAAATTACCTCCATGATGGAGGGGGTTGTTCAACGTGGTACAGCTAAGAATGTTGCAAAGCTTGGAGTGCCAATCGCAGGTAAAACCGGAACCACCAACGAAGAAAAAGATGCGTGGTTTATGGGCTATTCTCCGGACCTCGTTGTCGGTGTTTTTGTAGGCTATGACCGCCCAGAACCAATGGGCAAGGGTAATACCGGCGGTGGACTTGCAGCTCCTATATTTGTTGATTTCATGAAAGATGCTTTGACATCAACCTCAGCGATTGATTTCCGTGTGCCTCGCGGCATTAAACTTTATCCGATCAATGCGAAAACTGGCCTGTTGGCAAAAGCTGGCCGTAAAGGTGTGATTATGGAAGCCTTTAAGCCCGGGACAAAGCCACCAACAAGAAACTCTGTCATCGGATTTGAATCAGATATGTTGAGTGGTAAGTTAAAAACTACTCCTGCGGCAACGCGGGCTGTTATTTCTGGAACAGGCGGATTGTTTTAGGATTAACCTAAATTTCCAGATTGCTTGCGCCATTCGCCATTTCTGCTTAGAAATGCGGCATGCCAAAAACCTGCACAAATATTAAGCAAGAGCCATTTACCATTGGTAATGTGCCTGTGCGAAATAGAGCGTTTCTTGCCCCTATGTCTGGGGTGAGTGATGTGCCCTTTCGTAAGCTCGCTTGGGAGCTGGGAGCAGGGATGGTTATCTCTGAAATGGTTGCGAGTGAAGCATTGACGGTGGGGCAGGAGGAAATGCGCCTCAAAGCAGAGACCGCAGGTTTACCCACGCACATTGTTCAATTATCGGGCAGAGAACCAAAGTGGATGATTGAAGCGACGAAGGTTGCGGAACAATCGGGCGCATCAGTGGTTGATATTAACATGGGGTGTCCTTCGAAGCGTGTCACCAATGGCTACTCAGGTTCAGCCCTCATGCGTGACTTAGATCATGCCATGACTCTGGTTGATGCCGTATTGGGGACAACAGATTTACCCGTGACCCTAAAAATGCGTTTGGGGTGGGACGAAAATTCAATCAATGCACCTGAACTGGCAGAGCGCGCTGAGCGCGCTGGGGTGCAGATGCTCACAGTTCATGGCCGCACACGAAATCAATTTTATAAAGGCAATGCCGATTGGAACAAGGTTGCGCCAGTTCGTGCCTGTACAACTGTTCCATTGATTGTGAATGGTGATATTGCCAGCGCAAATGATGCAAAAGAAGCAATGGCGGCTTCCGGCGCGGATGGTGTTATGATTGGTAGAGCCAGCTACGGTTCGCCATGGCTTCCTGGTCAAATTGGAGCTGCCCTTGCGGGGGAGATGGTCGTAGAGATGCCTGTGGGAACAGAATTGGCCGCGCTTATATCAAACCACTATGAGGCTATGCTTTCTTTCTACGGCAAGGAATTGGGTATGAGAAATGCCCGCAAACACTTGGGCTGGTATTGTGAGCATCTGCCGAAAGATCAAGACTTCACTTCCCAAAGATTGAAAATGATGACGAGTGAAGACGCTTCCGCTGTCTTGGCAATAATTCGCGAACTGTTCAAAGAAGTTGATAGCAAAAGGGTGGCGGCGTAATGGATCCTTCTAGCCTACCAACGTCTCTATTAAACGCCTTACCTCATCCGGTTTTTATGATCTCGAAAGATGGGTGCTTCAATTTTGCAAATGTTGCGGCTGAAGCTTTTTTCCAATGTAGCTTTACAATATTGAAAAAAAGAACACTCGCTTCGTTTATACCTTCTGATAGCCCCATGCGAACTTTAGTTGAGCAGGTGCAAATCACCCACTCTCCGATCAGTGAATACAAAGTTGATGTTTCTTCTCCACGCTTAGGGGGAGAAAAATGGGTCGATGTGTATGTTGCCCCAGTCTTTGAGCAGCCCTCAAGTGTTGTTGTCTTATTACAGGTTCGCTCAATGGCCGATGCCTTGGATAAGCAACTTACCCATCGGGGCGCAGCAAGGACAGTAACAGGGCTAGCTTCCATGCTGGCCCATGAGATAAAAAATCCCTTGTCCGGAATACGCGGTGCGGCCCAATTATTGGAGACTTCGGCCAATGAAGATGATCGCATTCTTACGCGGTTGATTACAGATGAAACTGACCGAATTGTACGCTTGGTTGACCGAATGGAAGTATTCTCCGATGAGCGCCCGCTAGAACGGGACCCTGTCAATGTTCACGCCGTTTTGGAACATGTTAAAACATTGGCGCTTTCTGGCTTTGCAAAACATATCAAGATTGTTGAACTATACGATCCGTCACTTCCGCCTGTACTTGGTAATCGCGATCAATTGGTTCAGGTGTTCCTAAATCTCGTAAAGAATGCCAGCGAAGCAGTGAGCAATGTTGATGAGCCTCAAATCACGCTAACAACTGCTTATCGACCTGGGATGCGAGTTGCTGCAGTTGGATCAAGCGAACGTATCTCACTACCCATAGCCCTCAGTGTTATAGATAATGGACCTGGAGTCCCAGAGGACATTCAATCGTATATGTTTGACCCCTTTGTCTCAACCAAACAAAATGGTTCCGGGCTAGGTTTAGCATTGGTTGCCAAAATTGTGGGAGATCATGGCGGAGTAATTTCGTGCGATAGCCAATCAAACGGCACAACATTCCAAGTGCTTATGCCGACTTGGACAGATGAGAATGGAAATTAGGAAACAACATGGCTGAGATTCTAATTGCCGATGATGATGCCGCAATCCGAACAGTGCTTTCGCAAGCGCTATCTCGGGCAGGGTATGATGTTCGAGTGACATCCAATGTCGCAACGCTGCTCCGCTGGACAGAGGCTGGTGATGGAGATTTGGTGTTAACCGATGTGGTGATGCCAGATGAAAATATTTTCGACGTGTTGCCAAGAATGAAAAGGCTACGACCCGAACTCCCCATCATTGTAATGAGCGCACAAAACACATTTATGACTGCAATCACCGCTACTGAAAAAGGGGCCTATGATTACCTGCCAAAACCTTTTGACTTGAAGGAAATGCTAGAAACTATTGAGCGCGCCCTTTCGCAACCTGTTGTAAATGAAGACAAGATAGCGGGCGATGAGACGCTTTCTATGCCTTTGGTAGGTCGCTCTCCTGCGATGCAAGAAATATACCGCGTTATTGCTCGTATGACGCAGACTGATCTAACTGTGATGATCAACGGTGAATCTGGGACAGGTAAGGAACTTGTTGCCAAAGCATTGCACCAATTTGGTAAGCGTAAGAATGGACCGTTTATCGCCATAAATATGGCAGCTATTCCGCGTGAGTTAATTGAGTCCGAGTTGTTTGGTCATGAAAAAGGGGCTTTTACGGGAGCCAATACACGCTCAGCTGGACGTTTCGAACAGGCGAATGGGGGGACATTATTTCTAGATGAAATTGGCGATATGCCGATGGAAGCACAAACGCGGCTTCTACGTGTCTTGCAAGAAGGGGAGTACACAACCGTTGGTGGTCGAACACCAATCTCTACGGATGTTCGCATTGTGGCTGCTACCCATCAAGATTTGTCAGAATTAATCAGTGAGGGACAATTTAGAGAAGATTTATATTACCGTTTGAATGTTGTGCCGTTACGATTGCCTCCGCTTAGAGAGCGTGGTTTGGATATACCTGATCTTGTGCGTCATTTCTTAGAGCAGGCACACGAAAGAGGGTTACCGTACAAGAGTTTTGATAAAGCTGCATTGGAACGGTTGAAGCTCCACAGATGGCCTGGAAATGTTCGCGAACTAGAAAATATGGTGCAGCGGCTGACAGCTTTATATCCTCAAGAACGAATTACTGAGGAGTTGGTAGAAAATGAATTGTCTGCGTCTCGACTGCCTTCAGATGAGGTTGAACTGACCTCACAAACAGAACAACAGTTACAAACGGTTGTTGCTGCTTTTGCTTCAAAGTTATTAGCTGAATACAACGAAGATACCCCTGTGATCGATCTGTACCAAACAGTCCTACGAGAAATCGAGGTTCCGCTCATCACTGTGGCGTTACGCGCAACCAGAGGTAATCAAATTCAAGCGTCGAAATTACTAGGGCTTAACCGTAATACATTGCGTAAAAAAATACGGGAACTGGACTTAGACATTATGCGTGGAATTTAATGGGTGCGTTTTCTGTTGCAATTACGCCACATTTTGTTGCATAATAGCAACGGTTAGAATCCTCGAGTTTATTATCGCCTAAATGACAACAGCCGATTTAACCCCTTCAAAATTATCGGATGCGCCGATCGCAGAACGGCGCGGATTTTCTTTGCGTAATGCTGGCAAGTTTGGGGTTGCTTTCGTGTTGCTTGCAATCTTGTTCGGCGCAGCATCTTTCATAGTTTTACTTGGGCTAACATCAATTGTTCCTACAAGTGAAATCATTACGGGAATTTTGGTCATTAACGGTTTGTTTGTGGCCGTTCTTCTCTTTCTTGTCGGACACGAAATTTCAAGGCTACTGCAAGCTCGACAAAGAGGTCGTGCGGCGGCAAGAATGCATATTCGTATTGTCGGCCTCTTTGGTGTTGTTGCTGCCTTCCCAGCCATTTTGGTGGCGATCATTGCGGGCATTACACTAGACTTAGGGCTTGATAGAATATTTGACGCCCGCACAAAGAGCATCGTAGAATCTTCTATTAGGGTAGCTGAATCTTACGTCAATGAAACAGCTGCAACCCTGAATTCAAATACGATCAATATGGGTTTTCTGCTGATGAAAAATCGCGGAGGCTATATTTTGGACCGTGGCGCATTCGTTGCATTCATGACAGGGCAGGCAAAGGCGCGGGGATTGATCAATGCTGCTATTGTTAAACGTGACGGTACTGTCATTGTTAAAGCTGACTTGCCGACGACCTCATCAATACCATTGCCGCCCCCACCAGCCGGGCTAATGGCTTTAGCTGTTGCAGATAAGCCTGCTTGCGGTGGCCCAAAGAAGAGAAATCTTGCTGGTTGCGTTATTAAGCTAAAAGCCTTGGGGAACGATGTTTTCCTTTATACATTACGATCCGTTGACCCTGGAGTTGTGCACTCTATTGATTTGATGGAAGAAATCACAAATGAATATAAGCTTCTTGAAAGCGGGCGCTTACCCCTGCAAATAGCCTTCGGTCTTTTGTATATTGGTATTTGTTTGACCATTCTTTTGTCAGCAATTTGGATGGGTATCGGTGTTGCCGATCGGCTTGTAGAGCCAATTAGACGTTTGATCATTGCCGCTGACGAAGTGGCAACAGGAAATTTGTCCGTTACTGTTCCAGCTACACGTTCTGAGGGGGAGCTGCGATCACTTACGGACACATTCAATACGATGACAAAGGAGTTGCGTACTCAGCGCGACGAAATTCTCGACAATCAAGAACAGATTGATCGCCGCCGAAGGTTCACGGAAGCCGTTTTGTCGGGGGTAACGTCAGGGGTTATTGGTGTGAGTGCAGAGGGGCGTTTGGCAATTGCCAATAAATCTGGACTTAGTTTGTTAGCAGGTGATGGGAAAAATTTAGTAGGTGAGAAACTTACGGACATCAGCCCTGAATTCGGGGCGGTAGTTGATCGCGCAGAGTTGAGCGGGAAGCCAGAATACCGTGAACAAATCTCAATAATCAAGCAGGGCAAGGAACGTACGCTTAATATACAGGTATCAATCGATAACAGTGAGGAGGAAATGCATTCTCACGTTATCACGGTTGATGATATCACAGATCTAGTGAGTGCCCAGCGTACCTCCGCTTGGGCTGATGTAGCCCAACGTATTGCCCATGAAATTAAGAACCCGTTGACGCCAATACAACTATCTGCCGAGCGAATTAAACGCCGCTATGGGAAAGTGATTACGGAAGACCGCGAAGTTTTCGATCAATGTACAGATACCATCATTCGGCAAGTTGCAGATATTGGTCGCATGGTCGATGAATTCTCTTCCTTCGCTCGTATGCCCAAGCCTGCCATGGTTGCTGGAGACTTGGGCGAACCAATTAGGGAAGCAATTTTTCTACTGAAAGTTTCGAACCCAGAAATAGAATTTTTAGAAAACTTAGGCTCGGATAAACTCGATGCGCTTTTTGATAGTCGGTTGTTGGGACAGGCATTTGGTAACCTCATTAAAAATGCCACAGAAGCTATTGAAGGTTTTGAATATCCAAAAGGTGAAAGCCCTATAATCGAAATTCGTCATTCGATAGATGATGGTTTTCACATGATCGACATAATTGATAATGGAAAAGGCCTTCCAATTGAAAACCGACTACGCCTGCTTGAGCCGTATATGACGACTCGCGAAAAAGGGACCGGGTTGGGTTTGGCAATTGTGGGTAAAATCTTAGAAGAACATGGCGGACATATTGAATTGCTTGATGCGCCTTCGGTGGCCAGCGGCGGACATGGAGCAAGGGTGAGAGCTCATATTCCATTGGTAAAAAAGCAAGAAAAATCAAAGAAGGGAGAGGCCAATGGCGTCTGATATTTTAGTAGTTGATGACGAGGTTGATATACGCAATCTTGTTTCAGGTTTGCTTGAGGATGAAGGGCACAACACCCGTACTGCTGGTGATAGTGATAGCGCGCTGGCGGCTATATCCGATCGCCGTCCATCAATGATCTTTCTCGACATATGGCTTCAGGGCAGTAAGCTTGATGGTTTAGCACTGTTAGATGTAATTCGAGAACAGCATCCCGAATTACCTGTCGTTATTATTTCTGGTCACGGTAATATTGAAACGGCTGTATCAGCTATCCAACGCGGGGCTTACGACTATATCGAAAAACCGTTCAAAGCAGATCGACTGATAATGTTGGCCGAACGGGCGCTGGAAACGGCGGGACTACGTAAGCAAGTTAAAGATTTAGAACGACGTACCCCTGATATGCCAGAGATGATTGGTTCGTCGCTAGCAATGAATCAACTGCGTTCGAATATTGATAAGGTCGCTCAAACCAATTCACGCGTCATGATTATTGGCCCGTCTGGCAGCGGTAAAGAGATGGTGTCACGCGCCATTCACAAACACTCTTCCAGAGCGGATGGCCCATTCGTTATCCTCAATGCTGCGGCTATTACACCTGAGAATATGGAGACGGAACTCTTTGGCGTGGAAGCAACCGAGGGGCGAGAAGCTAAGGTCGGCGCTCTTGAGGAAGCACACATGGGTACTCTCTTACTCGATGAAGTTGGGGAAATGCCGCGAGATACACAAAACAAAATATTGCGGGTGCTTGTTGAGCAAAAGTTCGAAAGAGTTGGCGGTAATAAGAAGGTTGAGGTGGACGTACGCGTTTTATCATCAACTTCGATAGATATTGAAGAGCTGATTACAGATGGGCACTTCAGGGAGGATTTGTTTCACCGGTTAGCGGTTGTTCCAGTTCAGGTCCCTTCCTTGGCCGATAGACGTGAAGACATCGCAGAATTGATTGAAGCTTTCATGGGGCAAATTGAAGCGCAATCTGGTGTGAAGGCTTGTATAATCGGTGACGATGCAATGGCAGTGTTGCAAGCCCATGATTGGCCTGGGAACTTGCGTCAGTTGCGTAACAATGTTGAGCGTCTGATGATACTTTCGCGGGGGGATGATGAGGATTCTGTTGGAGCGGATCAACTGCCTGGTGAAATTAGTGATATGCTCCCAAAAACACTTGGGGCAGGGGATGACCACATCATGTCTATGCCACTACGAGAAGCCCGCGAAATATTTGAAAGAGACTATTTGCAGGCACAAATTACACGCTTTGGTGGAAATATCTCAAAAACAGCAACATTTGTTGGGATGGAGCGATCCGCATTGCATCGCAAATTGAAATCACTTGGTCTATAATGTGCCATTGATTTGCTGATTGGACGGCAGAAACGATATGAAAGTTATTATTTGTGGTGCGGGGCAAGTTGGTTACGGCATTGCTGAGCGTTTAGCCAACGAGGGCAATGATGTCTCTGTAATCGACAATTCGGCCTCGCTTGTTCAAGCAATCCGTGATCGTCTAGATGTGCGCGGATTTATTGGCCATGGCTCCCAGCCTGATGTTTTACAAGCTGCGGGTGCTGAAGATGCTGACATGATCATTGCAGTGACGCTTTATGATGAGGTCAACATGGTGGCCTGTCAGGTCGCTCACTCCTTGTTTAAAGTGCCGACTAAGGTCGCAAGAATTCGCGCGCAAAATTATTTGCTTCCCCAATTTGGCAACCTGTTCTCTCGCGAGCATATGCCGATAGATGTTATCATTTCGCCCGAAATTGAGGTTGGTGAGATGGTATTGCGGCGCATTGCATTGCCAGGTGCAACGGATGCAGTGCGTTTCGCGGAGGGCAATGTTTCGATGATCGCCATTGAGTGCCTTGATGATTGCCCTGTCATTGATACGCCTCTTGGTCAGCTCAGTGAGTTGTTTCCTGACCTATCAGCTGTAGTTGTTGGTATATGGCGGGCAGGGCGGTTGTTTGTTCCCCATTCGAATGACGGGATGATGGCAGGCGATTTAGCCTATGTTGTTGCGCGTAGCGACCGGGTTCGGCGTACCCTGAATATATTTGGCCATGAAGAGCCAACGGCCAGCCGTATTGTGATTGTTGGTGGCGGCAATATTGGACTTTATGTGGCGCAAGCAATTGAGAAACGCCAATCTTCAGCCCGCGTAAAAATAGTAGAAAATTCACGCGAACGAGCTATCACGATAGCAGACGAGCTTGAACGCACTGTTGTGCTACATGGCAACGCGCTTGATCAGCAGATTATGATCGAAGCAGATATTGAGCACGCGGACCTAATGGTGGCGCTTACCAACGATGACCAAGTCAATATCTTGTCCAGTGTTATGGCAAAACGTTTAGGGTGCGCCTCGAACATGACCTTGCTGAATAACACCAGCTATTATGAATTTACAAAGACACTGGGTATTGATGCTCACCTTAACCCGCGTTCGGTAACAATATCAAAAATCTTGCAACACGTACGCCGTGGTCGCATCCGTGGTGTTCATTCCGTGCAAAATGGTGCTGCAGAAATAATTGAAGCAGAAGCGCTTGAGACTTCGCCTCTCGTGGGAACGCCTTTACGCGAATTGGATTTGCCCGATGGTGTTCGTATTGGCGCAATCTATCGTGGTGAGAAGGTTACTGTTCCAGACGGTGATACCGTTATCAAAGCGAAAGATCGTATTGTTATATTCGCTACCGCTGAACGGGTGAAACAAGTAGAGCAAATGTTCAGGGTTAGCTTGGAATTTTTCTGATGCTTGCCGTCGTATTTTACCTTGCCTGTGTGGGCCTAGCGCTAACCCTGTCTTTGCTTGGACCAATTTTTGTTGGTTTGTTGGTCGGTGAAATTGATGTCGTTCAAAGGCTGGGGGTATATTTTTTACTGGGCGGTTTTATTTTTGGCGGTCCGGTTCTTTCAATAATGGGGAGATTACGACGCGTCCCTCATATCGGGCGATTAGTGTTACTTCTTCTTGTTTGGATGGTGATGCCAATCATGGCAGCCATCCCCTTTGAAAACATCATCGGTATGCGGTTTATTGATGCATTATTTGAATCTGTATCGGGTTTAACAACAACTGGTTCCAGCATTTTAAATACCATCAACGAGTGGCCGCAGGCCATGATTTTTTGGCGCGCTCAATTGCAATGGTATGGCGGCTTTCTAGCTCTGTTGAGCGTAATCTTGGTCTTGGCCCCATTGGGCATTGGCGGCATCACAAAACCCCACGATAGTATGACGGTCGGTGCTGATTTGAAATCCACTGATGGTCGCCTCGTTGCATTTATCACAAATTTAGCGCTGCTTTACACAACGATGACGGCTCTTTGCTTCCTTGGGTTCTTCATAACTGGCACTCGGGCATTCTATGCGATGACTCTCGCGATGACAGCCACTTCTACTGGCGGGTTTTTACCGTTTGATGGAAGTGTAGATGATGTCTTGGGCGTTGGCGGTATGTTTGTTTTTGGGCTATTTTTATTGCTGGGCGCGACCAGTATTTTTTGGCAACGCATGGTGATGGCGGGAAAGAAAGATGTTTTAGTAAGACATCGTGAGAGCTATTCAGTCATTGCGCTGATTGCACTTTTAACCATTGGATTTATTTACGTAGCGATCTCCATCTCAGCGGGTACTGAAAAAGGCGCGTTGAGCATGGTGGTTGAAGCCTTTTTCAATGGGGCCTCTTTGGTTTCAACAAGTGGTGTCGAAACTCGGCCCGGTTATTTCACCTTAATGCCGTTAGTGATTGTATTGTTCGTGATTCTCATTGGCGGGAGTGCGTTCTCAACTTCAGGGGGACTGAAGCATTACCGCTTAGGAGGAATGCTGGTAAAATCATGGGGGGAATTAGACAATCTCGTTTATCCTAATGTGGTGCGTCAATCGCATTTCGGCTCGGAGCGCTATGATATCCAGCTCATGAAAGCTATTTGGAGTTTATTCGTTGTTGCGATTATCACGATTTGTTTAGGCACTATTTTCATTGCCACCACAGGGATTCCATTTGAGGCTGCGCTTACGGCCACTGTTTCTAATTTCGCAACGGCGGGGCCGGTGTATTATTCAGGCTGGGCAGCACCTGGTACTGTGGCTTGGCCTCCTTACTCAGCGTTCAGTGATCAAGCAAAGTATGCACTGATGATATTGATGCTTTTGGGGCGGTTGGAGGTGTTGGCAGTCATCGGTTTGTTCAGTATTCGCTATTGGCGGAGTCGATAAGACTTTTTTGCCATTGCGGTATGCCAATTGCTGCATATAATGACGTTTAATACTTGCGGGAGGAAGGTTCTAATTATGGCCGAAAAACAACAAAATTTGCAGGATGCATTTCTAAATAATGTTCGCAAAAATAAAATATCGCTAACCATATTTCTAGTAAACGGTGTGAAACTTACAGGTATTGTCACGTGGTTCGACAACTTTTGCCTGCTTTTGCGCCGTGATGGCCATTCTCAACTCGTATATAAACACGCCATTTCCACAATCATGCCTGGGGAACCAATGAGCATGTTCGAGGGCGAAGAAACAAATAGTGGCGACAATTCTTGAAGGTGATTGATTCTGTCTGACCTTGAGCAAAGCGGGAAAGCCCGCTTTCAAATTGATATCAGCGAAGAACACTCCGCAGAAAAAGCTGTAGTGATCGTGCCAGTCCTTGGGAAACGGGCAGTTTCTGCCGCAGGACGGAAACGTTTGCATGATAGAACGGAACAATCGAGATTAGATGAGGCCGTTGGGCTGACCAATGCGATTGATCTCAATGTCGTCCATTCTGGGGCCGTTTCTCTTTCCAAAATTAAACCGGGCACATTATTTGGTTCTGGGAAGGTTGAGGAATTAAAGGGCATCATTGCAGCGATGGATGCGGGATTGGTAATCATTGACCATTCGCTTACACCCGTTCAGCAACGTAACCTTGAGGAAGAATGGAATGCCAAGGTTCTCGATAGGACGGGGCTAATCCTAGAAATTTTTGGTGCGAGAGCCCAAACCAAAGAGGGGCGTTTACAGGTTGAACTTGCCCATCTGAATTATCAAAAGGGTCGACTTGTTCGTGCATGGACCCACCTTGAGCGCCAGCGAGGCGGCTCTGGCTTCCTTGGTGGCCCCGGTGAGACGCAAATTGAATCTGATAGACGACAACTACAAGATCGTGTGAACAAGCTTGAGCGTGAACTAGAAAAAGTTCGCCGAACCCGCACACTTCATCGGTCCCAGCGCAAGAAAATTCCTCACCCGGTAATTGCTTTGGTTGGTTATACAAACGCTGGTAAGTCGACGTTATTTAATAAGCTCACAGGTGCAGATGTGATGGCCGAGGATATGCTGTTTGCAACTCTCGACCCGACATTGCGCCAGTTGCATCTACCAGAGGGAACACAGGTTATTCTATCTGATACAGTTGGTTTTGTATCCGATCTCCCAACCCATCTAGTCGCCGCGTTTAGGGCCACGCTCGAAGAAGTGCTTGAAGCTGAACTGATAATCCACGTGCGTGATATTGCGGATCCTGACACCGCAGCTCAATCGGAAGACGTATACAATATTTTATCGCAATTGGGTGTTGGCGAAGATGGTCACGAAAAGGTTGTTGAGGTCTGGAATAAGATTGATTTGCTTGATCCAGAAGCTCTGGATTCCATCCGCGCGACACGCACTGAAGAAAATGCATCATTATTGCTCTCGTCAATTACGGGCGAGGGGAGCAGGGCGCTTCTAGAGCTAATTGAGGAGCGTATCGCTGGCTCAGATAATGTTATGGAGTTTACCTTACCATTAAAGGCTATGGGCAATCTGAATTGGATTTATGAAAATACCCATGTGATTGAAAGAACAGATCAAGAGGATGGAACTTTGTTGATGAAAGTACGAGTATCTCCTACGGTAAAAGAACAATTGATGGGTAAGGTTGCCTGAGAATGACTAATCATTTCATCACCGCTAGAAATAATTTTGCCGTTGGTTTCGCGGAAAAGAGAATAACATTAAACGGACGCGAGTGGGGATTGGTTAAAGCTGGGGAAGTGGGACCATCCCTGTTACTGCTACCGGGAACGCTTGGGCGGGCCGATATTTTCTGGAATCAAATTGATGCCCTGAAAGAACGCGCTCAAATATATGCTTTGAGCTATCCCGACAGTGGTTCCATTGAGCTTTGGGTAGAAGATATCATTGGATTTCTTGATCAAGAAGGTATTCAAAATGTCACTCTCCTCGGTTCATCTCTTGGTGGGTATATCGCGCAATACCTGACAGAAAAGCACCCTCAAAGGGTTAAGGCGTTGGTTGCCGCAAACACGCTAAATTCAGCGGCATTGGTTTCCAATTTCCCGCCCTACAGCCTCGATCTGGACAAGATGCCGATTGAGGATTTACGCAAGGGTTTCACTGACAATATGAAGCAAAACGTCAAAGCCAATCCTGAAAGTCGCGAGTTGGTTGAATTGCTATTGGGTGAAGTTGAAGGTCGAATCAGTGATGATGAGTTGCGGATGCGTTTGAAAGCACTCAAGGAAGGGCCAGAATTGGCTGAGAAGTTTGAGGGAGTATGCCCTGTCTATACGGTTGAATCTGAAGATGATCACCTTATTCCTGAACCAATGCGAGAGCTTGTTCGTGCGCGTCTTTCACCAAAAAAGGCGTTTCGATTTACGGTCGGTAGCCACTTTCCTTACGTTGTGCGTCCGCAAGAATATGTAGCGCTTTTAGAAGAGGTGCTTGGGTTGAATAACACCAGCAATGAATGGCCTGATGGAACGATAAGCGAACAATGATAGTCCTTTCCACACAGGATATGGCATCGTTGCTTCCTATGCCGAAAGCAATTGAATTAGTAAGCACTGCTTTGATTGCGGCTTCATCAGGAAAGGCAAATCTTCCTCTTCGGCATGCTATAGATGTCGGAGCACCAAATATGCTTGGCATCATGCCAGGCACAATGGATGAGCCCGATTGCTACGGTGTGAAACTGATAAGCCTTTATCCCAACAATCCAGCCAGCGGACATTCCTCACACTTAGGGCTGATGGTTTTGTTTGAAAAGGCTCACGGCACGCCGATAGCGATCATGAATGCAGGATATTTGACTGCGATCCGCACATCGGCAGCCAGCGGTGTCGCAACGAATGTCCTTGCTCGTAAGAACGCAAAAACTCTGGTGATAGTTGGTGCTGGTGAGCAAGCAGAATTCCACATTCAATCAATGTTAGCAGTGCGCGGTATTGAAGAAATACAAGTAGTCGGACGCGCCATTGAAAAGGTAGAGGGATTTATCGCAGAAGCACGGAAGCAGCATGCAGGTATAGAGTTCAAGGCAATGACGAATGTGCAGGCCGCAGTTAAAGGCGCCGATATCGTTTGTACTGTAACCTCTTCAAAGGGAACCATTCTAGAAGGGGCGTGGATTGATAAGGGCTGCCACGTTAATGCCGTTGGTGCGTCCATTCCCAGTATGCGCGAGATTGATGAGGATATGGTGGCAAGTGCGTCCCTCTATGTTGATTACCGCCCCTCAGCATTCGCTCAATCTGGTGATATTATAGAGGCGCTTGAAAGCGGCCGAATTACCAAAGACCACGTAATTGCAGAACTAGGTGAAGTGCTGGAAGGCAAAGCGCGGGGTCGCGAGAACGATAGTGAAATCACCCTTTACCGCTCTCTAGGCATTGCTTCGCAAGATTTAATTTGCGCGCATTATCTAATGGATCGGGCGAAAGAACAAGGACTGGGAACGGTTGCGAATATTTTATAGCCGGACCATTATTGCACGTAGAGAACAGTTGGGAGGCTGGAGATGATTGAGGGTTGGCAAAAGACAATTTATTCAACCAATGCGGTTGATGGAAAAC
This sequence comes from Rhizobiaceae bacterium, assembly GCA_036478985.1. Taxonomy (GTDB): domain Bacteria; phylum Pseudomonadota; class Alphaproteobacteria; order Rhizobiales; family Rhizobiaceae; genus Pseudahrensia. Next base: position 49,347 of record JAZGEY010000002.1, read on the forward strand.
CTTTGGAACATGATATTTATACCAAGGGCGAGGGGCCGGTTATCTTGTTGATACAAGAGTTGCCCGGCATTGGCCCTCAAATGATGGTTTTGGCTGATAAAATTGTTGCCCAAGGCTTTACAGTTGTTATGCCTCACCTGTTTGGCCCAATCGGGAAAAATTCGCTCGGTGGCAACTTTGGCCGCGTGTTCTGCATGCGCCGTGAGTTTGCTTTGTTTTCGAAAGACGCTTCAAGCCCAATTCTCAATTGGTTGAGGGCTTTATGCAAAAGCTTGAAAGACCAATATAAAGTTCCCGGAATTGGCGTTATCGGCATGTGTATGACGGGAAATTTCGCCATCTCGCTTATGGCGGATGATGCTGTTCTTGCCAGTGTTTCCACACAACCTTCGTTGCCATTACAAAGTGCTGGCTCTCTGCATATGTCGAAATCCGATGTTTCCGAAATCCGCACTGCCTTAGACGAAAAAGGCGCGATGTTGGCGTTCCGTTTCGCAGGTGATAAAATCTGCAAGCCGCCCAAATTTGAAGCGCTGGATAAGGCTTTTAATGACGATAAAGAGCGCATCAAGCTGCGCACCCTTAAAGGCAACGACCACTCAATCCTGACGCTTCATTTCATGGATGAGGAAGGCTCTCCAACTGTTGAGGCATTGAATGAAATATTTGGGTATTTCAAGGAGAAACTAAATGGAGCTGTTGCTACTCCTCGTTCTTAGCCTCAATCCAAAGTTCCTCAAGCGTCTCTAGGTTTGCGCTTTCCATCGTTTCACCCTTGGTCTCGATGTTGTTTTCAATATAGCCAAACCGCCTACGAAATTTCCCGTTGGTTCTACGAACAGCCCCTTCAGAGTCGATCTTTAAATGACGACCAAGATTAGCCAGCGCGAACAACACATCACCCAATTCGGCTTCCATCTTGTCCTTGTCATTTGCGTCTAACTCCACCTCGAATTCGTCCAGTTCCTCACGAATTTTAGTAATCACGGCCTTCGGATCATTCCAATCAAACCCTACCTTCGATGCTTTTTGTTGAAGCTTCACGGCCTCCAACATCGGCGGCATGCTGGCAGGGACATCATCTAATAAGGAGTTGTTGCCACCCAGCGGCGATAATCCCATGGCTCCGCGCCGTTCAGCTCTTTCCGCTTTCTCAATGGCCTTGAGCCTGTCCCATGCGCCTTTGGCCATGCCAGCGGTGCGGGCTTTCTCATCCCCGAATACGTGGGGGTGGCGGCGTATCATTTTGGTGGTGATGCCTTCGACCACATCGGCAAAATCAAACGAATTTTCTTCGGTGGCCATTTGTGCGTGGTAGACGACTTGCAACAATAGATCGCCCAATTCTTCCTGCAAGTTTTCCATGTCGCCGCGCTCTATCGCATCAACAACCTCATAAACTTCTTCGATGGTGTAGGGGGTGATGGAACGGAAATCTTGTTCCAAATCCCAAGGGCAACCTGTAACAGGCGTGCGCAGTGCCTTCATAATCTCAACGAGACGGGAAACATCACGGTCTGGTTTCATACTCATTAATCGCTCCGCACTTGGTTGTTCGACCACTCCGCTGCGGGGATCATTTTGCATACTTATTGATGAGCTGAACCATATGGCGGTCCCGCGTGCGGCCAGAGTTTTCACCCAAAATAACCCCAATAATACGTCCCTTGCGGGTGCGCACTGAAGTCACAAGATTAAAACCGGAGGCACGGGTGTAACCAGTTTTGATGCCGTCCGCCCCACGCAACAGGCCAAGAACCTTGTTGTGGCCGCGAATGGTGCGGCCGTGGTACTTAAATGTGCGTTTTGAAAAGTAATGATAGTGCTGCGGGAAACGGCGGCGAAGGGCAATGCCAAGTTTTGCCATATCGCGGGCTGTGGTCACTTGGCGCTTGTCGGGCAAGCCAGAGGCATTGCGGAACGTGGTGGAAGACATGCCAAGTGAGCGGGCGCGACTCGTCATATGGCGCGCGAAGTTGGCTTCACTGCCGCTCAAAAATTCGGCCATAGCGTAAGCAACATCATTGGCAGATTTAACAGCAATTGCTTCCAACGCCTTATCCACAGTGATGGTTTGCCCTGCCTTTAGATACAGTTTAGACGCGGGCTGGCGTGCGGCGCGGGATGAGACAGTAATAAGACTCGATTTGCTAATGCGCCCGCTGCTAATGGCTTCAAAAGCCAGATACATGGTCATCATTTTAGTCAAGGACGCGGGAAACCGAATAGCGTTTGCACGTACGGAATGGAGAACTTCACCAGAATTAGCGTTGATTATCAAAGCCGCATAGCGAGCCGAGGGAACCTTGAACGGGCCAGAACGAAGCGCTGAACTCGTATTACAAGCGGACAATACCAATCCGACAATCAAGAGCGCAGATAGGTTGGAAGAGCGTAAGAATAAATTTTTAAAAGTTAGCAAGGGATAGCCCCGAATTTGAGAATCATTGTACCCCACAAGAACGATATATGGGGCCTATAGCTTTCGATGCAATGAAGAATTGCAAGCCCACCCTAATTAATACCAACCGTTGCCCGTCTGCATCATTTTGGTTACACATTCTCGGTAGTCAAATATGTTTTTCAGGAATCCCAATGATCACCACAGTCCCCGGCCTGCTAGAAGAAATACGCGGCCGCTTTGCGCTGAT
>JAZGEY010000003.1:0-4514 GCA_036478985.1 Rhizobiaceae bacterium
GAAGGTGTAATGGTGCCCGGGGGCGGAATCGAACCACCGACACGCGGATTTTCAATCCGCTGCTCTACCCCTGAGCTACCCGGGCACTTTTAACCGCGCTTTTGGCTTGGTTTGGGGGTAATTTCGATTGTAATTAAACCATCGAAAGCTTGGGTGGTATAGTCACTCCCTACGGGGCTGTAAACCCGCTTTATGCGCTTCATTTACTCTTGGGTTAAAGATTGCTCAACAAGAGGGCTTCTGTCGTTTTCTTCCACAGCTATTGCATAGGATCCGTTAAGCCAGGCGCCAAGATCGAGATCCGCGCAACGCTTGGAACAAAAGGGATAGGCAGCGCGTGCGCTTGGTTTCTCGCACTTAGGGCAGGATACCTGTTTGCGTAAAGGAGCAATTTTATTGCCAGCTTTTTGCATTATGAATTATTGGTCAACCAGTTGAAATGGATGGGATAACCTTCGCCTTGCAATAACGCACCCGTTTCATAGAGCGGCAAACCAACCACATTTGTATAAGAGCCAATCAATTTAACGATGAACGCCCCTGCAATGCCTTGAATGGCGTACCCACCAGCTTTCCCGCGCCATTCACCAGAAGCCAGATAGCTTTCAAATTCATCGGTCGAGAGGTTTTTGAACCGCACCCGCGTTTCCACAAGACGGTGGCGCATGACACCTTTTGGGGTGATGAGCGTAAGCCCCGTATAAACCCTATGGGCGCGGCCAGAAAGTAATCTAAGACACCCGGCCGCTTCATCCAGCATTTCTGCCTTTGGTAAAATCCGGCGGCCAACGCTAACCACAGTATCGGCGGCTAAAATGTAATTACCCTCAGCATCGCCAGATCGTTGCATCTTTTCCAAACCTAATTCTGCTTTGGTTTTTGCTAAACGCTTGGCCAGCGAACGACCCACTTCCCCTTTTAAGGGAGTTTCATCCGCGTCCACTGGAGTCAGCATATCCGGCTCAATGCCAATCTGCTGAAGCAGGGCAAGCCGTCGGGGTGAACCGGAAGCTAAAATCAATTTGGGACGTGAAGCCATAGATAAGCCTACAAGAATGAAAAGGGATAGGTCCACGCCACGCTATAACAATTTAGAGCAGCGGGGATAAATAAAATTATTATTTAAAGCGGTAAGTGATCCGACCCTTAGTCAAATCATAAGGAGTCATTTCAACCAGAACGCTATCACCAGCCAAAACCCGAATACGGTTTTTACGCATGCGACCAGCTGTGTGGGCAATGATTTCATGTTCATTCTCGAGTTTAACCCGAAATGTTGCATTTGGCAGCAGTTCAACAACTGTGCCTGGGAATTCTAGAATTTCTTCTTTCGCCATTCGACTTACTTTTCCTTCAAGTATTGCGCGGTTATGTTCCACAATGGAGCGTGCGCAACTGATATGTAGCTATGATTTGGGCGGAAACTAGCCCTAATCGTATCATTTGTGAACCACCTGCGTTCTATCGTGGTTATTTGCCCTGTTTTCACCCTTCGTTTTTGCCAAAACTTGCCAATATTCGTTCGAGTAATCTGTCGCGCACATCGCGATAGGCTTCTAACATTCGTTCTCTAGAGCCTGTGACAACAGTGGGGTCTGCTGATGGCCAGTAGTCGACCACAGTCGCCTCAACATGAGACATTTCAAGGGCAACGTGGTGTGCGGTTGGCGAGAGTGTAACAATCAGATCGAAGTACCCATCGTCTAAATCTGCCAGCGCTTGCGGTTCCCTATCGTGTAAATCAATGTTTATCTCATCCATCACCGCTTCAACGAAGGGATCGGTGGTTCCGCATTTTACGCCAGCGCTAGTTGTGTAAATGGATTTCCCAAAATGAGCCTTTGTGAGAGCTTCGGCCATGGGGGAGCGGATGATATTGTGATTGCATAAGAACAGAACCGACGATGGCTGATTAATCGACTGCTTGGCATCAAGGGATTTAATTGAATCCTTCATGGTTTATCCACGCCAATGCAAAACGCATATCAGCGTAAACAATCGCCGCGCGGTATCGAAGTCGATTTCAATTTTTCCTGCAAGGCGATCCTTGAGCGTTTCGGAACCATCATTGTGCAAACCCCTCCGCGCCATATCAATAGCTTCAATGTGGCTTGGGGTAGCGGAGCGAATAGCATCGTAATAACTTTCGCAAATCAGATAATATTCTTTTACAATTTTCCGAAACGGGGTGAGGGATAAAATGTGAGTTGCAACCTTATTGTCGTTTGCATCGCTAACATCAAAAACCAAACGCTGTTCAACAACCCCAAGGCTTAATTTATATTCGGCATTGGCTCCATCAGCTTCATGGCCAACAGGCCAGAAAAAGTTTTCTTCAATAAGATCAAAGATTGCCACAGCCCGTTCGTGCTCAACATCTGCATTAGCACGACCAATGGTCGTCTCGTCTAAGACGACATCAATGAGTTTGGATTTTTCTGGGGCTGTTGGGGCAGTGGAGTCGCTCATGGTTTAAGCCCCCCTGTGCCGTGGTTTGCCGCGTGCTTCCCACGCAGCGCCAAGGTCTGCAAGTTGTGCTTCGATACATTCCACTTTTGCGCTTATTTCGGCTCCATCGGCAAAGGTTAGATTGATTGTTCCTGATGGGTCGCCTGCATCAGGATTTGGGATAAACGAAATGGCCAACAGGGAAAGGATTTGATCTGCGTTCTTACGATCAATTGCTTTGGTCTTTACGTTCTCTATTTGATCGAAATGCAAAACAGAGCTGCGGCGTTGATATTTTTTGAAGAACAAGCGGCGCGCTGTTTTCGCCTCCCACGCAAAACGGTTTATCGGTAAGACCAATTGTTTTGTTGCTGGCAGATACTCAATTTCAGAAGCTTTCATGACAGCATCTTGCACATGGGCGGAAATCACGTCCAGATCGTCAGCGTCGAGCGCTATAAGTTTAAGTTGAGCGGACATGAAGCGGTTGAGAATTTCGATGTTGTTCTATTGTTGAGATAAAGAGGTAAGGCCATTAAAGTTACGACGCAAGCGCAGGAACCACTCCTGTGCAAGAATTATCTCTCTTTCGCGGTGAGTGTGATTATTTTATGTCATCAGCGGCAAAATATCAGCCCGTAATAATCTGCAATAAGCAGTGAAGTAAAATTCACCGCTGCTTAACCATTCCTATTTACCATGCCAAGCATTCACGGGGATGAGTTTGTTTTCGTGAAACCCTTTTTTGTTTTGTGTATGGGTATTTAGTTTTGCGTATTTTTACAGGCTCATTGGGCCTTGCTCTTTCTTGTTTTATTGCCAGTTCTGCTGTGGCTTCCTGTGGTGTAAATGCTCTTGGAACCAGTCGCACCTTAACTGTGGACACCTCTAAATTCCGTGAAATTCAGGGCTATGAGAAAAGCTTTGGTCTTCGTCATAAGGAAGTAGTCCTTACTTTTGACGATGGCCCGATTGCAGGAAAAACACCGCGTATTTTGAAAGCCTTGAAGAAAGAATGTGTGAAAGCCACGTTCTTCTATGTTGGCCGAATGGCGAAAGCTTATCCACGTTTGGTACGCCGAGTGGTGGCTGATGGTCACACCCTTGCTCACCACACCGATAACCACAATCGCTTGCCAAGCTATTCAACCAAAGGTGTAGCCCGCCATATAGATAAGGGCATTCGCGATATTCAAAAAATTGCCTACGGCCGCAATTCTTCTGTCCCCCGCGTACCGTTCTTTCGGTATCCATATTTGTCCCGTAATAAGTCCACAGATAGAGTCCTCTCTCGTAAGGGCTTAATTTCATTTGGCGCAAATATTGACAGTCTCGATTGGAAGAAAGACAGCCCAAACACCGTTCATAATCGTATTATGAGAATCTTACGCCGAAAGGGTAAGGGCATTATTTTGATGCACGATATTCAAGGCCGTACTGCGAAAATGTTGCCGCGACTTTTGCGCAGCCTGAAAGAAGAAGGTTATCGGGTTGTTCATATGGTTCCCAAGGGCGGCGCAGTTCCGCGCTGGACACCTAATGAAGGTGAGTACGTTGTTGCCAGTGTGAAGAAACCAAAGGTGAAGGCAAAGGTTGAATTGGCCATGCTAAAACCTGCCGTGGTGGAAAAACCCAAGGTTGCACCAATCATTACAGCCAGCACACAAACGGATGTTGATCGCTCTGGTGTTAAAGCCGTGGTGACTAAGTTGCGTCCCGCTGTTTCTAAAAAGCCACGGGTGGTTATCAAAAAACGTCGTGTGAAAAAACGTAAGCGTCTCGTCAAACGCTATAAGAAAAAATCATTCGTTATCCTCGCAGGTGGCAAACGTAAGCGTAAAGCGCGAATTAAAAAACGCGGCTGGAAATTACGCCGTTCGCAATGGATTGTAAATTAGGTTGGGGATTGTGAACTAGGTTGGGGATTGTGAACTAGACACGGCGAAATCCTCCCCGCGGAAACACCGCTAGAGTAAGCATCAGTTGTTGCCCCCATATCAAGTGGAGACGGCGGAGCTTATTGGCATCGCCAATAAAGCTTTTAATAAAATGACGGCTATCCAATT
>JAZGEY010000004.1:0-12322 GCA_036478985.1 Rhizobiaceae bacterium
TTTGTCATTCTCGCGACAGCGGGAATCCATTTCTCCGCTTGTTCGGGGTGATTGTGGGGAGCGTTGTTGCTAGTCACAGCGATAACGAGTTCCTATGAATTTGTGGATGTATGGATTCCCGCTGTCGCGGGAATGACAAACGGAGAGTGAGGAACAAGTATGAATAAACAGCCAAGTCGCATCCTTGATAGCACACTGCCCTTCCCCATCCCAAACTCCCTTCAACAAAGGGAGACGCACCATGGAAAACAACCCCACTACTAAGTCTGGTTTTGGCCGTCACAAACGCAAGATCGAGCCTTTTGTTCATCCCGACCATCCCGGCAATGATGCAGGGTATGATGCCCTTGCCGACTATGCACGCAGCAAAGCCGCATCGATGAATCAACATCTTATCGGTTACGGGCAACTGGCTGAAAACGAATGGAAAAAGGCAGGGCTGCCCGACCCCGATTTACCGACCATGCGCCACTATCGGATTGACCGTATTCGTGCCGAACTTCGCAAACACGACCTCGCCGGCATCCACCTCTACGACCCGCTCAACATTCGCTATGCCACCGATTCCACCAACATGCAGCTCTGGACAACCCACAACCCAGCGCGATGCGTATTCATCGCCACCGATGGCCCTGTTATCCTGTTTGAGTTCCACAATTGCGAACACCTAACCGACCACACGGGTATCATCGACGAAGTGCGGGGCTGCACCGCTTGGTTCTATTTCGAGGGCGGCAACCGCTGCATGGAGTTCGCCGAAAACTGGGCAAACGACATCGCCGGTTTGTTGAAAGAGCACGGCGGCGGCAACATGCGCTGCGCCTTCGATCAGGTCGATAGCCACGGCGTTCCGCTTTTGCAAAAGGCAGGGGTTGAAGTCATCTACGGCGAAGAAATGATGGAGGAAGCCCGCAAGATAAAATCCCCCGATGAAATCATCTGCATGCGCCGCGCCATTGTATCGTGCGAAGCGGCAATGGCCGAGATGGAAAAAGGACTAAAGCCCGGCATGAGCGAGAATGACCTTTGGGCGATTTTGCACGCCGAAAACATACGGCGCGGTGGAGAATGGATCGAAACCCGCCTGCTTGCCTCTGGCCCCCGCACAAACCCGTGGTTCCAAGAATCCTCAGCCCGTATCATAGAAGACGGCGATATTGTTTCCTTCGATACCGACCTCATCGGTCCCTACGGATTTTGCTGCGACATATCCCGCGCTTGGCTCGCGGGTGACGGGCAACCAACAAACGAACAACGCAACCTCTACCAAATGGCCTATGAACAAATCGAAGCCAACCGCCACATGCTCAAACCTGGGGTGACCTTCAAACAATTAGCGAATGAATCGAAAGAACTGCCCGAAGACTATATGCCCACCCGCTACGGCTGTCTCTACCACGGTGTTGGCCTCTGCGATGAATACCCCGCCATCCGCTATGGCCGCGACCACGCCGACCACGGTTATGATGGCGAACTTGAAGCAGGCATGTGCATCTGTGTTGAAAGCTATGTCGGTCGCCATGGCGGCCACGAAGGGGTGAAGCTTGAGGATCAATATCTCATCACCGAAACAGGCGCAGAAAAGCTTTCGCTTTATCCCTATGATGATCGGCTAATGGGTAAATAACGGGTGTTAGAAGACGAAAACGCCACGCGGTTGTCCTCCCACCCGCGCGGCGTCGTCAAAAGGCTATGCCCTTGACTACCGGGACTACTCCTAAGAGCGGGCCGGAAATCAGAGTGTGAAGTCGCATGAATCCCGTGCCCGCGCAAGTGGTGTTTTCTACAGCGAGGCCAAGGGTCGGTATTCGCTTTCTTCTAACAGGCTATAACCTGCGAGTTTCAAGGCTTTTCCAACCCCATTCACCTTAATCTCATCTATTGCCTCACTGACCGCTAATCGAAGTAATTTCAGCTCATCTGCTTTGAATGAACCGCTGGTAATATACGGCAAAGCGGGCAGTTTTGGTGTCCATTGCAACACCCGTAATTTCTTCGCAGCCTCAGGTTCAAATCGCTGAAACATATCCCAACATACCGCATCAAGCGCCGCCACATCTGCCTCACCATTTGCCACCATGGAAGCCGAAGTCCGATGCCCACCACTTTCCATGCTATTTGAAAACCAATTCTCCACAATTCCAACCAGCAGAGACAAACACCGATACCCCGAAAGCGAACCCCGCCCATTAAAAGCAAACCGCCCTGCCCTAGCATCCTCAAGACTATCAAAGCCGCTATCGCGTCGAACAAGTATCGCGCTACTGTAATGCGCCTCCTCACAACCCTCAACATCATAATGCGGCGTACCCAAGAGATGCACTTTCCCAATCAGCTCCGTCGCAAAGGGATAGCCACATGTTTGCGAGAACAACAAATCATCCCGCAACCAATGGGCCGCGTTTTCCTGCCCCTGCAATAATGAAACAGGCGCATCAAACCCAGCCGCTTGAAAGCGCTTCGCCAACACTGCCCAAAAAGCGTTGGTTTCTGCCCTAAGCTCAGGCCAATCATACATAGACAGTGATGCGATCATCAAATTTCCCTCCAGTTTTCACCATACATTTTCTAAACCCTATTGCACCCACTCAATTATCCATATAAAGACATCTTTATATTACTTGACCAACCTGAAAGCATCCGCAATGACCGGAAAACTCGCCCAACTAATCGCTGAAAAAGGCGTTCTCCTCGCTGATGGTGCAACAGGTACAAACTTTTTCAACATGGGTCTTCAAGCCGGCGATGCGCCGGAACTATGGAACGAGGATGCGCCGGAAAAAGTAACCGCCCTGCACCAAAGCTTTGCCGATGCGGGTTCGGACATCATTCTTACCAATACATTTGGTTGCAACAGAAACCGCCTCAAACTCCACAACGCCCAAGACCGCGCCCATGAGCTAAACGTCAAAGCCGCACAAATTTGCCGCGCAGTTGCCGATAAAGCTGACAAAACAATTCTTGTTGCTGGCTCCGTTGGCCCAACTGGAGAGCTGTTTGTACCGCTTGGCGAACTCACCCACGAAGCCGCCGTTGAATCCTTCACCGAGCAAATGCAGGGCCTCAAAGAAGGCGGCGCGGATGTGTTGTGGATTGAAACCATGTCCGCCCGCGAAGAAATCGAAGCCGCAGCAGAAGCCGCCAGCGCCATTGGCCTTGAATATATCTTCACCGCCAGTTTCGACACCGCTGGCCGCACCATGATGGGCATCGAACCATCAGCCATGGGCGAGATCGCATTAACCCTAGACCCCGCCCCTGTTGCCGTTGGTGCAAACTGCGGCGTTGGTGCAACCGATCTGCTGTTCTCCGTTCTTTCCATGACCGAAAGCGGCTCCACAGCCGAAGGCGGCAACATCGCCGTAATCGCAAAAGCCAACTGCGGCGTCCCCCGCATCAGCGGCGATGAGGTGATCTACGACGGAACTCCAGACCTGATGGGTGACTACGCAAAACTCGCAATGGACGCTGGCGCAAAAATCATCGGCGGCTGCTGCGGAACCGCACCAGAACACTTGGTCGCCATGCGCGCTGCAATAGACGAACACACAATAGCCGACCGCCCAAGCCACGCAAAACTAATCGAAACAATAGGCGAGTTAGTAAACCCAATCTCAACAGCACCGTCTAAAAGTAAAGATGATGTTGCTACAGGTGGCCGTCGGAGAAAACGGCGCGGGTAGACGAGGCCGTTACTTCGCGTCTGTGGCAAGTGCCTGATTGTGCAAACAACCGCCTAAGCTTGGTTATTTTTCCTTGTCATCGGCCAATAAATTTCCTTTATCAATTCTTATGAACTACCTCACATTTATTCGCGAAAATGCCCGCTGGCTAAGCGGTGGGTTTTTGTTGTGCCTATTCTCATCATTTGGACAAACTTTCTTTATCTCGCTTTCTGGTGGCCATATCCGCTCGGCCTACGGATTAAGTAACGGTGAATGGGGCAGCCTTTATATGTTTGCGACTTTGGCAAGCGCGCTGACCTTACCCGTGCTCGGGCGTATTGTTGACTATATGAGTGTGGCAAAAACGGCTTTGCTTGTTATTCCCATGTTGGCGGCAGCCTGTTTACTGATGTCTTTATCCACCCATTGGTTGATCCTGATTGTAACAATCTATCTGTTACGGCTGTTTGGGCAGGGTATGATGACACACATATCTATAACGGCCATGGGGCGCTGGTATTCGGGCCATCGCGGTAGGGCTGTTTCCATTGCAACATTGGGTCATCAAGCCGGCGAGGCCGTGTTTCCGATTTTCATGATTGCGCTGTTTCTGGCAATTGGCTGGCGTAACAGTTGGGCATTGTTCGCGGGATTTTTGGTTCTTGGTGCATTGCCGATAGTGTATTTCACGATGCGGCTAGAGCGCCAACCGAGAACCACTGACAAGCAAGAAATTAAACGAATTTCAAAAGATTGGACACGGGCAGAAGTGTTGCGCGATCCGATGTTTTGGCTGTTATTACTGGGAGTATTGGCGCCCGCGTTTATTGGAACGACGATTTTCTTTCATCAATCCTATTTGCTGGAACTTCGGGGCTGGGCGCCAGATGCCTTTGCCTCAGCATTTATGGTTATGGCGTCGATGACCATTCTTTTCGCATTGCTCAGCGGTTATATGGTGGATCGTTTCGGCTCACTTCGTATTTTGCCGGTTGGCTTTTTGCCATTATCACTGGCGTGTTTTGCGCTTTATGGCATCGATCAGGAATTTGGCATTTATATATTTATGGGGCTGTTGGGAATTTCATATGGCATTTCATCAACCCTCTTTGGGGTCATTTGGCCTGAAGTTTATGGAGCATCACATTTAGGCGCAATCCGCTCGGTAACAGTTGCTTTCATGGTCTTTGCCAGCGCGATGGGACCCGGCGTAACAGGACTTTTAATCGACGCTGGTGTTTCCTATCCCTCACAGATTTTTGTGATGGGATTTTATTGCCTGACAGTCAGCGTTATTATGCTGTTTGTAGCGAGAAAACTAAGGGCGAGAGTAGCATAATTGATGGAGCCGGCCTCCAAGCCCATCAAACATAAGCCGCCATATGAAACGCCTGATGCGCTTTCTCGTAGGTGTAGTCTTGCCCGATAGGACAAGCCTGTCGCGCGAGACAACCTCCCTCACGACACGCAGTTCCTGCTGATGATTTCACGTAGGATTTGCAGGCTTTGTAATCATAACCTGCATCCGTAAATGCCTCAATTGGGCAGGTTGATAGGCAGGGTTTGCCCTCACAACTATCACACGGGTGCGCGCCAATCTGCGCTGTTGGGATTTCAAACTCCCCCTCAACAACCAGTACTGCGCGAAATGCCATCCAGAGGCCAAATTTAGGGTGAACCAGCAAGCCAATCGGCGATTGCTGCATCCCTGTTGCTAGTTTTGCGTATTGTTGAAACGGCCAGATCTTCCCACCAAAGGGAAAGCGAACCTCAGCCTCTAACGTTTCTGCAATCGGTGTCATCCGCGCCACCGTCCAACGGTCTAAGCTATGCGCCTCGTCATCATGAAACTCTTTTGAGGCCGCGAATGAAGGCCAAAGACTGCTGCCGATATTACCCACCAACAGCGCCCGTTGCCCATCTTCCTCAACAAACCAACCGAAAACCGAAAGACCAAAAGGCGCGAGAATATCCCGCGCCTTTACCGTTATATCATTTGCTTTTGTAAGCGGCATATTCGCAACCCAATCGACTATTTAGAGAGCGACCCTGCCATGCGAACTAGCTGAATAAAAGCACTACGATAACCAAATTTATCATCGCCTTTGGCGCTCGATGCCAGTTCCGCAATTTCCTTATAGGAATAATCGTTCACCGCCGAATTGCCCCGCAGCTTTTGACCAAAGGCCGCCACCGCTGTTGCGAAGGTTGCGTCCTGTGGGAATGCGAACTTGGTGATCTTAGGGTCGTGCATAATTACGGCCGTTTTAAGCAGTTTACTCTTACTCTCCCCCGGCAATTTATAGCGCATTTTCAGGAACCCAATTTCGCCAAAGGGATCACCAACCAACCTCTTAGCCTTGGCTTTTGCATCCGAGTCATAACGCAATGGATCAGTCAAAACCGCTGGGCTGCCAACGGGAGTCAGTTCATAAATCGCCGTTACCGTGTGGCCAGAACCAATATCACCCGCATCGACCTTATCGTTGTTGAAATCCTCCCGCTTCAAGGCGCGGGTCTCATACCCAATCAAGCGATACTCGGCAATTTTTGCCGGGTTAAACTCCATCTGAATTTTCACATCGGTCGCAATCGGGAACAGTGTCCCGCCAGACTCTTCAACAAGCGTCTTTTGAGCTTCGGCAAGCGTATCAATATAAGCCGCTTGGCCGTTGCCGTTTTGCGCGAGAGATTGCATCAAAGCATCGTTGTAATTGCCCGTTCCAAAACCAAAGACGGAAAGGTAAATCCCTGTTTTACGCTTCTTGGCAATGAATTCTTTCAGCTGCTCAGGGTTGGAAATTCCAACATTAAAATCACCATCGGTGGCGAGCATAACGCGGTTCACGCCGCCCTCAACAAACCCCTGTTTCGCTAAGCGATAGGCTTGCTCAATCCCCTGCGCTCCACCCGTAGAACCACCGGCTCTCAAGTTCTCAAGCGCATTGATAATCGCATCCCGATCACTAGCCTTTGTTGGCTTCAACAGTGTTGCGGCACGGCCAGCGTAGGTCACAATCGACACCGTATCTGTTGGATTCAACTTTTGATGCAACAGGCGGAACGATTTGATAAGTAACGGCAATTTATTCGGCGCACTCATAGAGCCAGAAACATCCAACAAGAACACAAGGTTCGCCTTTGGCTGTTCCGCCACCTCAATGTCAAAGCCCTTAATGCCAATGTGCATCAGCTTTGTATGTTCATTCCAAGGGGTTTGCATAATGGTAACGGTCGGCTTAAACGGCTGCGCTTTGTTTTCTGGCAGAGCATAGGAATAGTCGAAATAATTCACCATCTCCTCAACCCGCACCATGTCCTTTGGCGGCAAATTCCCCGTGTTCAACATCGCCCGCACCCGCGCATAGGAAGCGGTATCGACATCAATTGAGAACGTGGAAACGGGAGCTATTTTTACAGGCTTCACCCCGTTGTCTTTAAACTCCGTAAACTTCTCACCTTCAGCATTTGGCAAAGGCGCGGGCGCAATCATCGGCGCTTCTTTTGCCTTTCTTAAATAACCAGCCACTGGTTTTGCTGCACGAACACGCCGATTCAGCCGTTTTGGTGCCGCCAGCTTCCCAAGTCCTTCATTCTTACGCGCCCCTTGGGCAACGGGCGAGCTGGCCGCGACATCATCTTGAGCAACAGTTGCCTCCGAACGCCCGTCCAGTTCACTTTTCAACTTCACCTTCTGCTCAGCAACTTCTACGACTGGCGGAACGATCACTCCCTGCGGCTCCATCACGTTCCAAGCGACAACGCCAGCAAAAGGCACCATCAAGACCCCAGCAACGGTGGCCATTGTGGCGGGTTTCATATTCCAAACGGGTTTCATAACATTGTTCATAATTGCGCTCCAAAGCGTGTTGACTATGGAGGTAGGACGTTCGCCCGTTGTATTTCCTTGGGTTTTTTCTGAATTTTTTTCTAAAACCGCAGCATCACCCACACCATCAAAGGCATCCATGGCCGAATTTACAGCTATATCCCGCGCCTTATCGCTTGGTTTAGGGGCATTCAATTTGCCCAAAATGTTCAAATCATCATGTTCCATCTTAGCCCTTCACTTTCTCGGAAATAGGCGATTCTTGTAAAAGCACCTTCAACCGCTTCTTGGCATCAAAAATATTTGAGGCAATCGTGCCCTCGGCGCAGTCCATCGCCTGAGCCGCCTCCCCGTGGGAAAGTTCCTCGCCATAGACCAATAAAACTGTGTCCCGTTGTTTGGGCGGCAATTGCCGCACCGCCCGCCAAAGCGCAGTTGCGGCCTCGTCATCTTCACCGCTCTCAGCTTCTTGTATATCGGGGCGGGTAGGTTCTTTCGCCCAAGCATCCAGCTTTTTTGCATGGCTTGCCCGTTTGCGGTGGTGGTCCCGTGCGGCGTTCAACACAACCCGATACAACCAAGTCGTAAACTTCGCTTGCCCCGAATAGCTGCGGATTGTTTGCCCCAACCGAACACAAACATCCTGCGCGATATCCTCGGCATCCTCACGATTACCGCACCACTTCCATGCCACCCGAAAAACCATGTCGTAATGCCGAGAAACAAGCGCAGCAAAACCCGCCCGATCCCCCGCAATCGCCCGCGTCACCAACCCATCATCACTATCATCAAGTGTCATCATTACAGTTTAGACGAAATGAATGTGGCTGTCCTTGGGTTGGGCGTAATTTATTTTTGCTATAAGAATTCATAATGATTCATAAACCCAACCCACTCATTCCAATTCTCGAAACTAAGCGTACGATTTTGCGTGGACATACCGTTGACGATTATCCAGATAGCCATGCGATGTGGTCACAAGAAACAGTCGTCAAACATATCAGTGGCGTTCCATCCACAAAGTCCGAATCTTGGGAGCGGTTGTTGAGGTATTCAGGCATTTGGCAAATGATGAAATATGGCTTTTGGCTTGTTGAGGAAAAAAGTTCAGGTAGCTTTCTAGGAGAAGTGGGATTCGCAAACTACAAACGCGACATTACCCCGCCACTCGATGACCTACCCGAAGTTGGCTGGGTTTTTGCGCCAAGCGCCCACGGAAAAGGATTTGCGAGCGAAGCCGTAGCAGCAGCAATCAAATGGGGGGATGCACATTTATCAGAAAATAAGACCGTGTGCATCTTCGACCCTGAACACGCCCGTTCAATCAAAATGGCGACAAAAAACGGCTACACCAAACGTGGAATTGCAGATTACATGGGCGGCCCAACGCTGGTAATGGAACGCAATAACCCCACCCTTACCCCTTAATCGCAGACCGCCAAACGTGCTTATGCACAAAATCGGCAACTTTTTCGTGGCCTTTAACTTCTTCGCAATTTGGTGCCCTGACCTCGCGTGTTCAGGTGAATGCGTCTGGTACGGCTGCCTTCTTTTGCGCGACATACTCATCGAGTGCCTCGCGGATTGCTGGGTCCATGGCGGGAGCTTTATGATCGGCAATCCATTTACGGGCGATTTCGTTAGCGCGCTGGGGAGCGGTTTTCTCCCCCTCAATTTGCCATTGCTCATAGGAATTATTATCCGCAATTGTAGAGCGGTAAAACGCGGTTTTGAAATTGGCTTGGGTATGGTCGCAACCAAGATAGTGACTGCCCGGCCCAACTTGACGAATGGCGTCCATCGCCTGCCCGTGTTCACTGACATCAACCCCTGCCGCCATTTTTTGTTGAGCGGCCAACTGATCGCAATCCATCACGAATTTTTCGTAAGAACTGACCAAGCCGCCTTCCAACCAACCCGCAGAGTGAAGCGCAAAATTGACGCCACCGAGCATTGCAGGTGTTAACGTATTGGCGCTTTCATAAGCGGCCTGCGCATCGGGCATTTTCGACCCCGTCAATGAACCACCGGAGCGGAACGGCAGGTTAAATTTACGGGCAAATTGCGCCGCGCCATAAAGCACCTGCGCTGGTTCTGGCGTGCCAAAAGCTGGCGCACCAGATTGCATTGAAATCGAAGTCGCAAAGGTTCCCATAATCACCGGCGCACCGGGTTTGCAAAGCTGTGAAAAAGCAATCGCCGCTTGAGCCTCAGCCAACACCTGCGTCAGCGTCCCCGCAACAGTAACGGGAGACATAGCGCCACCGACAATAAAGGGCGAGATGATGGTTGCCTGTCCAGCCCGCGCATAAACCTTCAATGCGCCGAGCATGGTGTCGTCCATAACCATCGGCGAATTGATGTTGATGAGCGATGTAACAACGCAATTGTTATCAACAAATTCCTCGCCAAACAAAATCTTCGCCATTTCCACCGTGTCTTCCGCCCGTTCTGGTGCGGTAACAGAGCCCATGAAAGGCTTATCGGAAAGGGTCATGTGGGCGTGCAGCATATCCAAGTGACGCTTGTTGACCGCCACATCAACGGGCTCACAAACTGTGCCGCCGCTGTGATGCATGGCTGGAGCCATATATGCCATTTTCACGAAATTTTTGAAGTCTTCCATGGTCGCATAGCGGCGCACACCCTCAAGGTCACGCACAAATGGAGGGCCATAAACGGGGGCAAACACAGTGTTTTTACCGCCGATAACGACATTTCTTTCAGGGTTGCGCGCATGTTGGGTGAATTCCTTTGGCGCGGTTTTCATCAACTCACGGCACAAGCCTTTGGGGAAGTGAACCCGCTCGCCCTGTACATCTGCACCAGCCTCTTTCCACATCTCAAGCGCTTCGGCATCGTCGCGAAACTCAACGCCAATTTCTTCAAGAATCGTATCTGCATTACGCTCAATGATTTCCATCGCTTCATCATCGAGAATTTCATATTCCTTGATTTTGCGCTGAATGTAAGGGAGCTGGTCAACCACAATGTTGGTTGCCGCCGCGCGGCGCGCACTGGCTCCACCGCGCCCACCGCGTCCTCTTTTTGCTCGTGCTTCTTCACTCATAATCTATTCTCCTAACAGACCTGCCAACATCATGGCGCAAACAGGCCACTCACCTGTTCATTCTGCCAACATTATTCTGGAACTAGCTTTCCTACAACCGCCGACAAGCGTCAACCTTTGGCGCAATAGAGATGGTGGAAACTAACATTTTTACTTTTGCGCAAACAGACTAGGTGTTAGGATAAGATAGGAGTCGCAATCGTCACGCCCGGAGTCGCTTTACGAAGCGTTGAGAATTTTAGGTGATAGATAATACAAATTACACTGGCGCACATATTCGCGCACGACAAAGGATAAAACCTGATGGCTGACGAAGAAGAAATCATCCTATCGGAACTCACAACCGAAGAACTCGTGATGCAAATGCATGACGATCTTTACGATGGCCTCAAGGAAGAAATCGAAGAAGGAACCAATATCCTTCTCGAGCGGGACAAATGGGCACCTTATAAGGTTTTGACCGAAGCATTGGTCGAAGGTATGCGGGTTGTGGGAGAAGACTTCCGTGACGGCATCCTTTTTGTGCCAGAGGTTCTACTCTCCGCAAACGCCATGAAGTCGGGCATGACAATCTTGCGCCCCCTCCTCGCAGCTACTGGCGCACCTAAACAAGGCGTGATGGTTATCGGCACTGTAAAGGGTGATATCCACGACATCGGTAAAAACCTCGTCGGCATGATGATGGAAGGTGCTGGTTTTGATGTGCATGACTTGGGCATCAACAACCCAGTCGAAAACTATCTCGACGCGATCGAAGAGCACAAACCAAACATCGTTGGCATGTCCGCTCTACTCACCACAACAATGCCCTACATGAAGGTCGTTATCGACACCATGAAGGAAAAAGGCATTCGCGATGACTACACAGTTCTTGTTGGTGGTGCACCGTTGAACGAAGAATTTGGCGCGGCCATTGGCGCAGATGCCTATTGTCGTGATGCCGCCGTTGCAGTGGAAACAGCAAAAGACTTCATGATACGAAAGCACAATCAACAGGCCAGTTCGTAAGGAAGTTCTTGGTTTTGAGGAAAATCAATGAGCCTTGAGAAAATATTTCTGATTCTTGCCGTCTTGGGCTTTCTCGCTTACGCGTTTGTTATTGCAACGGCGATGGTTGCGCTATTGCCATGGGGCATTATCGGCCTCGCCATACTGGCTTTTATTGGGTACATTGCCTGGCGCATGGTAAAGGAACATATGGACGATCCCGAGGATCGTTATTACGAAGACAAATTCGATAAGTGAGAAAACTTTATGTTACTTTCAACAACTGCGACAATTGCAAATAAAAATATCGTTCAAACGCTAGGCCTTGTTCAAGGCACAACAATCCGCGCCCGTCATGTGGGTGTTGATATTGTGGCATCACTGAAAATATTGGTGGGCGGTGAGCTTTCAGGTTACACAAAAATGATGGCAGGCGCCCGCGAACAAGCCATGGGTCGAATGGTTGAAAATGCCAAAACTCTCAACGCTGATGCAGTTGTAGAGGTTCGCATGACCACCTCGACTGTGACACGCGGTGCAGCAGAAATCCTTTGTTATGGAACTGCCGTTAAGGTAGGATAAAACCTTCTTCCCAGACAGTTTTTTCGTTTAGAATGCACCTGTTAGGATCATTCGATGAATCAAAATGCCAAGCCATTGCCCTCCCCTACCCGCGTCATCGGATGTGGAATGATTGCGCGCGAAATATTGGCCGTTTGCGAACAGTTGAACTTCACCCATATTGATCTAAAATGCCTCCCCGCCATGTGG
>JAZGEY010000005.1:0-30798 GCA_036478985.1 Rhizobiaceae bacterium
TGCGAGCGTGTGTCGGCGGCTTATTGGGCGGAGCCGTTTAATGCGGTTAGTAATGTCGCTTTTATTATTGCGGCGATCTATGGCTGGAAGGCGATGAAGGCGCGGGGCGGCAGCGATTGGCCAGAGCGGATTGTAATTCTGCTTGCGGGTATAGTCGGCATCGGCTCGTTCCAATTTCACACCTTTGCCAATGGCTGGTCTGAACTGGCTGACCTCATTCCAATTTGGACATTCGTCGCGGCCTATGTGCTGCTCGCTATCTACCGCGCCAGTGATGAAAACATCTCTCGCACCATAACAACCACCCTGTTTATTGTGGCCGCCGTTGGCTTGAGCCTGTGGCTAAAGCCCAGCGCAGACCCGACCACCATCGCCACCCCACCGCCGCTCAACGGCTCGTTGCTCTACGTCCCAGCGGTGGTCTGCCTCGTGTTCTTTACGGTGTTGAGTTTCATGAAGGGCATGGCCACCCGCTTTTATATGCTCGGCGCAACGGCGGTGTTCCTAATCTCCCTCACCTTCCGCACCGTCGACATGATGACCTGCACTTCCACAATAATCGGAACCCACTTCATCTGGCACACATTGAACGGCGTTATGATCGGCTTGCTGCTGCTATCATTGGTAAAACACATGCCGCCGAAATCGTTTTCCAAACAGGCACTATAACCCGTGTTCGATTATTCCCTGCTTCACTGGACAACATTCCTCACCGCTGCGGTTTTGTTAAACCTGTCGCCCGGGCCAGACATTGCTTTTATTCTTGGGCAAACGGTGCGTGGGGGAACGCGCTCTGGCTTTGCCGCAATGTTTGGGATTTGGACAGGAGCCTTTGGCCATGTGCTGATGGCTGCGGCAGGGCTTTCAGTAATTTTGGCGACCTCCGCCCTCGCCTTTTCCGTTGTTAAATGGGCAGGTGCTGCCTACCTGATTTGGCTTGGTATTCAGGCTTTGCGTTCTGATGGCGGATCGTTTGTTTCGGACGATGTGAAAACCAATCCGGCTTTCTTACCCATCTATAAACAGGGTGTCATGGTTGGCCTATTGAACCCAAAGGTCGCTATATTCTTCCTCGCCTTCCTACCGCAATTTGTCGTGGTCGGCGCAGGCCCCGTGTGGGCGCAATTGTTCTTGCATGGATGTTTGATAATCTTGGTCGCGGCCCTTATAGAACCGCCCCTCGTGCTCGCAGGGAACAAGCTCACCGCAAAGCTGCGCAACAACCCGCGCATTGGTTTGTGGATGGACCGCAGTCTTGGCGCAATCTTCATCGCATTAGGCATTCGCCTAGCGATGGAAGATCGGTAACCAAAACTGCGATCCACATTTTCGTTTAAGTCGTTGCCGCTTTCACTTGGGCATCAATCTTTGATTCTTGATGCAGCAGATAAATCGACGCACCAAAAATAAGCGCTGTCCCGATCCACATTTCTCCGGTGGGGAGATAGCTAAACACCAACCAACCGAGCAGCACGTTGAAGGGTAGCTTCACGTGATCGAACGGCTGAAGGTAAGCAGCATCAGCAACACTATAGGCTTTCACCAGCGCATATTGCGCGGCGGCCGTTAGCACACCGGCAGCAATTACGAGCCAAATCGACATCTCTGTCGTGAGCGTGAACCCGCCGCCAAATGCCAGCGCCGCGTTAATGGGCGTAAGCAAAATGAGCAGATAGAGCGTCAACGTATCAGCCCCTTCGGTGTTGGTAAGGTGTTTTGTCACCAAGGACGACAAAGCCCAAAGCAAAGCAGCACCAACAGGCAAAAGCGCAGAGGTTGTAAAACTGTCCGACCAAGGGGACAGGATAATCATCCCACCAATAAAGCCGACGAGAACGGCAAGCCACCGTTGCATCGTAACTGTTTCACCAAGCACCAAACGCGCGCCGATTGTAACAAAAAACGGGGATGTCATAATCAAAGCAATCGCTTGCCAGATCGGAACTGTTGCAAGCCCCAAAATCCACATTTGCACCCCAGCCGCCGCCAGCACAACCCGCAGAATATGCAGGCCAATCTGGTCGGTGCTCAAGGCACTGCGCAAACGGGAAAATACCCATGGCAGGCTGAACAGCAAGGCGATGAAATATTGCCAAAAAGCTACGGTGGTGGAGGTCTGGCCGTAGCCCATCGTTAGTTTTTGAACGAGGGTATTGATAACGGCGAAAATGGCACCGGCCCCTATCATATAGGCGGCACCTAAGTATGCAGAATTACTGCGAGTTGTTGTCTGAGTCATGGCGTGTCCTTTCATTTTGCGCACAAGACTCAAGGCAAAACAGGACATCGTAGAGCTACGCCGTTAAGCGTATCCCTTTTCCTGCTCTCTTCCATCCGGACTTTAACCGTCGGCTCTGGAATTACACCAGATCTGCTGACCCCTCGTAAGGAGGGCGCTCGCGGGCTTTTGCAACTTGCAATCTACCGCCGGTGGGGAATTACACCCCGCCCTGAGAACATACCACCCAACATTGGGCAGCGGATTTATGATAAAGAAATTTGAATGAAACGCTAGAGGCTAGAGTAAGAAATTCAAACGATCATCAGTTTTGGAAGGCGTGATCTCGATAATCTCAGCGGTAACAATATCATGCACCACAAACGGGTCTTGGTTCACCCGTGCGTCTAGCTCGCTCAACGAGGTATTATGCGCCATCACTGCGCCACCCAAGTTAGGCTGAATGCTTCCCGCCATCAAAAACACGTCGTCAGCAAACCCCTGCTTAATCCATTCCATATGCCCTGCCATATGCTCTTTGGCTTCATTCTTATTATTTGAAAATTTCAATTCCACGATGAACATTGTCATTCCTTATCAGTCATTTCCGAGTACCAGATATTATCTAAATGCGGCGGCGTATTCAGCAGGAATTTTCATAGGAAATAATCCACCAGCGAAGGTGAACACAATTACCGCAGCCATAACCACCCCAAGGGCAATCAATCCTGTTGCAATACGATTGCGTTCGAGTAACGAGAACTTATCACGAAACACCCAACGTGAAGCGCAAGCAATATGAGCGAAAAAGGCGGCAACGGCTAAAAAGTAATAAGGAATGAAAAACAAATAGGCAGGGAAGGAATGCAACCCAGCCGCTGCAAAATAAAAATTAGTATCTAGCCCCGTGCTGCGCCCTTGAAGAACAGCACCAACATGAACCAACAAGAAGAACGCAATATAGCCACCGGACACTGCCTGCAGATGATCGTAAAATCCGCGTTGTTGCCCCCAACGGCGCCAAACGAACCAAACACCAGATGCGATTTGAAAAAGAACGCTGCCCACCAAAACCGCTTCTATCAGCAAGAGGCGATAGCCCGAGCGTAACGTCTTCATCGTGAGGATATGTGCATCAACACCAAAGACCGCGATCAGATGATTCATCAAATGAATCACCACGTAAAGCGCGATAACCGCAGCCGATATTCTATGAAGCTTATTCATCATGTGAGCCTTTATCCCCGTCCCAATATCGCGATTTTCACCAAAGCCTTCGTCACCTTACCGTAACCCGATGCCGGTAAAACATCGAATAACTCAACGCGGCTTGGCAATTTATAGCTGGCAATCTTGCTGGCCATCCAGCCTTTGAATTCATCAATATCAAACCCCTCATGGGGAACAATTGCAACCGCTCCAACCTCCCCCCATTTGGGGTCAGGCAGGCCAACTACGGCACAATCACGAACAAATTGGTGTTGCAAAAGTTTCTCCTCAATCTCAAGCGGATATATATTTGAACCACCAGAAATATACATATCACTCTCGCGCCCTGTTAAATAAACAAATCCCTCAGCATCCATGTGGCCGCGATCTCCTGTGCGAAACCAGCCGTTACGAAATGCTTTTTCATTGGCTTCATCGTTGTTGTAATAGCCCGCAAATACTGCGGGACCAATAACGCAAAACTCGCCCGTCGTCCCCCGTTCCACCTCGTTCCCCTCGTCGTCATGCACCTGAATTTGCATGGCAGAGCGAGCATAGCCGCAGGAACCTAAATGCCCCTGAATATCATCTTCAAGGTGATGCAAAAATGCCGGTAAAACAGTGATGTTCCCCGTCACTTCTCCAAGCCCGTAATATTGCACGATACACGGGCCGAGCGTCTCCAGAGCGGCCTGTTGATCAACGCGATAAGTCGGAGACCCCGCATAGATTACATGGCGCAAACTACTGTGGTCGTAACGAGAGACAGCATCGCTTTCGACCATCGTTTTGAGTATGGTCGGCACGGTAAAAGCATTGGTAATCTTGTGCTTTTCAATCATCGCAAACACCTGTTCAGTATCAAACCGCTCGCCCTCGAGAAGAACGGATGAAACACCACGTGCCACCTGTGCAATTTGGTGGATGCCAGCCCCATGAGACAAGGGGGCGACTACTAATGATGCATCTTGTTCACCAAGCCCCGGAAATAAATCCGCCAAGTAATTGGTAATTACAAACCCCATTTGCCCGTGGGTTAAAACGGCAGCTTTCGGCCGGCCTGTCGTGCCTGATGTAAAGAAAAACCAACAAGGATCATCATGCTCAACTGCACAATCAGTGAACTTCCCATCACCTCGCGCCAGATCATCCCAACACAACGCCCCATCGGCGCTCTTATCCAAACATATGATATGCTCCATGCTGTTGGAGGACTTTACTGAATCGCGATGAGACGAGAAAACACTCTCATAAACCAGCGCTTTTGCCCCAGAATTCTCGGCAATGAAAGCAACCTCATCCTCGCTCAATCGAAAATTCACGGGAACCCAAACAGCCCCCAATTTGAAAGCTGCAAACATAGTCTCAAACATCGAAAAGGAGTTGCGAGATTGCACGAGTATCCGATCACCCTTTCCAATTCCCAACTTGGCAAGAGAAACACAAGCGCTATTCACCCGCTCATTCAATTGGGAAAATGTAAGACTTTGATCACCACGAACAAGCGCAGGATTACCCCCAAGTCGTTCTGCCGTTTGCGTTAAAAAATGACCGAGATTCATCACTCGTTTCGAGGGTGAGACAATCTTCAAGCTCATTTCACCCCTCCTATCTATGCCGCACAAGCGGATCAATTGGCCCATTGCCCAAATCAAGCACCTGCTCGATCACCCGTGCCACGGCCAACACCTTAGCATCCCCGCGAGGTGGGCCGATAAGTTGAATTCCGACAGGCATGCCGCTCTTGGTAAAGCCGCAGGGAACCGCAATTGCGGGCAACCCCGTTGTCGTTGCAAGAAATGAAAACCGCAGCCAATCAATGTAATCACTCATCGCTTCCCCTGCCACTTGTTTAGGGAATTCAACCTCAACGTCGGTCGGTTCCAAACCGACAACCGCGCAGGCCAACACGTCATGGCCATGCAAGAACTCTCGCATACGGTGATACAAAATTGTACGGTTCAAGTTAGCGTCGGTTACTTGCTCAATTGTGAGTTGCCGCCCGACTTCGATATTCTCCGTTAGGGTCTGCTTATACTGCTGTTGAATGGAAGCAGGCGCACGGCCTGGAAGGGCAGCCCAAGTCATAGCGCGCAGCGTAATGTAGCTATCGTATAGCCCGCTCATATCAGGGCAATCTTCCGTAACCACAGCCCCTTCCCCCTGCACCTGTTCCATCGCATAACGCATGATTTGCTCCATCTCTGCCTCAACTGGTGCAAAACCATTGAGGGTTGGTGCGTAGGCGATTTTGATGTTGGATGACGCTTCATCCACCGCCTGTTGAAAGGGGGTATCTGGAGCAGGAAGACTAAGCGGCGCTCGTTCGTCATAGCCGCACATGGCATCAAGAAACAGCGCGCAATCTCCGACTGTTCGCGCTATTGGACCAGAGATTCCCTCACCTGAAAATCCCATTGCCATCGGCCCACCAAACGCCCGCCCCGGTGATGGCCGCATACCAACAACACCGCAGTAAGCAGCTGGTGTTCGCAAACTACCGGCTAGATCAGAGCCATGACTCAGCCACACCTCACCTGTGGCAACGGAGACTGCCGCTCCGCCAGACGATCCACCGGCATTCTTGCGTGTATCCCAAGGGTTGCGGGTCGCGCCGAATACAGCATTGAACGTATTACCGCCTGCCCCCATTTCGGGGGTGTTGGTTTTCCCAACAACCAGCCCATCACGGGCTTCTAAAATATCGACAATTGGATCATTCGCCGCAGGTATATTATTTGCCAAACCAGGCGTGCCCATAGTGGTGCGCACCCCTTCAACCGCAGATAAATCTTTAATTCCAATCGGAAGCCCTGCCAACCATCCAGCTTCATCACTACTGCTGGCAACAGAGGAAACTCTTTCCCGTGCACGATCATAACAGGTGGTAACAATGGCGTTCACATCACCGTTCACCTGATCTGTTCGGGCTTCGCTCGCATCCAACAACTCGTTGGGAGTAACATCCCCCGCTCGCAACAGGCCCACAACTTCACGGGCCGACAGGGCGCAGACATTCGGTCCGCTGAACTTTTTCTGCGGCCGATTATTTTTCATTTTACGTCCACTCTTTCAAGTTGCTCGTTGCATCCGCGGCAACATCCTTGGGAACACTCTTATTCGCCTCAATAATACGTCGCGCCATCATGAAGGATGGGGCATCGTTCATAGCATCTACTGCGAGTAACTTGTCGCCTTTATAATACCAAACAGATTGTGCTCCTTCGCGTTTACCTGCACGAACAAGCGTCGAGTCGTACCCTGTATTCAAGCCAGCGATCTGTAATTTAACATCATACTGATCAGACCAGAACCACGGTGTTGCAACATAGGGAACAACATCACCCAACATGTTTACCGCCGCAATTTCAGCTTGATTGATGGCATTGGGAACTGATTCCAAACGGATGTTCTCCCCGTGGAAATCAAAGCTTGCGCAATCCCCTGCGGCATAGATATCCGCATCAGAAGTCTGGCAGAACGCATCAACCGTTATGCCGCTTTGAAGAGCTAAACCAGCAGATGCGCCAAGCTCAGAGTTTGGCATCACTCCGATTCCGGCCAAAACAATATCCGCATCCAAATGAGTGCAATCAGTTAGCTCTGCCGCTCCCACCTTTCCATCTCGTTCAGTCAGCTTAGAAAGCCCAACACCTTCAATGATTGTAACGCCATTTCGCCTATGCAATTCACGGATATAATCGGACGTATCAGGCGCGGCCACCCGTTGTAGAATACGGTCAGCCATTTCAACAACCGTAACTTTCATGCCCATTTGAGCGGCGATTGCGGAGACCTCTAGCCCAATATATCCACCACCAATGACGACAAGTTTGTTGCCGGTTTTCATATCAGGGCGCATTGCATCTGCATCGAGAGAACAGCGGATATAGTGCACCCCCTTCAACCGC
Organism: Rhizobiaceae bacterium; assembly: GCA_036478985.1. Classification (GTDB taxonomy): domain Bacteria; phylum Pseudomonadota; class Alphaproteobacteria; order Rhizobiales; family Rhizobiaceae; genus Pseudahrensia. The sequence continues at coordinate 7,339 of JAZGEY010000005.1, forward strand.
CCCCCCATGGGCACGGGAAGAAACCGTAGTTGTGACCCCGTCGCCAAAAGCAGTTTATCATAGGCTAAGGTTTCACCATCAAACAGAGTGACGCTCTTTTCATCGCGATGAATAGCCTCCACCCGCGCACCTAGCTTCACCGTTACATTATGGTCGTCAAACCATTCTTGAGGCCGCAGAACCAGTCGCTCCAAAGGCATTTCACCCGAAAGGTACTTCTTTGAAAGCGGTGGCCGTTGGTAGGGAAGCACCCCCTCACCGCAAACCATAGTAATTGGAATGGCATTATCAAGCTCACGTAATTTAACAACAGCCGATGCCGCCGCCTGCCCCCCGCCAACAATAATTATTCCTGCTGTCAAAATAGTATTCCTTATCTGGTCGATAGAATGATTATTGCCTAACTTCCATAGGATCGACAACCGTTATTCTTGCCTATTTGTAAACAAATAACTGTTGCTCAATGCAAGTCCGAAAGAATAGAATTACGAACAATTGATTCTATAGGACATCTATCATGGCCCGCTATCATCCGCTCCTTGTTGCCCTTCATTGGCTCCTTGCGATTATGATTATTCTTGCCCTTGTTATGGGGCATTTCGTCCTCGCTGAAACACCAAATACTGACCCCGAAAAACTATTCAGTTTGAAAATGCACATGGGGATGGGCATCGCCATATTGGTTCTCATGCTGGCCCGTTTAGGCGTCAGGCACAGCAAACCGCGCCCCGCAGCGGCGGATATCGGCAATCCAGCTTTGAACAAGCTTGGTTCCCTCACCCATATTCTCCTCTACGTTGCCGTAATCTTCACAGCCCTAAGCGGAATAGGCATCTCATTCTTAGCTGGCCTCCCCGATATCGTATTCTTCGGCTCGGGCGCGCCACTACCAGCGAACTTTGATGATCTGCTACCGCGCTTTGTCCATGGTATAATTTCAAAGTTGCTCGCAGTGTTAATTATTGCCCATGTCGGAGCCTTTTTCTATCATCAATTTGTCCGCAAAGACGGGCTGTTCGCACGCATGTGGTTCGGCAGTAAATAAGTTAGTAAAAAACGAGTTTGCAACCCTGCGCGGAAACAGCTAGTTAGGCGCAACAAATCATATCGGCATCGTAATGTTCGCCGTGTAATTCCATGACCAATGAGGTATCCAAACGTGTCCACCTTTGACAAAGTCGCAGACATTATTTCTGACACTAGCGAAATCCCGCGCGACGAAATTAAACCCGAGAGCCATACGATTGACGATCTCGGCATTGATAGCCTTGATTTCCTCGATATTGTGTTCGCGGTTGATAAGGAATTCGGCATTAAAATTCCGCTCGAAGCTTGGACACAGGAAGTCAACGACGGCAAAGCCTCAACAGACGCTTATTTCGTCATGAAAAACCTTTGCGGCAAGATTGATGAGCTTGTTGCTGCTAAAGCTTAAAGTCTAATGCACCTCGAATATTTCCAAATGATCGACCGAATAATATCGGTCGATGACGAAGTAACTAAGCTCGTGGCGCAATCAATTGTACCCGATAAGAGCCCTGTGTTTGAGGGTCACTTCCCGGGCATGCCTCTTGTTCCTGGCGTATTATTGATAGAAACAATGGCGCAAGCGTCTGGCTTTCTCATCATGTCTAAATCTGGATTCAAGGCCATGCCCTTCTTGGTGGGGGTGAAGCAAGGTAAATTGCGCACATTTGTTGAACCAAACACTGTCTTGGATATCGAAGCTAATCTTGAGCATGATGGCTCTGGTTATGCGGTAACAAAAGCTTCCATTAAGTCCGAGGGCAAGAAAATTTGTGACGCGCAGCTCACTTTCAAAACCATGCCCTTCCCCGACCAAACATTTTCCAAAATGATCGCAAACCGCGCCCGTGAGTTGGAACTACCAAACCGTCTGTTGCCGGATAGCTAGTTTTTACTACGCCCCCCTAGCCCTGCACGCATTTCCCCCTTATTTAGAACTTAGAACAACGAACCTTTTACCGTAGCGGAGTCCACCATGGGCAAACAATCTACACCCGTCTGGATAACAGGCATCGGCCTGCTTTCATCTCTGGGAGAAGGGCCTGATGCCCACTGGGATGCTATGAATAAGGCCCAACCTCAAAACATTGATACTGAGCGCTTTGCTCCGTATCCCGTTCACGCACTTGGTGAAGTCGATTGGGCAACGCAAATCTCCCGCCGAGACAAACGCCAGATGGAACCTTGGCAGCAAATCGGCACTTATGCCGCTGGTCTTGCCCTTGACGATGCAAAAGCCAAAGATGACGAAGACCTTTGTGGCCGTATGGATATGATTATTGCGGCTGGTGGTGGAGAGCGGGATGCCGAAGTTGATAGCAACATTATGAGCGAAGGGCGTAGCTCGAATGACCGCGAGGCTATGTTGACAGAGCGCCTTTCTAACGATCTCCGCCCAACCCTATTCTTAGCCCAACTATCCAACTTACTGGCGGGGAACATTTCCATCGTCCATAAAGTAACAGGCTCTTCCCGCACATTTATGGGTGAAGAAGGCGCTGGTATTTCAGCAATCAAAACCGCCCATGCGCGCATCGCCTCTGGTCAAAGCGACATCGTTCTAGTTGGAGGTGCGTTCAATGGCGAACGGGAAGACATGCTGTTGTTATTCGAGCTTGGCCAATATCTCGCATCAGGCGATCTTAAACCAGTTTGGAGCCGCGACGGTGATAGCGCTGGGTTTAACCAAGGTTCAATCGGTGCATTTCTCGTACTGGAATCGGCGGCCCATGCAAAAAAGCGCGGCGTTGAAGCCTATGCAGAGCTTGCAAACGTCACCGCCGATCACGGCAACCGAAACGAAGGCTCTGCGACAAAGCGCCTTGATGAGATGTTGGAAACCATCGACACATCATCAACAAATGCAGTTCTTTCAGCAGCAACAGGAGCCGCGAATATCACCACCGAAGAAGCCACCTGGCTTCAAGCAGCCCTGCCTGAAGCTCCTGTTCGGGCCTATGCCTCGATGACAGGCCATGGAGTGGAGGCGCAATTTCCCCTTGGTATTGCGCTAGCCGCTTTGGCAGTCAAAAGAGCAGCATTTTATGAGCCTCTTGAGGCCACAGAAAAACCAGCAACAGCAGAATTAAACGACGTGCTCGTTACAACGGTTGGGCACTATCGCTCAGAAGGCCTCGGCCTAGTAAAACCGATTACAGCGTAGGGAGGATACACAATGAAATATACAGATCACAAAGGTCGCCCGATAGTAGCCGTAACCGGACTTGGTATTGTCTCATCCTTAGGCCTTGGCCAAAAAGACAATTGGGACAAATTAACTTCTGGACAATCTGGTATCCACCGCATCGAGCGCTTCAACACTGATGGCCTAAGAACTACAGTCGCTGGAACTGTGGACTATATGAACATTGACCCAGTTTCTGCCCCAGCCCTTTCCTTCGCTTTCGCTCAACATGCAGCCCGCGAAGCCATTGAGGAATCAGGGATCAAAAAAGGTGCTTTTCCGGGCCCACTTTATCTTGCCGCTCCTCCTGTTGAAATGGAATGGCAACATCGCTTTGATCTAGATGCAGAGCTTGGGGACGACGAACTCGAAGGCTACAAAAGGCTATTAAAAGCTTCTCGGGCAAGCAAACATCAAGCTTTGTACGAATTGCTACAATTCAACAGAACTGCAGATTTGCTCTCTGAGGAATTTGGAACAAAAGGCCTCCCAATATCTCTTTCAACCGCCTGTGCCTCCGGAACTACGGCAGTACAACTTGGTGTTGAAGCCATTAGACGCGGCGAAACGGATGCGGCTCTTTGCATAGGAACTGATGGTTCCGTCACGACGGAATCGCTCATTCGTTTCTCATTGCTTTCTGCTTTGACCACCCAGAACGAAGAACCGAGTAAGGCCGCAAAACCATTTTCCAAAGACCGTGATGGTTTTGTTATGGCAGAAGGCGCAGGTTCGCTTGTATTGGAATCACTCGAATCTGCCCGTGGTCGTGGTGCGACAGTTTTAGCCACCATTAGCGGTTGCGGCGAAAAAGCAGACCACTTCCACCGTACCCGTTCCTCTCCTGATGGCACGCCAGTAATTGCTGCTATGACGCGCGCCGTTGAGGACGCAGGAATTGACCGAGATCAAATTGACTATGTGAATGCTCACGGGACTTCTACGCCTGAAAACGACCGGATGGAGTACAATTCTCTCCGTGAGGTCTTTGGCAACCGTATCTTGCAAGTCCCTGTTTCTTCTAATAAATCCATGATCGGCCACACGCTTACAGCCGCTGGTGCGATTGAAGCAGTGATTTCTGTAATGACCCTCCAAAATGGTCGTATCCCGCCAACAATCAATTACGACACCCCAGATCCAGACATTCCGCTCGATGTGGTTGCCAATGTTGCCAGGGATGCAAAAGTAACAAATGTTCTCTCAAATTCCTTCGGATTCGGCGGCCAAAATGCCTGTCTGGTTTTGAGCAACAACATCGTCTAAAACCCGCAATAGAATTAACGATCAAAGGCCATACCATGCGCGCGCTACAGCTTGTTTCCGACCGTGAGGTCAAATCCGTAGATATAGATACTCCCGATGCCCCCGCCGCTGGTGAGGTGCAATTAAAAATACGCGTCGTTGCGCTTAACCACCTCGATGTTTGGGGATGGCGCGGCATGGCATTTGCCAAACGCGAAATGCCCCTCACGATTGGAGCAGAAGCCAGTGCTGAAGTTGTTGCAATCGGCGATGGCGTAAGCGGATTAAAGCCTGGTCAGTTGGTTTCCATCTTCGGGGCTCGCACCTGCGGCACTTGTCATCACTGCCGCGCTGGCCACGACAACATGTGCGAACATGTGGCTGGCGTTCACGGCTTCCACCTTGGTGGCTTTGCCCGTGAATTGGTAAACATTCCAGCTCGCCAATGTGTGCCAGCTCCTCCAGGTTGCGACGATATCGGTGCGGCTCTTGCGCCAATCACCTTTGGAACCTGCGAACACATGCTGTTTGACAACGCAAAATTGCAGCCGAGCGAGACTGTTCTTATCCACGCTGGCGGTTCTGGCATTGGCTCAGCCGCCATACAATTGGCAAAATCAATCGGTTGCACCGTTATCACCACTGTTGGTAGCGATGAAAAAATCGAACCTGCCAAAGCACTCGGTGCTGACCACGTAATCAACTATCGTGAAGACCGTTTTGAAGGCCGCGTTAGGAAGATCACCAAAAAAGTGGGCGTTGATGTTGTCTTTGAGCACGTTGGCAAAGAAACTTGGGCAGGCTCCATGCTCTGCATGAAACGTGGCGCACGCCTTGTAACCTGCGGCTCTACCAGCGGCATTTCAGCTGATACAAACTTGATGATGCTGTTCCAACGTCAATTGCGATTGATCGGTTCCTTTGGTTGCCGGATTGAGAACATTGTCACCTCCATGGACAAAATAGCCCGTGGCCACGTCAAACCCGTCATTGATACGGAGATCGAATTTGGTGATTTGGCAACGGCCCTTGAACGCATGGAAAGCCGTAAGGTCTTTGGTAAAATCATCATGAGAATGAGCTGATTCCACTGTGTCGCGCCTCATCCGCCACCCAATTATTGAACGAAATTTGCTTCGCTTAAAAACGGCAAGCGATTGGGTTGTCGCAAAGCTGATCGGTCTTTTCTTGCATTACGCAAAAAAACTTCCTCCAGAAAGCTCCACCAACTTTGCCGAGAAATTGGGCCGCAAACTAGCTCCCATTCTCCCCCGCAGTAAATTAGCGCGCAAAAACCTAAGCCTCGCCTTTCCAGATAAATCCAAGTCAGAAATTGATGAACTGGTGCGGGGTGTTTGGGGTAATGTCGGCAGGACGATTGCCGAATACGTATTCCTCGATCAACTGTTTGATTTCGATGTCGATAATCCCGAGGCGGGCCGCATTGAAGTTGTCGGTGTTGAGCATTTTATCAAACTTCAGGAAAGCCAAAAACCTGTTATTATTTTTACGGCTCATACAGGGAACTGGGAAATATTACCGATTGCCGCATCTTCCTACGACTTGAATGTCACGGCCCTCTTTCGACCGCCCAACAACCAGTTTTTAGCCAAACGTCTGTTAAAGGCGCGCCGCACGGACAAAGGTCATCTCGTTCCCTCACGTGCCGGTGCGGCGTGGGCACTAGCTCGGGTGTTAGACAACAATCAAGCTGTCGGGCTATTAGCAGATCAAGCCTTCACAAGAGGCCCGCGGATAGAGTTTTTGGGTCGTGAGGCAACAGCAAATCCGATAGCAGCAAAACTTGCTCGCCAATTTGACTGTGATATCCATCCAGCCCGTTGCATTCGCCTACCCGGTGGAAGATTTAGGCTTGAGCTCCAAGAAAAGATTGAAATAACCACTGGGGCAGATGGTGTGTTAGATGTGAAAGAAACCACCAAGACCATAAATAGAGTTATTGAAGGGTGGGTTCGAGAATACCCAGAACAATGGCTTTGGCTCCATGATCGTTGGAAAATTAAGGCCCTGCAAAAACGGAAGTGGGATAATCTTAACACTCATTAGGTGTATAATTATTTTATACAACTTTTGATAACTATTTTCCAGATAGAATGATGCTCCACACCAGTTGAGCGCCAAACTATGACAAATTCAAATAATCCAGAAATAAACAACTCCGCACTCCCTCCCCTTTTGCCAATCATTTTGGCTGGCGGCAGTAATTTGGAGCAATGGCCACTTTCGCGTATCAACATGCCCATCCAGTTTCAAAGAGCTCACCAGAAAGAAAGTGCCTTTGAGCAGGTTCTAAAAGGTGTCTCTCAACTCCACCATTCCTTGCCCCCTATCATCACACTTCCATCAGCGGCCTTGGAAATAGGCAGACAACAATTTAGTTCCGCCAAAGGCTTCCCAGAGGCGAAATTGATTGTTGAGCCTGTAGATAGAGGGACTCTCATTGCCGTAATCACAACAACCCTCATCGCCGCTACGATTGATCGCACTGCCATGATGGTCTTCATTGATGCAAGCCAACCGCCAACCGATTGGGGAGCATTCTCACGGCTTGTTTATCAAACCCAAAACAGCTCAATCGCACAGGAAAGCATTGTTCTTTGCGGGCAGCCCTTAGAATATAAGAACGCTTCCTTGCGGTCCGTAGAAAAAGCACAGCCATCATCAGACCCGCTGCTTTTCAACTTTCAAAGCACCTCAAGCAACACTGAGGAGAAAACATTTGAAATAGGGGCCGTTACCTTCGCAACGCCGCGTGTGATGATTGATAAATTGCAAAGCCTGTGCCCTACCATGATGTCAGCGGCCAACCTTGCTCTTCAACAAGCAGAAACAAGGAAAAACACTCTCTGGCCCGGCCTGAACATTTGGGCAGCCCAACCAACACAAAACTTTGCCCGAACATTTGCCAAGAACACACATTCCACGCTCTTACGCCCCATTGATCTCCAGCAAGACAAGCCCAAGCGCACCTCTCCCTCAAGACTAATTTTCGAACAAGAGAACCTAGATTGCTCTATTACAAGTAACGGGCATCTACTTGCGGTTGCTGGTTGTGAAAATTTGCACATCGTCTCCACTCCAGACGTAACCCTTATTGCCAACAAAAATAATCTCCAAACTATTGCGCCTATTATTACCAAACTACACGCATACGAACGGCGGGAGGTATTCGATTTTCCAATCCGCACCCAGCAATGGGGGCAGCAACGGGAAATAGATTGCCAAAAAGGCTATAGTATCGTTCGACTTGAGATCACTCCAGGCTCCAGCATCCCACCTCATCTGCACAATCATCGGGCTGAGAGTTGGCACGTTTTATCTGGCGGGGGGGAAGCAATTATTGATAATATGTCGCGCACAGTGATGCAGGGAATTAGTTTAGATATTCCAAGAAATACGGTACATACTTGCAAAAATACGGGTGAAGTACCGCTGGTTATTATGGAAACTAGGTTTGGGTCGCTCATAAATGAAACAGACAGTGTGGCTTTCGAATTACACCGTCCCTTTGCTGATGCCTAGTAAGAAGCGGTAAGGGATGGCAGAACTCAGTGGCAATAACTTGGAATGGGCATCTGATGAACTGGCAAGAATTTATTGGGGCTTTCGCCTTGTTCTTTTTCACCCATACAGTTCTCCTCCGACCAGCTATCAAATGCCGTATAATTACTCGGATCGGGCCCCGTGGTTTCACGACCTTCTATTCAGGAATCTCATTGATCCTGCTGGGATGGATAATCAAAGCGGCGAACGATGCTCCCTACGTCGGTCTTTGGGATACTGCCCCTTGGCACTATTACTTCACTCAAATTTGCATGGCTCTTGCCGTTATAATATCGGCCCTAGCAATCGGCAGGCCAAACCCGCTTTCATTCGGTGGGAGTAACAATCACGCTTTTGATCCAATGGAACCAGGAATAATTGGAATTATCCGACACCCAATTTTAGCCTCGCTTTTCATTTGGTCATTCTCCCACTTAATACCAAATGGCGATCTAGCTCACCTCATTTTGTTTGGTGCATTCTCTGGGTTTGCTTTGCTCGGAATGAAAATAATCAACCGTCGTAACCGGCGAGTGTTAGGTTCACAAGAATGGGAAAGATTAACCAGAAAACCGCAAAAACGCTCAATTCAAATAGCCTCATTGAATTTCTTATCAAGAGTTTTGCTCGCCATTCTAATATACGCGATTCTGTTTTATTCTCATGAGCGCATAATAGGTGTAGCGGCCAATCTTTAGTTAGAAGGTGTCAAAGCTTCGTCGCCACCATAATAAAGACCAACAACATGTTTGGCTGTTGCAAAGAACAACCAACGCTCAATAAAAATCCCTGCGTACAATGAAATGCAGGCCGCAATCAGCAACCAGCCACCAGACCTTCCAAATTGCAATGAAAGCACCAAGAGGATAATTGGTAATGCCAGACCGAGCAAAAGAGTAATACGCCAGAGCTTATCGGTGTGTTTTCGCGCCACTCGAAAAACCATTTCATTTGTCAGATAATTACCCATTGCATGGGGGCGTTCCAACAAACGAGCCTCGCCTATAGTTCCTATGCCAATTGCGCTTTCAATCGTGCTTTCACCATAGCCAATACTCATCGCCCGCCGCGTCCAAATATATTTGACGCCCCAACTTACCAACAAGAATACAATTGTCAGGTAAACCCAGATTGTCATCGAACGGCTCCCCACCTCAGGGCCGAAGAAGGAGATGTAGATAACTGTCCCCATGGTTAGTGCAAATGCAAGATAGACTGCAGGTGTCCACCGTGTGTGCCATTGAGCAATTGTTTTTAAGGATGCGTAGATCATCGCCGTGCAATAGACCGTCAGCCCGCACATTATTGCGGCCAGATAACCAAGCCCTAAATGGAATGTCTCTCCAAACACACTCATCGCCGCTAGTGCCGTGAGTGGAATAAATGTAACCACCGCCATCACCCCTTCGCGCGAGAGCCAACTCGTTCGCCATTGAGAAAATGCGCGCCATGCCCGTTGTGGGTTGCCCAAATGAAGAGTTGAGGCCAGCAGGCCAAGAGCAATGAGAGCGAGCGCTATCACCCACGCAATTTTAGTTGAAAGAGCCGCAGGGTTTCCATGACCTAAGGCCAACACAATAGCTAAACCATATCCCGCCCCAGAAAGCGTTGTGAATGCAATAACTGAAAGTGCCGGATGCATTACCTTGCTCCCTTCTTCGAAGAGGATTTCGAAAGGGCGCGGTCAATCCAACCAAGCAATCCAGTCGCGCCATCCGTGTTTTCAACGGCGGACTGTTCCAAGCCCGTACCGAGTTCAGTCCGCGCTCTTGGCGGCAAATATTTGTTGACGGGTTTAGTTCCTTGTTCTGGCATCAGATCATATCCACCGCGCTCGACCACCAGTTTTGACACGGCAGAATTCGTATCAGAAAAATCTCCAAAGTGTCTCGCCCCCGCTGGGCATGTGCGAACACAGGCCGGTTGGCGGTCAATTTCTTCAAGTTCTTCGTTATAAATCCGATCAATGCAAAGGGTGCATTTCTTCATAACCCCTGCTGCCATGTCCATTTCCCGTGCACCATAGGCACAAGACCAAGCGCACAACCCACAGCCAATACACATGTCTTCATCGACTAAAACAATGCCGTCTTCGGAGCGTTTGTAAGATGCCCCTGTTGGGCAAACGGTAACGCAGGGGGCATCTTCGCAATGCAGACAAGATTTTGGAAAATGTACAACGCGGGCATCGCCCACCGCACCAATTACTTCCCCCTGCCCTTCGCCTCTAGGTTTATTCGGGATCACCTCAAACGTATGAATGCGGTTCAACCAAGCTCCCGTTGGGTTTGCCCCGTAGGGGTCTTGGTCAGATAGAGCCGTACCATAACCAGAAGTGTTCCATTCCTTGCAATTGATGACGCAGGCATGACATCCAACGCAGGTATCAAGATCAATAACGAGGCCGAGTTGCGTCTCAGTGCTGTTGGGAAGAGTGGTCATTTCGTCCACTCCAATCCGTAGCGTATTTCTTTGACACTCGATTTATCGCGTTCTTGTTCTCCCAACACGGGTTCACTCACTTCAGCGCCAGCTTCAGCTTTTTCGATATTCACCCGCAGGTCATACCAAGCTGCCTGCCCTGTTATCGGATCACTGTTCGCCCAACGGTGACCATCACCTTTAGGGGGTAACAGTTCGTTGATCAAATGGTTGAGCAGAAAGCCCTTGGTTGCTTCTGGAGCATCCTTGTCTAGTTCCCAAGCACCACGCCGCTTACCGATAGCGTTCCATGTCCAAAGCGTTTTGTTGTTCACCGCGTTCATGCGGGCAACTTCGACCTTTATCTTCCCGTGCCAAGAAGTAACCCAAGCCCAATCACCATCCTTCAAATCCTTTGCATCGCAAATATCAGCGGGAACATAGAGCGGGTTTTTCGTATGAATTTGTCGCAACCACGCGTTTTGCGATCCCCAAGAATGATACATGGCGGCTGGCCGTTGGGTGAGCGCATGGAATGGAAATTCTTCTTCCGCTCGCTCACCGAGCCGCTCTTCCTCGAAGGGGGCATACCAAATTGGTAACGGGTTAAATGTCTCTTTCAAACGCCCACGCAGTCGTTCTGGCGGTTGCACCTTTCCATGGCCATCCGCGGCCAAACGAAATTTTTGTAAGACCTCAGAATAGAGATTGAACGTCACCGGTTGCGGCGCATCGAAGAACCCCATATCGACGGCGAAATCTTGATAGGCTTTGTTCGCATGTTTGAAGAACTGCGCTTCTTTCGGCAAGTGCGTTTTCGAGAACGCACCATTTTCCTTATACCGTTCCAACTGTTCTGGGTTCGGCTCTCCTCGCCCAAACTTATCACCCTTCTTCCCACGCCACCCCGCAAGCGGCCCAATGCCGGGCTTGCGTTCGTGGTTCACAAGGTAATCGGCATAGTCGTTGAACTTAGCAGAACCATCATCGTTCACCATTCCGCCCAACCCAAGCCGTGCACCTAAATCTAACAACACAGATTGAAAACCACGCACATCACGATCAGGCTCCACCACAGGCCAACGGATTGAATCAACGACGGCATCAGGTTCTGAACAAGGGCGATCAAGCAACGAGATACAATCATGGCGTTCTAGATAGGTAGTGTCAGGCAAAATCAAATCAGCATAGGCAACGGTTTCAGAACGATAGGCATCCGAGTAGATTATATGCGGAATGACGTACTCTCCATTCTCATCTTTATCCGTCAGCATCTCAATTACGCCATGTGTATTCATTGAAGAGTTCCACGCCATATTCGCCATATACATAAACAGCGTATCGACCTTGTACGGATCGCCAGCATGGGCATTAGCGATGACCATATGCATCATGCCATGGGCTGAAAGCGGCGCATCCCATGTGAAGGCTTTATCAATACGCAGGGCCTCACTATCATCCCCCAACAACAAATCTTCCGGCCCTTGTGGATAACCCAAATGCGGCCCAGCCAACGGTCCGCTCGTTCCTTTAGCATTGTGGCCGTGGGGCTTTGGATGAGCCGTGTGGGGCTTTGGATACGTCGGCTTCGAGCGGAAACCACCGGGGCAATCAACAGAACCAATAAGGACCTGTAAAACATGTAACGCACGACAGGTTTGGAAGCCGTTTGAGTGAGCCGAGATACCGCGCATGGCGTGGAAGGAAACCGGGCGACCAATAAAGCGATCGTGCTTTTCGCCCTTCATGTCTACCCATTCCTGTTCAATCGTTATTTCTTCTTCAAAAGCAACATGGGCGATTTCCTGCGCCAAACCGCGAATGGTTTCAGCGGAAATCCCTGTTTCTTTGGCCACCGCTTCTGGCGCATATTCGGCCTTTGAATATTCCTCAGCCATCATCAGTAAAACAGGTTTTGCCTTCACCTTCTTGGGTAACAAAACGGACGACGTTAGATGCGGAACTACGCCCTTTGTGGTGTGCGGGACAGCCTTCTTTTTCTTGGCATCCCAAACCAACTCTACGCCTTTGTTATCTCGCGCAATCAGCCCATGATCTTTTGTACCGGGTGCATCAATCACCAAATATCCAGCATTAGAATAGCGTAGCAAATAATCTACATCTACTTTTTGCATGCTGAACAACTCATGGATGAGGGAGAGGATGAGCAGCCCATCTGTTCCGGGCCGTATCCCGAGCCAGTTATCGGCTACTGCCGAATATCCAGTTCGGATAGGGTTGACTGAAACAAACCGCCCGCCATTTTTCTTCAGTTTCCCGATGCCCATTTTCAGTGGATTGGAATCGTGGTCTTCCGCCACACCAAACATGATAAATAGTTTCGTGCGCTCCCAATCTGGCGTGCCAAACTCCCAAAATGCGCCGCCGATTGTGTAAATACCGGCCGCCGCCATATTGACAGAACAGAACCCGCCATGCGCCGCATAATTGGGCGTGCCAAAGGATTGCGCCCACCATGATGTCAGCGATTGCGATTGATCGCGGCCTGTAAAAAATGCCAGTTTTTTTGGATCTGCCTTCAAAGGCTCCATCCAATCAACCGCCGTCTTTAGTGCTTCCTCCCACGAGATTTCTTCAAACTCACCTGACCCACGCGGCCCTACCCGTTTCATGGGAGCATTCAAGCGAGCAGGAGAATAATGTTGCATAATCCCCGCGGAGCCCTTGGCACAGAGCACGCCTTGGTTGACCGGATGATCGCGGTTGCCCTCAATATAGCGAACGCTCTTTTCACCGTTCGCGCCCTCTTTCAAATAGACATTGATTCCACAACGACAGGCGCACATGTAGCAAGTCGTAGACACTTTCTCACCCAAAGGTTCGGAATAATTGATGTCGTGTTCGGTCATGCAATTCCCATTCTAATCAGACCAACAGCCGCCAACACCATCAGCAGTGCGAGACAAAACGGTTTGTAATAGGGCGCAAACTTTGGATTGAAAACATACTTGCCAGCCAGGACACCCAGCATGCTCACTGGTATCCAAACTAGCCCCCGCTTAACGGCCTGCCCATCCATCAAACCAAAATAGATTTGGTAAAAAAGCCCAAAAGGAACCATCAAGAATAAATACATAATCAATGAGCCACGCATAGTTTCCGCGGCTGCATCCCGGGCCAAAACATAAAGTGCAATTACCATGCCCCCAACACCTGCTAACCCAGTCGCAATGCCTGCGGTGGCTCCCGATATTAACAAACCCGGCTTGGTGGCAAGAAAGGAGGCGCGCACCTTCAACAGTTGCAAAACAGCCAACACAAGTATGATGATCAAGGCGATTGTTTTTGAAGTCTCAACAGGCAAAGTATTGGTCAAATAGTAACCAAAAGGTGCGCCCAAAGCAGAACCAATCACCAACCCCGTCACGATGGATTTATCCCAAACTTTCACTCCCCCGCGCACCATCATCAAGCTTGCGGAAAACTCCAAGAACCAGCAAACGGCGATCAGCTCAAAAGGCGGTAAGATCGAAACAAGGCTGGCCATCACCACGGCAGAAAGCGCAAAACCAGAGAACCCCCGCACCATCCCCGCCGCGAATATCACTGCGGTGCAGATAGCAAATTCAGTTCCAGTTAAATCGACAAGGGCAAGCAGGCTCTCCATTACAGTCTATCTGCTCCCCTTACTTTAGGCGATTCTCGCGAATCTATGCACCTTTTTGAGGGCGCATATCCTTCGGGTCAATACCTGCAACTGAAACAGGTTTCTTCATGGCATCACGACGGAAAGGCTCACCGAGTTCTTGGTTCAACACCACCTCAATGAACGTTGTTTCATTACGCTTCATTTGACCTTCGATTGCGGTATCAAGCGCGGCACTCAGTTCTTCCATTGTCGTCACTTGCACGCCTTTCAATGCGCATGCTTCTGCAATCTTCGCGTATTCCACCCCAAGGTTAAGCTCTGTCCCAACGAAGTTATCGTCATACCAAAGAGTCGTGTTGCGCTTTTCCGCACCCCATTGGTAGTTACGGAAGATAACCATGGTAATCGGTGGCCAGTCGTTGCGACCACAGGAAGTCATTTCGTTCATGGAAATACCAAACGCACCATCGCCCGCAAAACCAACAACAGGAACATCTGGGTTACCAATTTTCGCGCCAAGAATGGAAGGAAAACCATAACCGCAAGGACCAAAAAGGCCTGGGGCTAAATATTTACGTCCCTGTTCAAATGTTGGGTAGGCATTACCAATTGCGCAGTTGTTGCCAATATCGGACGAAATAATAGCATCCTTCGGCAAGGCCGATTGGATTGCACGCCACGCCATCCGTGGGCTCATACGATCAGGCTCACGGTTTCGCGAACGCTCGTTCCATGTCGTGCCCGGATCGTCGTCCTCATGGTCCATAGAAGAAAGCAATTGCAACCATGCTGATTTGGTTTGGTGAATGAGCGCCTCGCGATCTTTGCGACCATCATCACCCGCCTTTGCCGAAAGCTGCTCAAGCAACTGTTCTGCAACAGCCTTGGCATCCCCTTGAATCGCAACGGACACTTTTTTGGTCAGACCAATACGGTCTGAATTAATATCCACTTGAATAACTTTTGCTTCAGTTGGCCAATAATCAATGCCATATCCGGGCAGTGTCGAGAATGGATTCAACCGCGTTCCCAAAGCTAAAACGACATCTGCTTTCGCAATCAATTCCATTGCAGCCTTTGAGCCATTGTAACCCAGCGGGCCAACTGAAAGAGGATGGCTACCCGGGAAAGCATCATTGTGCTGATAACCGCAACACACAGGAGATGAGAGCTTTTCGGCTAGCTTTGCGGAAGCCGGAATTGCTCCTGACAAAACCACACCAGCGCCATTCAAGATAACTGGGAATTTTGCGTTTGAAAGAAGTTTAGCGGCTTCCTTGATAGCATCCGCGCCACCTTGCGGTTGTTCAAGCCTAACAATTTGAGGCAGTTCAATATCGACCACCTGTGTCCAATAATCGCGGGGCACATTGATTTGCGCGGGGGCCATACCACGGAAGGCTTTTTCGATTACGCGGTTCAAAACCTCCGCAATGCGGGTTGGGTCGCGTACTTCTTCTTGATAGCAAACCATATCTTCAAACAATTTCATCTGCTCGATTTCTTGGAAGCCTCCCTGCCCGATTGTCTTGTTCGCCGCCTGCGGGGTGACCAATAACAAGGGGGTATGATTCCAAAAGGCAGTCTTAACTGGAGTTACGAAATTGGTAATGCCTGGGCCGTTTTGTGCGATCATCATCGACATCTTGCCCGTTGTGCGGGTGTACCCATCAGCGGTCATCCCCGCATTACATTCGTGGGCACAATCCCAAAAATGAATTCCAGCGACAGGGAATAGATCAGATACCGGCATCATGGCCGAACCGATAATACCAAAAGCGTGTTCAATACCGTGCATTTGAAGCACTTTTACGAAAGCTTCTTCTGTGGTCATTTTTGTCATGGGAACCCCTTAATTTATTGTCGAAGCCGCAGCTTCACCATTTTGTTTAGACTAGGGGATTTCAGCCTATCTATCGTAGTGCCAGTTGCCCCATTATCTTAGGCCAGAAGGGCGGATAGCCAACGAACTCCACATATTGGCAACCAGCAAACAATGTGCGAATATGCACATACTTGGGGTTTCTTGGGCGTTACATTTCATAACAACAACCAATCAAGGAACAAATATATGACGATTTCCATTAGGAATATTTTTCTAGCAACTCTAACTGCAACAGTTGTCTCATCAAGCCTTCTGCCCACAATCGCAGACGCGCGGCCCAGTACACGTTCATACTCTTGTGAAGGCGTACGTGACTATATTTACCACCGTGGTGCGATTGTGATGAACACAAAAAACCGCAGTGTTTACCGTAGGTTTGTTGCAGATAGAAGCTTTTGCCAGCCAAGGGAATCTTTAAAGCGCTACTATGCTCCTACCCGCGACGGTCAATGCTCTTTGCATATTTGCAGAGAATACGACAATTACAAATTTGGCCGTGATTAGGCGATTAGATTTCCCCAGAAAGATCTTCTTCTACGACAGTTTTACTGACCTTGAATACGACCGTTTCAACGGGAAATGATTGATAAATCGACGAAGGCGCCTTGTACGCAGAATTTGATTTTGCGCGCAGGGCCGCCATAAATTGATTATCAGGCTTGTGGATTTGTCTTTTAACAATAACCGCACCAGGACGCCATGTCGGAGTAGCAACAGCACCTATATCCGCCATCGCCGGTGCTGGCTCGGGTTGTTGGTACGATGCAGTTTGAACGAATGATGATTTGGTTGGTACTGAGACAACCGCTCCGACCACCATTGTAGTGCTTTGAACTATCCCATTCATTGCAACAAGAGCAGGATCAGGTCGTGGCTTTTTGGCGCGTAGCTCTGCAAACGGCCATTGTTTTTTCAATTGAGCTGGCGACATGTTCACAACGTTTACATCAATCCAATTACCGGCACCTTTTATACGCCGCAGGCACGAACGGTTGTTACAATTGACCATCGAAGAAAACTGCCAAAGCGTATATGTTTTCCAATTACCCATCGGAAATGCGCCCCGCATGTTCGGCTTATAGCGCGCATACCAAAGGTTAAGCCGCGAAAGCAAAGGTAATTTAGCCCGATTTGCAGCGATGAATTTTGCTGTCGAATGGTTCGTATAAAGAACAGGATAGCGTCCCGTCCGCTTCTTGATATGCTTCGCAAACTTCTCAGCATCCGGCAAAGACATCCAACGGCGCGGGTTGTTGTGCTCAATATCGAGAGCCAATAGGTCATCTTTATCAGGCTTCGTGAACCGCAAAAAATGTTCCGCTTGAGCAATTGGGTTGCCTGGTCGGGCAAGATGGTACGCCCCCCATTTCATACCGAGTGTCCGAGCAAGAATTCTGCGCGTATGATATAGTTCGCGGGTCGCGACGTAGCGCTTCCATGTAACCTTACAAAGCTTATTGCCCTTACAGCCAGCCCTTGGGCTAATACCGTCCGAAGCTTTATTGATAAAACCTGCCAACCGCTGATTGTGCTTTAGTTTCGACCAATCAATCGGGGTATATTCGTAAGCATCAAGAACAATTGACGAATTCTTACTGTTCCATGCGCCAGCAAACTCTCCAGCCAATGCAGAAGAAATATTGGTTGCAACAGTAAAGCTAGCAACAATGATTATCGAAATAAACCGCTTCATACTCAAAACACCAAAAACTATAAGCGTAGGCACCATGCCCCACACATGAGGCAGAATGTGGAATTATGGTTAGTTTTTCTTTAAGATGGTAAATAAAAGCATCACTTTTTCTGTCGAACTGTTGTAATCATTGAGTTTATTTATTGGCAACTTCCCGCGCCAACGCCGCTAAAAGCCGCAGGCCGGGGTTAATTTTCTCTTCGTCAATGGAAGAAAACCCAAGGCGAAAACAACATTTATCGCTCATATCGTTGAAGTAAATACTCCCCGGCTCAATGAATATCCCTTCCGTTAAAGCTCGTTCGGCCAACACATCCGTATCAACACCACTCTCCTTTGGTAACCGCACCCAATAGGAAGACCCTCCCATTCCGCGTGTTATTATCGCTTCGGGGAAATGCTCCTCAATCCCCTGCCCCATGGCATTCCAGCGCTCTCGATAAGCACGATGTAGTTTGCGAACAAAGACATCGTAATAGCCAAGCGAGAGGAAAAACGCGCTGCTGCGTTGATTGTTTGTCGGTGGGTGACGCACCATCAAACGTCTCAAGGCACGCAGTTCTTCTATCAATTCTTCTGAAGCCACTACGAAACCAAGTCGAAGACCTGGGAATAGGGTCTTCGAAAATGACCCGACATAAATCACGCGTCCGTCTTGATCGAAAGACTTCAGAGCTGGCAAAGGCTTTCCGACATAATTAGTTTCTAACTCATAGTCATCTTCAATTATAACGAAATCTTCCTCACGTGCTTTTTTGAGGAGTGCCCGCCGGCGTTCAGTTGGCATCGTTACAGTAGTTGGGAATTGGTGGCTTGGAGTTGTGTAGAGAATATCCGCTCCATTCAACTCATCCCCCACAGGCAGCCCATCTTCGTCCACTTGAACAGGTACAATACCTTTTGTTCGTAGGGCAAAAATGTTGCGCGCATCGGGATATCCCGGCTCCTCTACAACGACTTTCGTTTTTGAGCCAACCAATAGGCTCGCCAACATATAAAGAGATTGCTGCGCCCCCAGAGTGACGAGGATTTGCTTTTCGCCAGCCAGTATTCCGCGACGGGGTAAAATACGGGTCCGAATTTGCTCAACCAACATTGGATCATCATTGTCGAGTGTGTCTTGGCTCCACTCATCAAGCCATTTTTTGCCCATCGCCTTATAAACGCAATCGCGCCAATCAGTGATTGGAAAAAGAGAGCGGTCGGGCTGACCATAGATGAAGGGATAGGGCATTTCTCGCCAGTTTGAGGCCTTGCGTATATTGTGCTGCCGTGCCGGCTTTTTTGTGAACCTGTTTTCCCACACAACTGCTTGAGCATCACTTCCATCGGAAGGATTGAGCGGCTCCGCCGAGTTGTGTATCCCCATTTCAAGCACGGTTTCATTTACGAAATACCCAGAACGCTCATAGGTTCGCAGATAGCCATCGTCCGTCAGCCCTTGATAAACCAGCACCGATGTATTGCGCGAAATACCCAATTGCTCAGACAAATGCCGTGTCGAAGGTAATTTATCGCCAGGTCTTAAGTGGCCCGCCAAAATTGCGGATACCAATACTTCCCGCAATTGCGCCTGCAAACTCTTATTAGAACTTCGATCCAACGATATGAGGAAATCACGCATATGGTTCCAAAACCAACGAGAGGAATAGCTCCAGTTGGTTTGGTGGACTTATACGAGATTGTCAATCTGGCTCCAAAGAAAAGCCAAGAGCTTAGGCAGATGTTACCCGCGTAATAGCCCCATCAATGCTCTCCACAACCTCATCAATGATATCTTTCGTAGCAATCAATGCAGGGCTTAGGCACAGTGTATTGTTGAAACCAGCCAATGAGCGGTTGGTTGCTCCAATGATAATTGAATCTTTCTTGAAACACTCCGCAACAATGGCAGCACTCACGCTTTCATGCACGGGCTCTCTAGTATCGCGATCAACAACGAGCTCCGCACCAAGGAAGAGCCCTTTACCGCGCACATCACCAATAATGGTATGCTTAGATTTCAACCCTTCGAGCTTATCCAACATGTAGTCACCCATCACCACGGTGTTTTCCAATAGCTTCTCGTCTTCGAGAATACGCATGTTTTCAAGTGCTGCAGCGGGGCCAGCCGTACAACCGCCAAAGGTAGAAATATCGCGGAAGTAGCTCATCGGATCATCTGGATCCGCCTTGAACATCTGGAACACTTCCTCCGTTGTCACCGTGCAAGAGATAGCGGCATAACCAGAAGCCACCCCCTTAGCCATCGTCACCATATCGGGTTTAACTCCGTAATGTTGATAGCCGAACCACTTTCCCGTACGACCCATGCCGCACACAACTTCGTCGATAATCAGCAAGATTTCGTATTTGTCGCAAATCTCTTGAACCCGAGGCCAATAGCCTTCAGGCGGTGTAATAACACCACCACCAGCCGTGATTGGCTCAAGTATAAGCCCGCCAACGGTATCGGCTCCCTCGCGCAAAATCACCTCTTCAATGGCATTGGCAGCCCGCACGCCATAATCATCAACCTCGCCCCATTGAGACCGGTATTCGAGACAATGGGGCACTTCAATAAAGCCCGGCGTAAACGGCCCGTATTGCGCCTTACGCTCATCTTGACCACCAGAAGACAAAGCCGTGATGGTTGTGCCGTGATAATCTCGTGCCCGATAAAGAATTTTGTTCTTTTTACCGCCGTATTTATTATGAGCAATTTGGCGCACAATTTTATAGGCCTTCTCGTTCGCCTCAGAACCAGAGTTTGAATAATACACCCGGCTTAAGCCGGGCATTTTCTCAATCAATTTCTCCGCGAATAAGGCGCCTGGCACTGTTCCCATCGAACCCGCGAAATAGTTCATTTTTACAAGTTGATCACGCACCGCATTGGCAATTGTTTCGCGGCCAAAGCCAACATTCACAGTCCAAACCGCTCCAGACATAGCATCCAAATATTCTTTGCCACCCTGATCCCAAACCTTCATACCTTTGCCTTCAACCACAATCAGCGGATCGGCTGCATCAAACTTTGTGTGCTGGGTAAGGTGATGCCAAATGTGTGCTTTGTCAGCTTCGACAACATGGCTGATATCATTTTCTCTTAGTTGCATGTTCATAATAGTTCTCCCGGCAAACGTATAAAATAGGCTGTTGCTTGCAGAACATCATAAGGCCATTGATTTGGATAGAGGCCAAAAGGGACCAATCAGCAAATTAGTATAGTGCCAGTGAAGTCGGGCTTTATAGGAGCGAGACAAAAAAAAGCCCACTTCTTTCGAAGCGGGCTTTCTAAAATTATATAACGAGATGCCTAGTAACTTACAGTCACTCGGCCACGGCCATGCTTACGCATCAAGGAATAGAGCTTAGCAGCATTTCCTGTTTGCAACCGAACACATCCGTGCGAAGCGGGGCGACCCAAACGGCTGACTGCACCCGTTCCGTGAATAGCAAATCCACCGCTATAGAACATTGAGTAAGGCATCGGTGCATTGTTGTACTTACGTGAATAGTACTCTTTATGCATCCGACCTACGCGCCATGTACCTGTTGGTGTTCTATAACCTTTACGGCCAGAAGATACTTTCCAAGTATATTGATGAACGCCATTCTTATAAACGTGCATACGCTGAGTTGTAAGGTTCACTTTAGCAACGATACCGCCGCGCTTAATTCTGCGCTTTGTTGGTGTGTATTTAGCAACGCGCTTACGTTTATTTACGCGTGAGCGCTTTTTCAAATTACGGTTTGTGTAGCGTTTTTTACTGCTACGGTATTTTTTCTTACCGTAGGTATGGTTTTTATAATAAATGCCTTTAGCGGCTTGCTTGCGATACCAAACACGCGTCCAATAGGCTTTGTCTTTTTTGCCTGCGTAACTACTTGTTTCTGTTGCAAGCTTCACAACAGGCGATTTAGTTGTTTCAGCGGCCATTACGGGCGCTGATAATAGACCAACAACAAAGGTCAAAAATACGAGTAACTTTTTCATCGAATACCCTCCAGTTTATGTTTCTAACTGCCCCGTCTTCAAAAGGCTCGACTTTGCTTTCAATAACAAATGTCATCAACCCGCCGAAACTAAGTAACTACCACCCACCTCTTAGGTAGATATGAATCCACCCGTTCGAAGCCCGGATACTTTAGTTTTACGTAAATTTTGAATTAATACTGTGCAATTGGGCACACTCTAAACAACGCAAAACTTAGTAAATCACCTACCGCCCTACATCATAGCCAAAAGATCATCCTTTTGACCAGCCGTTGCCCTGTTCACAATTAGGTGAAATGATGAAGTATGAATCGCTAAGGATGCCCTCCACTTGCTCGACGAAATTAACAAACGCATTGACGACAAGACCACGGACCTTGTGGCCTTTACCCAAGCTTTGATCCGAATTCCGACCATTAATCCACCGGGAGACGCCTATATTCCCTGCGCCGAATTACTCGGTAACAGACTAAAAAAACGCGGGTTTCATGTAGAATATTTTCGTGCGCTTGATACCCCAGGCGACAGCGATAAGTATCCCCGCGTCAATATTGTTGCTCGCTATGAAGGTAGCGCACCAGGCCCCGTCATTCATTTCAACTCACATATTGATGTCGTTGAAGTCGATGATAAATGGACCTTTGACCCCTTTGGCGGTGAAATTCACGACGGTAAAATTTACGGCCGTGGAGCCTGTGATATGAAAGGCGGTCTCGCCGCATCCGTTATTGCTGTTGAGGCCTACATAGAAGCCAATCCAAAATTCCGGGGCGTTATCGAGATTTCTGGCACGGTAGATGAGGAGTCTGGCGGCTTTGGCGGTGTGGCTTACCTTGCCAGTAAAGGGCTTTTTTCTAAGCCGCGCGTTGACCATGTCATCATTCCCGAACCCCTCAACAAGGACCGTGTTTGCCTTGGCCACCGTGGCGTTTGGTGGGCTGAAATTGAAACCTTTGGAACTCAAGCCCATGGTTCTATGCCCTTCTTGGGCGACAGTGCTGTGCGACACATGGGGTCCGTTCTTACAGCTTTCGAAGACGAACTGTACCCGCAGCTCGCAACAAAACGAACCGACATGCCCGTAGTTCCAGAAGGTGCGAAGCAATCAACGATGAACCTAAATTCCATTCACGGCGGCGAAGCTGAAGGTTTCGACGGCCTACCAAGCCCAAATGTTGCCGATAGTTGCCGCATGATCTTAGATCGCCGCTTCTTGATTGAAGAAGATCTAAAAACGGTCAAAGGTGAAGTCATCGACATTTTGGAAGGGTTGAAATCTGACCGCGAAAATTTTGATTACACCATCCGCGACTTGATGGAAGTTCTCCCAACAATGACCGACCAAAATGCCCCTGTCGTGCAAGCCGTATCAGAGGGTATACGTGCCGTTTTGGGCAAAGAGCCAGATTATGTAATTTCTCCAGGAACCTATGATCAAAAACACATCGCTCGCATTGGTCATCTCCACGATTGTATCGCCTACGGCCCCGGCATCCTAGATCTTGCCCACATGGCCGATGAATACGTAGGTATTGACGATATGGTTCAATCCGCCAAGGTTATGGCCCACGCCATTGATGCTTTATTACACGGGTAGAAGCTGGTATAAAATCTTACCAGCCAACAGTTGCCCAGCCCATCCACCATTTTACATTCAATCATTTGAATGTTAATAATATGCGGATGGTTTGGGCGGACAATTGGTTCAACAAATTTGGTTTTGCGGAGGAGAAAATACGATGGGAAATTCTGTGAGTGATGAAGATAGTAAGGTTGCATCTCGGCGGGCTTTTTTAAAATCTGGCTTAGCGCTTGGCGGCGCGGCGGCTGCGGGTGCGGCAGCGACGGGAGT
>JAZGEY010000006.1:0-2884 GCA_036478985.1 Rhizobiaceae bacterium
CCAGCCCAATCAATACCTCAAGAAAAGAAGAAACCGAATAATCTTTTTGCAGCGTTAGCTCGCAACAATGAGTCTACCTCCAGTCGCAAGAGTAATAAGACGGCAACCAAACCCCCTCGTACCAGGGTTACTTTGAGAAAAGGCAAAGTTGGGAGAAAAAGCAAAGCTGGCAGAAAAAGCAAAACTGGCTTGCCCGGTGTACGTTTGAAAAACCTATTTGGAATAGACAGCAACGAGACCGAAGAGTTTGACGAACCAGTGCTCGTGGCTTCTGCACCCAATCTAGCAAGAAAAGGCCGGCACGGACTACTCATTCAACGGCCTGATGTGAAAGTTGGCTGTTTCCCGAGAAAACTCGTGCGCATACTCAAAAAAGTTGGCCGTCGATTTGGCAAAACTGCGATTGTCACATCTGGTTACCGCTCAAGAAGTTATAACATAAGAGTTGGCGGGGCTCGAAAATCCACCCATGTACGCTGCCTAGCTGCAGATATTCAAATTAGAGGCGTTTCCAAATGGGCTGTCGCAAAATATCTACGATCCATCCATGGACGCGGTGGTGTTGGCACCTATTGCCATACGAAATCCGTGCATATTGATATTGGAACAAAACGCGCTTGGCATCACTGTAAACGCCGCAGAAGAGGCCGTCGCCGTAAGAGCTAATCGGCTTTGTTTTTTGTTTGGCTATATTTTTTAACAATTTACGGAAACAGGCTTGCAGCCCACAAGTTTCCTGCCTATACACGCCTTCGACTGTGGTCCCTTCGTCTATCGGTTAGGACGCCAGGTTTTCAACCTGGAAAGAGGGGTTCGATTCCCCTAGGGACTACCATCCTTAGCCTCAGTCAATTGAATATCGCTTCATAGCGCCTAGCAAATGCTTTTTGTTAGTAAATCGATTCATCATTTTACATTCAATCATTTGAATGTTATCTTTTTCATTATTGTATTGAAGAGGAGAAATTTGATGGGTGGTTCATTTATAGATGCGGGTATTGATGCGGTTAAAACGGCTCGTGTTTTGCAAGCTGAAAAGCTTGCTTCGCGTCGCACATTCTTAAAATCTAGCTTAGCGCTTGGTGGTGTTGCTGCGGCAACGGGTGTTGCTGGCGCGGCATCTGAAGGGGATGCGGCGATTTTGGAAAAGAAGGATTGGAACCAATATCCAGGCGATGGGGTTGATGAAGCGCCCTATGGCTCTCCTTCTGAATTTGAAAAGCATGTGAATCGCAAGAACGTGCCTTGGCTAACCGCTGAAACGATCTCCTCGATCAACTTCACACCCTTGCACGAGCTTGATGGTATTATCACACCAAACGGCCTTTGTTTTGAGCGCCATCACTCGGGCACGGCCCAGGTTGATCCGGCTGAACATCGTTTGATGATCAATGGTTTGGTTGATAAGGAACTGGTGTTCACCATGGATGATCTGATGCGCTTTCCGCGCAAGAACCAGGTCAACTTCCTTGAGTGTGCGGCCAACTCTGGCATGGAATGGCGCGGCGCCCAGTTGAACGGCTGCCAATTCACCCACGGTATGATCCACAACGTTATGTATACTGGTGTTCCTTTGAAGCTTCTTTTAGAAGAAGCTGGGGTTAAGGGCAGCGCCAAATGGCTGCTTCCTGAAGGGGCCGATGCTTCTGGCATGACCCGCTCCTTGCCGATGGAAAAAGCCATGGATGATTGCCTTGTGGCTTTCAAAATGAACGGTGAAGCTTTGCGCCCTGAACAGGGTTATCCGCTCCGTTTGGTTGTTCCTGGCTGGGAAGGTAATATGTGGATCAAGTGGTTGCGCCGTATTGAGGTTGGCGATCAACCTTGGCACCACCGCGAAGAAACCTCCAAATACACTGATTTAATGGCCAATGGTAAGGCGCGCCGCTTTACTTGGGAGATGGATGTAAAGTCCGTCATCACCAACCCCTCGCCGCAAGCGCCGATTAAACACGAAAAAGGCGCCACCGTTTTGACCGGCGTTGCCTGGTCTGGCCGTGGCACGGTGAAGGCTGTGGACGTAACCATTGACGGTGGCATTAACTGGCATCGCGCCCGTATTGATGGGCCAAGCTTGGATAAAAGCATGCACCGTTTTTACTACGAATTTGATTGGGATGGATCGCCCTTGCTGCTGCAATCGCGCGCCATTGATAGCGAAGGCTATGTGCAACCGACGAAGGATGCGCTTCGTGCCGTACGCGGCACCAACTCAATTTATCATAACAACAGCATTCAAACTTGGAGTGTTAAAAAAGGCGGGGAGATCGACAATGTCGACATTTCTTAAGAAAACAATTGCAGCGACACTTGTTGCCGGGCTGCTCTCAACTGCCGCGATCGCAGGCAAATATAATCTTGGCCGCGAAGCTACAAAAGACGAAGTGGCGGCTTGGAATATTGATATCCGCCCCGATGGCCAAGGCCTTCCTGAGGGCAAGGGTACGGTTGCACAAGGCGAAGAAGTATACGCCGAGAAATGTGCTTCCTGCCACGGTGATTTTGGCGAGGGTGTTGATCGTTGGCCGGTTCTGGCTGGCGGCGGTGATACCCTCGACAGCGATCGCCCGGTGAAAACCATTGGTTCCTATTGGCCCTATCTTTCGACCGTGTGGGATTATGTAAACCGCGCCATGCCGTTCACCGAAGCGCGTTCACTAGAGCCTGATGAAGTCTATGCCATCACCGCCTATTTGATGTTTGTGAATGACATTGTTGAGGACGAAGATTTTGAGCTATCAAAAGCCAACTTCCTAGAAAAACGCCTCCCCAATGAAAAGGGCTTCTTCGCTGACGATCGTCTGAAAAGCCCAGTATTCAAAAAAGCCGAACCATGCATGAAAAACTGCAAAACAAGTGTCAAAATAACAAGCACAGCAAGATC
>JAZGEY010000007.1:0-132868 GCA_036478985.1 Rhizobiaceae bacterium
CACAGACGTGAGCTAACGCAATTTTTGGCTTTCAACAAGCCCGTGTTTTGATTTCCCGTAACAACAAACAACTTGTACAATACGCCACAATTGCTCCATCCTTACCCAATATTCAAAATCTCGAAATACCGAACACTCATTACATTTGTTTTGGAGCTAATAATGAATCTGAAAATCCCAACATTCACCTCCCTCGCGGTTATCATTAGCACTCTAGTTTTCGCTCAACCAACCCTTGCCGAAGACAATAAACCTGCGACAATTTCTGTTTCCGCAACGGGCACAGCGACTGTCTCCCCAGACATGGCTATTCTAAATTTAGCAGTTATGCGTGAAGGCAAGACGGCTCGAGAAGCCTTGAACGCCAACACCTCAGCTATGACGAAGGTGCTCGCGGCGCTAAAAGGTGCAGGTATAGCAAACCGCGATCTACAAACTTCAAATTTCAATATCCAACCTCGATACCACTACCCGCCACGGAACAAGACCGGGGAACAAAAGCCACCAAAGATTATTGGCTACGTTGTGAATAACGGTCTGACCGTCAAAGTTCGTAAGCTCGCAGAGCTTGGGGCGATACTCGACACCGTCGTCACCCTTGGCGTGAACAGCAGTGGCGGCATAAGATTCACCACCGACAAACCTGATTACGCCATCAAGCAAGCTCGTAAAAATGCAATGGCCCGTGCAATCATTAAAGCAAAGACACTAACCTCCGCAGCAAGGATTAAACTTGGTCGCATCCTCGAGATCACCGAACAGAATCATGGTCGCCCTCGCCCTCGTGCAATGGGCCGTATGGCGAAAATGGAAATGGCAGATTCTTCACCTGTACCAGTCGCAAGCGGTGAAAACACTTATTCAGTCACAGTCAATGTGCGTTGGGAATTGGCCCAATAATACGAAATTAGCCCAGCTCTTTGAAAGAGCCGGGCTAACTAAATACTCGTCAGTAGCGCTTAACGCGAGCGGACGAAACGAACGTGGCAACGGCGGCTACGGTCGAAACCGATCAACACCCGATCACCCCATTTACGTCCTGCGACCAAAACACCGCGACGGTTCACCCGAACAACGTGCGCATGGCGGATGCCTTTACGGCGGGCTTTTCTTACGGCCTTACGTGGGTTGCAACTGTTGCGACGGTAATCAGCGCGATCCCAACGGTCCCTACGATCATACCGGTGACGGCGGTGACCATGGCCCCAATGACGGCGACCATGACCGCGGCCCATATGGCGACGACCGTGACGGCGATGACTAGTGAATTCGATACCAATACCGCCGCCTGATAAATAAACACCACCACCGGAACCGGCCTGTGCTGCGCCACCCGTAGAAGTGATTGCACCCAGCGCAATTGTTGCTGCGATAAGGGCTGATTTGATTTTTCTCGTAAACATGAAATGTCTCCTTCTTTCATTTCAGCTCGCCCAACGTATTGAGGGGAATCAGGGGAGTGGACTGCTGATGTTTGGTTTATGAAGGATCGTGCCTGAACCAAAATGGAACAGGCCATTCATTTAGGGTTCATGTTTTAATACCCCATGCCGCGCAGTACTTTCGTTGGCACTTTCTCAAATATTTCATCCGGTACAAAGAAGTCGCCAACCAGTTGACCATTTGGATCATGGGCGTATTGGTCGAAATCACTCACCCCTTCTTCACGCAAGGCCAACTCATCAATAAAAAAGTTTCCGCTATTCGTTTTAGCTTCCCGTACCAATATCGCATGGGCAGCATCAGCCATAATTTCAGGCTTACGGCTCATTTTTGCCACCGCATCGCCACCAAGAAGGTTTCTCACTGCCGCCGTATCAATGGCCGTTAGCGGCCAAAGAGAATTTACCGCAATACCCTTTTTAGAAAATTCCGCCGCCATGCCCAAAGTACACATAGACATCCCATATTTTGCCATTGTGTAAGCCACATGCGGCCCGAACCATTTTGGAGACATATCGAGCGGCGGCGCAAGGTTTAGGATGTGCGGGTTTTCAGCTTTCTTCAAATGGGGAATACAAAGCTTTGACACCATAAAAGTCCCACGCGTGTTCACTTGATGCATGAGATCAAACCGCTTCATATCGGTCATTTCTGTTGGGGTTAATTGAATGGCTGATGCGTTATTGATGCAAATATCAATCCCGCCAAAAGCTTCAACAGCGGCATCAACGGCCGCTTGCACCTGTGCTTCTTCACGAATATCACAAAGTACTGCCAGTGCTTTACCGCCAGCATCTTCAATCTCTTTCGCCGCCGTATAGATGGTGCCTGGGAGTTTTGGGTGCGGCTCTGCAGTCTTTGCGGCAATCACCACATTTGCCCCGTCGCGAGCGGCACGCAAAGCAATTGAAAGCCCTATTCCACGAGAACCGCCAGACATAAAGATAGTTTTATTTTTAAGAGAAGTCATTCTTCGCCTCCTTGGGTGTTTCCTCAAGGTAGCGAATTTATACGGCGCTAACCAGCGGGCGTTTCAGCATCCGGTAGGTTATTATAATCATCGGCGAGAGAATCTGGAACTTTTTCGTCATCGCTTAACAAACGCCCCGTACCTTTCACAACTGCTTTGCCCCCGCGGTAAACCAGCTTCCCGGCCCCCACAGTTCCCTTCACCGCGTATTTAGTTGTCGTGACGACACCGCCAACCACCGCGCTACCAATAGCAGCCGTGGCACAGCCAGAAAGAATAAGTGCAGATATGAGCGCGAGAACAGGAACTAGACGTGACATTTGATACTCCATGGTGATGTTGGAGATATAAAGGTCAATGATGAAAGAAAAGTGGACGGACTTTCTTCCAAGCGCCTCCGTATCATTTCGTGATACAAATTAGATTAAGGAACACCGTTCCCGCATCAGGCCCTCAGCCAAACATCCGATCGCCTTGCTCTTTTATCACCTGCTTTGCTTTAGTGATTGTGAAGCTGGCACATTCTTCCGCAGAACCAAAAATATCGGCTCGGATGAGTTTATGGCTTTTTATCTCGCCATTGATCTCCTTGGAAATCGTTCCAGCAAGGCGGAATTGCGCCCCCTCTTTCATCGGCACAGCGGCAATTGTATAACCTTCATGCTCTGCCGTCTCAGTCGGCTCTTCCCAGCTGCCAGAAGCACCTGCGGAAGAACGACCAAAGAGTTTTTTTAGAAATGACATGACCTGTGCCTAACTATCCAAGAAGCTACGCAGTTTGCGGCTTCGGCTTGGGTGCTTCAATTTACGCAAAGCTTTCGCTTCAATTTGGCGAATACGTTCGCGGGTCACAGAGAATTGTTGCCCCACTTCTTCGAGCGTGTGGTCAGTGTTCATGCCGATACCAAAGCGCATCCGTAGCACCCGTTCTTCACGCGGTGTGAGGGAAGCCAACCCGCGGGTCGTGGTTTCACGAAGGTTGGACTGGATAGCCGCATCAATCGGCAGGATCGCGTTTTTGTCTTCAATGAAATCACCCAAGTGAGAATCTTCTTCATCACCAATAGGCGTTTCAAGACTGATAGGCTCCTTAGCAATTTTGAGCACTTTCCGCACTTTTTCCAATGGCATGGCGAGCTTTTCAGACAGCTCTTCCGGCGTTGGCTCGCGGCCAATTTCATGGAGCATTTGACGGCTGGTCCGTACAATTTTGTTGATCGTCTCGATCATGTGCACAGGAATACGAATGGTGCGCGCTTGGTCGGCAATCGAACGGGTGATCGCTTGGCGAATCCACCAAGTCGCATAGGTAGAAAACTTATAACCACGGCGATATTCAAATTTATCAACCGCCTTCATCAAGCCAATATTACCCTCTTGAATAAGGTCGAGGAATTGCAGACCACGGTTTGTGTATTTTTTGGCGATAGAAATAACGAGGCGCAGGTTAGCTTCGACCATTTCCTTCTTAGCGATGCTACTTTCACGCTCGCCCTTTTGAACTTGGTGAACAATGCGGCGGAATTCTACCGTTTCCAAACCTGTTTCGTGAGAAAGCATTTGAATGTCAGCGCGCAGTTCTTTGATTTCAGGTTTCTCTGCTTTGGTGAATTCTTTCCACCCCTTAGCTCCTAGATTAGCAATGCGACGAACCCAGTTAGGGTCGAGTTCCGCACCGCGATATTCTTCCAAGAAGTTCTCACGGGTAACGCCATATTTCTCAGCCAACCGCATCAAACGGCCTTCAGATTGAACAAGGCGTTTGTTGATATCGTAAAGTTGTTCAACCAGAGCTTCAATCCGGTTGTTGTTCAGCATCAAAGATTTAACGCTCTCAACAATTTCTTCTTTTAGTTGCTTTTGGCGGCGTTCTTGGCTTGGTGAAAGTTTGTCATTGCTCAAACGCTTTTCAACATACTGATCCTGCAATCGACGAAGCTTTTTATAGTTCCCAGCGATAGCATCAAAGACTTCAAGAACCTTTGGCTTCAGTTCTGCTTCCATAGCGGCAAGAGACAAAGCTGCTTCATCGTCCTCGTCGTCATCATCCTCGTCGTCAGTTCCTGATTCATTCTCTTTTTCAGGATCGTCAGGGCCAGGGCCGAGTAGTTCTTTAACAGCTTCATCCGGGTCACGGCCCTCATCAATCGCTTTTTTGCGAGCAAGCGCTTCGGGCGAGTGTTCACCACCAGACCCTTGACGAACTGCTTCCGCAACAGATGCAGGTGCATTCGGATTCACAGGCACATTTTGTTTTGCATCTGGTCCAGCGTATGTGGCTTCAAGGTCGATGATATCACGCAAAAGAATGTTTTCTTCGAGCAGCTCATCGCGCCAGATAATAATCGCTTGGAAGGTCAACGGGCTTTCACAAAGCCCGGCAATCATAGTCTCGCGGCCAGCCTCGATGCGCTTGGCAATCGCAATTTCGCCTTCACGAGAAAGCAGCTCAACCGTCCCCATTTCGCGTAAATACATACGAACAGGATCATCGGTGCGATCTGTTGGTTCTTTCTTGGCAACCGTGGCAACTGCCTTTTTGCCAGCTTCAACGATCTCAGATGAAGTAGATTCTTCAGATTCATCCTCTTCCACAACATTGATACCCATCTCAGAAAGCATCGACATAGTGTCTTCGATTTGATCTGGGTTGATTTGGTCAGAGGCCATAACAGCATTCAGTTCATCAACGGTCACATAGCCGCGTTTCTTCGCGGCAGTGATCATTTTTTTGACTGAGCTACTGTTCATATCCAGAAGCGGAGCATCTGTTGTCGCTTGACCTTTTTTTGTCTTAGCTTTGCTTCCAGCTTTTTTAGGAGCGGGCGTTTTTTTAACGGCCGGTTCTTTTTTAGCCACGGGCGCTTTTTTTGGCGTTGCCGCTTTTTTTGGTGCGGCCTTTTTGGCGGTGGTAGCTTTTTTTGCGGTAGCAGCTTTTGCCATTCTTGAATTCTCCAGCTCATGGCAACAACACAGTGCCAAGCGTATCGGTTTACCCAATCAAAAATAAAGTACGAAAAAACGTAGTTCACCTGTTGATTCGGCATAGGGTTTCTCGTGTGGATTTTTACCCACACGTTGTTAATACACGATTAACCCTGTCGGACCTCTTCGGTCGGATCGTGGCTCAGTGGCCCGAATGAATTGACAGATGTTAACGCTGTATGACTCGGACTTTCCTTGCCTGCAAGGAAAATCCGCTTCTTTGCCCTTAAATAGGTTAGAAAACACGTATTTCCAGAAGAAAACCCATAAAACCAGTCTTTTTCTAAAAACTCCTTGCTGGGCGACCAGAGGATAGGCCAAATCCATCAATTAAAGCTTCCGTGCCGTCCTCCTTGCTCACTTCCTCTCTAATTGCCACTAAGCGATCAAAGCTTTTCTCATCACCCAATTCTTCAAAAGCCAATTCCGCAACCTTAAGCTCTCGTTTCAAGGTATGAGAACGCATGTGTAAGACCACGGATTGCTGCCAACCGTCTTCAGCATCTTCAAATGCGGCCTCTGCTAAAACCTGCCAAATTCGGTTGTGACGAATTTGCGTTTCAAACATTCCCATCTCACCCTCAAGGCCTTGCTCGGTAATACCTCTTCGAACGCTCTCTAATGAGGGCTGCTCACCGGTCTGTCCCGCTTCGGCAAATATATTGAGCAGAGCCAGGTGCAATTTTTGCAAACCACCATGGGTAATCTCCAACGCAGCAAATTCATCAAAATGACGAAGTCCAATAACAGGGTGGTTTATTATCGTCATCACCAATGCAACTTCCCTTAGCGGCGCGGCTCCCAGACCTGCCTTTATCATGGAGGAGTTCATCAGACTTTCAGACAACGCCAACCGCCGCTGACCGCCAGCTCCACGTGAAGGGCCCATACCGTTCTTATTTTCGTACCCGCCTTTTTTATAGCCGCTTTTCTTTTGTTCAGTTCCAAAAAAGCTGGCCAGTCGATCTCGTAAATCTTGTTGGTAATGTCGCTTGACGCTCTCATCACCAATTTGACTAACAACGGCAAAGAGACTGCGTTCAAGCTCAGCGCGCTTTTCTGGCGTGTCAAATATACGGCCTTCAGTTTCACGGTTCCACAACATATCAGAAAGCGGGCGCGCACTTTCGAGAACCTGCTGAAATGCCTCCGCCCCTGCCCGCCCAATGAGGTCATCAGGGTCTTCCCCTTCTGGCAATAAAGCAAACCGCAAGGAGCGGCCCGGTTTCAAACCAGCCAGTGCCGTATCAACACTTCTAAATGCGGCGCGCAACCCAGCCCCATCCCCATCGAAACAAAGGGTTGGCTCACCACCAACACGCCAAGCCAGTTCCACTTGGTTTTCTGTGAGCGCTGTACCCAATGGTGCAACTGCATTGTTAAAGCCAGCAGCAGAAACAGCAATCACATCCATATACCCCTCGCAAACAATCAAGCTTCCATCTCGGGAAACCGCTTTACGAGCCTTGGCGTAATTGTAGAGGATATTCGATTTTGAAAAGAGTGCAGTCTCTGGTGAATTTAAATATTTAGCGGGTACATCTGCCGATAACGCCCTACCGCCGAATGCGATTGGTCGCGATTTAGCATCAAGGATCGGAAACATAATCCGATCGCGAAACCGATCATACGAAACTGAAATTTCAGGCCCAAACACAACCAACCCACAGGCTTCTATTTTGTCTTTTTCAATGCCTTTAGCACCCAAGTATTCCTTCAAAGCACTGCGGCTTGAAGGCGCATAACCCAATAAAAACTCGTCTTGGATTGCAGGTGTTAACCGACGGTCGCGCAAATAAGCGCGGGCTTTTGCCCCAGCGGCTGTTTGCAACTGTTCTCGGAAAAACTGCACTGCCAAATCCATCACATCATAAAGCGAAGCTTTCTTCTTTTCTCGCTCCATTGCTTGCGGATCAACAGCCGGCATCGCAACACCTGCTTCATCCGCGAGCCGCTCAACAGCCTCAGGAAAGCTCAGTCCATCAAGTTCAGTCAGAAAACGAAAGTGATCTCCCGAAACCCCGCAACCAAAACAATGATAACGGCCTTTTTGATTTTCACAGTGGAAGCTCGGGGTCTTCTCGCCATGAAACGGACAACACCCCCAAAAATCTCCCTTGGATTGGTTCGACTTTTTGCGATCAAACGTCACCCGCCGCCCGACAATATCCGCAATGGGTATTCGGTCACGTATTTCTTCAAGAAATGACGGCGTAAAACGCATAGATAATTGCTCCAATCTTGAACTGATATAGAACGCCAACGAATGACTTGCCAGTCTGTTTCAAAACAGTACCCGCTGTTCACAGGCAAATGGCATGTAAGCAGTCCCGCTGCGACAAATTATCAACAGGGTTGAATTGTATATTGACACATTCTAATATGCGTATATAAGAACATACTAATTGTACAAAACAGAAAGATAACCAATGAAATACGCACGGGCAAAGGGCGCCCCATATACGCCCATCTATTTTCTTTCCAGCCTTGGTGCTGGCGGACTTGTTGTTAGCTTCTTTATGTATCTAATGTTCCTTACTCCCCATAAGGGAAGCCCAATTCCATATTTCAATACAATCGTGCCAGCCTTTCAAAATGGCTCAATTCCAATGCAAGCCATGATCGCAGTCGCGGTTATCGGCATTATCGTATTTGCCTTTTTACATTTCAAAACTTTGTTATGGAATGTAAGTGAGTACCGTAAGTGGAAGAACACTGATGCTTATAGTGTATTTGTTAAGGGCAACAATGAAAGCCAATTGATGGCAATGCCGCTGGCGTTCGCCATGACAGTCAACATGAGTTTCATTGTTGGTGCTGTTTTGGTTCCAGGCCTTTGGGAAGTTGCCCAGTACCTCTTCCCCTTCGCCGTAATCGCCTTCTTGGTCACTGCTTATTATGCCCTTAAAATCTTTGGAGACTTCTTCGGTCGTGTTTTAACTGAGGGCGGTTTTGATTGCGCTAAGAACAACTCATTTGGTCAAATGTTATCTGTGTTTGCCTTTGCCATGATCGGCGTTGGCTTTTCGGCAACAACCGCAATGAGCCATAACATACCTTTGGTAATCACCGCATTCTTCCTATCGGCAATCTTTATTATGGCTGCCGTTGTTTTGGGGGCAATCTTCCTCGTCATGGGCTTTCGCGCAATGATGGAGCATGCTGCTGAAAAAGAAACAACGCCAACATTGTGGATCATCATTCCCTTCATCACAGTTGTTGGTATAGCGATCTTCCGCATGTTCAAAAGTTTGGATCACAACTTTGGTGTTGAATGGGCCAACGGTTCAATCTTCAGTTTCTTGATGATGCTGTTCGCAATCCAGCTGGTTTTCGGCTTCTTAGGCTTCGTTGTTATGAAGCGTGTCGGCTATTACGGTCATTACGTCAGCGGTGAAGCAATTTCTCCAGGTGCATTCACATTGATCTGCCCTGGTGTTTCAATCTTCGTGTTCGCAAACTTTGTTATCAACCCCGGCCTTGCCGGCCTTGGTGTTGTTGATCAGCTTTCGTACGTTCACCTAGCTTTATATGTACCGCTTGTTTTGGTGCAGATTAAAACTGTGATGACCTACTTCCGATTGAACAATAAAATGCTACACAACGAACCTTCCGCTCCAGCATCTATTGTTCCCGCTGAATAATTATCACAAAGCTAACGTACTCAACTGTATTTGAGGGGCAATTATCAGATATAGATTGAGCTCAAAAGGGCCGCAGGTAACTGCGGCCCTTTTTATTTAGGAAGAACACTCTTAGCTGAGCAGTTCTTTGATAATCTTACTTGCTTGTCCCACGTCCAGTTTCCCCGGATACCGCTCCTTGAGGGCGTTCATACACTTGCCCATGTCACGCAGGCTCTCGCCGCCAACTTCTTTCACAATTTCAACGCAGGCAGTACGAACCTCTTCCTCGTCCATTTGTTTTGGCAAATAGGCGCGGATAATTTCCATCTCTTCGCGCTCTTGGTCCGCGAGTTCAATTCTATTGCCTTCTTCGTAGAGTTTTGCTGATTCTTCACGCTGCTTTATCATCTTGCCGAGAATGCCGAGGATATCTTCGTCCGATACCCGTTCCTTACCAGCCCCGTGAGCGCTGATGTCGCGGTCTTTTATTGCGGCTAGAATCAACCGTAGGGTCGAAAGCTTGCGCTTCTCACCGCTTTTCATTGCTGCTTTCATGCCATCAGTAAGACGCGTTCTCATTTTTCTGCTCCTGCGGGGAAAGCCCGCGATTTTTAACGGGGGAAGCCCGTATATACAACGGGGAAGCCCCGTACCTACTATGTAACTTAGCTTACAGGTAGCTACCGCGATATGCGAGAGTATCAACATGCATTTTTACGCTAGCCCTTGGTTCTGCGCAAATGGGTGCTATACAGCCCAAAATCAAGCGCGGCTATAGCAAGCAAATACGGACGTATCAACATGAGCAATAAAAAACCTGCACCATGGACCACCAAACCTGTGACCGCCCTGTTGGTATTAGCTGATGGGACTGTCATTGAAGGCACAGGTGCGGGCGCAAATGGCGTGGCAGTAGCAGAGGTATGCTTCAACACTGCCATGACCGGCTACCAAGAAATCCTAACAGACCCATCCTATGCGGGCCAAATCGTCACCTTCACCTTCCCCCACATCGGAAATGTTGGCGCGAATGATGAAGATGTAGAGACAATTGATATGGAGAGCGAAAATGGCGTGGTCGGCGCTATATTCAAACTCCCCTCTACAAACCCATCAAATTACCGCTCCGGTGGCCACTTTGATAAATGGCTAAAAGACCGTGACATCATCGCCCTTTGCGATATCGACACCCGTGCACTTACAGCTCATATTCGCGAAACAGGCGTGGCCAACGCTGTTATCGCCCACGATCCAAACGGCAAATTTGATATCGAAGCCTTAAAGAAAAAAGCGGCCGCTTGGTCAGGCCTAGAAGGTCGTGACCTTGTTCCAGATGTCACAACAAAAGAACAAGTCAGCTGGGATGAAACCCCTTGGGTTTGGGATGAAGGCTATTCCCACTCCAACGCCAACACCTATCATGTTGTCGCCATGGACTTCGGGGCGAAGCGCAACATTCTACGCCTGTTCGCAGGGTTGGATTGCAAGGTGACTGTTGTTCCAGCCACAACGAAAGCAAAAGACATTCTCGCAATGAAACCTGACGGTATTTTCCTCTCCAATGGCCCAGGCGACCCAGCGGCCACGGGCGAATATTCTGTTTCAGAAATTCAGGCGTTGATCGCTTCTGATCTGCCAATTTTCGGCATCTGCCTCGGCCACCAAATGCTGGCATTGGCACTCGGCGGAACAACTGTGAAAATGCACCAAGGTCACCACGGCGCAAACCACCCCGTTAAGGATCATACCACTGGTAAAGTTGAAATTGTTTCGATGAATCACGGCTTTGCGGTTGATGGTAGCAGTTTGCCGAAAGGCGTTGAGGAAACTCATATCAGCCTGTTCGATGATACAAACTGCGGCTTGCGCCTAACGGGAAAACCAGTTTTCAGTGTCCAACACCATCCCGAGGCATCCCCTGGACCGCAAGACAGCCATTATCTCTTCCGTCGTTTCTTGAACTTAATCAAAGACGCAAAAGGCGAAGCCTTGATAGACGAACGGGTTTAACCCCGAAGAAACCTTGATAGACGAGCAGGTTTATACCCGCCCGTCCATTCTTCTCTTAATTACCAAAGACGTGAGTATTACACTCTTTCAGCTTACCTGTTTCAAAACCACGATAGAACCAAGCACGACGTTGTTCCGATGTACCGTGGTTGAAGCTTTCAGGAACCACATAGCCCTGGGTACGCTTTTGAATTGCATCATCGCCAATTTTCATGGCGGCGTTCAGCGCTTCTTCCAGATCACCTTTTTCGAGCAAGCCTTTTTGCTCAGTATAGTGCGCCCAGATGCCCGCAAAGCAGTCCGCCTGTAATTCAACACGAATGGACATTTGGTTAGCATCAACTTTGCTCAACGAGCGGCGCATTTGATTGAATTTCGGTAGCACACCAATGACATTTTGAACGTGGTGACCAATCTCATGAGCAATCACATAAGCCTTAGCAAAATCGCCATGGGCCCCAAATTGGCGTTCAAGTGTTTGGAAAAAGTCTGTGTCCAAATATACTTTTGAATCACCAGGACAATAAAACGGCCCCGTTGCTGAACTTGCTTGACCACAGGCCGAACGAATTGAACGTGAGAACATCACAAGCTTCGGCTCAGGATAGTTACGCCCTTCTTGTTTGAAGATGCCATTCCACACATTTTCGTTTTCAGCCAAGACCACCCCGACAAATTGCTTCATCTCGTCGTTGGTTGAAACACGCCCAGCTTCGCGTTGCGGACGACCATTCGTTGTGCGCGGCATCACTGGTGGGTTCACTTTCGTTGTACGCTCTTTTTGTTGAGGCGCGATATTCCCGCCTCCACCAGTAAGCATCTCAAGCGGATTGATACCGCACATTTTTAGGAGAAAAAAAGCACCAACGATCAATATAATTGTACCGAAGCCGCCACCAGAAGCGCGACGCACAGGCCCACGGCCACCTTGTCGACCACGACCTAGACCGCCAGGAAAACGAAATCCGCCGCCTTTGCCACCGCTTTGACCACGAACATCTTCAATATTAGAACTTTCACGACGACCGCGCCAACGCATGGCAATTCCTTCCAAATACATAAAACAATTGGGCGCGCTCATTGTTGCACACCACCTTGTTAATCAATCTAGGGGTGCCTGCCGCATCACGCAAGCAAAAGCCGCTATGATTTTTTTAAGACCTTCCACAATTTTATGAAGATTCGGGCCTCATCGGGGTTACGCCCTGCGTTCGCTTACCCTATAGAGACGCCTTAGCCACGATATTTCGCCAACGTATTGCAGTAATCCGTCTGCCCTACGAAAACGCGGACCAAACGCTAGCTAAGGCGACGACGAATATGCCCAAAAGACAAGATATAGATTCCATACTTATTATCGGGGCTGGCCCCATTGTAATTGGCCAAGCCTGTGAGTTCGACTACTCTGGAACCCAAGCCTGTAAAGCCCTACGTGAAGAGGGCTATCGCATCATTTTGGTCAACTCTAATCCAGCCACTATTATGACGGACCCAGAACTAGCAGATGCAACCTACATAGAGCCGATTACACCAGAAATCGTTGCCAAAATTATCGAAAAAGAACGGGCAGAACGCCCCAACGATAAGCTCGTCTTGCTCCCCACTATGGGCGGCCAAACTGCACTGAACACGGCTCTTTCATTAGAAAAAATGGGCGTGCTGGAAAAACACGGTGTCGAGATGATCGGCGCAAATGCTGCGGCAATTGATAAAGCAGAAGATCGCGATCTATTCCGTACGGCTATGAATAATATAGGCCTACCAACTCCAGCTTCTGCCTTCGTCAACACCACTGAATTAAAAAAACAATTCGCTCAGGAAGAAAAAGTCCACTTTGCAGGCAAGGGCATAAAAGACGAGCTACAAAAAGCTTGGGATGTTGGCGAACAATTCCGCCGTGAGAAGCATCGCCTCGTTGCTCAAATGCAAGCCCTTGAGGCCTATCAAACTACACGTCTCCCCGCCATCATTCGCCCTTCATTCACAATGGGCGGTCAAGGTGGCGGCATCGCCTACACACTTGATGAGCTATATGAGATCGTTCTAACTGGCGTTGAAGCCTCCCCCACCAATGAAGTGTTGGTAGAGGAAAGCGTACTTGGTTGGAAAGAATTCGAGATGGAAGTTGTCCGCGATAAAGCTGACAACTGTATCATTATTTGCTCAATCGAAAACATCGACCCGATGGGCGTGCATACGGGCGATTCCATCACCGTTGCTCCTGCCCTCACCCTGACCGACAAAGAGTACCAAATGATGCGGAATGCCAGCATCGCAGTGCTCCGTGAAATTGGTGTTGAAACCGGCGGTTCCAACGTGCAGTTCGCGGTCAATCCAGAAGACGGCCGTTTGGTTGTCATCGAAATGAACCCACGGGTTTCACGCTCATCTGCATTGGCTTCAAAAGCAACAGGTTTCCCCATTGCCAGTGTCGCCGCACGTTTGGCCGTTGGCTACACGCTGGACGAGCTAGAAAACGACATCACTGGTGGTGCAACACCTGCCAGTTTCGAACCCAGTATCGACTACGTCGTCACCAAAATCCCACGCTTCGCCTTCGAGAAATTTGGCGCGGCCTCCGACACTCTCACCACCTCCATGAAATCGGTCGGTGAAGTTATGGCCATTGGCCGCTCCTTCGCCGAGAGCTTGCAAAAAGCTTTACGCGGCTTGGAAACTGGCCTTGATGGTTTGGATGAAATTTGGATTGAGGGGTACGACAAGAAGGCAGAAACGGATGAAGCAATCCGTGAAAACCGAAATGCAATTCGAGCCGCCCTTGGCACACCAAAACCTGACCGTCTGCTTAAGGTTGCCCAAGCCATGCGGATGGGAACTGGCCTCGAAGAAATTCATCGTTTTTGCAAAATTGACCCGTGGTTCCTTGAACAAATGCAAGAGATCATCGACATGGAAGTGCGGGTGGAAGCCTACGGCCTGCCCAAAGATGCAGACAACCTACGGATGCTGAAATCTATGGGTTTCTCCGATGCGCGTCTTGCGAAATTGACCGACACCGCGGAAGCCGATGTGGCGGATGCTCGCGCCAAACTTGATGTCCACCCCGTCTACAAACGCATCGACACTTGCGCAGCAGAATTCGCCTCCCCCACCGCCTACATGTATTCCACTTACGAGACTTCATTTGCTGGAAACATGAGCACGGAAACACAAATTTCTGACCGCAAGAAAGTGATGATATTGGGTGGCGGGCCAAACCGTATTGGCCAAGGAATTGAGTTCGATTACTGCTGTTGCCACGCAGCCTTTGCCCTGGCCGATGTCGGCTACGAAAGCATCATGGTCAACTGCAACCCAGAAACCGTTTCTACCGATTACGACACCTCGGATCGTCTTTATTTCGAACCATTAACGGGTGAAGACGTGTTGGAAATAATTCGCGTTGAACAGGCCAAAGGCGACTTCATGGGGGTCATCGTGCAGTTTGGCGGGCAAACACCACTCGGCCTTGCCAACAGACTAGAAGAAGCTGGTGTTCCAATACTCGGCACTTCCCCAGACAAAATAGACCTTGCCGAAGACCGCGATCGGTTCCAAAAATTCCTAAACGAGCTGGACTTGAAACAGCCCGTCAACGGCATCGCCCGTTCAGTCGAACAGGCCCGTGTGATTGTCAAAGAAGTTGGCTATCCTGTCGTCATTCGACCCTCCTATGTGCTGGGTGGCCGCGCCATGGAAATCGTGCGGGACGACAGTCAATTCGAACGCTACATCACTGAGGCCGTTGTTGTCTCCGGCGACACCCCCGTCCTCATTGACAGCTACTTGACCAACGCCGTTGAGATTGATGTTGATTGCGTTTGTGATGGTGAAACGGCATATATTGCGGGCATCATGGAACACATCGAAGAGGCCGGTATCCACTCTGGCGATTCAGCCTGTTCCTTGCCTACCCATACCCTCGACAATGAAACCTTGGACGAGCTGGAACGGCAAACCGAAACCATGGCTATGGCCCTTGGCGTGGTTGGTCTGATGAACGTGCAATACGCGATAAAAGATGGCACAATTTATGTGCTTGAAGTGAACCCTCGCGCCTCACGCACCGTGCCCTTCGTGGCAAAAACGATTGGTGCGCCGATTGCTAGAATTGCGGCGCGGGTCATGGCAGGCGAGAAGCTCAACGAAATAATTCCAGACCGCCCCAACAGCCGCGAGCTCAAACACATCGCTGTAAAAGAAGCCGTATTCCCATTTGCCCGTTTCCCCGGTGTCGATACTTTGCTCGGCCCAGAAATGCGTTCCACTGGCGAAGTCATGGGCCTCGACCGCGACTACGCAATGGCCTTTGCTAAAGCCCAATTGGGTGCATCCAATGACCTCCCCAAAGAGGGCACAGCCTTTATCTCTGTGAAGGGCGACGATAAGGAGCGGCTTGTTGCATCGGCAAAAAAATTACAAGCCATGGGCTTCAAACTTCTAGCCACAGGCGGTACTTGCCACCATTTGAATGAGAATGGCATAGAGTGTGAGCGCATCAACAAAGTTCTCGAAGGCCGCCCTCACATCGAAGACGCTATCAGAAACCGTCAGGTAGATTTGATCTTTAACACGACTGAAGGTGCGAAAGCATTGAGCGATTCTCGTTCACTCCGCCAAGCAGCTCTGATGAACAAAGTCCCCTATTACACCACAGTGTCTGGCAGCATAGCCGCAACTGATGCGATAGAGGCAATGAGCAATGGCGAAATTACGGTTAGCCCGTTGCAGGATTATTTTTGATCTGGATATCAATCCACAATGACCTCACCCTCTTCTAAACCAAATAAACGACCAGATTCATTGTGGAACGCCGTCTCTCCACCACGCCCATCTTCGCCCAGACTATCGGAACAACTAGAAACCGAAGTTGTGATTATTGGCGGTGGCTTCACAGGGCTTTCTGCGGCGCTACATCTCGCAAAGCTTGGCCGCAAAGTTATTCTTTTGGAAGGTGAATGCATCGGCTGGGGTGGTTCAGGGCGAAACAATGGGCAGGTCATCCCAGTGCTTTCGCGGGTGGAGCCTGACGATATCGAACAGCATTACGCAGAAGCTGGCGAGCGGCTCGTGAGGCTTATCCGAGACAGCGCTGACTTTCTTTTCAACCTCGTAAAACATGAAGGCATTGATTGTGAAGCGGAACAAACAGGTTGGTTTCAACCCGCCCACTCAGTTGATCACCTCAAAATTTCTGAGCGCCGTTTCAACGCATGGAGCGCTCGTGGAGCCCCATGTGAAATACTGGATGCAGAGGAATGTGAGAAACTGCTGGGCTCCAAACAATGGTTCGGCGGATTATTAAATCCCACGGGCGGACACATAAATCCACTCATGCTAGTACATGGCTTGGCGCATGTTTGTGAAAAACTCGGAGTACAGATTTTCGAACGCTCCCCAGCACAACAAGTAACGAAACATGGTTCCAGATGGAGGATTACCAGTCCAAATGGAACTATAAATGCAGATGCTGTGTTACTAGCCACCAACGCCTATGGAGCAGAAATTTCCTCCACCCTTGAGCCTAATGTCACCCGCTCAATTATTCCCGTCACATCCTGGCAAATTTCCACCGAGCCTCTATCGGGTGAATTACAAAAACAAATAGTTCCAGAACGCCAAGCAGTTTCAGACACCAGAAACGATCTGCAATATTTCAGATATGACGCGCGCAACAGCCTTGTGGCTGGCGGGGCACTTATGCTGCCCCATAACGGAGCGAAACGTCTCGCCCATCGTGTTGCAAGAAACCTAGAGTTAGCTTTTCCACAATTGGGAAAACCAAAATTCACCCACACTTGGTCTGGGTACATCGGGGCAACGCTGGATGGCTTCCCTCACTTTCACCAATTAGGATCAAATTACTGGTCGGCAATCGGATTTAATGGGCGCGGCGTTGCGCTTTCCGTGTCCATTGGACGCGAGCTCGCAAGAGCAATTAACGGTGAAAGTTTAAATGACCTTGCCCTACCATTGAGCAATCCAAAACCAGTAACTTTCCATCCCCTTGCCCGCCGCACAGCACGCGCCAGCCTGCCCTATTACCGATGGCTTGATAGCAGACCACCTAAGCTCTAAGTCGAATCTTTAAGTCGATACCGAAAGTCACAATGTGATGCACCTTCCATCAAGGTCTGGGTACGGGTCAGCTCTATATTGTCGCTATAACCGATACAAAAACTGGCATCCCTATTACATGACAACAGATGCCCAATATCCCCCAGCCCCATGTCACGATACATGGTCGCATAGGAGCAGCGGGTGATATTGTATTCTAACCGATCTGGTGATTTATGAACCATCTCCCGATCCAACGCATTGTCCTTTTCCCAAAGATGCCCATGGGAAGCAAAAT
This sequence comes from Rhizobiaceae bacterium, assembly GCA_036478985.1. Taxonomy (GTDB): domain Bacteria; phylum Pseudomonadota; class Alphaproteobacteria; order Rhizobiales; family Rhizobiaceae; genus Pseudahrensia. The sequence goes on from JAZGEY010000007.1 coordinate 17,390, forward strand.
CTTCCAAATCCGGTTCGTGGTCGTATTCAGCACCGAACTCTTTGCCTTGGGTGATCGCAGAATTGGAAACCGAGATGCGGATAATTTCCTGCGCCTCGTCTTCTCCGTGACGCTCCTTAAGAACATCATATATTTCCTTAATCATCTCCGCTTCAATCCGACGTTTTTCCAGCATCGACATGCTTGTGTCTTTTGTCATATTATCACTCCTAATGCATCTATCTAACATCATTTACCAAAACCAGCATCAAGAAAACAAGAACCCGCAGAGCCACGACAGAGGCCATTGGCACAGAGACGTTGGCGAGAATACTAATTGGATAACACTTACATGAATTACGCCCCTACCCTAATCGAAATCGAAGCTGCCAACGCCTCCCTCATGGGGCGGATTGTTGCGACACCGACACTCACGCTAAATTCCAGCCGCATTGCCCCGCACCTACCTGCGAACGCCACAGTGCATATGAAAATGGAATTGTTTCAACAGGCAGGATCCTTCAAAGCGCGGGGTGTTTTATTGGCCATTGATGTGATGGGTAAAGAAGAAAAAGCCGCCGGCGTTACTGCTGTATCGGCAGGAAACCATGCGCTCGCTGTTTCTTGGGGCGCTAAAAATGCTGGGCTTTCAGCAACCGTGGTAATGCCCAATACCGCAGACAAAATTCGCGTTAATGGCTGCATCGCTCTAGGCGCAGAAGTGAAACTCGTGGAGAATGTAGGCGATGCGTTCAAGGAAGCGGACCGTTTGGTTAAAGAGGAAGGGCGCACCATGCTGCACCCGTTTGAGAGCCCGTTCATGACATTGGGTGCAGCCACCTGCGGTTATGAATTTGCCAAAGCTCACCCCGAAATCGAGGTTCTCCTTGTTCCCGTTGGTGGTGGTGGTTTAATTTCTGGCATGTCCCACACCTTCAAACTACTCAACCCCAATTGCGAAATCATCGGCATCGAACCCTTTGGTGCAGATAGCATGTGGCAAAGTTTTGAGAAGGGCGAGGCCGTACATTTAGACGGAGTGAACACAATCGCTGACTCACTTGGTGCGCCAATGGCCATGCCCAATTCATTCAACACCACCCGCGCTAATGTGAACGAAATTATCCGCATCGAGGACGACGACATGCGCAAGGCAATGACCGCACTATATGACGCTCTTAAAATAATTGCCGAGCCCGCTTGCGCTGCGACAACAGCAGCCACCATGGGCCCACTCAATTCTAGACTTGAAGGAAAAATAGTGGGGGTTATCGCTTGCGGGTCGAACATCAGTCTAGAGAAATACCAAACTATTCTTAGTGCTTGACGCTTAGAATCCACACCCCATATAATAGCCGAGAAATCGTTGGCTTGCGAAGGGCGCAAAACCGCCTAAGCTTTACGATAGAATCAATTGAAACAAATACCGTTCAGCCATGTGGCTTTCGCCGCAGCTGAATATTATTGCTAAACGAAAGAGGGCCGCCCTTATGGAAAAGGTTCCCATGACCCAGCCAGGATTTGCTGCGCTGGAACTAGAATTAAAACGCCGCCAATCGGAAGACCGTCATCGCATTGTCGCGGCGATTGCCGAAGCACGCGAGCATGGTGATCTCTCCGAGAACGCCGAATACCACGCCGCCAAGGAGCAACAAAGCCACAACGAAGGCCGCATCATGGAGCTGGAGCACGCCGTTGCCTGCGCCGAAGTGATTGATGTGAGCAAAATGTCTGGCGATACAGTAAAGTTTGGTGCGACCATTAAGCTGATTGACGAAGAGACCGAAGAAGAGAAACATTACCAGATTGTTGGTGATATGGAGGCTGATGTCTCTGCAGGTAAAATATCGCTTTCATCTCCCATTTCCCGAGCCTTAATCAGCAAGGAAGAAGGGGACAGTGTAGAGGTTGCGGCCCCTGGTGGTGCGCGCTCCTACGAAATTGTGAAAATTCAATATCTCTAGCTAGGCATTAAAGCGCATGATTGATCTCTATACATTCGGTACTCCAAATGGGCGAAAAATATCAATAGCCCTAGAAGAAATGGGGCTGGACTATAAAGTTCATTCAATCGACATTATGAAGGGTGATCAATTTGACCCTTCATTCTTAAAGATTTCGCCAAATAATAAAATTCCGGCGATTGTCGATCACGATACAGGCCTATCTTTGATGGAATCGGGCGCGATTTTACATTATCTTGCAACCAAAACTGGGAAGTTTTTACCCAAAGACCCAGAGCATCATTGGCAAGCGTTAGAGTGGCTCCATTGGCAAATGGGCGGCTTTGGCCCCATGCTCGGACAAGCCAATCATTTTCTCAAGTTCAACCCGGGCAAATCAGAATATTCTGAAAAGCGCTACGGCGAAGAAGCGGCGCGTCTTTATGGCGTCTTAGATAAACAGCTCCAAGACCGTGAATTTGTAGCCGGTGAATATTCCATCGCAGACATGGCAATTTGGCCTTGGGCGACCAGATGGGCTTGGCAAAACATTGATATGGATAGGCTGCCGAATGTAAAACGCTGGTACAATAACATTGCGGCTCGCCCAGCTGTAATCTTAGGCCACAGTGTCCCCGCTCCTACCGAAATTCCAATGCCTTAGGCCTTATTATGTCTCTCAAAATTCTCATTCTGACAGACGGAAAAATGGGGGACTTAATGCAATGCCGCGGTGTTGCTGAAGCCCTTACGGATAGCACCAATATCACCGAACAGGTAATCAACCCTGATTTCCTCCATTCCCTCCCTCTGCCCTATATGACTGTTCAATCATCCGATAAAGAAGGCAAACGTGGGAGCCCCTTTGAGCACCCCTTTCCTGATATCGTCATTGCTTCAGGCCGGCGCACAGCCCCCTATTTGCGCTATTTCAAGAGACTGCGTGGATCTGAGAAAAAACCGTTCACTGTATTTCTCAAAAATCCTCAATTAAACCGTGCCGAGATAGATTTCATTTGGACGCCCACCCACGATAACTTATCGGGGGAAAATATATTCTCAACACCCACTTCCCCCCACACTCTATCGAAAGCCCGTCTTAAACAGGCCAAGAAGGTGCATCGTTTTGATGGCTTTGAAAGCCCCTGCGCAGGTATAATTTTAGGCGGCAACTCCAAATCTCTAGTTTGGAGTGAAGACACAATCGCCAGTTACGCAAAATGCCTGTCTCACATCCCCCTCGATACAAGCATCCTCATTACGGCATCAAGGCGCACCCCCGACACACTTAAATCAGCCGTAGTTGATGCCTTCAAGAACCATAAGACTTGGTCATGGGACAGCTATGGAGAAAACCCTTATATGGAGATTCTCGCCCATGCAGACCGTCTCATCATAACGGGAGACAGCCACAACATGGTGTCAGAAGCATTGGCAACGGGAAAGCCCGTTCACGTTTTTCGACCGCCCGGCCTGCATAAAAAGCTCGTAAGTTTCCTGGATGGCCTGGAGCAAGGAGGGCTGATAGAGAACGCCACAAACGGGTTTGAGCGAACAACTTCAAAACCAATAGATGCCACACCAATCATCGCCGCAGAAGTAATGAAGCGTTTCAAAGCCTAGATAGTCTTTAAGTTGTTGGGTACAAAAACTCGATTGTGACAGAACTTAAATCAATGAGAGACATGAGCTGTTGAAACGAAGGCTTATCTGCCATTAGATCATTCGATGCTATCGCCTCGCCCTCGCTGTCCCATAGATAAACATCGACCCACACTCCGTCCGCATCCTTATACAGTACTTGGCTACCAAACCCCGGCAAGGTCTCGAGATCGTGCAAAATTCCATGCACCGCCTTCACCATATCTGCATCGCTCACATTTTTTTGCGACCGCCATTTCACCAATTCCATAACCTGCATTTTCATCTCCAATTGATAATATCGACTGCTTCCCATCAATATTGCCCAAACCATTGTTCTTGAAAACCAATAAATAATGAAATATCGTTCGTTATTATGAACAATAAATTTTTTGCCCATGCTGAAGCTTTTGTCACTGTCGTTAGGTGTAATTCGATTACTTTAGCGGCAAGTGAACTTAAAACGACCAAATCCAACATCAGCCAAAGACTTGCCGATTTTGAGGCCCATCTGGATTTGAAGCTTCTGCGCCGCACAACGCGGAAAATGGAACTTACACCTGCTGGTGAGCGGCTCTATCAAACCTGCGCAAAAGCTGTTGATGCGACGATGATTGCGGCAGCTGAAATTGGTCACGAACATCAGACAAACACCCAACCCGCAGGCCGAGTAACCATTTCAGGATCGAGCGCCTATCTTACCAGCATCATTATCCCAATTATTCGCCCATTTTTACAGAGCTACCCAGATATTGAACCCATTTTCATCGGCAGCGATCGTAGGGTAGATTTTGCGGCTGAGGATATAGACATTGGATATAGAATTGGCCCAGTTCGAACAGAGAGCTTTCTAGCAACACCAGCCCCACCGTTAGAGAGACAATTATGTGCAAGCCCAGAGTTCTTACGAATGTACGAGCTTATAAAACACCCTAAAGACTTGGCATTACTACCCTGCATTCAGCGCGAACAGGAGAAGCCTCTCTGGCGGTTTCAGCGGGGCGAAGATACTGCTTCCCATCAAATCACCGATCCTGCCATAACAGTAAATATCGTCGAAATGGCCAGAGCCGCTGTGATAAATGGTTTAGGACTTTGCGTTCTGGCATCAGCTGTTATCGAGCAGGACATAAGGGATGGCCAACTGCAGCAGGTTCTGCCCGAATGGAAAATTTCTCCTATACCAGTGACTCTACTTTGCCGTCAGTCCAGATTAATAAAGCCGCAAGTGAGGGCGCTTCATAAATTTCTCACCTCACAATTAAACGGCTAAACGGCTGCATTTTCCACACCGAGCTCAAGCCTGTTGGGGATGAGGCATTGTGCCGCTTGCAGTCCAAGCCGTGGCTCCCTAAATTGGTAGTTAATTCATGATACGTAGGCTACTGACCCCATGGCAAACCACCACACTAAAGTTCTTATCATCGGCTCCGGCCCTGCCGGCTATACTGCCGCGATTTACGCAGCACGCGGCATGATGGATCCAATCCTTGTTTCGGGGATTCAACCCGGGGGACAGCTAACAATCACCACTGAAGTAGAGAACTATCCTGGCTATGCGGACCCTGTACAAGGCCCGTGGATCATGGAGCAAATGCTCGCTCAAGCTAAGAACGTTGGCGCACGCATCATGGCAGACACCATCACCAAGGCCGAGCTAGACGTAACCCCCTTCCGTTTTGAAGCCGACAGTGGCGACACCTACACCGCAGATACAGTTATCATCTGTACGGGCGCTCAAGCCAAATGGTTGGGTTTAGAATCCGAAGAAAAGTTCATGGGCTTTGGCGTTTCTGCCTGTGCCACCTGCGATGGCTTTTTCTACAAAGACAAACACGTAATCGTGGTTGGAGGTGGCAACACCGCTGTTGAAGAGGCGCTCTATCTTTCGGGCATCGCGGCTAAAGTAACAGTCATTCACCGCCGCGATGAATTCCGCTCCGAACGCATACTGCAAGATCGCCTGTTCAAGAAAGACAACATTGAAGTCGTTTGGGATTCAGAGTTAATCGAGATTACGGGCAAAGATGGCCTCATGCCTTCCGCCGAGGGAGCCGTAATAAAGAACCGCAAGACAGGTGAAACCACTGAAATGCCCATTGATGGTATCTTCATCGCCATTGGCCATGCCCCTTCCGTTGAATTGTTCAAAGATCAAATGAAGCTCAAGCCGTCTGGCTATCTTTGGACAGCCCCCGATTCAACCGCCACCGAAATCCCTGGTGTTTATGCAGCAGGCGACGTAACCGACGATACATATCGCCAAGCAGTAACTGCCGCAGGCATGGGTTGCATGGCAGCACTTGAAGCAGAAAAACACATTGCCGAGAGAGAATTCGGGGCTTAGACAATCCACAACTATATGAGTGGGGCGGCAAAACACTTGCCCCCCGCCCTTATTGCCCCCAAACTTGTTTTGCCCGATTCACTTGAACTCATTGGAAAACCATTATGCCCTTGGATTGGGACAAGCTTCGCATTTTTTACAAGGTAGCGAATGCTGGGAGCTTTACTCACGCATCCGAAACCTTGCACCTAAGCCAATCTGCCATCAGCCGCCAAATTTCGGCGCTTGAGAGCGAAGTTGGCGTGCCTCTTTTCCATCGACATGCTCGCGGATTGATCCTCACAGAACAGGGTGAAATTCTTTTTAAGGCGGCGGAGGATGTTACCGATAGATTAGATAATGCTACCAGCAAACTCACCGATTTTCGCGGTGCTCCCAAAGGCCCTCTACGAGTCACAACCACCGTTGGTTTAGGCTCGGCTTGGCTTGCCATTCGCCTACATGAATTCATTGACCTACACCCTGATATACAAATCGAGTTGATGCTCAATAACACCGAGTTAGATTTGGGCATGCGAAAAGCCGACTGTGCGATTCGGCTAAGGCAACCTCAACAGCCAGATCTCATTCAACGAAAACTCTTTACGGTGCATTTTCACGTCTACGCCACCCAAGAATATATTGACCGTTTCGGAAACCCCAAAACGATGGAAGACCTCAATTCCCATCGCATTATCGTTTGGGGTGAGGACACGCCGAACTATCTATCCGATGTTAACTGGTTGCTGACTGCTGGCCTGCCGCCAGGGAAAAGCCGCGAGCCCGTCCTAAAAATAAATTCCATCCTTGCCATTAAAAGAGCTGTACAACGTGGGGCCGGATTGGCCTTATTACCAGATTATTCAGTCGATGAAGGAGCAGGATTGGTCCCCATCATGAATGATATTGATGTGCCAAGCTTTGATACTTATTTCACCTATTCCGCAGAAATGCGCCATTCCGCACGCTTGGGAGCCTTTCGAGATTTCCTTCTCGACCAAGCAAAAAGTTGGAAGTTCTAGCTTGCTGGAGAGCTATGCATTACACGCATAGCACATATGCAAATATTAGCATTGTTAAATGTGCTCAACACCACCATATGTCTCTTTGAAAGACGCAACGATTACCTCCTCCCAATCGGCGTCAATCCGATGGTAGAAACAGTCCTCCTCCCGGACCTTCTACCCATCCTTCAGCCGGGCCCCTGTGGTCCGGCTTTTTTTTATCTTAGTTTAGCCGTTAAGGGTTCATTAGCCATAAATTCACTCCCCTTACGTAAACGTAAAATAAATATTATTTACCCCTTTATTTTACCAATTTCTATGTCTAAATAGCACTCGAAGAACAACGCAAGGTGCGCTGTTTTTGGCGCCGCCGAAATGTAGGTTTGCCGAAAACCAATAAGCACCACCTTTGCACGAATGGGGTAAGCTTCTGTCGCAGGCAGCCTGCCCCGGGGTCAGGTCTCCCTCAGATCTGGCCCCACTTCTTCCCCCTGCTAATTTGAAGTTCCTTACGACCCTGAATACCCCGGGCCTTTTGTTCGCTTACTATGCAAAGAAGGAGCAGGTCGCCCTCAGATCATGCTCCAGCTGGTTTGTTTTTAATACGAAGCCCAATTTCTAAAATTTTCGCTGCCGCCAGTGTACCAATCAAAAACATCAGGAACGTCAGCACAAAGATCCCGTAGTATTTCACCGCGAAAACAAATGCGGTGAAGGAGCGATTGATTATGGAAACATGGCGCACACTCGATTTTGCCACTTCGTACAGGGTCAATTTCACGGTCACAAATTCATTTTCAGAATCAAAATCACCAAGGTTCACCCCAAGATCTTGAATGCGTTGTTCGATCTCAAGAATACGTTCCTCAAGCCCAATCATCTCCGCGACCTTTGCTTCACGGCTTTTAAGCGCCAACAGTGCATCACGAGATTTCGTCAGTGAAAGTTGGGTCGCCTGAAGCGTTTTATACTCGTTTGTTTTGTCCGTCTTATTGACCTGCAAAGATTTTAGCTTTGCCAGTTTCTTCAAGTCATCAATAATCTGATCAAAGTTTGCAGGGTTCACACCCAGTGCCAATTGGATACTGCGTGAGCCTGCAAGGCCGTTACTTTGCTCAAATTGAACCAGTGCCTTGTATTGCTTAATCGTTTCCCGAAGTGATTTGCTGTCCTCCTCAAACTCCTCGCTAACCATGCTCATGTTCGCCACTTTTTCGTAGCGCTGATCGACAGACAATGGAGCGGCAGATGGAGAAGTCGACACCTGTTTGGTCTTCTGCCTCGCTATGTTCCGCGCCTTATACTCCGCAAAATCACTCTGAGTATTCATGGGATTGTAACGGCCTATCACTTCTCCTTCGGGATAGAGCAAATATCCGAACCCAAGGCGTAGTAAGAAGAACCCCAAGAAACCTGCTAGAAATATAAAAACCGTCTTTTTGAAACTGAAGTTCATAAGCTTATCCAATAATTTCGTTATCAAATGAAACACTCAGTTACCCAGCATTTGTGTTCTGATTTCGACAGTTTTTAGCAACACTCCATTATTTTCATGCTATCGTTCCCTAATGTCCGCGACCGCAATTCACATTTTGTTTGATACTTTGGCGTGGCTCACTTCCCTCACCACCATATTCATTCTCCGACGCACTTGGTTCCCCAAACAACCGGTCACTAAACCTCTGCGGGTTGGTTACATTATCGCGTTGATTTTTGGCGCGGGTGTTGGCGCGTGGTTGTTTGGCACGGCCAATCTTTGGCTCTCAGGTGTTTATCAATTTGGCCGCTCCATCGAGGGCGCGCTTGCAGGCGCAATTGTTGCCATTGAGATTTACAAAAAACTCAACGGCATCACCGCCAGAACAGGGGCGATCTACGCCCTGCCCATGACCCTCGGTATTGCCGTTGGTCGCATCGGCTGCTTGCTCTCTGGCTTAAAAGATTTCACCTATGGCATCCCAACAGGCGCAGCTTGGGGATGGGATTTTGGTGATGGAATATTGCGCCACCCCGTACAATTATACGAAACAATCGCCATGCTCGCTTTCGCCACCCTCTACGCCATCATGATAAAACGCGGCTCAATAAGCTGGCGCACCAACGGCTTCTATTACGCCGTAGCATTCTACGCCATCGAACGCTTCATCCTAGAATTCTTCAAACCCTACGGCTCGCTTGTGGCGAACCTAACAATCTTCCAATTGCTCTCCATCGGGTTGCTGGGCTATGCTGTGTTGATGATGCGAGGGGAGAAAACTCAATGAGCTGGCAAAAAATAGCATTGCTTATTCTCGGATTGGTACTCCTAGCCCCCGGCCTCTGCGGGGCATTTTTTGTGCCCATTACTGCAGGCCAAATTTATGATGTGGCGTTCCTGAGTATGCGGCGCGATATATATTTTGGTGCCGTTCCGATGATCTCATTTCCGTCCCTAATCGCAGGTTATTTAGGCATCTTCCTACTCTCCAAAACATTCCCATCCCCGTGGTTGTTTAGGCTCCGAAAGTGGGTTGGGTATTTAGTAATAATTGGCCTGTTGGTTTTCGTGGCTTATTTCGTATTGGTATTTTGAGAAATGAAAAACGGCACAAAAACACTCCTCACCATCCTCGGTGTCATCATGCTCCTACCGGGGCTTTGTAGTGTAATTATCATGATCATTGGCGATGTTGGCGGGTTAGGCACTATATATTCAATAACCTTCCTCATCGCACTCTTCGGCTTCCTCATCCTCCGCCACGTAAAGAATAAATCTCAATGAACGCCCACATTCGCAAAGCCAAACCCTACATTTTTCATGGTCAGACTCACTCGCTTTGCGAGACTTGCATGAAGCTTGTTCCTGCTAAAATTCTTATCGACGGCGACAATGTTTATTTTGAAAAACGCTGTAAGGAACACGGGGTTCAAAAGACGCTGATCTCGTCTGATTCAGACTATTACCGCGCCGAGCTTTCGTTTCTTAAACCCGGCGATCGTCCGCTGGCGGTGCAAACGAAAACCAATTTTGGTTGCCCCTACGATTGCGGGCTCTGCCCCGACCACGAACAGCACTCTTGCCTCGCGATTATCGAGATCAACGAAGCCTGTAATTTAACCTGCCCCGTGTGCTTTGCAGAATCCTCCAAGGCCTCCACCAACCACCAAGACTTGGCCGCCATTGGCCGCATGATGGACGCGCTGGTGGAAAGCGAAGGCGAGCCGGACCTCTTGCAACTCTCAGGCGGCGAACCGACCATCCACCCCGACATCATCAAGATCATCGACATGGCGCGGGAACGCCCCATTCGCCATTTGATGATCAACACCAACGGGGTGCGGATTGCGGGGGACGCGGCTTTTGTCGCCGAGCTTGAAAAGCGCAAAAAGGGCTTGGAGATTTACCTGCAATTTGACAGCCTCAAGCCCGAAGCTTTGAAAGCACTGCGCGGCGCAGACTTGACCAAAGTACGCCAAAAGGCACTTGAGGCCTTGGACAAAGCCGGCATTTCCACCAACCTCGTTTGCACCGTGAAGAAGGATTTGAACGACACGGAAATGGCCGCGATAATCGACCACGCGCTAACCTTCAAATGCGTGCGCGGGGTAACATTCCAACCGATTCAAGACACTGGCCGCAACGAAGATTTCGACCCGAAAAAGCACCGCGTCTTGCTCACCGATATCCGCCGCCGCATTGTCGAGGACAGTTCAATTTTCGGCGAGGCAGACATGATCCCCCTGCCCTGCAACCCGACCGCCATTTCCATCGGCTACGGCTTGCGCAATGGCGAAACAGTTGTTCCCATCACTTCGATGATTCCAAAAGATCAACTGATTGCAGAAATGCCAAACGCCGTAAATTTCGAGCGCTACCCCGAATTAAAAGAACGCATTTTCGAGCTGTTCTCCCTCTCCACCATCGAACCAAATGTCGCTGAGCGCATGGGCGAATTACTTTGTTGCTTGCCACAGGTGGAGGTTCCAGAGAGCTTAACCTATGAAAATATTTTCCGCGTGGTGATCGTCAATTTCATGGACAAATACGATTTCTGCGTTGCCAACATCAAACGCTCCTGCATCCATTTCGTCACCCCAAATGGCCAAATCATCCCGTTTGAAACCTACAATATGTTCTACCGCGATGGCTCCGTGGAGAAGTTTAGAAAATAAATTCTTCTGTTTTGTCGATTGACCGCCTCCCCACTCGTCATGGGTGTGAAAGCGCTTTTGCTCTCGACTTTAACAGGAGAATTATTATGGCCCTTAAAACAATACTCATCGGCGGCGGCATTGCCCTTGCCGCTCTTTCATTCATCCCTTTCACGTTCCCAAGTTCAACCCATGTTGAACGCAGCGCGCTTATTAAAGCAGCACCAGCGGAACTGTTTCAGCTGATCTCATCGAGCGAAGGCTTCCAAACTTTCAATCCATATAAAACAGCAGACCCAGACTTGAAAATTACCATGCACGGCCCCGCCAGCGGTATCGGTTCTGGTTTTGCATTTGATGGGAAAGACGGCAAAGGCACCCAAACGATTTCCGCGATGGAACAGGACCGCTCAATTACAATGGCGATTGATTTGGGCTTCAAAGGCCAACCCGTCCAAAAGTTCGAGCTAAAGCCCAGCGCCGATGGAACCCAAGTGACATGGGGTATGGACATCAAATTTGGGATGAACCCCATCGGTCGCATCATGGGGCTGTTCATGGATGGCATGGTCGGCCCGACCTATGAGCAAGGTTTGAAAAACCTGGCTTTGGCCGTTGCCAATAAGGTTTAATTTTTTAACACTCAAAACACAAACAGGAGACAATCCCATGCGTTACACATTTCTACTCTACAGCGATCAGAAAAATACACCTGATCAAACGCCTGAACAAATGCAAAAATCCCTCAAGACTTTCGGCGCTTATATCGGAGCTTTAAAGGAAGCTGGAGTTTTTGTGGATACCGATTGGTTGCAACCCACCGAAACCGCCACAACAATCAGTATGGTTGGTGGTAAGAAGCGGGTTCAAGATGGCCCCTTTGCTGACACTAAAGAGCAACTCGGCGGATACTTCGTTGTCGAAGTTACTGATCTTGATGCCGCATTAGCATGGGCGGAAAAATGCCCCGGCGCATATTATGGCAATGTCGAGGTGCGGCCATCAGCTATGCCTGAAGGGCAGAAATAGACGAAATGAGCCAAAACCCAAAAGCACGCGCGGCAGAAGTTGCGCGTGTTTCCTACGGTAAATTGTTGGCTGTACTCGCTAAACAAACCAGAGACATCGCACTAGCAGAAGACGCACTGGCTGAGGCATTTACTCGAGCATTAGAGACTTGGCCACACGAGGGAACTCCTGAAAAACCTGAAGCTTGGTTACTCACCACCGCTCGAAATAAAATGCGCGATCAGTTCAAGAGTGCCGCGCACCAAACCAGCGTATCACTGGATGATATTGAACCCGTTATGAACGATCTCGACCCACACAATATTCCAGACGAACGGCTGCAACTTTTGTTCGTCTGCGCCCACCCAGCGATTGATGAAAATATCCGCACACCCCTAATGTTGCAAACGGTTCTAGGTCTAGAAGCAGCACAAATAGCCAGTGCATTTCTTGTACCCTCAACCGCAATGGCGCAACGATTGGTACGCGCCAAAAAGAAAATTAAAGCGGCCCACATCCCTTTCATCGTCCCCGAAAAAAGCCAAATGTCTGCGCGATTAGAAGCCGTCTTAGAGGCCATATATGGGGCCTTCTCAATCGAGATAAACGACACCGATTCCAACCCAAACGATAATGAGGATTTAGGGTTAGAGGCACTTTACCTTGCAGACTTATTAGTCGAACTCCTTCCCAACGAGGCCGAAGTACTTGGGCTTGCAGCACTACTCAATTACGCTGCCTCACGGAGAATAAATTCTGAACATTTTACCCCACTCAAAGAACAAAACCCGGCCACATGGAACACCCCCCGCGCTGAACGGGCCGATAACCTACTCGCCCGAGCTAAGGAGCATAACAAACTAGGCCGCTTTCAAATTGAAGCTGCAATTCAATCTGTTCATAGCCAGCGACGTTTCTCGGGAACCACCGATTGGGTTGCGATAGTTCAACTCTACGAAGGCTTGCTCCACCTAGCCCCCACCATTGGCGCTGTTGTCGCTCAAGCGTCTGCCATCGGCGAAGCTCATAACGCAAAAGCAGGCTTGGCACGACTTGGGCAAATTGATCCAAAGACAATAGAAAACCATCAAACCGCCTGGGCAACCCGCGCCCATTTATTGGCAGAAGCCGGAGATAACAAAAACGCCCGCACAGCATTTGACAAAGCAATTTCGCTCACATCAAATACCAAAGTACGGGCGTATCTAGAGGCGCGATTGGCGCTTATTCAGACCTCAAACTAGCACAAAAGCGTTGAATACGTTCGCAAGATGTCTTCAAAGATTCAATATCTGTCGCATAAGAAATCCGGAAGTTAGGACCAAGACCAAAGGCAGAACCGGGAACAACGGCAACCCCTTCTTGCTCCAACAATGCTGATACAAAATCCGCATCAGTTTCCAGAACCTTGCCGCCCTCAGTTTTCTTACCAATCAAGTCTTTGCAAGATGGGAACACATAAAATGCGCCATCGGGCTTCGGGCACTGTAGCCCTGTGCATTGGTTGAGCATGGAGACAACCAAATCACGGCGCTCTTCAAATGCTTTCTTGCGTGGCTCCAAAAAGTCCTGCGGACCGTTTAACGCTTCTACAGCCGCCCATTGAGTAATCGAGCTTGTACCGCTTGTTTGCTGGCCTTGGATCATGTCCATCGCTTTAATCAATTCAAGCGGCCCACCCGCATAACCCAAACGCCAACCGGTCATTGCGTAAGCTTTCGAAACACCGTTCATGGTGAGCGTGCGATCGTATAAGCCGGGCTCCACTTGAGCCGGTGTCGTGAACTCAAACTCGCCATACACGAGATGCTCATACATATCGTCCGTTAAAATCCAAACATTCGGATGACGCAGCAACACATCAGTCAACGCCTTCAATTCTTCACGAGAATAGGCCGCCCCTGAAGGGTTCGATGGTGAGTTAAACAGGAACCATTTGGTTTTAGGAGTGATCGCCGCTTCAAGGGATTCAGCGGTCACCTTAAAATCGGTTTCCATCGTGGTTTCAACAAACACACTTTCACCACCACATATGGCCACCATTTCAGGATAACTCACCCAATAAGGAGCAGGTATGATAACCTCATCACCGGGGTTCAATGTCGCCATGAACGCATTGAATAGAATTTGCTTGCCCCCGGTGGCTGCAAGGATTTGGTCTGTTGTATAAGTTAGCCCATTTTCACGTTTGAACTTATCAACGATCGCCTGACGCAGCTCGATTATGCCTGCAACCGCAGTGTATTTTGTCTCACCACGATCAATCGCATCCTTGGCAGCTTGCTTAATATTATCTGGCGTATCAAAATCTGGCTCCCCAGCACCAAGGCTTATAACGTCCATACCCTGCGCCTTAAGCTCACGTGCTTTTTGGCTTACCGCAATGGTAGCAGAAGGTTTAACGCGTGATAAAATGTCGGCAAGAAATGCCATAATATTGATCTCCTGATCGTAAGGGGCAGTTGTAAATTACCAACTGCAAGCGGCGTGAAATTAGTCCCCTCTATACAAAAGTGCAAGCAGGGCTTTGAAATGATAACAAGTTAGAAACAAGTACGGCACTTCCACTCAAAAGGTGTAGATGTTTCAAATTTAAGTAAAACTTGAACAAGCAAATTAACACTTTGTTAACCATAAATCATGCTTCCGCCATCTTTTCTCCATGCCCTCACCATCTTCTTTAGCCAAATTGGCATCATCGGAAATGGAATTTTAAAGAAGGGCTGGGAATTATGAACAAACAAGTATTAGCAAACAACATTATGCGGGCTAACCACGCCCAAAATAAAAACCAAGCATCAGTTATTATGGCTGTTTGTTTTTTCGCAACAATAGTTGTTGGATTCACAAGCCTGTCCGTTTAAACGCAAACGAACTTGACCAAAATTCTTGATCAGCCTACGCCATTCATATGACTTGGCTTTTTAGAATACTTACTTTCATTATTGGCTTCGCGGCTCTCCTTGGAGTGCTTTTTCTCATCGCCTCCACCTATGGCTGGGAAAAAATATGGGAAAGCACCTTTGGTCCTGCGGACATGGGGGCAATTCAATTTGAAGATTTTTCTAAGGGCCCAAAACCCAATCAGGCCCTCATTTGCCCTGAGGGCATTTGCAATGAGGACAGCCGCGACCGCGTGAGCCCTATCTACCTGCTTAGCGTTGATGAACTGCGCTCAAAATTTCTTAAAGCCCTCGAAACTGAACAAGACCTAACCCGCGTCGATGACAAAACCGATCCGCTCTCATTACGTTTTATCCAGCGCACTGCAAAATTGAGATTCCCCGACACAATAAGAATCCAATTTTATGCCTTAGGTGATAGCCGCTCAACCATAGCGCTTTATAGCCAAAGCCAAATCGGCAGTTCTGATTTAGGGGTTAATAGAGCTCGGTTGAAACGCTGGTTGCTAAGGTTGCAACAATTCGATGACAATCAAGTATAGCTAAAAGCAACTTTAAACGGGTAGCTTCATTGTTACCAACAACCCACCAAGATCACTTCGACCAAGCTCAATCTCTCCACCGTGCATGTGAACAATGTCTTGCACAATCGCAAGGCCAAGCCCAGTACCAGACTCATCTTGGTTACGGGCATCATCCAATCGAACAAATGGCTTAAATACCTCTGGGTAATCTTCTTCAGCAATTCCCTTGCCGTTATCATGCACCTCCAAGCGCAGACTGCGATTCAAATGATACCCACGAACCTCCACCCGTTTCGCATGGCGAAAGCCGTTCATGATCAAATTTACCATCAGCCGATTGAAAGCATTTGGGCGAACCTCAACATCCGATTCTCCATCAAAGACAACGCTAAACTCTTTTCCTAAATTTTGGGCCTGTTGGTGGAAGCGCTCTAAAGTATCCCTTAGATTTATAACCTCAGCAGGCTCCCCAGCATCTCCACGGGCGAAATCTAAATAGCCCTGCAACATGCCTTGCATATCATCAATATCCCCCGACAAAGCTTCCACTTCTCTTGAGGCAGGAACCAATGCCAACTGCAAACGAAACCGCGTTAACACCGTTCGCAGATCATGACTTACCCCAGCAAGCATTGCAGTTCTTTGCTCTACCGCTCTCTCAATACGGTTCCGCATTTCTATGAAAGACAGGGTAGCCCTCCTCACCTCAGTCGCACCAGCAGGTTTGAAATCATGAGGAATATCTTGCCCCTTACCAAACCGTTCTGCGGCTTCCGCTAACCGTTGAATGGGACGGATTTGATTACGCAAAAACAAAATTGCTATGGTGATGAGCACCAAGGATGCCCCCACCATCCACAACATGAATATTGATGTATTGGATGCATAAGCGCGGTTGCGTCGAACAAAAACCCGCAACACTCGCTTCTCTAACCGTATCCGTAACTCCAGTAATTTAGAATTACCAACCGTATCAATCCAGAAAGGCTTGTTCAGCTGCAAGGCCATTTGCTTGCTCAGTGCTGTATCGAGAATTGAGAAAAAGGGCTTCTTAGTAAGTGGCGGAAAGTCCTTTAGTGGCAAAATATTGATATTCAAACTCAGCCGCTCCTGGGCAATCCGAGTTATCGTTTCATAATCTGTATCTTGTGGGTATGTCTCAATCACATCGACTAAACCCGCAATGTCACGAACCACCGCCGCTGAAAGACGATTGGTCACAGATTGCCAATGGCGCTCCAAAAAGACGAACGCGATCACCCCTTGCAAAATAAGCATGGGAGTAATGATGATGATTAGGGAGCGGCCAAACAAACCAGTTGGCATCGAGCGGGCAAGGAAGCGCATCGACCGTCGCCATCCGCGGCGCAGGACAGAATATTTGCGCACTTTTGGGTTGCTTCCTATCAATGCGTTTTGCACTGATGAAGCCTCAGAAACATCCAAATTTGGCTTTATTTTATTACGCTCGCCCACAGCCCGCCACTTTGCTCATTATTCGATATGAAGCTTATAGCCTATGCCGCGAATAGTTTGTAGCCAATTAGGTGAAGCTGGATCAGTTTCTATTTTACGACGCAAGCGGTTGATTTGTACATCTACCGTGCGTTCGTTCGCTGTCGTATCAGGGCCAACCAAGTCCATTCGCGGCACAACCTCACCGGCATTTTCAGCAAACATTACCATAATTTCGCGCTCCCTATCGGTGAGTTTCACCACCTCTCCATCACGTTTTAATTCCCGTGAAGCGATGACAAATGTATAGGGTCCAAAAAGAACCTGCTCAATTGCTGGCGGCGCTTCTACCTTTACCCGTTTCAAAATTGCATTGATCCGTAACACCAATTCTCGCGGATCAAATGGTTTGGCGAGGTAATCATCCGCCCCCGCTTCTAACCCTTTAATGCGAGCGTCCGTCTCTCCAAGAGCTGTGAGCATCAACACAGGAACATCAAGTTCATCACGGATGCTGCGTGTGAAGTCCGTTCCGTTTTCACCAGGCATCATCACGTCAACAACCAAAAGGTCAAAGCTTAACCCTTTAAGCTTACGGCGCGCCTCAAGAGCATCAGCAGCCATAGAAACCCGAAACCCTTGCTCGCTTAAATATCGCGACAACAGGTCTCTAATACGGCGATCATCATCCACCACCATGACGTGGGGTGCGTCATCTTCTAGTAAATTTAAATTAGTATTCATTTCGTGCGCTTTTGATATCGTTGCCTGAGCCATTTCCATTCGGCTTGCTCCTCACTTACGCGAATTATTTCCGCGTTATTTCTCCATCAGACCTTCAACTAGGTCCCGTTCTTCTGGTTCGATCATTGCGAACAGAAATTCTTTTATACTTTCACGATCTTTATTTTTAAGCGCTTCAATGGCGCGTTTGATCCTACGTGTCTGCATATGGGTTAGTTTAATGGAAAGATTGCGGCCTTTTTGGGTTGGGTATAAAAGTCTTTGTCGTCTATCCTCTGGCCCTGCAACTTGAACTAAGTGCCCACTATCAACAAGTTGTCGTAGAACAGGACCGAGGCTTTGTTTTGTAATTTTCAAGATCTCAAGTAATTCCGCCACAACCATTCCCGGTTGACGATTTACAAAGTGCAACACCCGATGGTGCGCGCGGCCAAATCCATACTCTCCCAACACTTCATCCGCATCGGCAACAAAATCCCGATAGGCAAAAAAGAACAATTCAACCAACGGAAAATCCAAACCATCGTCCGCTTGTAGAGCAGTCATAACTGGCTCAGGGTTTTCAGAATTCTCGTGGGTTTCAAATTTTGTCATGTTGCAAGTTTCGTCCATCTTCCAATTTAGGTAAGGAGGGTTGACATATATTTTGTAAGAGCCAATATACCACAATGGTATTTCATAAGGCCGGAATAATTCGGTTTCAACAATAAAAGAGGCAACTCATGGCTGGCATCCCATTTGATCAGCTGGATGGAGACATCTGGTACAACGGTAAGTTCGTTAAATGGGCAGACGCGCAGGTGCACGTCCTTACCCATGGATTGCATTATGCCAGTTCTGTTTTTGAAGGCCAGCGAGCCTACGGTGGTGAAATCTTTGAGCTCACCAAACATTCAGAACGACTACATAAGTCGGCTAATCTTCTTGGTTTTGAAATCCCCTACTCTGTTGAGGAAATCAATCAGGCCTGTAAGGACACGCTTGTACGTCAGGGCCTAACTAACGCATACCTTCGCCCCGTGGCCTGGCGCGGTAGTGAAATGATGGGAGTTTCAGCCCAGTCCAACACAATCAACCTTGCGATAGCCGCTTGGGATTGGCCTTCCTACTTCGACCCAGAAGAGAAGATGAAAGGCATTCGCCTTGATATAGCTGAATGGAAACGACCCGACCCGGCCACCATTCCGTGCAAAGCGAAAGCCGCGGGCCTTTACATGATCTGCACCCTTTCCAAACATGCAGCAGAAGCCAAAGGTTATGCAGACGCGTTGATGCTCGACTACCGTGGACGGGTAGCTGAATGCACGGGCGCTAATGTGTTCTTCACGAAAGATGGTGTCATTCACACACCTGATCCAGATTGTTTCCTTGATGGTATCACCCGCCAAACAGTTATCGCTCTTGCAAAGAAACGCCAGTTGAAGGTGGAAGTCCGCACTATCATGCCCGAAGAAATGGCAGATTTTGAAGAGTGCTTCATCACTGGTTCAGCCGCTGAAGTAACCCCCGTATCTGAGATTGGGCCTTACAACTTCAAGCCAAGCGCGATCAGTAAAATGATGGTTGAGGACTACGACAAGGCCGTAAACCCAAGCTAGCACCACGTTTTCATAGTTAACCATAAGTTAATTTACCGCGCCAGAATGCCGCAGTTTGTTTGACATTGTGGCACTAAACAGCGTTAATCACGACAAAGTGTGCGCGGTGTGCACTTCTAACATCTCATTTTGAGAGGGAATTTTATTATGATGGATCTTCTTATCCAATACGGTCTTCCACTTATTACTGGCATGATGGGCGGCGGCGGGATTGCTTCTGTTCTTAAAGGCTCAAACATGGGCGGCATGGGCAACATGGTTGCTGGTGCTCTTGGTGGTCTTGGTTCAGGCCCAATCATGGGTATGCTCGGCATGGCCGGTGGTGCAGCAGCTGGCGATGTAGCTGGTGGCGGTATGATGGGTAGCCTTCTTGGCGCAGCAGTTGGTGGCGGCGCTGGTGGCGCAATCTTGACTGGCCTAGCTGGTACAATCATGAACAAAATGAAGGGCTAATCCCCTCATTACATTTTGTGTATAAGAAACGGGCAGTCGGCAACGGCTGCCCGTTTTGATTCTAACCAAAAGCCAGAGACACCCATGAGCCAATTACAAATCGCCATCGTCCCCGTCACCGCATTCCAACAAAATTGTACTTTGATGTGGGATGCGGAAACAATGGAAGGCGTGATTGTTGACCCCGGCGGTGACGTGGATAAAATCGAAGCCGCCATTAACGAAGCAGGAATGAAGCCCACCGCCATCTGGCTCACCCATGGCCATATCGACCATGCTGCTGGTGCAATGGATTTGAAAGACAAGCTCAACATCGACATCATTGGCCCCCATAAGGACGACATTCCCTTGCTCACGGCCCTTGAGAAACAAGCCCAAATGTTTGGCCTTGAAGGCAAGGTTCGCAATTGCACCCCCGATCGCTGGCTAGAAGAAGGTGAGTTTCTCTCCTTTGGCAAAGACGGTGCGGAACACAAATTTGAGATTTTTCATTGCCCCGGCCATGCCCCTGGTCACGTTGTCTTTTACAACGAAGAAGCCAAATTCGCCCATGTTGGTGACGTGCTTTTTTCAGGCTCTATTGGCCGCACAGATTTACCCGGTGGCAACCATGAAGCACTGATAGATTCAATCAAATCCAAATTGATGAAATGGCCCGATGAAGTACAATTCATTTGCGGTCATGGCCCCGCCAGCTCTATCGGGCAAGAACGGGCTAACAACCCATTCTTGGTATAACGCTTTTCCCTATAACTACTTGGTCAAATGACGGGTAATTTCTGCGCTCAACATGGTGTACTCACGGCACTCTACCCCGCAACGCTTTTCAATTGCGCTGAGTTGTTCACGTGCCTTATCGACCTGCCCGAGCTGTAGAAATGCCTCCCCCATATATTCACGAACGAGCGTGTAATCTGGGTCAGCCTTCAACGCGGCGGTGTAATAGGTAAGCCCTTTTTCCACCCGCCCAAGCTTGCGGTTTGAATAGCCAAGATAGTTCAAAATGCGTGGGTCGTCTTGGTTTGTGGCCAATTCCAACAGGGTAATCGCTTCCTCATAGCGTCTGTGATAGGCGAGATCACGCGCTGCTTCGTAGATGTTGTTATCATCCAACATCGAAGATTTTTTCTTATCCAAACATTTTACTTTGCGCGAGAATAAGCTCTTCTTTTTATTTTTGCATTTTTTAGACTTGGAAGCTTTAACAGCAGAAACCTTTATACATTTCCGCTTACTTTTATTCCACACCATATTTCTCTTACAGCTTGGAATAACCGCGCCGCCACCTTCACCACCGCCACCTGCCGCGAATGCAGGTACAGTAAATGTGCCAGCACCAATGCACATGGCCACTGCAATACTCGTAGTGTGGGATTTGATAGACATGGTATTCTCCAAGCTCAAATAAATTAGGTAACGGGGTCACGCCCCTTCTCTATCCCAAACCTACTCTTGAATTGGGGCAAAGTCATGTGCCTTATCGCACACTGTGCATCACTTTTTTGAGCTTGCCCCGGAGCCCTTCCTACCATACTGATATTTTTTGGTATTCTCCCTTTCGAGCTAACAATGTCACGCACAACTGCTAACCTTTTATTGCTCGTTGCGGGCCTTGTTTGGGGCGGCGGCTTCATTGCCCAAGCCACGGCGATGGACGACATCGGCCCCTTCCTATTTATGACCATGCGCTTTTTATTAGCCGCCCTCGCCATTCTTCCTTTCGCTATTTGGGAAGGCAACAAAGCGGGCGCGAAGTCCCTAAGCCGCAACGAATGGTTATCCGCCATCGCCGTTGGCCTGTTATTTTTTACCGCCATGGCCATGCAGCAACTCGGCCTCTTGGCGACATCAGTAACCAATGCTGGGGTCTTAACAGGGCTTTACGTTGTGCTTGTGCCGATTATCGTTTTGGGCGTTTTCAAAGAGCAACAACCCAAGATAATTTGGCCCGCCGCTGCCGCCGCTTTCTTTGGCATTTGGCTGTTGGGTGGCGGTGGTTTAGATAAGCTCACTTGGGGAGATTGGATCATCATCATCGGCGCACTGTTTGCGGCCCTTCACGTAATCGCCATGGGCCGCACCGTTACAGACCTACGCCGCCCTGCCCTTTTAGCCTCCGCCCAATTCGCCATTAGCGGTATTCTTGCCGCCGTTGGCTTTGCCATTTCACGGGCAATGGAATATTCATTCGAACCCCCATTCTCGCTCGCAACCACAATCGCCGCTGGCCCAGAGATCCTCTACGCCGCCCTATTCGCGGGCGCATTAGCTTTCACCATCATGGCCGTTTGCCAACAATACACCAGCGCCTCAAACGCCGCGATCCTGCTCTCCTCAGAAGCCCTATTCGCCGCCCTAGCCGGCGCAATATTCCTCGATGAACGCCTAACCCCGATGGGCTATCTAGGCTGCGGAATACTGTTTGCTGCCATCGTAGTCGTGAGCGTTGCAGCGGCGAAGTTGGAAGATGAAGAGCTAGAGACCCGCACCTAGTAAGGCCGATTTCTCAACCTTCCCTTTGTCATTCTCGCCGACAGCAGGAATCCATTTTTCATTGGTTCGGAAGTTCGTTATGGAGCGGTTTATGCGTGCATTGCTCCTACAAAACCTGCCAGTGCTCCGCCGAGGGAATGGCCTGTTGTTGAAATTTTTATTTTGGGGGGTGGTGGGGTGTTTGGGTCTTGGTCGTTGTTGTTATTATTCAAGGCTCCGTTGACGGATTGATAGAATTGTGAGGCTAGGTGAACGGAAGGCTCATCGAAATCATTATTTCCAGCTAAGGGAATATCTGTAAGGATAAGCTCACCTAATTCGGCAAGCTCTAGGGCATCCCAAAGATCAGAATACTTATCCGTTCCCCGATAGGAAATAACCTTGCCGAAATCGGTGTCATAGGAAATGGCGTAGAAACCGGCGGATTGGGCTTGATCAGAGAGAACTGCATCTGCAAGTGTATGTGAAATTGTTGCAGAGCCAATTTTTCCCGTTTCGCCGAGGCCATCAATGTCGTTTCCTTTTGCGTCTTTTAAACCTTTTCCATCGGAGATACCTGCTCCATATCCTCGATTATAAGCGTCCATAGCAAGGATGGCGGAAAATAATTCTTTTGAAATTGTCATTTTCTATTTTTTCCTAAATGCGGTTCTAGCAAGGGTCCGTAGTTTACCATTTGTTAACATTCGAACGGGGTTCCTCCCACCGCCAGCTTTGAGTAATTTGTCACGAGGCCAGCCCAGCCACCCCAACACCCCCTCAACCACACCCTTGGTCATCGGCTCATCGGTTATCTCTAGGGTCACTGATTTCAACTTGTAGCAGTTTTTGGCGTTGGGGAAGGTTGCTCCTTGATTGGAGATTGTCCCATTTTTCTCGCGCCATTTTTCTGCCTGCTGCTTCTCCGCAGGGGTGCAACCAAAGGTGCTGTCCAGATAATAGGGGTCAATTTTTTTAACGCTCGCTGGGTCGTTGATATCGGTAAAAGTAACCATCAGAGGGAGATACACATTGGTTCTTGAAATTTCTTTTGTTTCACCGTGGTGGTCGTTCACCTCACTGGCACGGGTTATCCTTTTGCCCGTAGAACTCGGAGACGCAAATGCGGCCAAGGCCATGGTCGAAGCATTGGAAATAAGGGCGAAAATATAACGCCCCTTGCCAAAATCAACCACAGCGGCCTCGCCAATAACACGGGCAGAGACGGTCGAAACATCCGGCAAAAATTTCGGCGAGCCGCGCCATTGAACCCAAAGCACCGAGGAACCAGAAACTAAACCCGTTGGTGTTTCCCATACCAACGTCAGCTTTTGATACCAAGAATAAGATGGGAAATAGCACCGCTTCAAACCATAGCCGAGAGCAAGCAAAACCAAGATTGTGCGCAAAGTTTTATTCATGACGGAAGCCTTGGGGAACAAGGGGGAGGAGCAAGGGCTGGTAAGATGGTAATTGTCGCAGTCATAGGTGGAATGCCCTGTTATGGATTGCGCATGGTTAGCGCAGTTTCCTCTGGGCTATTGAATCTGATTTGTTGATTCGGGGCAAGGGGCACTGCCCAAAGTCAAATATGGACGAAGCCAAAGGCCAATTCTCCCAACTCTCCCCTTGTCATCCTCGCCACAGCGGGGATGACAAAGTGGTGGGTTTGGGGCAAACAAAAGCCCTCCCCGCGGAAACACCGTTAGAGTAAGCATCAGGCATTGCCCCAAGTAGGGACGGCGGAGCTTATTGGCATCGCCAATAAAGCTTTTAATAAAATGACGGCTATCCAATTAGCTCCGCCTCGGCATTATTTATCGCTCCGCATACCGCTTGCATGCCACTGACTGACTGGGTTCCTTTTACAAAACCCCACAAACGCGGCCTAGCCGAAGTGGTATTCCAACCACGCACTTGGTCCTTTAGGGCGCTCGAAGAATCCATCTCTACCAAAGACAAAAACCCCGAAGCCGAACCCAATGAAATGAATGATGGTGTGCACCCACGTCCCCGTTTCATCAGGTGGACGCAGTATGCGGGATGGGCTGCGCGCGGGGATAAGTTTTTTGATAATAATTAAACAACCCCAACAGTTGTCATTCCCGCTCGCAGCGGAAATCCATCTATCCAGAAATTCTATCCCCGTAGCTCCCCACAACTGTTCCAAAACAACACCAAAGAAAGGGCAAAAATAACACCGCTTAACGCCTCTCACCCTACACCTGCGCCAACGCCTTACCCAAAAAATCATAGACAAACCGCACCCGCCTATTTGTCTTCAATGCACCATGGGACGTGAGCCATATTGGGAGGCTTTGCACTGGAAGATTGTGCAAAATTCGCACCACCCGCTCATCATTTTTTGCAACCGTAATAGGCGAAAATCCAATGCCTAGTCCTGCCAAAACCATCTGCCAATAGACCACCTGATCGTCGCAGCGATAGGCAAAACTCTCGCGGGTGAGATGCACGCCTAATGCCCGGGCTTGGTCGATAATCATGGTTGAGCGGTCGTAGCCAATAATTGAATGAAGAACAAAATCGTCGATGCTTTCCGGCGCAGGCCGCTCCGCCAAATAGCCGTGGGAGGCATAAACTCCCATTTCCAAATCCCCTACATGTCGGGTAATTAGATCTTCTTGCACGGGACGAACCATACGAATGGCAATATCCGCCTCACGAAACAGCAAGTTTTCCACCACATCAGTAGCCACAACCTCCACCTGAATACGTGGTTCCTCACGGCGCAAGCGAGCCAATATTGGCGGCAAAATATAACTGGCGACCACTTGGCTGGCCGTAATCCTCACCGTTCCGTCGAGCTGGTCGGAACGCCCCGCCGCCGCGAGCGAAAGCCCCGCCGCAGCCTTTGCCATAGAACGGGCATGAATAACCAACTCATGGCCCTGCTCGGTTAGCTCGAAACCCTTGGCATGGCGAGAAAACAGAGGAACTTCCAGCGCGTCTTCTAACGCCTGAATCGCACGCCCGATTGTTGGCTGAGAAACACCGCTCGCCCTCGCCGCAGCCGAAAGCGACCCCGTGTCTGCCACCGCGACAAACAGGTTTATGTGGCTCCAGTCAAAATCAGCACTATATTCCATTCAATTATGAATAGCATATCTGCATAATTAGGCAATTCCAAAACAAATTCGGATGGATAAGTTAGAGATAACCAAGACCAAACAGGAGAAAAACATGCCCACTCACACGAAAACCGCCCTGATCCTCGGCGCAAACGGCAGTTTCGGCAGTCACGCAGTCGAAGCATTTGCCAATGCTGGATGGAATATCCTTGCCCAAACAAGAACTGGCAAGAACCTGCATGCAAACCTCGCCAAACTCCCGAACGTAACTCATACGCCCATCAACATCGAAGACGACACCTTAATGGCCGCCACCGCTAAACAAGCTAACGTCATCGTAAACGCACTCAACCCACCTTATAAAGCTTGGGCAGAACAAGTACCACGCATTACAACCGCTGTACTAAAAGCCGTCAAAGCCAGCACGACGACGCTTATCTTGCCCGGTAACGTCTACAACTACGGCGCAAACATGCCGCCGCACTTGACCGCAGACACACCCCACTGCCCCACTACCAACCTTGGGAATATCCGCGAAACATTGGAACAAGCCTATCGAGCCGCCAACGTGAACGGCGTGAAGATTATCATTTTCCGCATGGGCGATTTCCTCATGGCCGAAAAGGGCGGCAATTGGTTCGACAGCCAAATGACGGGCGCACTTCCCAAAGGCAAATTCACCTACCCGGGAGAGCGCACCACTCCCCATGCATGGGCCTACCTACCAGACGCCGCCCGCACCCTTGTGCAATTGGCCGAAATAAGCGATGAGCTTCCGCAATTCTCAGACATCCCGTTTGCAGGAACCACTTTTACTGGAAACCAAATGGCCACCGAGATTGGAAACGCCCTCGGCCATAAAATCAAAACAGGCGGGGTTCCGTGGCCATTATTGAAAATAATGGCGCTGTTCAGCGGCGATCTAAAAGGCGTAATGGAAATGCGTTATTTGTGGAACACACCCCACGCATTAGATGGAGGAGAGTTGACGCGGCTACTGCCAAATTATCAAGCAACACCAACGGCAGAAGTCATCAAAGCTTGCGTTGCGAGGTACAACTAAAAATAAAGGGCAAGCATGCGACATTGGAAATGGTTTATGGGCGCTTGCATTTGGTCGCAAAAACGATCCTTTTACAACTGCAGTTAGATTCTCTTTTCCATCTGAACAGCATTTTGGGCGATCCCCGCTAATTCACTTTTGTCCCAGTCGGCGAGATGCCACGAGGTGCTTATATAGAAGCCCGTCGCATCCTCCGCTGCATTTACACGCAGTATTTTGATGCCGGCGCGTTGCGCCTCGCTTTCCAGAAGTTCGCCCAACTTACGACCGTGTCCTTGGCGTTGTTTCCCCAAGACAATGGCCACTAAACGAATGATACCGATTGTGCCTCGTTGATCTAAACGGGCGACACCTATTGCTTCTCCATCATAGATCAAAAGAAACGGTTTGTTATCGCTCAATCTATCGTCAGCATGATTTTCATCATAATTTGTAGAGTGACGTTTGCTGGTAAAAAGTACCTCTCTTCGTATTCGGTGTAGGTGCTTCCAGTCTTCATCATCACAAACTTGCTTAAGGTGGTAACTCATTTGCCTCTCGATTCATTATCACGCAGTCGAAACCTGGAACACATGTGCAGGTTAATTAAAATTTTGATATCAATCAAAAACTTAGGAAGATGAGCGAGGGCACTTACATCAACCGCTCGCCATTGGGCACTACCTTTTCCACCCCAATCAACACAATAGCTCCATCAGCATCCGCTAACCCAAGCGTCAGAACTTCTGACATAAATGGACCAATTTGACGGGGCGGGAAGTTAGTGACTGCCATGACTTGCCGCCCAATTAAACTGTCTGGCGTGTAGTGCTCTATGATTTGAGCGGATGATTTTTTCAAGCCAATCTCGTCGCCAAAATCAATGACCATTTTTATCGCAGGTTTCCGAGCTTCAGGAAAAGGCATCGCTTCGACAACCGTGCCAATACGAATATCAACCTTCAAAAAATCATCGAAGGTGACCTCCTCCGCCATTACTCCGCCAGTTCGCGGGAGCGTTTTGTGGCGGCAGCAACCGCCCGTTCTAACAATTGCGGGAAGCCATCATCGGCCATTAAAACCTCAAGGCCCGCAGCCGTTGTGCCATTCGGGGAAGTTACATTCTCGCGTAAAGTGGCAGGGGAAAGATCTGATTGGTGCATTAATTCACCAGCACCACTCACTGTAGCCTGCGCTAATCTGCCAGCCAGTTCGGGAGATAGACCAGCTTTAACACCAGCCTCCGCCATCGCTTCAGCCAGATGGAAAACATAAGCTGGACCAGAACCCGAAAGACCCGTAACAGCGTCCATCAACGCCTCCTCCTCGACCCATTCAACTTGGCCCACAGCACGCAAAACGCTGCTCACCATATCACGCTGTTCAGCACTCACCCGCTCATTACCAACACAAACGGTAATACCCCGTTGCACCATAGAAGGTGTGTTCGGCATGGCTCGGATAATGCGTGGTTTGACCGCCTCAAAAGGCGCAGACAATTTAGAAATTGGCGTTCCTGCCGCAACAGAAAGCAAGGCATTTTCACCCGTGACCAAAGACGCAAGTCCTGGCAATACCGCTTCCATGATTTGCGGCTTCACAGCGACAATAATGAGATCAGGAATTTCAGCTTGATCGGCAGATGTCACATGGCGAACCCCATGCTTAGAAATCACCTCCGCCATCATTTCAGGCGGCCTTGGGTCAACCACTGTAATAGCTTTCGGATCATGGCCAGAAGCCAGCCACCCCGCCATCATAGCGCCGCCCATATTTCCGGCACCAATTAAACAAATAGTCGGCGAAGCGGGCGCGCGGGAGGACACGCTCACGCCTCGCCGACCGTGTCGAACAGCACGCTGTCCAACGCTTCCGTCGAAGGCTTTCCGGCCCAAACGACGAATTGGAAGGCTTGGTAATAACGCTCACAAGAAGTCAGCGCAGATTCTAAAAGACATTCAATTTGAGCTTCATTGGCAACAGCGCCACCAGTAAGAGGAACAGCATGACGGAACATAACCGAGCCATCTTGCAACCACATTTCAAAGTGCCCAAACAGCATCTGTTCGTTAACACTAGAGATCAAACGCATGGTCTCAACAACCCGTTTTTCGGGCACTCGCATATCAAAGGCACAGGAAATATGAAGGGCTTCAAAATCCTCCATCCACGAAAACGCAACAGAATAATCGGTCCAAACGCCCTGAACCAAAATTGTAATTTCATCCTCAGCAGATCGTTCAAACGACCACTTATTGAAGTCCGCTACCTGCTCGACTGCATCGACAGGATGAGCGCCCCGCTCCAATTGTGTTTCCATCATACCCATACAAAATTTCTCTCTATTTGCGGCAAAGTTAAACCTGCGTGACAATTCAAAAAGAACCACGAAGTACAACTCATATTTTTCAACGGGAGGAACAGATGACACAACACCGTCCCGAATCATTCAATAGATTCACCATAGTACGGACGAGAGGGGTGAGAAGCCCCGTTCTTGGAAGTGTGCACAGAATCACTGACAATCACCTGAATCAAAATGGCGGCAAGCGCCGCCAAATGATTCAAAAGATTCAAAAATCCAAAACTTATCCCCTAAAGAAAGAAACTGTGGGAAAGTTTTCGAGCATGTTATTTTTTAGCGGCAAGCTTTTTCGCTGGCGCTTTTTTTGCGGGTTTCTTGGCCGATGTCTTAGATGTAGCACTAGGAGCAGCCTTTGCCGTTGGTTTCTTTTTCGCCCCACCGCCAACAAGCTTTTTCAAAGCTTCGATCTCTTTTCGAAGTTCTGCATTTTCCATTCGCGCACGAGCCGCCATTTCTTTTACGGCTTCAAATTCATCGCGATGGACAATATCCATCTGCCCCATAAATCGTTCCGCTTGGCCTTTTAACGCGCCCTCGACTTCACGTCGTGCACCTTGAGCAACACCTGCTGCATCAGTCATTAGCTTTGCGAACTCGTCGAAAATACGGCTCGGCCCTTGGTTATTATCACTCATAAGATTTGTTCCCGGATTATCTCTTACTCACAATCTAGTGATTCTATACCAAACCTTCAACCATGCACCTTGATGATGCCTCCGTTTACAGGCAAAACAAGCGCAACAGGCAAATCAGAAACCATACCATGAACCCACTCGCCCATTACGCAGCCACTGTTCCATTTCCTGCAATCGACCCGGTGATATTCAGCATCGGCCCACTTTCCGTTCATTGGTATGGCGCTATGTATGTGTTGGGCATCATGCTCGGCTGGTTCTTTGCTAAAAAAGTTGCAACCAATCCAAAGCTATGGCCTGCCACCGGCTCGCCCATTCGTCCGATTGATCTGGATGACTTCCTCACATGGGCTGTTGTGGGTATCATTGCAGGGGGTCGTCTTGGTTATGTGCTGTTTTATAATCTGTCCTATTACCTCTCCAACCCGCTGCAAATACCTGCAGTTTGGGATGGTGGCATGAGCTTCCACGGCGGTGCGATTGGTTCAATCATCGCGATGGTATTATTTGCCCGCAGCCGCAATTTCACTCCCTTTTCGATGCTCGATGTAATCGCCGCCTCATCATGCTTCGGAATTTTCTTCGTTCGCATTGCCAACTTTATAAACTCCGAACTTTGGGGCCGAACCACAGATGTATCGTGGGGCATGGTGTTTCCCAACGGCGGACCAGAACCACGTCATCCAAGTCAACTTTATGAAGCCGGACTCGAAGGAGCCATTCTGTTCCTTGTCTTGGCAATTTTAATCTTCAAATTTCATAAGCTCAAAACCCCAGGTTTTGTTGGTGGCGCATGGGTATTTGGCTATGCAACGTCTCGCATCATTGTTGAATTCTTCCGCCAACCCGACGCTCATTTAGGCTTTCTCTTTGGTGGTTGGTTGACCATGGGCATGATACTTTCAATCCCAATGTTAGCGATTGGCGTATGGGGAATGGTATCAGCTGAAAATCGCGCACCATGGCATCACCATGAAAACGAACCTGAAGCTGGTGAGTAGTTTACTCGAAGAAATCCGCACCCAAATTGAAAATGAAGGCCCGCTTTCTATAGCGGACTTTATGGCGCTTTGCCTGACCCACCCTAAGTACGGCTACTACACAACGAGCAACCCAATTGGCAAAGCAGGAGACTTCATAACAGCACCTGAAATCAGCCAGATGTTTGGCGAATTGATTGGTATTTGGTGCTTAGAGGTCTGGCGGAAACTGGGTTCACCTGCGGTCTTTAACCTTGTCGAATTTGGCCCCGGTCACGGCACGCTGATGGCTGACTTACTACGTGCCGCAAACACTGTTCCAGAATTTATTAAAGCCGCCAACGTACATCTTATTGAGATCAGCCCAAAGCTTATCAAGAAACAAAAGCAAACCCTGAATGAGCATCAACAAAGCATCAAATGGATTGATAGCATTTCCGCTCTACCATGCGCGCCAACCATCATAGTCGCCAACGAATTCCTTGACGCTCTCCCTTTTCGCCAATGGGTAAAACACGAAGGACAATGGTATGAACGAGCCGTTGGCTTTAAGAATGGTAAGCTCACTTACACCCTTCGCCCCAGTAAACCCGATGAACAAGAACTCCCCCCCGAACACCTTCTAAAACCAGACGGCTCTATCTTTGAAACATCACCAGCTCGCGAAGCGCTGATTTCGGACACGGCACATATATTGAAAGCTCAAACGGGGGCAGCACTGTTCATTGATTACGGCCACTTAAAATCTGGTTTCGGCGACACGTTTCAAGCCGTTAGCGATCACTCATTTTCTGCTCCACTAGAAAACATCGGAAAATCCGACCTCACCAATCATGTTGATTTCGCCCCACTGGTAAAACTCGCTAACCGTGCGGGATGTGCAGTTCCACCATCAATCACCCAAAGCCAATTCCTACTTTCCCTCGGCCTCCTCGAACGTGCAGGAGCATTAGGAGCAGAGAAAGATTACCAAGCTCAAGAAAAATTACGCCTCGCTGTTGAACGGTTAGCCGCTCCCGAACATATGGGAGAGCTTTTCAAAGTGATGGCCTTTGGGACAATAACCAAAGACTGGCCAGCATTTCAGTAAAAAGTTACGAGTTGCACCTCCTAACCGTTGCGATAAACTATTCAGCAAAACAACAAGCGGTGAACCATGAATACATTGACCCCCATCTTAGCGCCTGAACTCAGTGGTAAAAGCAATGTTCGTCACGCCTATTTCACGCGCCCCGGCGGAGTATCAACTGGGGTGTATGCCGGTTTGAATGCGCGTCTTGGTTCTGGCGATAAGCTAGAACACGTCAAAGAAAATCGCCGGCTGATAGCGGAACATTTGAATGTTGCGGAAGATCACTTGGCCTCCCCCTATCAAGTCCACTCTCCCGATGTTGTGGTTGCCACAGCACCTTGGCCAGAGGAACGGCCAAAAGCAGACGGCATCGTCACGAATGAGCCAAACATTGCGATCGGCATACTAACCGCCGATTGTGGCCCTGTACTATTTGCTGATCAAGAGGCGGGGGTTATCGGCGCGGCTCACGCTGGCTGGAAAGGCGCTGTTGGTGGAGTGTTAGAAAACACTGTGCTTGAGATGGAAAAGCTGGGGGCAAAGCGGAAAAACATTACGGCCATTCTTGGCCCCTCCATTTCCCAAAAGAACTACGAAGTTGGGCCTGACTTCCCTGCATTGTTCCTCCAGCAATCCTCAAAAAACAGCCGCTTCTTTATCCCGTCAAAAAAACCGAACCACTATATGTTTGATCTATCGACTTACATTGTTGAACGCCTAAACCAACTCAATCTAGAAGGCGGGGCCGTAAACCGCTGCACCTACGCCGAAGAAGATAATTTCTACTCCTATCGTCGCGCTACTCATCAAGGCGTAAGCCAATACGGTTGCCAGCTTTCAGCCATC
This sequence comes from Rhizobiaceae bacterium, assembly GCA_036478985.1. Lineage (GTDB taxonomy): Bacteria > Pseudomonadota > Alphaproteobacteria > Rhizobiales > Rhizobiaceae > Pseudahrensia. Next base: position 49,600 of record JAZGEY010000007.1, read on the forward strand.
GTTTTGAGTGGCTGAAAAACTACAAGGAAGAAAACTCATGCTGCATTTTTCTGACCAAGAATTCGCTACCCGTAAAACCAAATTGCTCGCCAAAATGGAGGCAGAAAACCTTGATGCGATGTTACTGTTTGCTCAAGAAAGCATGTATTGGCTAACGGGTTATGACACCTTTGGCTATTGCTTCTTCCAATGCCTCGTCGTCAAACGAGATGGGGACTTGGCGCTGCTCACCCGCTCCGCTGATTTACGCCAAGCACGCCATACGTCCAATGTTGAAAACATTGTATTGTGGACTGATGGCGTTGCAGCAAACCCCGTTATTGATCTTCGCGATATGATGGCCGATTTGGGCCTGCTAGGCTCAAGAATTGGCGTCGAATATGACACCCACGGTCTAACCGCATTGAACGGTCGCAAACTTGATGATGCCCTGAAGAGCTTTGCTAAGTTGCATGACATTTCTGACATCATCCCCACCCTGCGGCTCATCAAAAGCGAAGAAGAAATCAAACAAGTCCGCAAGGCTGCCCGCTACGCCGACCTCGCCCTTGAAGCAGCCATTGAACACACCAAAGGCGGAGCTGATGAGGGCAAAATACTAGCCGCTATGCAAGGGGCAATATTTGAGGCGGGGGGCGACTACCCCGGCAATCCTTTTATTATTGGTTCAGGAGCGGATGCGTTGCTTTGCCGCTATAAATCTGGCCGCCGCAAACTTTCTAAAAATGATCAACTCACCATCGAATGGGCAGGCGTTTCGGCCCAGTACCATGTCGCAATGATGCGCACTCTCGTAGTCGGCAAGCCCAATAAACAGCACGAGCCATTATTTGAAGCCTCCCGCGATGCATTATTGGCGGTTGAGAAAGCCATGATCCCCGGCAACACTTTCGGAAACCTGTTCGATGCCCATGTAAAGGTAATGGATACCGCTGGCCTTTCCCGCCATCGCTTAAACGCCTGCGGCTATACGGTTGGCGCTCGGTACGCACCCTGTTGGATGGATGGCGAAATGATGTTTGCCGGGAATGACACGATCATCGAGCCCAACATGACTCTCTTTGCCCACATGATAATCATGGACAGCGACAGCGAAACCGCCATGTGTTTAGGCCAAACCTATTTAACAACCGAGAATAAACCAAAAGCACTCTCCAAGCACGGATTAGACTTCATCGTTCTGTAAGGAGTCAAAATGGGGATAAACCAATGATTCCGCTTGGCGTAGGGCGCAACCTATTGCTAAGACACTCCCATAATTTCAGGCTACGAAAAACCGCAGGCTCATATGAAACTCTTCTCAGGAAACGCCAACAAGAGTTTGAGCGAAGGCATCGCCCAATATCTCGACATGCCTCTTGGAAAATGTGTGGTTCGCCGCTTTGCCGACCAAGAAATTTTCGTTGAAATTCAAGAGAATGTGCGCGGTGAGGATGTCTTCATTCTGCAATCCACTTCTTACCCCGCCAACGACCACCTGATGGAACTGCTCATCATGATCGACGCAGTCCGCCGTTCATCAGCAAGACGCATCACAGCGGTACTGCCCTACTTCGGCTACGCCCGCCAAGATCGAAAGGCAGGCCCCCGCACGCCAATCTCAGCAAAACTTGTTGCCAATCTAATTACAGAGGCTGGCGCAGACCGGGTTCTGACCCTTGATCTCCACGCAGGGCAAATCCAAGGTTTCTTTGATATTCCAACGGACAACCTATTTGCAGTGCCTGTTATGAGCCGTGATTTGAAAGCCAACTACGATGTCGACAATCTCATGGTTGTTTCACCAGATGTTGGCGGCGTAGTTCGCGCACGAGCACTGGCCCGTCGTATGAATGCTCAACTTGCCATCGTTGATAAACGCCGTGATAAGCCTGGGGAATCCGAGGTCATGAATGTCATTGGTGATGTAACTGGCAAAGACTGCATATTGATCGACGATATTATCGATTCAGGCGGCACTTTGTGTAACGCAGCAGATGCCCTACTCGCCAACGGCGCATTGAGTGTCACCGCTTACATTTCCCACGGTGTGCTCTCTGGCGGCGCAGTCTCCCGCATCACCTCATCAAAACTAAAAGAGCTGGTAATTACAGACTCAATAGAACCCACCGCCGCAGTAGAAGCCGCCCACAACATCCGCGTGATCACAATTGCGGATTTATTGGGTGAAGCAGTGAACAGAACAGCTCTAGAGCAATCTGTTTCTAGCCTGTTCGATTAGAAGCTGAACAATATTTAACTATTAGAACGCCAGCTCCTCAGCTATATCCAGTTCAACTTTGAACTGGAACAGCTTGGATTCCCCAATGGCAAATGCCCTCATCTCACCCATCGCCGCCTCCCTCTTAATTTTGGGTCTAGCCGCCTCTCCGGCATTGGCAGAATCCCATAGTGCAAAAAAGAACAGCCATGGCACTATGAATCACAGCACGATGAACCATGACCAAATGGGTAAATCTGAGGATGCAAACGAGGCTCGCCCAACCGAAGGTGGCCAGGCCGCATTCGCCACCATCGCTGAAATTGTCGAATTGCTGAACAACGATCCAAAAACCGATTGGAGTAAGGTCAACATCGACGGCCTACGCGAACACCTGATTGATATGGATGAAGTCACCATGCGCGCCAAAGCAACAGCCGCAGTCTCAGGCAACACAATCATTTTCACTGTCACAGGCGAAGGCCGCACCAAGCAAGCAATACAAGCAATGGTTCCGGCTCATGCTGCCGTTCTTGCCCGCATCACCGATTGGGAATCAAAAGGCGTGGCAACCGATACTGGTGCAACCTTAACCGTCCACGCTGCCAACGCTCACGAACTACACAAACTAAAAGCCCTCGGCTTTTTCGGCATCATGGCAACAGGCGCTCACCACCAAGCCCATCACTTTGCTATGGCCAAAGGTGATAGCAATGTGCATTCTCATAATTGAGCATCAATTCATTTCCGCTCAATCTCCAACTTGAGAGATAGATCCAGAGGATGGGTTATTAGATAACAAATACATCACTCCCCTTTGCCCAATACGACGCATTTACAGACAGCCTTTTCGGCGGCTCTCAAGGTGGCATTGTAATGAACGCGGGCGACTTAAGTGCAGATACCCGCCAAGCGATCGCCAATGAATTAGGCCTCCCAGCAACATGCTTTGTCAGCGCGGTCACAAGCAATTCTGTTACCGCTCGCTTTCATTCGACAGAACGGGAACACCCCATGTGCGGCCACGGCACGATTTGTTTGATGTCGCACCTGTTAAATATCGGCCTGCTACAATTGGAGGAAGGGCAGAGGTTAGAAGTCGACCTTATCCTCCCAACGACTACAGCGCGGGTTGAGATACTTCATCAACCCAACAACCTCCCCTTAGTGATGCTCGATATTAAACCGCCTATTTTCAGAGCCAACACGACCAACATCAACGCACTGTCGCTTCTTTTTAATCTAACTGAAAACGACTTTGCTACACCCCATTCCATCGAGACCGCCCTTGGTGATTTTACCCACTTAATCGTCCCCATAAATACCTTAACTGCCATCCAATCCATAAAGCCAGATTTCTCTGCAATCACCGCCTATTGCAAAGACAACGGCATCGAAACCATCGCATGTTTCTCCACTGATACGGAAAATGCCGATGCCGATTTCCACGTCCGTGATTTCTGCCCCGCCGTTGGTGTTCCAGAATCGGCTGCAGCTGGAACCACGAATGCCGCTCTTGCCAGTTACCTCCTTCGCCATGGAATTATCAAGGATAACGGCACAGGAGAAATCCACATTAAAGTCGAACAAGGATTAGAATTAGGTCGGCCAAGCACTATCTACACAAGTATCGAACTTGATGGAGCGAAGATCATCCGGCTACAAGTTGGCGGCGTGGCACGAAAAGTGCTTGAGGGACAGCTGGAAATATCATGACCAGTCGGCTTACCCGTAGGTCGGCAATGAAATGATTTATTTAAACGGAAATTGAGCTGATTTCTCCCAGCGGAACGCGAGGTAAATGGCACCATTTTTGTTTATGTGATCATCATCATCGCTTAATCTTGCTTTTCTGAAATGAGTTCGGCAATATTTGCTTGGATTATCGCAGAGAAAATCTGTTGGAAAGACAGTGGCAACGTTTCTTGTTGAGGCTATTTCTTTGATGGTTTTTGTCAGCCACGTAAACCTCTTCAGGACAACCTCTTTAGGTACTTTACTGCAACGCTGTAATATCGTTTTTTCAGAAAATAAAAATCTTGGTACATTATCACAGCCTTCGAGAGATCTTTCGTGGTTGGTTACCTGACCAAACACAATTGGTTTCATGCCAAGCTTCAGAATTTTATCAAGGGTGTAAGCCATCTTTTCTTTGAACACTCTTTTAGAATCTTCAACGCTAAATTTTGGATTATTCTTATCAACAAGAACATCACTCCTAATGGCTTTTTGAAAATAAATGCCTCGTTCAAACAACCAGGCCCATCGTGATGAGAGTATTACATAATCATATTGCTTTGCATTATCTTCAACAAATTTTTCCCAAATCTTTGTTTGATCTTTGCAGCCTTTTTGCCTTCGGCTCTCTTTTTTTATACCCCTTGGTGCGTCAAATATTTTATAGGTTCCAAAGACAGGGGGGCATCCTGCACTGGAGAATATTGTTGTACCAACATGATGACGCTTAAAGATATAGTTTGCCAACCATAGATACTGTTTTGCATGACTATCTCCCAATATTAAAATACGTGGATTTTCACCTATATTTATCAGTTTAGCATCTCGGTTTTTTCGCTTAAAATTCCCAAATAGGCGATGCTGTTTGCTGTAATCCTTAATGTTAAAAACATTTGCAAGTTTGACTTCTGTTGGCATGCGCCATTTCCATCCATCTTGAGCCCAAATATTTGCCGCAAGCAAAACTACAAGTAAAGTCAGTAGAATATACTGAAAACCTATTGCATTGTTTTGATTTGTTTTATTTTTGGGGCTTCTAAAAAATTGTTCAATAAAATAGTACATTATTATAGCGAGTACAAAACTGATCACAAAAATTGATAATTTTTCACTTAATACAATATCTTGATGGATGAAATTTTTATAAAAAACAATTAGCGGCCAATGGATTAAATACAAAGAATAACTGATGAGCCCAATACCAACCATAATTTTATTATTCAAAATGATGTTGGTTTGTTTTGCAGCATGACCACTATAAATAATGAGAGCAGCACCTGCACAAGGAAGAAGGGCGTTGTAGGATGGAAATAGTATTTTATCTGTATAGGTGACGACACAATAGACTATCGCCACGAGCCCAAAAATAAATAAAGAATTAGAAATATTCTGATTATTTGACTGGAATTTTATCAACCAGACAATTATTGCGCCAATAACAAATTCAAAAATACGAAAAGGCGTTAGGTAAAAAATCGCGGCATGATTACTTGAATAAAAAAAGTTTAATAATAAACTACCAACACCTATAGCAAGCAACATACCAAATAACATATCCCTAAAACGGCTCTTCAAGAACGCAACAAGTATTAAGGGCCACAACAAATAGTATTGTTCTTCAACGGCCAAAGACCAAGTGTGCAGTAAAGGCTTAATATCTGCCTCTCGATTAAAATAGCCAACTTCGTTCCAAAAATAGAAGTTTGAAAGGCTTGTTATCGCATGCATGGCTGAACCACCAAATCGCTTAAAATCTGGGGGTGAAAACAACATAAAAGCGAAAACAAGACATACTACGACCGTAAAAAACAAAGCTGGAAAAAGTCGTCTCGCACGTCGAATATAGAAATTTACAAAGTTAAATGTTTTTGTTTCTTCAATCTCGTCTTTAATCAATCGCGTAATTAAAAAACCGCTGATAACAAAAAAAATATCAACTCCAATAAAACCACCACCAAAAGGCTCAATATCGAGGTGAAACATCAATATTGATAGAACACAAAGTGCTCTTAACCCATCAATATCTGGCCGGTATTTCTCTGCGTTCATTGTAATTTTCATATTCCCCAAAGAATGTTATCGGTAGTTATAACCCGTAATAATAGCGATCAAAACAAAAATCTGGCGAGCACCATAACCTTAGAATAATCACGATAACGGCGGCGTGGCACGAAAGGTGCTTGAGGGGCAGCTGGAAATACCGCGTGATTGTATCACTTCCAAAATGCAAGAACGGTAAAAGTAACGCCAATCGTAAAGAAAAACTCTTTATCGAAAAGACTACTTTCACCCGCAGCGATATCGACATCTTTTGCCACCACGAAACCAATGGCGCAGGCAATCGCAATTACAAGGGATATGATATTAAATCGATCAAGTTTCATTTGTAATTTCCCCGTTGCTTTCTTCTATCGTGACTATGCTATGAATACGGCGTAGAATCCATATAACACTTGCGCTTTCCCACTGTCCAAGCTATAGCACCGCCACCGCGTCGACACCCCTGGAGGGAACGCGGGTCGATCTCTTTTTCTTATAGTGGTCAATGCGCGCAGCTCGCCTGTTTGCTTGGCTTTGAAATTGGTTCGAGCCTGATGAAAGTTACTTTCATTTGGCGACCTCTTACAAACGCTTAGGAGCATATTATGAGCAATGAACACAAGCTCGAGGCCCAGGCGCGTGACCGTGTAGGCAAGGGGGCCGCACGTGAACTGCGCAGAAATTCTATGGTGCCAGCCGTAATTTATGGCGACAAAAAACCCCCTCTCGGCATTGCGCTTCCTGCAAAGGAAATCACAATGAAAGTCCACGCTGGTGGATTCATGACCAACATCTTGTCCATCACTGTTGATGGCACTGTGCATCAGGTTTTGCCTAAAGATTATCAATTGCACCCTGTAAACGATAGAGTGATCCACGTTGATCTACTTCGCGTTTCCAGCAAAACAATTGTGACCGTGGAAATTCCAGTTCACTACCTCAACGAAGAGGAATGCCCTGGTTTGAAATCCGGTGGTGTGTTGAACATTGTACGTCACACTGTTGAAGTTAACTGCCCGGCAACTGCTATCCCAGATAGCTTCGAGATTGATTTGCTTGAAGCAGAACTCGGTGACGCAATGAACATCTCAGATGTAACATTGCCTGAAGGTGTTGAACCAACAATTACCGACCGTGACTTCACAATTGCTACTATCGCTACACCTGCTGGTCTGCGTTCTGATGGAACGGACGAAGAAGACGGTGAAGGCGATGAGGAAATGCCAGAGACAGAAATCACTGGTCAAAAATCTGAAGGTGCTGACGAAGAAGCAGAAGAGTCAAAAGACTAATTCTTCGACGACCCTTTTAGATGAAAGCGGGAGAACCCCATGCTTATCATCGTTGGGCTCGGTAACCCGGGCACAAAACACGCAAAACAACGTCATAACGTTGGCTTCATGGCGGTGGACGAAATCCACCGCCATGAAAACTTTTCGCCATGGAAAGTTCGTTTTCAAGCCCTTGTCAGTGAAGGACAATTGGGCGGCGTAAAAACCCTGCTGATAAAACCCACGACATTCATGAATGAATCTGGCCGCGCTGTTGGTGAGGCCGCTAGGTTTTATAAAGTCGAGTTACCCGATATCATCGTTTTATATGATGAGTTGGACTTAGCCTCGGGAAAAATTCGTATAAAAACAGGCGGAGGCTCCGGTGGCCATAACGGCATCCGTTCTCTTGATGCCCACCTTGGAAAAGAATACCGCCGCGTCCGTATTGGCATCGACCACCCCGGCCATAAGGACCGCGTAACTGGTCATGTTCTCGGCGACTTCGCTAAGGCAGATTATATTTGGCTAGAGCCCATGCTCGATGAGATCGGCCGCAATGCTGACTATCTGGCAAAGGGTGACGATGCAGGTTTCATGAACCGCATTGCGCTTCGCACCAAACCGAACGAAAAACCAGCCAAACAAAAACCTGCAACAACAGCCAAAAGCCATATTCACAAGGCCAATAAAAATGGTCCCAAGCCAAAGGTTCCCAGTTCAGGCCCTATGGCTGATATGTTAAAAAAGCTGCTCGGTGGGGATGACAAATAACACCCTTCAAATGAGAGCTGAATTGCTCTAAGACCCACACAACAAAACCAGAATTCGAGAATTTTTATGGGCTTCAAATGCGGTATCGTCGGACTCCCAAACGTCGGCAAATCCACCCTGTTCAACGCGCTTACCCGCACAGCTTCCGCACAAGCTGCTAACTATCCGTTCTGCACCATTGAACCCAACACCGGCGAAGTGGCTGTTCCTGATGAGCGCATGGCAAAGATTGCGGCTATCGCAGGTTCCAAGGAACTCATCCCAACCCGTATCTCTTTTGTTGATATCGCTGGCCTCGTTCGCGGCGCATCCAAAGGTGAAGGTTTGGGCAACCAATTCCTCGCCAACATCCGCGAAGTAGACGCAACGGTGCATGTGCTACGATGCTTTGAGGACGACGACATCACCCACGTTGAAGGCAAAATTGATGCCATAGCAGATGCAGAAACCATCGAAACCGAATTGATGCTCGCTGATCTCGACAGCTTAGAGCGCCGCGTCGACCAAACCCGCAAACGCGCCGCCAGCAAAGACAAAGAATCCATGACCATCCTGCCGATGATGGAAGCTTCCCTAGAATTATTGAACGACGGCAAGCCCGTTCGTAAATTGTTAGACGGTTTAGACCCAGAAGATTTAGATATTCTAGCTGGCCTACAACTGCTCACCTCAAAGCCCGTTCTTTACGTTTGCAATGTTGCTGAAGAAGACGCGGCCGCAGGAAATGCCATGAGCGAAGCCGTAGCAAAAATGGCAAGTGAACAAGGTGCAGGTACTGTCGTTATTTCTGCTGCCATTGAAGAAGAAATTGCCCAAATGCCTGACGAAGAACAGGGCGAATTCCTAGAGATGAACGGTTTAACCGAAAGCGGCCTTTCTCGCCTCATTCGTGAAGGCTACGACCTGCTCTCCCTCATCACCTATTTTACTGCAGGCCCAAAAGAAACCCGCGCATGGACAATTGCTAAAGGAACCAAGGCCCCAGGTGCGGCCGGCGTTATTCACTCCGATTTCGAGCGCGGCTTCATCCGTGCCCAAACCATTGCCTATGATGATTACGTGATACTCGGCGGCGAAGTACCCGCCAAGGAAGCTGGCAAGGCACGGGACGAAGGCAAAGAATATGTGGTTCAAGACGGTGATGTCTTGCTGTTCAAGTTCAATACATAGGCCGCATTTTGCTTAGCTACGATGATTTCCCTATTGGTCGCAGTTTCAAGCTCGGCCCGCACCTGATAACAGCTGAAGAAATCATAGAGTTTGCTCAAGAGTTCGACCCGCAGCCTTTTCACCTAGATGGCAACTCAGAGCAGGCCAAACAAGTTGGCGGGTTGATCGCTTCAGGCTGGCACACCTGCTCGATATTTATGCGTATGTTGTGTGATGCTTATATTCTTGATTCAGCCTCCCAAGGGTCAGCAGGCCTCGAGGATGTACGCTGGCTAAAACCTGTTCGCCCTGCCGACACACTCTCCGGTTCAGCAACCGTTATCTCGCGGCGTGTCTCAAAATCAAACCCACGATTAGGGCTGGTTGGTTTCGATTACACGCTGGAGAACCAGCACGGTGAAACCGTTATGAAGATCGCTGGAATGGGCATGATTGACACGCTCTCCTCCAAGGGAGAACAACAATGAGTACTCCAACCTTCTTCGAACTCCTTGAGAGTGACATGAAAATTGAATTGGGTTCCCACACCTTTGGCGCAGAGGAAATCATCCTCTTCGCAACGAAGTTCGACCCTCAACCATTCCATCTTAGTGACGAAGGTGCGCGCAACAGCCACTTCGGCAAGCTCTGTGCTTCTGGTTGGCACACAGCCTCCATTTGGATGCGTAAGAATATGGACAATGGGATAGACGAAATGATCCGCATGACGGGCTATGAAGGCCCTGCTCCTGTGCTCGGCCCCTCCCCTGGTATTAAAAACATTAGATGGCAGCATCCCGTTTTTGTTGGTGATACGATCCGCTATTCTTCAACCTTAACCACCAAAAAGCGCCACCCCAAACGATCAGAATGGGGGCGCGTAATGAACCAATCCCATGGAGTAAATCAAGACGGGAAACTGGTGTTTTCAATGGATGGCTCTGTCACCATGCGAGTGGACTAATCTCCCTCGAACTCGATTAAAGTCCGAACAGGAACCCCAAGGGATTCAATCTTTTTACGGCCGCCTAAGTCAGGCAAGTCAATAATGAAACAAGCAGCCACGACATCAGCTCCCAGCTCCTTCAGCAGTTTCACGGCGGCTTCTGCCGTGCCTCCCGTGGCGATCAAATCATCCACCAACAGCACTTTATCACCAGGCCGCACAGCGTCCCTGTGCATTTCCATTTCGTCAACGCCGTATTCTAAGCTGTAAGCAATGGTAACTTTCTCACCAGGCAATTTCCCCTTCTTACGAATAGGAATAAAGCCCGAAGTCAATTGGTGAGCAATCGCACCACCAATGATAAACCCACGCGCTTCAATACCCGCTACCTGATCAAGGCCAATACCAATATATGGGTGCACCAGCGCATCAACTGCGCGGCGAAATGGGCGAGCAGATTGCAGCAGACTGGTAACATCGCGAAATGTAATCCCGGGCTTTGGGTAATCCTCAATTGCACGTATTGCGGAAGACAGTTCTTTTGTGAGGGATTCTTCCATGATGGGTCTCTATCAATAAATGTGTTCAACGTATCTTAAACAAAAAAAGGCCTCGGAAAGAAGAATTCCGAGGCCTTGATAGGCTTTATACAAGAAACAATCTGCTCCGCTTAATGGGCGACGTTCGACCAGACTTTCTTTTTCGTAAAGTAAAGCAGGCCTGCAAAGAGGAAGAGGAACATCATAACGATGAATCCACGTTGTTTACGCTGAGGTAAATTAGGGTCCGCTGTCCAAGAAAGAAATGCCGAAACATCCCGTGCCTGTTGGTCGAGCGTGTTCGGAGTACCATCATCATAATCGACAGTGCCATCTGACAATGGTGGAGCCATAGCTAACGAGTTACCTGCGATGAAATAAGGGTTGTAATACAAACCTTCTCCTACTTCATGGCCACTAGGTGCATCTTGATAGCCCTTCAATAGTGAGACGAGGTAATCTGGCCCACCTTCTTGGTACATGGTGAACACATCAAAGATGAAAGTCGGAAAGCCACGCTCTGGCCCACGGGCGCGTGCGATCAAAGACAAATCCGGTGGCAATGCACCGCCATTTGCAGCCGCTGCTGCTTTGTCGTTTTCATAGGGGCCTTTGAAGCGATCAGTGGCACGTGCAGGACGTTCGAACATTTCGCCTTCTTGGTTAGGCCCATCAGTTACTTCATACTCAGCCGCATAGTTTTTAATTTGCGCTTCAGAATAACCAAGGTCGGCAAGGTTCCGGTAAGAAACTAAATTGAGCGAGTGGCAAGAGGAACAAACTTCCGTGTAAACCTTCAGGCCCCGTTGTAGCTGGCCTTTGTCGTAGGTCCCAAATGGTCCCTCAAAGCTCCAATTTTGTTCAACAGGCTTATGGGTAGGGTAATGGGGAGTTCCCCCATCCTCTGAAGCCGTTGCTATTGTACCAGCCAATACAAAACCAGTTGCAACGATCAAGGCGGAAACCTTAGCGGTGAGTTTAGAAAAGACCATCGTCATATTCTCGTTCTCTCGTTTTCGAGCGTAATTAACACGCCCTGTTTTATATGACAGCGCCAATCTCTCTATGGCGCTGATTAACTTCATCTGTGCTTAAATCTGTTCGTCCAAAACGGGCAACTTAGCAGCTTTAGCAGTGACCGCATCCATAATGCTAGCAGGCCGTGGCAATGGTTTCTCGAACCACCCAAGTAGAGGCATTATAATGAGGAAGTGGAAGAAATACCAAAATGTTGTCGCCTTCATCAACGGTATCCAAATGCCCTCTGCAGGGCGTGAACCAAGATAACCAAGGAAGATATAATTGATAACAAACAGCCAGAAGAAGATTTTATACATCGGGCGGTAGTTAGCCGATTTCACATCTGATGTATCCAACCATGGAACAAAGAACAGCACCAACACAGCGCCAAACATTGCGATCACACCACCCAGTTTTGAGTCGATCAAAACAATGTCAGTGAATGGAATGCCAATATTAAAATCGACAGCACGCAGCACAGCATAGTAAGGCAAGAAGTACCATTCAGGAACAATATGCGCTGGGGTTGCCAGTGGATTAGCAGGGACATAATTGTCCGCATGGCCAAGGTAATCTGGCATGAAGAAGACGAAATAGCACATCAAGATCATGAACATCACGAGTGCGAATGAATCTTTCAAAGTCGCATAAGGTGTGAATGGAATGACATCCTGTTTTGATTTAACCTCAACACCCGTCGGGTTAGTTTGCCCTGTCACATGCAATGCCCAAACGTGGAGAATAACAACGCCCACGATCATAAATGGCAACAAATAGTGCAGTGAGAAGAAGCGGTTCAGCGTTGCATTACCAACAGCATATCCGCCCAAGAGGTACTCGCGAATAGTTTCACCAACCAGTGGAATGGCCGAGAAGAAGTTCGTGATAACCTGCGCGCCCCAGTAGGACATCTGTCCCCAAGGAAGAACATAACCCATGAAACCAGCGGCCATCATGAGAAGGAAAATAACAACGCCCAAAATCCAAAGAACTTCACGCGGGGCCTTGTAAGACCCGTAATACAGGCCGCGGAAAATATGGATATAAACGGCAAAGAAGAACATCGACGCGCCAACGGCATGCCAGTTCTGCAGTGTATTACCAAAACTCACATTGCGGCGTAGCATGTGAACACTTTCGAAGGCCAATGAAACATCGGCTGTATAGTGCATAGCGATAACAACACCGGTGATGATTTGTGAGATCAACATCACCATCAAGATGCCGCCGAATGTGTACCAGTTATTCAAGTTACGAGGCACAGGGAAAGATACAAAGCTATCATGCATCAATCTTGCGATTGGCAAACGCGCATCGAACCATTTTCCGAAACCGCTTGTTGGATTATAAGTTGAGTGTCCGCTCATCGTTACGCTCCCTTTTTCTCTAGGCCGATTATTAGTTTATCAGCGCTTGCAAATTGAAAAGGAGGAAGTGGCAAGTTAATTGGTGCCGGCCCCTTTGTTACACGACCAGTTACATCGAACTTTGAACCGTGGCATGGGCAAAGCCAGCCTTCCAACCCAAGATCAATCTTTGTAGGAATACAACCAAGGTGCGTACAGCTCGCACTCACGATGGCCCATTCAGCAGTTGCACCTTTTGCAGCAGCAATACGTGGCTTTGCCTCAGCAAAATCAATAAACTTGTCTTTCGGCGCTTCACTGGCAGCTGTTACTTCAGCCTTCGTTAAACGACGAACGAAATAAGGTTTACTGCGCCAAACAACGGTAAGTTGCATACCAGGCTCCACAGAAGAAATATCAATCTCTACTGGACCACCAGCGGCTTGAACTTCTTTGTTTGGGCCCATCTGGCTGACCAGCGGCCAAGCAATGCCACCCACAACGACAGCACCAGCTGCGCCAGTGGCAATATAAAGAAAATCGCGGCGGGTTTCATCGCTCACGTGCGCTTCACTCATGGAGTAATCCTCTATCGTAAAAATCCATTTGGTAGCTCTTTGCGAACTGGCACACAAAACTGCACCGTTTACAGGCTACCCTTACCGCTTCTCTAAGCTTGAATAGGGGCATTTGTCCAGATGTTACAACGCCTAAAGACAAGTTGTCGCAAGTTATTTTGTTAATTGCTAATATATCAGCCATTTTCACGGCTAACCTAGAGACTTCCCAACAATCACACGCCTAATTTTGGTATTTTGTGTTCCCCCAGCGCAATGGCGATATTCTTGGTTTCCATATAAAAATCGAAAGACCAATCGCCACCATCGCGCCCTATACCTGAAGCTTTCGTACCACCAAATGGCGTTGCTAAGTGACGAACGTTCTCGCTGTTCACCCAAATCATCCCTGCCTCAAGCCCATCGCTAAACCGCAAAGCGCGAGTCACATCCTGCGTCCAAACATAGCCCGCCAAACCATAGGCGACAGAGTTGGCGATTTCCAAAGCTTCTGCTTCATCGGTGAATTTCATTGCTGTCAGTACGGGCCCAAAAATCTCTTCTTGAGCAATTCGCATGTCCTTAGTTGCATCGGCATAAAGTGTTGGGCCAACAAAATACCCATCTCCTTCATGGGCATCGCCACGGCACGCAACACGCGCGCCATCTTCTTTTGCAATATCGAGATAAGAAACAACCTTGCTCAAATGACGAGGATGGATCAGCGGGCCGATTTCAGTCGCTGGATCAAGCGGATGGCCAACCTTCAATTTATTCACCCTGTCCTCAAGAGCGGCAACGAACTTGTCATGAATTCCAGCTTGAATAAGCACCCGTGAAGACGAAGTACAGCGCTCCCCATTCAAAGAGTAAATCATAAAGATTGCCGCATCGAGCGCGCGCTCAAAATTAGCATCATCAAAAACTACAACGGGGTTTTTACCACCCAATTCAAAGTGAACTCGCTTCAAGGTTTCTGAGCCCTGACGCATGATAGCTGAGCCAGTAGAACTCTCCCCTACAAAAGCCACAGCCTTGATAGAAGGATGTTCTGTTAGCGCTTTTCCGGCCTCTTCGCCAACACCGTTGACCATGTTCCAAACGCCTTTCGGCAAACCCGCTCCCTCAGCAATCTCAACCAATAAGCGAGCTGTCAAAGGCGACCATTCTGCAGGTTTATGGACAACGGTACACCCAGCAGCCAATGCTGGGGCAATCTTCCAAGTAGAAAGCATAAACGGTGTATTCCAAGGGGTGATAACACCAATCGGCCCAATTGGAGTACGGGTTGTGATGTTCATGTGATCAGGTGTGGGAAGCGTTTGTCCATCCCGTGCACCTTCTGCCATATCAGCGAAGTAGCGAAAGTTCGCCGCCCCACGTAGCGCCGCTTTCGACATGAAACGAATTGCTTGCCCAGTGTCCCAGCTTTCTACCAAGGCTATTTCTTCTGCCCGTTCAACGATAGCATCCGCAACCGCGTGTAAAATCTTCTTGCGTTCTTTTCCGGGCATATCTCGCCAAGCAGGAAATGCTGCTTCTGCCGCCTTAGCCGCCGCGTCGATATCCTCAGCACTGCCTTCGGACACTTCGCAAATAAGCGAGTTATCAAAGGGCGAGCGCGCTTCCATAACCTTCTTCGATGTTACATCTTTACCGTTAATACGGTTGGATAAAACCTGCCCTTGATACTCTTTCAAATAGCCGTTCAGTTTTTTCATATTGTCATCAAGAGTGGTCATGTTTTTATTTCCTTATTGAGTCGTTTCGCTAGCCCATTTCGTTTGAAAGAAACCTCAGGGTCATTAATTTCCATATCGAGAGAAACGGCCATAAATCCGCTATCAATTTCTGTTGCAAAATAATCGCAAACCACATCAAACACGGTTTGTCCGCCATGTTTACGGGCCTCCAAATCTCGCCCTGCCCCAATACGCATAACAACGGCAACAAAGGCGTTATCCGGATGTCCATCCGCCATCGCAAAGGTCGTGACAGGGTGCATCCGAACCCGCGTTCCAGCCAAGGGAAATATCCCTGTTGCAACGGCAGCTTCCGCCATTAAATTCGCAAGCTTTTGCATGTCGTGAGATTTGGACAAATCGGCAGAATGTTCAACAATCATATGCGGCATGGAAGTTCCTCTTCAGCCGCAACATTATTAACATGTTAAGTAAAATGCAAGGCCTATTTCTTCACAAGATGAGCAACAACATTTTCAATCATTCTCATGCCTGCGTCCTGCCCAAGGCTCATGATACTTTCAGGATGGAATTGAACCGCTGCCACCGGTTCGCTTTCATGCTCTAACCCCATTATTACCCCGTCTTCTGTCTCAGCGGTTACACGCATCTCCTTGGGAAGTGTGGCTCGATCCGCATAAAGCGAATGATAACGCCCTACTGTGATGTGAGGATCAAGCCCCGAAAACACCAATGAGTTCTCCTGCGCTGTTATGCGCGAAGGTTTCCCATGCATTGGTTCATCAAGTTGAGCCAGAGAACCACCATAGGCTTCCGTCAATGCTTGCAACCCAAGACAAACGCCAAAAATTGGCAAACCGCGTTGGCGTGCATTTTTGATTGTTTGGGCGCAATCGAAATCTTTTGGGTTACCTGGCCCCGGAGACAACACAACTAAGTTTGGTTTTGCTTCAGCAAAAGTTTCGTCACTTATCGGCGAACGCATGGTGACTACTTCTGCGCCCGTCTGCCTAAAATAATTAGCCAGCGTATGAACGAAACTGTCTTCGTGATCGACGAGTAAAATCTTTACCCCTTCACCAACACTCGCCGCCTTGCGTCCCTTGCCAGTTGCATTGCCTAAAGTTGTGTCTCGTATCGCACTTAACATGGCGGAGGCTTTTAATTCTGTCTCGGCCTCTTCTTCTTCTGGGTTGCTATCGTTCAATAGGGTTGCACCGGCGCGGACTTCGGCGATGCCATTTTTTATCCGAACTGTCCGTAAAGTCAGTCCCGTGTTCATGTCACCATTAAAGCCAACCATGCCAACCGCGCCGCCATACCAAGCCCGTGCACTTTTTTCGTTTTCCTCAATAAAGCGCATCGCCCAAAGTTTTGGCGCACCTGTCACGGTCACGGCCCAAGCATGTGAAAGGAAGCCATCAAAGGCATCCATATCCTCGCGCAAACGCCCCTCAATATGATCGACCGTATGAATAAGCCGCGAGTACATTTCTATTTGACGACGACCGATTACCTTCACTGAGCCTGGCTCACAAACGCGGCTTTTATCATTACGATCTACGTCCGAACACATGGTCAATTCGGACTCGTCTTTTTTAGAATTCAGCAGCGTTAGTATTTGTTCACTGTCTTCAATTGGATCCTTACCGCGCTTGATTGTTCCTGAAATTGGACACGTTTCAATCCGTCGTCCTTGAACACGAACGAACATTTCTGGGCTTGCACCAACCAGATACTCCGCTTCGCCAAGATTGATAAAAAATGAATAAGGAGAAGGGTTTATCTGCTTTAGCTTACGTGAAATAGCAGAAGGCGGGTTTACACAGCGCTCCGTAAACACCTGACCTGGAACCACCTCGAACAAATCCCCTTTAACAAATTTCTCCTTGGCCTTCGAAACCAACCGAGCATATTCACCTGGCTCATGATCACCTCTTCCCGGTTCAAAACTTGCCGGCACAAACGGCACATCATCACCATTTCGTTCAAGCCCAATTGTTGTTGAATTTTCAAATGAAAACTCATAGCGCTCATGCCAAGCTTCGGCGGCATGGTGGTCAACAATTAGAATTTCGTCTGGTAAATACATCATCATATCGCGCTGGTCATCAGGGCGCTTTTGCTTCAATTCAATCGCATCAAACTGGAAACATAAGTCGTACCCAAAGGCCCCATAGAGCGCCAACGAGGGGTCAGCATCACTGCGAAATAAATCAACAATTGCGCGCAGAACGGAGAATACAGTAGGGGAACGTGAGCGCATTTCTTCGCTAACAATACCCTCTGGTTCTTTTACTTTGAGCTTGGCAATAACTTTATCTTGAGCAAGTTCAGCCACATGCTCATGGGATTTCAACACCCCGCAAATGGCATCAAGTAGTATTTCGCCGCGCGAATTATAAGCTTCAATTATTACATTTCGCCCCTTGGAAGACACTCCAAGAGGGGGATCAATCATCGCTGTATCCCACCGAGTATAGCGGCCAGGATATTCGTAGTTGGATGAAAACACAGCACCACGACGGGTGTCCAACCGCTCCACATAGGAAGAAACTGCATCCTGATATGGGGTCGGAAATCGCTCTCGCTTGATGCGAACACCGCCCTCTGTTTCATACTCAAACACTGTATTTTCCGATTTCATTTTCTCATCTCACGTTATGCCAACATCGTCACTTGAAATTAGGCATAAAAAAAACCGCCCGATTTCGGAGCGGCTTGGGTACTTACAATTGAGCAAATATCTCCCGAGGCCGCCTTTAGCGAACCCACCACCAGAGAATATTTGCATTCAAATTTTTCATATTTAATTCGTACCCCTGCCCGCTTAGAAAGACAAGCAACAATAAAAACAAAACGAGCCGCATTTCCGAACTGTAGGAGGGTTGCGAAAATGCGGCTCTTTTGCCGTCCCACATTTCCCTCATCATAGCTTACCCCGTCGTAAAACGAACAAGCCAAAACAAGGGCGGAAAGTGGAGTGAGAATCCGGATCGGGCGGATTGATCCGGATTCTCAAGTTAACCCGCTTGGTACGGGTTCATACTGCGCTGAGGAAAAGCAGGGGATCAGCAGCAGCATGTTTCTATACGAGCGAATCATGTATATGCTCGTGTTAGTTGTTAAATACATGTATAGGTTGTAATTGTAAACAAACCCTTACCATAAGTTGAGTGTTCTGTTTTTTATTATTTTTGATTTCCAGAATTAGCGATCAAGAATATCTCTCGCTTCAACCATATTGGATCTCACCCGTAGCACATAGAACCCCATGGTTGCCAAATGGGTGGGCATTATCCAACCATCTTCAGCACCGTTTGAAATGATCATGGGCCTGATGGAAAGTGCAGAATTCACCTGCCCCTCCATCCGTGTCCACAAAGGTGCTAAGCCACGTATTTTCACAACATCCGCAAAATCTGAGCGCATGCCCTTCAGTAAACCAGAATAGGCGTAGAGCTGGCCATAGGCGAACCAAAACCGATCATCAGCACGCGTATCAAACCAACCGCTATCATAATTTTCAGAACGCTTAAGAAGAATATCGGAGGTAGAGCCAATATCGCTGGTGATACGGTCTAGCAGTTGGATGAGATTGTCCGCGCGAGCATCAAACACAGCATCGCATTTTGCCAGCCTCTCATTAAAGCCCAACAATGAGTTTCTCGCCGAGCGGTAAAAACTTGGGGTCGGTGTTTTGGGGCCAAAAGGATCAAGACCAAAATACCAAGTGGATTCATCGAACTGCAAATTTCCGCGGGCATCTTGCAAGTTCTTATCAACTTGGCTGGTCCCACGAATGCGGCCCAAGCGGTCAACCAATTCAACACCAATACGGCGAGTGGCTTGGTGGATACCCCGTTGGAAGCTCGCTTGATCATCGAAAAACGGAGTGTGATCCCAGCTCATACCAAACAGGCCCATTTTGTAGAGCAGCATGGAAGAAATCCATTTATTCTCATTGACGGTGTGGTCGATCAAATCCGCCGTTACTTGAACCGTGGCTGATGCCTGACATTTTTTCTCATCTCCGTCCGAAGCACCATCGCCAGATAGTGTCACACGAGGTTGGAAATTATAAGCTTGCGCGTAGGTGGGCTCGAATCCGGCCCATCGCTGTGTCTGGTAAGCAAAGTAGCCATAGAGGGCAACAAGCCCCAACAGAAACAAACCAATGGGGGCTTTGATCAACCAAGCACGTTTCTTATACCATTTCCCAAACGCGACAAACGGCCACAACAGTCCAGCAATGATCCAGCCGATTCCACGGCCAATCCAATTAAATATCTTTACAAAAAAACTAATCACAGGATCAAGCATTGTTATTTCCTCTTTTGCCGCAAAGACTAACCGCCATGCAGCCCATAGCGCAAACGGCGCAGGCTCTCTTTGTTATTGAGATAGGTATCACGCACTGTTTCCACAACATGTTCTTTTAAACCATCACCCCATTTTTCATAGTCTTGATAAAACGCGGGCTTGTTAAAAATGAAACGGGAAACAAAATCAAACGGCACATAATCAGAAATCAAGCGGTTCACCAACCACTGATCATCATGGCCAGGTTTGGCCCGCGATAAAATAAACCGACCCCGTTCATCAACCTCGTCTAAGTCAACAGTTGCCCAAGATTCATATTCCCGCTGCGCCCAAAGTAAGAAGGGCAACGTCCCTTCTTGTTCCACGAGTTTGGAATGGGTATTCACCCAAGACTTCATCCAACGCCGCGAATTTGGGCTGTGTTTTTTCTCAGGTTCAGCATGGAATGCCAACATCGTAACCAACATTTCAATACGGTGGAGAAGATATTCCGAGCGCTCTATCCAAGAGCCCCGCGGCATGTCCACCCGCCCCGTCTCGACCAAAAAGCGATAAACTAAACCCAAATCATTTTGATCAATATAGCTCACCTGCCATGGCCGTGAACGGCGGAAACCAGGAGCGTCAGGGTTGCCAATAACCGTTGTCTGCCCCTCGTCAATAAACACATAAACACCGCCAAAGTGACTTGACCAGAATGTATTGTGTCTAAAAACAAGTTCAGTTGGCACAAGATTATTATTTCGGATATCGCCGGTCAGCTTTGAAAGCCGCACCATATCGTGAAGCATTTCATCATCTCGCCAAGCATCCGGTTCCTTCTTCAACCGATCCATGAGCAAGCGCAAATCCAGCGCCTGTTGAGCAAGGTTCTTGCCCGTGAATACCTTGAACTCCACCTGCTCAATAGTGAGCAAGTCTTCAATATCGTGGGCTTCAAGAACGGGGTCCTCAATCTCCCCATAGATCACGTCTTTAATTGTAAGCGCGTTAATTGCCCGCCCATTACTGGTAAAAAACTGATGCATAAGCATCCCAGTATTTGAAAACTGAGTGTTGACCACAGGCAATTCTATTTGGGTTGGTGAGAGAATAATAAACCTACGGTTGATGCCGTGAGGATCGAGATATTGCTCATCCTTCAACTCTTTCGCCACCTCTGGCGAATAGCCAACCATATCGATGCGGAAAGATTTCAGCTTCGTTGCCTTCAAGCCAAATCCCTTGAGCGCTTGGTTGTAGCGTTCAATCAGATGGGGCTCAGCGACCTCCATCATCCGCCCATAAATGAGCGCTGATTCTTCAAGACGTTTCATCGACGCAACCTATCCATTCCAACGCCCATCCGCTTTCATGATTTCGATTTGAGCAATCGCCCGCTCCCGCTGTCGCTCGCGGCGAATAATTTCTTCTACCGCAGCAGCATCGCTCTTATCGGTGTAACGGAATTCTGAATCCGCATACCGGTTGATTTCCTGCATCACCATCGCCATCGTAAACGGCCCTCGCAGTTCTTCAATCATGGCTTTCTTATCGTCATAGCTTTTGTGCATGAACGTTTCTGGCTTCTCGAACCATTCATCTGGCAATTCGATATCCATCGCCCGCATTTTTATTGCATCGGTGATGTTCTTGATAGCCCGCCCCGTAAAACGGGGTTCAGCTTTTTTAATAAGGTGTAAATAGGTCCCGATATCGGCCATTGTTTTTGGCTCGCCGTTCTCATTCATGAACCGCTCATAAACACTAGCCAGCCCATCTTCTTGGGGCTTGGAATATTTCTCATACGCCTCACTCACAGCCCTCTCGATAATCTGAGCATCGAAAAGGTCATGCTTACCGAGCTTGATCTTATGGTTTTTGCCAGCAAGCAAAACAAAAATATCAATATAATCATCTCGCGTTTGTGGCCCATCCACCAGCCAACGTGCCCCTGCCCTTTGGCGCAAGGCATCATCGACATTTTCAGGATAGTTAGAAAACATTCCGAAGGAACAATTGCCCCGCACAACGGTTTGCGCTCCAGCAAAACTTTCCATCAGCACCGCAGTTACTTCTTGTTGGCCAGCCGAAGCACGATCGTCCGAACGCTTAGCCGCCACTTGGTCGATATCGTCCACCGTACCAAAGCCGATGGTTTTCGTGCCCAAGACATTATCAATGAACTGCTTACAATTTTGACCAGATTTCCCCTGATAGGAAGAAATCTGATCGACACCGAAGTTCTCGTATGTAAAGCCATAACCAGCCACCTGACAGTAATCATTTATCATCCCGGCTATCATCTGGATGAGGATGGTTTTACCAGTACCTGGCGCGCCATCCCCGATGAAAGTAAACAGGAAGCCACCCAGTTCTACAAACGGATTAAGTTGGCGGTCGAAGTCGTAGGCCATCAACATTTTGGCAAGTTTCATCGCTTGGTATTTAGCAATGTGGTTGCCAATAATCTCATTGGGCTTCTTGAATTGCATCACCAGCTTTGAACGTTTGGCGCCGGGGGCAACATCAAAGCCGTTTAGTTCAAACCCATCGCTCTCCAAACGTAAATGAGTTTGCTCAAAAGAACCAAGCGCCGTGAATCGCGCCCTCCTTTGAAGCAACTCATCCATCGCTAAACGGGCAGCTTCCCGCGCACGCGACATCATAACCTTATCATCAGGCGCTTCTGATATCGCAATGTCCAAACCAGCGACAAGCCCTTTCAGCGCGTCCTGCGGCGTATCAAACAAGAAATCAGGTTCACCCACATCTGTGGCTGGCTCACCTTCTTCAGTGAGCATCTGCAGTAAATAAGCCGTGGCCGCAAAAGCGGTTATATAAGCCGAGGATTCAACCAGCGAACGAAAGCGCTCAGTATCCGCACCAGATAAATCACCACTGGCATTCTTTTTAGTCAGAGCATCCAGCCCCGTTTGCTCACCGAATAAACCGCCAACCGCTAAGGCCACAGCAAGCGCGCGGCGCGTCTTATAGAGTAACCCATGTTGAGCAAGCGATAACAGTGCATCACCTGAATTAACCGCAGATATCGAGTTCGAAAATTCAATCTCGCTGGTAGATTTCGCGCTTCCAGTCGAAACGGTAGATACAAACCGACGACGCGTACCTGCCAATGCAGTTTTGCTTTCCGCACGCCCCGTTGTCACCCGGATAAACCGTGTCACAAGAGATTGAGCCACAGAAAGATGTTTTTCAATATCAGATTCTTTTAGCGTGGTTAGACCTACATCCATAATCTAAAAATCCCTCAACACTTGGCCGCCACTGATGACGTGAGTTTTGTAACCGGTGAATATTTCATCGCGTTTTCCATTGGCATAAATTTGTTGGTAGGCCTCATGGGGCACAAGCGCATGACGCTCATAATGACTAACCCCTTGTCGAACAGCTTCCAGATCATCCGTCTCAATATGGTATGTCTGACGCGCTGGTCTAGAATTCCAAAGGCCCCATTTTGCAGGAGATTCAGAAATTGAAAAAAGCTCTTGCTTGGTCCAGGTCAGCATCCATGCGTTTTCATTACGCGTAACTTTATTCAGTATTTTCTCAACGACCTTGCCGTGGCTCGTAACATTAGCCGAATAAAACGGCCCCATCACAATACGCCGTAATTGGGTTGGATGGAGGAATTCAAAATCCTTATCCATATTGTCTGCAATGGTCGCCAAGGTTAGCCCATAGCTGGAGTTTTTCTCGCAGAAATCATCAAATTGATGAGCCAGTTCAGGATTAAGTAAGCCACCAATGGGGAATGGAATTTCCAAATCTGATTTCAGCTGATCACCATCCATCAGTTTCTTCGTCATTTCTGGTGACGAGTCTTCGATAACAGCCATATAGATAAGCGGTAAATTCGCACTGCCATCAAAAGCACCCCAATGAATAACATAGAAAGGCCGCTTGGTTTTTGGATTGACCGAAATCTTTACTGTTTTTGGTAAAATGAAAGGTTGGAAGACATCGCCTTTTTGCACCTCCTCAAGATAAAGACGTTTCGCCATCGTCTTTTGAATTGAAGCCGGAAACTTCTTTTTCAAAAGGATGTAATCAATCATATCCTGTCGTAATTCGTCCGCTTGGGGCAGTTCCGCCAACTGTTTTTTAGCAGTTTGAGCATCCCGATTTAAATCCATCACATTTTGGAAAAGCGGATAACCACTCTCAGCTTGATTGATACGAAATCGGTCGGCAAAACCTACGCGGTTTTCCCAAGCACTGAACGAATGACGAAGCCGTTTGATGTAGCCCGTTAAAATGCGCCCGGTCATCTCGTGTTGGTAAAGCGGGGAATCCGTTTCATCGCCGAGATAGACATCAAGGCCACTCAAAGCAGCATCAATCGCCTGAAAATAGAGTGAAGCGTTATCTGACTTCGATTTGGTTTTTGTACTCACGGTTGTTATCCCAACGCCACCAATCGCTTAAGCCTGCTTCACATAATCCGCTTTATTATGTTTCTTCATCACTTCGCCAAAACGGCGGGCAAACGCTTCATCGGCTAATTGTTTACGACGTTGAATGTCCTTTGTTGAGACCATATTTTTCTCATGCATTTCTAGCAGATCGCCAATATGACTTTGGGCTGCGGCCCCAATGCCTGCCATGGTGCTTTCTGCTGCCGTATCTACTTTATTACCAAGGGTGTTGATCTTGTGTGCAACGTCCTGTTGAGCCGCTGTTTTTAGTGAATCTTCCAGCGCCTTATACAAAACAATCCGCTGTTCGGTATCAATAGTTAGCTTATTGATGAGCGTTGCTTGTGCTGCTTTTTGGTTGTTCAAAGAATCCACAAAAGTTTGGAACATTGAAGTATAGCGTTCAAGCGTTTGGCTCTCTGCCAAAAGCTCCTGCTCTTTTGCCTGCATCGCATTATATTCAGTCGCTAATTTAGAACGCTCCCCTTCAAGGTTCGCTCGTTTCTTCTGGTCGGTTGATACAGAAATTTGATTTTCAATATCAAGCAGCATCGGATTTAACTCTTCAATACGATTTTGAGTTGTCTCCAATTGTCCAATAGCTGATTTACGGCGTTCAATAACTTCGCGTAAGCTACTTTCAGAAGTGTCATAACGCTCATCTAGTATCTTTTTCTGCTCCGTCAAAATACCCGTGATGGTATCCGACTTAGTCAGCAATTCTTGAAGGTTACCCGCTAGCGACATATTACGAACTCTGTCAGTGCGCATCCGCTGGGCCTTCGACTTAGAAAAAATTCCGATGAATTTCTCGTAGGTCGTATAGCTTTTCATGGATTCAAATTCAGCCCCGAATACATTCGTTGCATCTTCAAGACCAATGATAAGATCAGCAATATTGCCTTCCATCACTTTTTGTTGGCGCAACACGTCTTCAATACGAGCATTTTCAATATCAAAATCTGCATCACCAATCGTCTTGGCTTTCGCCACTTCTTCTAAAAGAACGCCGCTTTGCTTTATTTTAGTGCGCATTTCTTCGACTGTGGATTTAGTTTTTGCAATCTCTTGATCAAACTTCGACATATCAGACATGGAATATCCTCTCCCTTTCGGCCCGCAAAGTGGGCACGCTTATTTTAGTCAATATAGGGAATGATGCGAGGATTTCCAGCACTTAGGCACATGCGCATACAATTAGTGTGATGTATTACACACCCATTTCGCGCACAAGAACTTTCAACACCTGTCGTTTCATACGAGTATAGAAGCTTTCTGGCGCACCACTGATGATGGAAACGCCGCGAACAGCCTTCGGTGGAACGGGGGTTTGCGTATTTTCTTTTAGTATCATCGCAACAGCATAAACTGCCTCGGTCGGGCGCAACTCGTTTTTCTTTGCCTCTTCGATCGCGATCTTGCCGCCAAACGGAAGCGCTAAATATGGCGAATCCAACTGCTCCGAACTCGCTTCAGCAATCGTTGCCACCTGGATATTTACGATTGGCAGCTCTCTATTATCAGGGATAAATTTTGCACCCGCACCTGCCGACAAGCGAAATACGCTTTGTTCGCTCACATATCCCTTAAATCTGGGGTTCTTACCTGATTGCAAAACAGCTAGTGGCGCTTTTGGGTTGATCCACAAACCTGCGTGCAATTCCGGATCCAAATCAGCAATCACACCATTGAATGGCGCACGAATGGATAACTTCGCCTTCACTCGCTTCAAGCCATCAAGCTCTTCATTCACTTCCTTTAACTCGTTGGTTAAAACGATTAAAGATGCGCGGTCCTGGTCATCCGCTGCGCTTCTATCAATTCGAGATTGAATCAACCTTCTACGCTCCTGAGCGAGAAGAAAACTACGCTCCACTTGAGGCGACTTCAATTGTAAAAGAATATCGCCCTTTTTTACAATTTTCCCGTCACGAACATCCATGGATACAATCTGTGCCGCAAAAGGCGCAAACATGGCTTGCTCTTTTTCAGCGGTCATAAGCGCCGGAATGGTGATCGTCGTTGACCAAGGTATTATTGCTAAAACCCCAAGACAAACAGTACCAGTTGCAGTGATCCAAAAGCGTTTAGAAGCCATGATCTTTCCTTTTATTGACCACCAATGTTTCATTTCTCGCCCAACAGGGAACAAGATGAACCAAAGGATTTCTACGACAAACAAAATGATGCCGACAATTTTAATGAAGAACGTATAAACAAGAAGCGCGATGCCCAAGAACAAGAAGAAACGATAAACCCACGTTGCCCAAGCATGAAGAATGATCATCCGACGCAACCGCGTTGATAGTAATTCAGGAGCTGGTTCGCCAAGTTTGAACAGCAATTCCCGCATCCGCCAGCGGGCCATATCAAACCCCCTGCTTTGCATGTTTTGAAAACCAAGCGTATCCGACAAAATGTAATAACCATCAAACCGCATCAAGGGGTTGAGGTTCACCGCAAGCGATGTCACCCAAGAGGTCGTCGCAATAGCAAAGACACAAAGTCTAAACCCACCGTCAGGTAAAAACACCCAAAGCAGCGTTGCAATGGCAGCAAGAGACAGCTCCGTGAAGATACCTGCTCCATCAATCATCAAGCGTTTACGTCGCGAACGTAAGCGCCACGCACCACTTGTATCGGTATAGAGAACTGGCATGAGCACCATAAACGCGATACCAATTGTTGGCACGCGAAGCCCATAGCGAACGCTCATATAGGCGTGTCCCAATTCATGCAGCGATTTCACAAATACAAGACTTATCCCGTAAAATGCGGCCCCTTGCCAAGAAAGCATAAATTGAAATGTTCCAGTGAATTGATCCCACTGACGAGAGACCAAATATAAGCCAATGCAGCCTAGTAGGACATAGATCCAAACCGCCGTACGGGTGAATAATGGCGCTACATAGGGCCAAGTCGCGCGTAGGAATCTGTCAGGTCTAAACAGTGGAATACGAAAGAACAAATAGGAATGCATTCCACGTTCTAACCACGATTTTTTGCCCGCAGCCTCTTTAGCAGCCATTGTTTTATAATCATTGCCGGGGATATCACGTACCAAGGCATTCGAGATCAAAAAGTGGATGGCATCTCCAACCTCATCCTCATTGATCACTCTGCCAAATTCAGCTCGCACCCGGCGTATTAACTGCTCAACCGTGCCAAGCCTCCAGAGCATGAGCATATCTAACAGCTCGCGACCAATTTCAAAATAACGATTAGACACTGGGTCAAAAATGACCCACGCAGGCGCGCCATTAGACTGGGCCGCTGTCGGAACGATTTCCAAATCATCCCGTAAAACGGGAAGCGGAGCGCTCTCTTTTTCTTCTTGTTTTAGTAGCCCGTCCATTGCCGAACTGCCGAAAGAGGTTTGCGGAATAAATAGTAGGCTAATGAAACATCATCACCAAATACTTTGGCCGTTCCACGAAGGCCAATTCGAGGGATCTGTTGACCGTCCTCTTTTGTAAATTGGGCGCGAACGCGATAGCTCAACACCCCTTCACCATCTACTTGCGCATGGAAGCTTGCACTTGAAATTTTTGCTTCAATCGAATTGAGCGGGTCACTATCAAGGTATAGTTCAACCCGAGCCCCTTCATTCAATACGATAGCATCTGAAACAGGAAGATTAACCGTCACTTCAACCAAAGATGGATCGGCAATCCGCATAATCCGCTCACCTGTTGAAACAGGACGGCCTGTCCACGTATCTTTATCAGCAAATATAACCAAACCACCTGTCCACGCCTGTACCTGTGATTTTTTTAACAGCTCTCGTGCGTAATCATACTCGCCTGCTTTTAACTCTAGCTCTGACTTTGAAATTGATAGTTCCCGCTTCGCTCGTGGGTCTGAAAAAGATGTGCGCAAATTTTGCTGATAGCGCGCTTCAGCCACACCAACGGCCTGACCTGCAAGCTTCACTCGGTTGCGTAAATCAGTGTCATTAAAGGTAAATAGTAGCTCACCTTTTTTAATCGTCGTATTTGGATCAACCGCAATATTTTCAATAGTGCCATCAATTGGTGCGGCAACAACAAAAGCATCAGAAGGGGTGACTTCAGCAGACGCCAAAACCGATAGTGGCAAGGGAATAAAACCCGCGCCAATGACAGCCACCGCGCCAAGCGCCCGTAACATTGTCTTAGAACGCAATTGACGCTTCGCTCGCTTGGGGCCGTTGAGAGCTTCCCAAGCATGAGAAAATGTATCGCAAAGGCGAGCGCTCGCCACGAGGCTTCCTTCATCCCATTCGTTTTCACGCGTTAGCATGAGATGGGCAAAAATTGTTCCATCTCGTAGTTGCAGCGGTACAAATGTAATATTTCCAAATGGATATGTGCTTGCATCAAGATCGCTGCTTGCAGCATCTTTACGCACATCAAAAGAAAGCACTTTAGACATGTTGTCACCAGCAAGCTTATCTTTTGCCAACCGCTCGACCCAACGAATAAATGTAGAATTTCGATCGACTGCTGATAGAGAAGAAACAGCAACAACGCGATGGTTCTTTGGCCCAGCACGCATCAACAATAAGGCTTGGCGGTACTGTACAGCAACACGCGAACCATTGACCATTAAATAGCCCAGTTCAGCTTCCGTCTCCGCTTGCCGCGCTTCACGCTCCAAGCTCAACAATGCGTTAGCAATATCACTTTCCCGAGCGGGTTTAGGGCGCGGAGTATCTGCAGGAGCTTTAACTTTTTCGGATGTCGGTTTTTGCACCGAACCAGAAGCCCCCATCAGCGGCTTTGATGTCTCGGATGGTGACTTCGCAAAGCTTACTTTTTGTTTGGGTGATGGAGTAACATTCGACTGTGACATTTATTTCCGGTTCTCAATTCAGTCCGGAATCGGTTCCGGTATTCGGGGCCGAGAACAGCGCAATAAGAGTTGCGCTGTTGATTGAATCGTTGCTTAGAATGATGGCGGCGCAAATTTTGCGGTGCCGCTCATTCCAGTAAGCACATCACCAGGACGCACTATGAATGTGCCTGTAATTTTAATTGTCTGGCTTACTGCATCTACCTTCGCGCCAAGACGCGCAACTTTTGCCTTAAACGTAATGCCAAGTTCATCAACGGCAAAATCAAATGTTGTTCCGCGTTTGACCCAACGCAACCATGTTGATGGCACGATGAGATCAAGTTCAAGAGCGCTATCATCAACCACAGTCAAGATAGGTGCATTTGCAGCGGGTATCTCGTGAGTTTCAGCATGACGTTCAACAACGCGTCCATTAAACGGAGCTGGAATTTTGCAATAGGTAATCACTTCAGCCAGACCATCGACAGTCGCTTTAGCAGAGGCAACATCAGCGGCAGCTTCACGCACTTCTTGTCCGCCAGCTGCACCACGAGATTTCAAGCGCTTTTTACCTTGATAGAAAGACGATGCTTTCCCAAGATTTGCTTTCGCACCGCGCAGGTCTGCCAGTTGGCGACCACAATCAAAAGTCACAAGATTTTCGCCCTTGCGAAATGCTTCGCCTGCTTTGAATGGCATTTTCTTGATTTTTGCGGCAACGCCCGCGCCAAGAGTAATTTCTGCATTGGGAGTAACCACACCGCGAGCATCAAATTTTTCTTTCGCATCAACGGTTCCAGTCGAACGTTCATCAACATTTTTTACACTGATTTTTGCATCGCGCTTTACCATTTCTTTTACTGCAGAAGAAGCAGTTCCAGCGTAAGCTTGCGGAGCCACAACGGCAGCACTAGCAAGAAAAAGCGCCGGAATGAGAAGGTTCGTTTTCATGATATTTCTATCCTTTTATTCTCGGCATCACCGAGAGTATTCCAATTATTGTTACTTTCAGGCCTATTTCTTGGACCTAATGCTCATTAAGAATTCTATTGTGTTGGCTTTGACCGCTAGTCCCACGGCCACCAAACATTGAACCAAATAAGCTCTTTTTCTTCGGTGCAGCATTATCAATTTTTACAGCGCTTGAAGTTTGAGTTTCAATCGCATTCCATCCTTGTGTTTCATTCACAAATGGATCTTTTGATTTCACGCTACCTGTTTTAACCGAGCCTGTAACGACGTGCGCTTTAGCAGAGCGGCGCGCACGGACTGAACCTGAACGATCACCACGCTCAATCCAAACTGATCGTAGAGTACTGGCCAATTCACTTATGCTATCGTTCGCCCGCAGCTCTTCCGCATAGGGGTCGATACCCATCGACGCGTAAATGTTCGCGTAAGAATTTTGCAAATCAGCATAAGCGATATCGGAAGATACCTGACTAGCCAAAGTATTCATTTCTTCACGGATCAAAGTTTGCTCACTAGCCAAACCTTCGGAGTGACTTGAGCGGATTTGATGAACAATACCGCGCTGTACACTGAGGTGTCTTGCAGCCGTGCGATATAATTTCTTAGAGTGCTCATAACGAACACGGCTCACATGAACCTGTGTCATGATCGCCATAGTGACGGCCAAAGCCCGTGCATCCAACACGTCATCTTTAGCTAGAACTAAACGTTTCTTTGCTGGATACTTAAAGATATTCAGCATGTTCCAGGTTGCACGTGCACCCCAGCCGATCCAGTTATTGCTGTATAGGTATGTGTCTGAATCCCAGTTTGCAGTTGCAAACAGGTTCGCGCTAGGCATCAATTCGAGAAGTGCTTTCTTAGCCTCTTTCGAATTAATTCGAAGCTTATATTGTATATCTCGAATTTCAGGACGGTTCTCAAGAGCGGCGAAAACCATCTCTTCACTATTCATTGTAAGCTCAGTGCTTGTTGCACGGCGCTTTGGCTGGGCAAGTGAGAAGTTTTCACCAGGACGCACATTCATCAAAGCAGCAAGCTGCATTTTTGCCAAAGACAAATCTTTTTGCAAACGCTGAATACGTTGTTGAATCTCGACCAATTCACGTTGATAAGTCAAAGCCGTTAGAGGCGATGTTTGGCCATCTTTTTGCAGTGCTTTAGAGTTTGAAAAAGCCCGCTTAGTGCGGCCTTCAAGCTTGCGCAAACCAGACACTAGGCGGTCAGCTGAGACAGCGCGCCAATAGGCGGTCCGCACATCTTCAATAACACGGTTGATAATTTTTCGACGACGCTCGCGGGCCACCAAAACTTCATCAGCGGCTTGTTCAGCACGAATTTTAGAAAGGCCGAAATCTAGAATATTCCATGAAAGAGAAATGTCTTCTTGGAATTTCCCGCGATCAGGAAAAATAGTGGATCCAGCGCTACCAGCGTTATTGCTCCGGCCCGTATAGGCGGCAGATGCAACAAGTTTTGGCAATGTATCCAAACGAGCAACATCAACTTGCTTATTGGCCAATGCCTCGTTGTATAATTCGACGTGGAAATCGAGGTTATATTTCAATGCCCGCGCCATCGCTTCATAAAGCGTAATGGAGTTGGTTACGGGTTCCTGATTTGCTGTTACCCGCGATAGTTTATCGCTCGCAAAATTACTAAGTGAACCTGTGGTCAATGGTTTTGGTGTGACGGTACATGCAGAGACACTCAATGCCAGCATGGTTGAAAGAAGGATACGCTTCACTAGATTACTTCCTTGTATAGTTGCCCCAACGATGCCCCCTGCAAATGGCCAAAAGCATCTTGTGATAATTGAATATCGCGGTTTATGACTAACGAAGGCTTAACGCGGGCCTCTTTTTTGATGTTTTATTTACTATAATTTTCTCCCAACAATTGAAGGCATAAAAAAAGGCGCTGCCGAAGCAACGCCTTTAATTTATTCAGTTTATTTTATTATGCAGATTCTAAAGCATCACTAAGCGAGCCGCGTAGAGATCCCTTGTCAAAACCTACCGTAGCCTTTGTTGAAGTATTATCTTTTTCTTCGCCACCGGCTTTGGCATTTTTCTCATCGGTATTTTTCTCAACATCGGCGAGCGTCTCTATCACTTTGCCGCCGACCAAATCAATGTGAATTGGTTTATGCAACTCGGTTCCATTACCCAAGGTTACGATCAGCTCAATCGTGATCTGCTCTTCGCCAACTGGTGGTTTAGCAGAAACAAAACCCTCGCGAACGAGCTTCATCCATTCTGGTAAAGGTGATCCGTCTGGTAGCAACAACATTGTTTTAACAACAATCCCATCGAACTCAGCATTCAGCTTATTACTAAACTCGATAAACAGTGTGCCTTGGCGTGTTGCCACATCAAGTGAAATACGCTCCAAACGCTCATCTGCACCATTGGCATCTCTAAGTGCTTTTTCATCAACCAATGACATGAAGCCAAAGGTTCCACCAACGTCCCAATCACCATTACCTTCACGGCCTGATGCATGGAGCCAATCAGTTGAAGAAGCCATCTCACCCAGATCATTAACTGCCCCCGGCAAACCGCCGTCAGAACCAGAACCTGTGGCTTCATATAGAGGATCAATGGCATCAATTGCGGATAGTAAAACTCCACCTTTAGAGTCCAAAGTTGTTGTCCCATTGAGATCTGAAAACCCAGAAACGATATCAATGATAACAGATGAACCATCGTTAGAATCAGTGACAACCGAAGAAGTTTGAGCGCCGCCCTCTTCACCTGGGAACACTGGACCGCTGGCTAAATAAGTATCGTGGGAAATGCGGATCGAGAAACTTTGGCTTACCGTACCACCCTGCCCATCATCGGCGATAATCGTCACAACGTAAGGTGTAGACGAGCCGCTGCCTGCTGCATATTCTCCAGAAATATGATTTGTGAGCGGGTCGAAGGTCACCCCATCAGGCAAGCCGCTAACACTCAACACCAACGGATCAGTGTCAGAACCACCGTCCACAAAGAGGCCGCCAACATCAAGATCAATCAAATCTTCTTCTTGGACGCTCTGATCATTTATGGTTGCAATAGCAATCGGCGCAAGGTTACGCGGATCAAGGGTAACCAGCACACTTACTGTTCCCCCTTCGCCATCATCCGCTGAAACCGTAACAGCTACTGGTCCAAATACCGAAGCATCATTTGTCACATTACCAATAATCTCGCCCGTCGTTCCATTCAAGCTTGCCCAACTTGGAAGGCCCAGAGCGGTGTAACTTAACACATCACCATCCCCATCAACAAAATATGCTGCGGAGTTGATAGTAAAGTTAGCACCATCATCCAATGGAATGACAACATCGCCGTTTGAAACGGGAGCTACATTCAACACATTGATATCAAAGCCCATCGAGATAACAGAGGTTACCCCATCATCAACGGTGACAACAATTGAATAGGGGCCAGATTGAGAAGCAGAAGAATCAACTACACCTGAGATAACTCCCGTTGCTGAATCAATGGCAAGCCCAAGAGGCAAACCGGTGGCAATAAATACCAAGGCATCACCATCTGGATCGTTGACATAATCAGCCATCGCCAGGTTAACCGTATCACTGTCGTTTAACGTCAAATTAGACGGAGTAGAAATCAGGAATAGCGGATCATCAACGGCGCTAACATCAAAAGTAATATTCGCAAAACTCACATCTTGCCCGTCACTCGCACCATAGCTAATAATCGTTTGGCCATTGAACTGTGGCGACGCAACGAAGGTAAGTGTGCGACCATCTGCAGCCAACGATATTGTACCGTTGGTTGTCGTCACAGTTCCAAGCGGTGCTATTGTTTGCCCGTCGATAGAAACAATATCAATTGTGTCGCCCTCAACATCGCTGTCGTTGGGTGTGACAGGATCAAAGTTTACGGATCCATCTTCCACCAAAACAACAGGTCCATCATCAACCAAGTCAGGCGCATCATTGACAGCAGAGACATCCAAATTAACGGTTGCAACATCCGTTAGGTTGCCATCGCTCAAGGTATAAACAAACGAGACTGGCCCGTTAAAATTCAAGACAGGATTGAAGGTCAACGTTACCCCATCTGCCGCAAGATCAACGACCTCACCGCCAACAAGAGTTACTGTCCCCCCGCTGGAAATAGCGATGCCATCTATTTCTGTGATCGTCAGAGCATCCCCTTCAACATCGAAATCATTCCCCGTTACAGGGTCGAATGTGAACGGTGTATCTTCGACAACTACGAACGGAATTGGTGTGCCATCATCAGTAGCAACGGGTGCATCATTGATGCTATTCACTGCAACTGTTGTTGTCGCTATCTGCGAACGGTCGAGACCATCAAAGGCAGAAATTTCAATAATGCGATTTGTAATATCAGGGTTCTCTGAGGTAGAGCGATAGCTAACAGCCAACAATGCGGCAGTGTAATCAGCCTGCGAAGCAGCACCGGTGATTGTCACAGTCATCGCTCCCGCCCCACTCAATGCAGTGCCAGGAACTACGCTTACTGACATGCCCCCAGGAAGCGTGCCGATTTCTAATATATCGCCAGCTTGCCCATTGGTCAGTGTTATTTGCGCATCTTGTAACTGCACATGGTCCTCATCAAAGATCGTTGCTGAGGCATCAGCGATTACAACACCAGATGCATTCTCGTTATAAGTAACAGAAAAATCATTACCGCTCCCAGAACCATTCAAATCCACAATCGGAGCATCATTCAAGAATAACACTTCGAGCGTAACGGTTGCGGTGGTTTCTGCACCCTGCGCATCACGCACCGTATAAGTGTATGACGCAGGCCCATGATACGCCGCATCAGGCGTGAAGCGAACGACACTGTCAGCACCCAAAACGACGACACCGTTAACAGCTCCCTGCACGGAAATGATGGTCAAAGCATCCCCTTCAGCATCGCTATCATTCAACAACAATGAAGCTACGGGCAAAGCTAAAACTGTATCTTCGTCAAAAGAAAACACACCATCAGGCCCCGCGATTGGAGCATCATTGACCACATTGACAGCGATTAGCGTTGTCGCCACGGCTGAATTATCTGAACCATCACTAATTGTGAGGGACACACTACGGGTGCTAAAATCAGGGTTATCAGAAACCGAGCGGAACGTCACTGCATGAAGAGCGGTCAAATAATCTGCTTGGGAAGCCAGACCGTTGAGAGTAACAGTCACTGTTCCATCAATCACAAGAGCAGAGGCCGGTACGATTGAGGCCGTGATTGCCGCTGGTAACGATCCAACTTCTAGCACATCACCAACCCGGCCATTTGATAAAACAAATATTGCAGAATTGAGGTCTGTATTATCCACATCAACCAGCAAAGCAGAAGCGTCAATCAACTGAATGCCAGGGTCATTTTCTAAATAACTTGTCGTATGACCAACACCAGTAGTAGCCGTATTCGCATCAAATTCAGGCGCATCATTTACGGAGCCCACGTTCAAACTGACGGTCGCTATATCCTCGCCGCCATTTGTATCACTCACTGTGTAGGTGAATGAAGCAGGGCCAAAATAGTTTGCATCGGGAATGAAGGTAACAAGGCCACCAGCGAACGAAACTGTTCCGTTTGTCGCGCCCTGAACTGAAGTCACACTCAAGGCATCATTTTCATAATCGTTGTCATTGAACAATAATGCAGTAGCGGCAATGTTGAATGTGACATCTTCATCAATCGTAAAGATCCCATCATCACCAGCAACAGGTGCATCATTCGCGGGGATAACAGTGACTATTGTTGTTGCAGTCGCAGAATTTAATACGCCGTCATTCACTGTAACGAATATTGCTCGGTCAGTTGCACTTGGATCATTCGAATCTGAGCTATAGCCAACTCCTTCAAGGGCCTGTTGATACGTCAGAGCATCAGCAACGCCACTCAACTCAACGGTAATTTGCCCTGCCAGTAGCAAGGCAGAAGACGGGCTTATCGTGGCGGAAATTCCAGTTGGCAAACCACTAACGCTAAGTATGTCGCCCACTTGACCATTGCTTAAGATGATCGTCGCACCATTAAGCATCAAAGTATCAATATCTGAAATCGCTATTGAAGGGTCGACAACAGCAACCGGCAATTCGTTTTCTGTAAACGATGTTGAATAGCCGTTTCCTGTGGTGTTTCCATCTAGGTCAACCAAAGGCGCATCAGCAACTTCTGAAACAATTAAATCAACAGTGACAACATCAGTGCCGCCATTTCCATCAGAGACGGTATAATCGAAAGAAGCCGGCCCAGAATAATCTGCATCTGGAATAAACGAAACAACACTACCGGTCATTGAAACTGTGCCATTTATAGCGTTACCAACCAGCGTCACCTGCAATGGGTTATTTTCACCATCTGTATCATTGAATAACAATGCAGATGTCGCAATCGCAAATGAGCTATCTTCGTCAAGAGTGAAGGGCCCATCAGTGCCACCCACAGGCGCATCATTCACTGATGTAACAACTACTGTTGTAATGGCCGCAGCGGAACTTGCTTCACCATCAGTTACGGAAACGCTTATTGTGCGATCAACCACATTTGGGTCATTAGATTCTGAACTATAGGTAATAGCTTGCAGCGCAGTTTGGTAATCCGCAAACGATGCCCCGCCTGTTAAGGTAACACTAAATGTCCCAGGGAATACTAATGCTGAAACAGGAGACAAGCTTGCGCTGATACCGGCAGGCAACGCACCAACTGCGAGAATATCGCCGGGCTGACCATTCATAAGTATGACAGTTGCGCCATCAAGGGCAGTATCATCAACGTCAGATAGCAAAACACTAGCATCAGTAACAATTGCGCCGACCCCACCTTCGGTATAGGCCGTGGAATAGCTCGTAGTACCAACAACAATAGAGTTCAAATCAGCCAACGGCGCATCATTTACTGGATCCACCGTGACGTTAACAACGCCTGTTACAACTCCACCGTTACCGTCCTCAATTGTATACTCGAACGAAGCCGCACCGAAATAATCCGCAGGTGGCGTGAATACGATAATTCCACCAACGAGGCTGACTGTTCCATTTACTGGGTTTGCGACAGCCGTAACCTGAAGAGTGTCCCCATCAGGGTCCACATCATTGGCCAACAATGCTGTTGGGTTGATGGTTAAAACGGAATCTTCCGCTACGTTGAAAACATCGGTTCCAACAAGAGGGGTATCGTTTGACGCAATAACTGTAATTGTTGTTGTGGTCGCGGATGAGATATCATCCCCATCGCTTACTGTAATGTCCACATTTCGCGTATTTGAAATGAGCGTTGGGGCCTGTGAATCCGAACGGTAGGAAATCGCCTGCATTGCTATTTGATAATCTGCAAGTGAAGCAGAACCTGTCAACGTCACGGAAATCTGCTGCGGTGACAATAGCGCACCAGCTGGTATTATTGAGGCTGTTATCCCGGCAGGCAAACTCCCAACAATCAGCTCATCTCCAAGTTGACCATCCGTCAAAATAAATGCTGCGCCATCGAGCAAGGTATCATCAATATCTTGAAGCAAAATACTAGTATCAACGAGAGCAACACCTACAGTGTCATCTTCATTGTAGGTGACCGCAAAATTATTTCCCGCAGTGGCCGTATCTAAATCTACAACCGTAACATCGTTCACTGATGTAATTGTCAGGTTCACCGTCGCAGTAGCCTGCTCGCCATTCCCATCATCAATTGTATAGGTGAATGAAGCAGCCCCGAAAAAATTAGCAATTGGAGTAAAGGTTACAGATCCGTTGCCGTTCAATACGGCCGTGCCATTAGTTGCACTTTGGACAGATACTAGGGTGAAGTTTTCTAAATCTGGATCACTGTCATTCGCTAAAAGCTCTGCAGGAAAAATGGTCCGTGCCGTATCTTCGTCGAAAACAATACTATTGTCATCAACAGCAATTGGCGCATCATTTACTGCGGTGACGGCAATTGATGTGACGCCAACATTTGAATTACTATCACCATCATTCACAGAAATTGTGATATTCCGAATAGCCTCCGACGGCGCATCTGAAGCAATGAAGAAGGTTGCTGAGCGGATCATGCTTTCATATTCCGCTAAACTCGCAACACCTGTAAGCGTGAGTATTACTGGCCCATCGGCTCCCAATGGCACCGCTGGCGTGACCGACATTGTCACACCACTGGCGAGAGACGGAACGTCGATTACATCTCCTACAAAGCCATTGGCCAAAGAAATTTGAGCTGAAACAAGATCAACATCATCGACATCAAGAATGGAGAAGGTTGGATCAACGATAGGTTCTGGCGTTGCATTTTCAATATATGCAATGGCAAATCCAGTGCCGGCAGAATTTGCATCCAAATCAATGATGGTTACATCATTCACGGATGTCACAGTGAGATTGACGGTTTCAGTGGTCACCCCACCATTACCATCTTCGACGGTGTAGGTAAAAGAAGCAGGCCCGAAATAGTTAGCTGAAGGCGCGTAAACGATATCACCCACACCATTAAACCCAACTGTACCTCCATTAGAAGGAGCCTGCACAGAGGTAACGGTTAGGGTATCATTTTCAGCATCACTATCGTTGCTTAACAACGAAGCTGTGGTGATAATTATGAAACTATCTTCCGCCAAGACCACAGGGCCATCGGCGACCGTAATTGGTGCATCGTTCACAGCTGAGACGCTAATTGTGGTTGTTGCAATGACTGATGTGAGCGCCGAATCCATGGCACTCACGCTCACAATTCGGTCAGTCTCCAAGGGGGCGTCAAGTGTGCTTGAAAAACTGATCGTTCGTAATGCAATCGTATAATCTGCGGGTGTAGCTGAGCCTGTCAGCGTGATTGTGATTGTACCTGGGGCTGTTAGTCCGTTAGCAGGAATAACAGGAACCACGCTGGCCGTAATTCCAGTTGGTAGTGAGCCCACCTCAAGAATATCACCAATTTGACCGCCAGTCATAACAGCGACAGCGCCATCAATCATCGCGTTGTCCACATCAATCACATCCCCATCCAGAGAAAAAATCGAAGCGGCAGGATCATTTTCTGAATAAACAAAGGCATAGTCTCGACCCGGTGTGCCGCCATTAGCATCAACCAACGGCGCGTCATTCACGGGTGTTACATCGACAAAAACATCAGCCGTAGCAGTGGCGCCGCCAATATCTTGAATCGTATAATTAAAAGACGTCAGCCCAACAAAGTCTTGAGCAGGTGTGAAAATCACATTTCCATTTCCATCCAACACGGCAGAGCCATTCAGCCCCCCATCAACAGAGATAACAGTAAATGTATCACCGGCATCTGGGTCAGAATCATTTGCTGTTATCTCTAAAAGAGTAACAAGAATTGCCGTATCTTCAGCCGTCACATAAGGGGTTACATCACCATCATCAACAGCATCTGGCGGATTGTTATTACCAATCACCAAGATGCTTACTGTTGATGCAATACCCGTGTCTTCGGCATCATTGGCAGAAAAATCTATAGTCCTGATTCCAGGCGTGTCATCACTTGAATCGTTCTCATACTGAACAGCTCTAACAAACTCATTGATATCAGCAGCGCTCAAATCACCGCCACCATCTTTTGTAATGCTCAAGGCATCGGCACCATCATAAACAACGGAATAGGTTGTAGAGCCGAGAACAACAATCTGAGTTCCCGCAGCACTGCCATAGGGGATAGAAATAACTCCAACACGAATTATTTCATTCGCTGGTTGTACAAACCCGCCAAGCGTTAGATTCAACATTCCAAAAACTGTATCGTCTGGGTCAACAATCGTCGCATTAGGTGATGCAACATTCATGGCAACTTCAGTTGGTGCATAAGCAATTGAGTTACTTCGATCAAAAGAAGCACCATTGTCATTCAAATCTATTTCTGGAGCTTGGTTTTCACCCGTAATTGTTACCGTAACGGTTGAAGGCACAACTGAAATTTCGCCGTACACATCTCTCACATGGTAGGTGAATGTATCGGTAGTAACCTCGCCTATTTCAAGATAATTAAAAGCCCCATTTGGATCATAGTTGACTGTCCCATTCACATTAACGCCAACGGTGGCCCCTGAAGCCAAGGTAATGACAGAGTTTTGCGTTATCGAAACACCATTCAATTGGCTAATGCTCATGCTTTGACCCTCAGGATCAGAATCTTCGCCGCTCTCACCTGTTACATTCGCATCGGGATTGATTATATTTAATTGCTGGTTACTGGTCTCAAGAACACTAATTGAATCATCAACTGTAATTGGCGCCAAGTTATCGCTAACCGCAATCGTAACGGTCGCAGTATTATTACCAAAAGCGGAATCAATAGGGTTTTCAAGTTTTAGTATAAAACTTTCGTCAATTTCAAACACGGCATCATCAACAATGGCGACATCAATGACGAACTGCGGAGTGACAGTTACCCCCCGCGAGAAAATAAGACTTGAACCATTCGCAACGCTGTTTGGTGCATTGAAAGAATACTCATCACCAATACCGCTCGCGCTTTGTAAGCCAATCGTTGCGCCAGCCCCTCCATCACCAGTGCCGTCAAATTCTACGTCAACATAGTTGAACCAGATCTCACCGTTCGCCTCATTGAGAACGACCTGAAAACTACCAGTCCCTGCTCCATCCGAATTATTTGTCACACCGTCCCACTGAACTACATATTGTCTAGTTCCAGGTTCGATTCCAATTGTCGTTACATAAACAGATCCAGCGGATGTGTTCAAATCATCCCAAAACGGTGCAATAATTGGGCGCCCAGCCATCGCGCCACCATCTAGAGGCTGGTTGTCAGATTCAGCAGCCGCACTACCGAATGTTAAATATCCATTTGCCGCTATATAAGCCGAAGAAAATGAACTGCCATAGAAGTCAAAATTAAAGCCGAAGCTACGTGTCGTGATGCTATCATCACCAAGGCTCAACGCCTCGCCAAAACTAGAAATATCTATGAATTGATTTGAGCCCGCGTCATACGATGACGTATAACTCGTATCAGGAGCCGTGTAGGTTAGTGTTGTTCCATCAAAGGAATAATCACTCTGTCCGTAGTTCGTAATACTATCGTTTATAGCATCAGCTATCGTCGCGTGATCATTCGGTAGAGAAGAGATGTCTTGTAATACGACATCAGTAGAAATACTGCTTCCCTGCTGTACTGCTCCATCAATGGTCAAAGTGAAGCTTGCATTACCACCTTCTTGAGCACTCGGGCTGCTGGTTAAGGACCACCGCGGCTGAACTTTAACAGTAACGGTAGCCGTATCTTCACTGAAATCTACATCTTGCACAGTGTAGGTGAAGGAAACCTCACCAGCAAAATCGGGAGCCGCGTCAAAAACAAGTCGGCCAAATGCGTCGAGAGAAACAACCCCCTCCCCTCCAGCAAGAGTCACAGGCGTGGGCAAATCAATCAGCACCCCATCTACCCGGGTAATCAGCGGTGATCCATCTGGTGTAAAATCATTGACCAACACATCAATCGTAACAGTTTCCCCAGCAAAGGTTACCGCCGCATCATCAACCGCGACAACTGGGTTGTCATTGTCGTTCAAATCAATCTTCAATATAACGCCAGCCGTTGTCGCCGATAAAGTTGTTACATCACCATTGGGAGTAACTTCAGTAGCGGTGGCAGTTACGACAAGGTTATAAACCGCCTCAGCGCCAGTTGGGGGTGGCCTAAACACCAACGTGTTAAGATCAAGACGTGAAATAACAATAACACCACCAGTCACGGTAATCTCAGAATTATTTACAAAAAATCTTCCCCCAGCAGGGATAGCCGACAAAGTAATATCCGTCAGCACCTCTGAACCATCCAAGTCGAAAAGAGTTGGCTGAATAACAGTCGAGAGATTCACATCCTCATCAATACCGGCACCAGTCGCAGTCACAATCAGGCCTGGGACATCCGCAATAGCATTGACCTTGTAAACAACAGTCTGCGTGTCATCGCTCCAAGAGCCATCAATTTCTACATTTCGTACTAGGAAAAGAATTGCTATTTCTTCATCAGAATTTTCAACAGGCAGAACTCTAATTTGAGTTCTATCCCATGTCGTAATATCAACATCATATTCGTCTGCATCAGCCGTAAACGAATTTGTTCCGTCCGTCAGAATAACGCCAAAGGGAATATTAATCGCTTCAAAAAATTGTTGTTCAGATGCGTCTGGAGATATTCCATCAACAGAAACTGACTGTGAAGGCTGGTCTTCATCTGTACCTGGATCAGTCGCTGGATTTGGCGCAATGATGTTGAGTGTGACATCATTAACAACGGGTTGAATATCGAAGGTCACAAAACCTGGTTTTGTATATGTGCCATCACTGACCGCGTAAGCAAATGTTTCGTTGCCACTGTAGTATGGTGCTGGAGTGTAGGAAAAACTACCATCTTCCATATTGACGCTTAGAGTTGCACCATTTGCCAAAGTTGAATTACCACCAACATCAACAGGGTTTATCCAAAATCCAGAACCATTATCAACGAGCGCCACACCAGTGGAATCCGTGACACCCACGACATCAAGGTCATCACCATTTTTATCTTTATCGTCGGCCAACAACCCATTGGCCGCGCTCGCGATTATAGCAACATCCTCATCTTCAACATAGATGTTATTACCAACAGTCGGCGCATCGCCCGCCGTGCCGATGATAATTGTTGTTGTTGATTGGGTAATATGAATCCCATCAGTAATACTCACGTCAATAACCCGGGGAGTTACCTGGTCAAAAGTGGCATCTGGATTATCATTGGAATAAGTAATCGACTGGATCGCTGTGAGATAGTTTGAGATCAAAACATCGCCGCTCAGAACCAAAGTATACTCACTCGCAGCTGCGGGTAAACTAGGGACCTGAGTGAAGTTCACAAACAAGCCAAGCTTGTTCAAGAGAGGCTCATCATAGTTAAGTAAATCACCAGCAGATACATTTGTTAGGTGAATTGTTGCACCAACAAGCTTTTCATTATCCAGATCAAAAATACTGACATCCAAATCAGCAATCGAAAGTGGCACATCAAGATCAGAGCCAGCGGTTGTACCGTTCGCATAAATAGCGAGATAGTTCGAGCCAGCGCCATCAGCACCATTCAAGTCTAAACTTTGCGAAGCAACAGTAGTTGGGGTCGTATAGCTTGCTAAATCGGCATTGCCCCCCATGTCAAAATTAGTTTGAAGGGTTTGCGACACATAGGTAACCACGAATTCGTTCGCGCTCTCCCAAGAAACCGTAATCTGCGAACCAGAAGCATTGTTACCCTGTGTGGTCCCCGAAACAAATAGTCCTTCCAAATCAGCGGATATACTCAAATCTGTCGGGCCTTCAACAGTGTATGATGTGATATTTTCAGATTCTAATATCACCGTATCCTCGGTAGCCGCTTGTCCAGCTAAGCCATCAAGGTCACGCAT
The DNA here is from genome assembly GCA_036478985.1 of Rhizobiaceae bacterium. Taxonomy (GTDB): domain Bacteria; phylum Pseudomonadota; class Alphaproteobacteria; order Rhizobiales; family Rhizobiaceae; genus Pseudahrensia. The sequence continues at coordinate 92,811 of JAZGEY010000007.1, forward strand.
GATTATATCTATTTTATCCGTTGGAGCCGCAGTATCGGTGCCTGAAACAAAAATGCTCCATTGCACGGAAACAGACCCCTCATCCAGCACGTCTTGCCCGCCCACGTTATCAACAACCGGGCCAATATTTGTAATAACCACCCTAAAATCATTGATATTTGGACCTGATGTTACACTCTCGAATGTTGCAGATACATCCTCAGAAAGACCAATCAAAGTTGCTCGTATATCAAAATATTCAAGCGGCGCTCCACCACCTGGATCGTATTCAACAGCATTACCCCAAAGAGCAGTTGTCCCGTTTGTACCAACAATACCATCATCTAAATGCCCAATAATTGGTTGCACACTGGCAATCAAATTATAACCAGAAAGAATGCTATTCCAATCAGGCGCGCTAAAGGCTTGGCGTTCAATCGTACCTGTATGTACTTCCAAATCCCAGTCACCAGAAAGAGATTCAGATCCTGTTAGATCGTCAGATGCAGCAATATCTGCACCAGTAGCATTCGCCAATCGAGCAGCCGCCAAACGGCCTAATTCACCCTGACCAAAATCACAGCCATAAATGAGGATATCCCCGTTCTCGCTTAATGCGGAGCCAATTGTTGCAAGTGCTTGGGCGTGCTTGCCATCAATAGTACTTGTATCAAGCTGATCGTTACCCAATTGAAGCGAGCCAGCGACACCATGAGAAAAAATATGAACCGCATCAAATCCACCAGATTCTTCAAGAATGTCTGCAATCTGTTGAACACCATCTGATTTAGCATCCAGAATATGGACACTTACGCCTGGTTCCAAGGACGCAATTAGAGCCTCCGGATCTTTCACCCCAGCATCAATAAAAACTATTTCCCCATCTGTACGTCTTGGGGCTAGACCAGTATCCACCGCATCTTCAAGATATGCTTCTTTTGACAATTCCTCATCGGCTAGTGAAGGAGCATTGCTGATTACCGCGCGTTCATCCGCCTCAGAGGTATTCTCTACACTACGCGTGTTCGATATATAATCATCAGCCAATTGGCTGTGGGCAGCTTGACCCGCAATATCAAGAGCAGTTTCAATAGCAGCGGCATCCAACAAAATACGTGGCTCAAGCACCCGCATCAAAGGTTTCACCTTTTCAGGCGGAACCAGTACTTGTTTATTCTTACGCCTAAATATTGATTGGAAAGACCCAGCCATACTTTCACTCACTCTACATTGCCCAAACAATTACTCCATCCTGAATCCAAGACGGATTCCGAGCGCAATTGTTGTGTTCCTTAGAAATATTTGAAGATTTATGGTTAGGATGCCGTTAACAAAACTGAAAAAACTGCATTCTTCAATAATGTAGAATTAAGACAATCAATAAATTATTCACTCAATTCCCGACCATCTACGACCAAGGCTTTCCTAAGCTCCCCCTCAAGTGGGTGAGCACTTTCTAAAGCAAAGACAAATGCCTGCGTTCGCAAGAATCCTGCAGCATTCATTTCTCCAGCATGTTTTTTTATTCGTGCAGCTTCCGAATAGAGTTCCGCTAATTTGTAACTATCGCCTTCGTCATGGGCGCGCAGAATCTCTTTATCCAGCTTAAGCTCTTCTACCTTACTCACTATCAGCTTCATTCGACATTTGTGATGCTACCCAATGATGAAAAACCCAAGTCGGTTCATCCATTACTGGTGAGAACTTTCCACCATCGAATGCCCCGCCATGGCGACCAGCTTGCATTCCCTCCACAACAAAAATATCCTCCTCGAATATCTCTTTCCAAAGAGCTGTGTTTTTCTGGCGAAGAGCCGCGTATTCTGGCCCCTGCATCGCCTCATCTGCGTAATAAATAGCTACCCGCTCTGTTGTTTCCTCGATTGAATCTGGCACTAAAATAATTGCAAACCGATGATCACGATGAACCCCTAACAGCACGTTGGGGAACAAAGAAATATATTCTGCATGAGCATCCCATTTATCAGAGAGCCCCTCGTAGTTTGAGAATTTTTGGTCGTCGCTCAAGTTTGGGTTATATACTCTTGTCCCTTGCCCAGAGAAGTGCCCCATTTCAATTATGTGATAATGGTCTTCAAGTTTCGAATAGGAATTCAACCCTGGGTGTATCCATGGCAAATGGTAGCTCTCGCAATAGTTCTCAACGGCAAGCTTCCAATTTGATTTCACCTTCAATTCAAACTCAGAGTCGGCGCCTCCGAAATAGCACGGTTTCTCAAACTCACCCCACCGCGCCAACACACCTGCAGCATGGTCCTCAAAAGGAGCCGCATCTCCAGCAAGATTGATGAAAACAATATCTTGCCAAACATGGCTACGAACTTCGATAAGGCCCAAACTGTCACGGTCAACGTCTGGATGGGTGTTTTGTCCAGGGCCACCCACATGAGGAGTGGTTTTTAATTTGCCCTTTAAGTCGTAACACCAAGAATGGTAGGGGCACCGAATAACCCCACGAATTTTTTTAGGTTCATCGACAAGAATCATTCCGCGGTGGCGGCAAGTATTTTGAAACACCCTAACAACATCATCATTGCCCCGAACTAGAAGCAGAGGCTGACCAAGGAAGGAAAGAGGCTTTGCATCCGCAATTTCTGGAACATCTTTTGCAAACCCAATCGCGGCCCAATTTTTATGGAAGACCCGTTCTTGCTCCGCCTTAAATGTTTGCTGATCAATATAGTATTCGTTCGGCAACCCATTTGCATCTGAGATAGGTTGTAAAACTCTGTCCAAGGCGGATTGATTGATAAACATGAAATGAGCTCCTCAGCAGCGAATAGCCTTAAGCTACGCCCGAGTCTCTAATTTCGCCTATGGATAAATGCGTCAATTCATTTAGTTTTCTGTCGCATTTGCGACGCTTCAAAGTGTTGTTTACATAAACATCTTCAACTGCCCTGATGGACCAATATCGCGGCCCTCCCAATGGCGACGGCAAAGAGAAACATATCTTTCCTCCCCGCCAATTGAGACTTGGTCTCCTTCATCAATCACCCTCCCGTCACCATCTAGTCGAACAACCATCGTTGCTTTTCTACCGCACCAACAGATCGTTCGTATTTCACGCATAGCGTCTGCTAGGGCTAGTAATGCTGCGCTGCCTGGGAATAATTTTCCTTGGAAATCAGTGCGTAGGCCGTAGCACATGACAGGAATTCCTAACTGATCAGCAACGTGACATAGTTGCCAGACCTGTTTTTCATCCAAAAACTGTGCCTCATCCACTAAAACACAACTCAGGTTTTTAAGTTTATGGGCTGCTTCAATACGTACAAACAAGTCGTCCCCCTCAGCAAAGGTTTCCGCTTCTGCCTCAAGTCCAATGCGTGAGCCAATTTTACCTATACCTAAACGGTTATCCAATGCCGCCGTGAGTAAAAAGGTTTCCATGCCCCGCTCGCGGTAGTTATGCGATGCCTGCAACAGTACTGTGGATTTACCAGCATTCATCGACGAATAATTGAAATATATTTTTGCCACTTATCCGTCACCAATTGAAGTTGAAGCCAACTTGTAGCTTAACCATCCTCCACCCCAGCGCCAAGCGCCTGACTATTTGTTCCACAAATGGATGAAGAGTAGCGCAGATTTCTGCCATTTTATTCACACAATATTCAACCTTGAGTTGCATGACTAGATGAGGCGGGGTTGGAAAAGCAAAAATATCACCATGGTGTAACCATGTTGTTTTTCCGGAGGCACTTACAGTGTTACAAAAGCTACTCGCCAAATGTGTCAAACCACCCAAAAAGCATCTTAAAATTGACGAGCTAATCTCGCAGTTCAATAGTGCCTATGGGACGCTCAGCACGCCTATAATTTTATGCCAAGGCCTAGAAATTATCGCCATAAACAATACTGCGCTTCTTTTTTTGCCCGATAGCAACAAACTGCTCAACACATATATTCACGACGCACAAATCATCACCCAATTGTTTGAAAACCCTTTGAAGCCAGTTTCAAGTTTCATTGGGGATAAAGAATTTCAAATCACAGCAACACCATGGGGAGTACAACCACACTTATGGTTACTAGAATGGTCAGAACAAACCAATCTAAACCGTTTAACTGAACAGTTACGGATAGCTAGAAATCACGATCCCGCCAGTGGTGCACTATTGCAGGGCAGCTTTGATCGTCAGCTCATGGACCACATATCAAACATCAGCCATGGACGCTTGATTGTAGTACTTCTCAACTGCGAACAAACTTCAGGTCACGGGACAAATCACGAAAATCGCGAGGATATCATCTGCCAGTTGGTCAATAAACTTAGCTATGAATTTGGCAATGAAATGCTAATTAGCCGAAGTGAAGCTTCGAAATTAATCCTCTTCATTACCTCAGAACATGCTGAAGAAGAAACTCTCTTGCTCAACCAGATACATCGTTTGTGTAAACAAGTATTGCCCTCTACCACCTACGATATAGCCTGCGCTGTTTACCCTGCCGATGGCAACACTATTGAAGCGCTTTACAGCTCCGTAAATCTCGCACTTACAGCGGCTCAAAAATCAACCGAACCAACTTTATATTACGCGCAACTACGCAAGAATGAATACCGCCTGCAACAACTGGCAAAAGATATGCCAGCGGCCATCTCCTCTAATCAAATCACCCCGTACTTTCAGCCCATCATAGATTCAACTAGCGGGAACATTAAAAGCTTTGAGGCATTGGTGCGGTGGATTCACCCTGACCTCGGTTACATTATTCCACCCGACATAATCCAAGTCGCTCAAGGCCTCGGCCTCCTTCATATGTTAACAGCCCACATCATGCAGCAGACAATGAAACAAATGGCAAAATGGCCCGACTTTGTGCAGTTTGCTGTCAACGTGACGCCTTCACAACTAACCGATGAACTAGTGGATCTCGTACGCGAAACTGTCCGCAGCGCCAACATAGATCCTGGGCGTTTTGAAATTGAGGTCACAGAGGATGCGCTTATCCAAGACTTCGAATTTTCGGCCCAAATATTTGCCCGGTTACGTGCTATCGGTGTCGCCATTGCCATGGATGATTTTGGTGCGGGGTACACTTCTATTGGCAATCTACGCAAGCTCGAATTTACCAAAATCAAAATTGATAAATCCATTTCAGATGGCCTCCCCCACGACAATAAGTCCGTCGCGATCGTGAAATCCTTGATGTTCATGGCTAGAGAGCTTGATGTTGAAATCACTGTCGAGGGAATTGAAGAACAGGATCAATTGGAATTCCTACGCGCCTTTAATTGCGGTGTTCAAGGCTATGTCTTCGCCCGCCCAATGCCAGCAATAGATATGCCTGAAATGATGAAATTCATAAGCCCAAAACATCAAAAAACCAAACAAACAATCGTAGGGATTGGCCCAAAAAAGAAGCGCATCATCACACGTTAACCTTGTGTTAAAAATATCATTGCAACTTTAACGATCATTATTTATAAATGCAGTCTACCTGATTTGCATTTGAGGCTGCCCCTTGTCTGATCTTACTCCACATCCTGAAACCTTTGCTGATAACACCCGCATCGCAGTAAGTTCTAAAAGTGAGCCTATCGCAAACCAAAAACCACGCAGTGACGACGGAACCATTATTCTCCATTGGCTAACCGCGTTTTCAATGGTTGCTAGTTTACTTACGGGCTTGCGAATTTCTGCCGACGGGCAATTTACAACCTGGGCAAAAGCGCTCGATAAACTCCTCCCCGTCGGTGAAATTTGGACTTGGCATTTTGCTGCAAGCGCGGCATTATTTTTTTGTACTATTTCATACTTCATCTATGTACGCAGAGCGGTGCTAGGGGAGAGAAATTCCTCTCACCGTCTTAGAACTCTCACTTCGCCAACGACATACCGCCTGCGATTAAGAGCAATAAATGTGGCGCTCCATTGGTTTGCCTACGGTGCAATAATCGTCCTCTCAATCTCAGGAACAATTCTTTATTTCGGCTATGGCGGCCTGTTTGTCACCCTTCATAAAGCCTTAGCATGGGCGATGCTGTTCTATATTGGCATTCACACAATTACACACTTCCTCTACGGCGGAGTAAGCCAACTATTGCGCCTGTTTCGCCCGCAACAACTTCTTGCCAATAAAGGCGCGAAGCCCTGGCCCTTACTACTGGCAACAATAATTGGGCTTATCCTTCTCAGCTCGCTCTATGCGCTCGATCTAACAACCCGAGCAACAGTAGTTGTCGCCAAGGTCAGCACGCCTCCAACCGTAGACGGAAAATTAGACGACACCATTTGGGACAAAGTAGCAGCCATTACTGTCGAGACGCATCAAGGAGCAAACCTTGGTGATAGTGGTAGCTCGAGTGTTTTTCTCAAGGCCGTACGCACAGATAAGAAAATCTATTTTGCCTTTCGTTGGCAAGATCCAACTCGTTCTCTTATGCGTTCCCCCACCATCAAAAAATCTGAAGGATGGTACGTTATGTCCAAAGGTGGCGGCGTGGCAGATGTCGTCGATTACTACGAAGATAAGTTTGCCGTGCTATTTTCTCATACAGATAAGTATGGCGGCGGGGGCTCCACCTTTCTTGGCGACAAACCATTAGCCGCATATCCCAAATCGCCTCATGGTCGTGGCCTACACTACACACAAGATGGCCGCATTATGGATATGTGGCAGTGGAAGTCTTCACGCGGTGGCATGTTAGGGCATATGGACGATATGTATTTCGGGCCGCCCAAAAAACCAACAGAAAAGCAGCTATCTGGCAACAAGCGTTACGCTGGCGGGTACGAAGCTGACCCTGGGGCCGCCATTTACGAATACAACTACATCGCCGATGGTCCAAATGGTTACAATAGCCCTGTCCGCCTCAAGCGCTTGCCCCTCGATCTAACAGCGATGCGTTATCAATTGGGTTCAATCCCTGCGAATGCGAATGGTTCAAATACTGAAGCGAGCCAATGGTGGATGACAAACGAAAATTCGATTCCCTACGACACCGGTCTTGATGCTACGATTCCCCTTGGCACGATTTTACCTTCCTCCCTTAACATCCATGATTATCATGGCGATCGCGCAGACTTAACCGCCCGCGCCCGCTGGAAAGATGGCTATTGGACTCTTGAAGTCTCTCGAAAACTCGACACAAAAAGCCCCTACGATATGGGGTTCCACAAAGGAACACGGGTTTATTTATGGGTCTCAGTTTTCGACCACAATCAAACACGCCACACCCGTCACCAGCGCCCCATTCAATTAGACATAGAATAGAAACGACAACTCAGCTCTCCCCCAAGCAATACAGATAAAACAGGTTCTTTGTCATGCGTTATAACCTCAATATAAACGGCCAAACAATCACAGCGCCCTCAGGAGAAACATTAGTAGATGCTGCCCTTATGGGCAAAATTCTTATCCCCCATGATTGCTCAACCGGTCAATGTGAAACCTGCCGTGTGCGCGTTGCTTGGGGTAGCGTGGACGACCATGGCACTGCCTACGGCGATACAGTTTTGGCTTGCCAGGCAAGGGTACATGGTGATGCAACTCTTACCTTTGAAACAGCTCCCGCGATTGCAACCGTGCGCGGTGTAATAGAAACACTCACTCCCCTCTCCGCCTCTGTGGTCGAAGTGACTGTGCGAACAAAAAACCAACTTGCTCACCGACCTGGTCAATACGCAAAATTAGCTTTCGACGGTTATCCTGCACGTGAATATTCCTTCACTGCAAAAATGAACGGAAACACGCCAGCTGACCAATTGATTTTCCAAATTAAGCGTTTGAAAAATGGACTTGTCTCATCCGCTCTAGGTCACTCAATTAAAGTTGGTCATAAAGCAAAAGTAACGGGCCCTTATGGTAGCGCCTTCTTGCAAACCCAAGAAACTGGCCCCCTTGTCCTTACGGCTTCAGGAACGGGCTTTGCCCCAATTTGGAGCCTTGCAAGAGCGGCAACTCTTGCGAATGACAACAGACCGCTCACCATTATTACTGGGGTTAATAACCCCAAAGAAATATATATGCTCGAAGCCTTTCGTTGGCTCCATGAGCATGGCCAAAAAAACATACACGTTGTTGCCCGTGAGGGCGCACGTGACACAATATTATCTGGTACTGCGGACCATTACCTACCAACCCTAACAGCACAAACTTCCGTCCACGTAGCAGGCAATCCTGATCTTGTTGAAAGGGTAAAACAACGAGCTCTTATGGCTCAAGCCAGGTGTCATGCGGACCCATTTACCCCAAGCCAAATCTCCATGAGTTGGCATCAAAAAATTCGCCCGATATCACAATTGTCGAGTTTCTTTACAAGCACATTTAGTTAGGCGTTCTGGGGCTTCTCAGTTTGTGTCGGCTCTACTTTCAGCCCATCTTGTTGATCAGATAGTGCGCGCATCAACCCTTTTATAACACGCTCAATGCCGCGCACCTCTTGGCTCATTTCACCAACAGCAATAGAAATGTTTTTCGCACCACCACTAAGCTCCTCGACCGTTTCACCAAGCCGATCAATACTTTCATCAACCAGTCGAGCTGGTGCTTGCGTACCAACTAAGCCAACGGACAGCTCATTTATTGTGCGCCCAATCACCAACCGTGCCTCATCAGCCTCGCCCTCTGCTAGACCAACAAGACTGTTGAGCCTTTGAGTGCCTAATTCGATAGTATCAGTCAGCTCCAAGAGCCCATACATATGTTGGCGAATTTCAGTGCGACTGAGCTGCGCCGCCTGATACATTTCCAACTGCTGCGCTTTAAGCTGTTCAATATCAGCAACATCAACGCGTAATCGCTCCCGTTCTTTCATCGAGCGCTGCAACACGGAAACAGCGCGAGCAATATCCCCAACTTCGTCTCGCCGTCTTTGACCAGCAACATGAGCCAGCCAGTTACCCTTTGCCACAGAACGAACAGCCTGAGTTATTTGTTGCAACGGGGCCATGACCCTTCGGATCCCAGCAATTGAAGCTAAGGTTACAACACCAATAGAACCCAACGTCAGAAGCCCCAACCACTGCACCAACGAGCGTTTTTCATCTTTAATAAAATCAACCAATGAATCCGTGAGCTCTGTCAATTCAATCATCGGCTTATAAATGCATACCCTCCAGCTCGAATTAAATAATTCACATTGAAAAAGGTTTGACCCATTTTTTGTCACATCCATTTCACTTATTATCGAATGGGGCGGCATTTCAACACGCTCATTTTTGATCCCTGCACTGAGTAAAACATGGGCCCCATTTAAAATACGCATACCAAGGCTTTCATTATTTACAAACCGGGTAAGAGCTGCGTCACTGGATTTCACTATACGATGGGCGACCAGAACAGCTGCAACATCACCAAAATCGTCAAACACCGGATGAATGCTCACAACCACCAATTTATCTGCCTTCACGGCCAGACCAAAAGCTAAGAGGTCCATATTTTTTCCTGTTGAAAATTGGGTGTGCACAACAGGTTTGCGCCTGTCATTCCCCAATATCAAACCACGGGTAAGAGCGGCATAATTAGAGTTGGTAAAAACTCGATTTGCATTTACCAACAATAGGCCAGGCTTATGCGAGCCCAGAGCATTGAGATGGGTATCAAGTGCCAACAAGCCATCAAGTGTACTCGACGCCACTGCGGTCTTAAGCAGGCGATCAATAGCAACAATATTTCCCCTAGCCAAAACCTTATGGGTATCTTCACGCGTCGCTAGCGCTCGAACTACACCCTCTGTTTGAACGGATACTTGTTGTAATTCTTCCGTAATCAATCGCACCTGTAACCTCATCTGCTCGCCTATACGATCTCTCGCTAAGCGGCTAACGGCCTGCTCTTGAACCCACGCTCCCTGCTCCAACCTTACCACTGTTAGCATGGCAAAAAGACCCAAGCTCAGAGCAACCGCAACTACGGCCATAAAAACAAGCCGCGTAGTTAAACTCCAACGGTGCTTAATCACTTTCACCATCATCTAACGTTCTCCCAGTTCAATTGGCACAGCTCCATGAGCTGCGAGTAACGCACGAGCTTTCTTTGAGCGGCCATATTCCACAAAAGCACGAACAGAACCGGGATATGATCCCTTCCGCCAAACGTATGAAATTGTAACAAAACTAGGATAAAGAGAGTCCGTTGGATAAAGTCCGCCGATACTCAACACTCTCACTGAGTTTTCAAGCACACGAGAAAACGGGCCGAAGCCAATTCCCCCTCTCACTTCTTTCACTGTTTCCACGGCATCTTGTGTCGTGAGTGCTGTTTTTGAGCGGGAGGTTATATCCAAAGTTGCCCAGCCTGGCATGGTTTTTTTCAACACAGTTAGCGAAGAATCTGTATCCTCGCGACGGACAACCTTGATACGTAAATCAGGGCCACCAACGACATTCCAATTGGTAATACGCCCCTCATAGATTGCTACCAAATCGCTATAACTGAGGGCACCAATCTTCAGTTCTGCATTTACATAGATAGCCGTCGGCAATCGAAATATTGAACGAGAAACAAGTCCTGTTTCTTTCTCTGCGGGTTTAAGTGGCCGCGCCACACGCGCCAAAAGTGCCTTCCCAGCACCTACGGCCGCAATTCCTCCACCTGAGCCAATGGAAGGTGGGACCAGCACAATTCGGTCAGGATGTTCAGCCGTGAAAGCAGCTCCCACAGCCCGCACTAACTCCATCCCATCACCTGTTCCAACGACCTCAAGAGGACGCGCTTCAGCTGTTAACGCAGATGCTGAAAGAATAATTGTAGATGCTATTTTGCTCTTCATGGTCAACCTTAAAAATTGTATTTGCTAAAATATACAACCTACAGTTGAGTTGTGAATGAACTTATAAGATATTAGTTAGATTTAGCAAAACCTATCGAGATTGCCCCGTCTGCTCCAAAGCGTTTTTATAAACATCCATGAGCGTCCCAGAATTACTTCCCAAACGATGCAGTACTTCCCACGAGAAAATCCCAGAGTCATGCATATCATCAAAAGTAAGGCGAACCGCATAATTGCCCACGGGCTCTATGCTTATGATCTCGACATTGCGCTTGCCAGGAATAATTTTCTTCTGGCTCGGGTCGTGGCCCTGCACCTCAGCAGAAGGAGATTCAACACGAAGCAATTCGGCAGAGACATCAAAACTCTCGCCACTATCGAACGCAATCTTCAAAGCGCGTTTGTCCTTAGAAAGACGGAGTTCTGTTGGGGTTGGAATATTCATGGTTTCCACTGACTGAAAAGTATAGCTACTGAAGGTGAATCCAGTTAGCCATAAAGCAATTATTCAGTTGCAGCAATTTAGTTCACCGCTCATTTTAGCAAAATGGCCAAGCACTTGATCACAACCATCCTTTCCGCCCTGTGCACAGTGTTTTTCTTAGCAGTTCCGCCTGCTTTTGCGGGCAAAAAAGACAACGCCATAGCCCGACTCAACTACGCAGGTTTGCGAAAAAAGGGGCACTGCACGGCTGTACTCATTTCAAAGAACAAGGCCCTCACCGCCCGTCATTGCGTAGAAAATTGGCCGCGTAAAGATCTGCGGTTAGTGTTTGGCTATGCTCGGGGTGAATGGGTTGAGTTGCGCAAAATACGCATCATTCATAGCCACAAAAGCCAAGATTTGGCGGTGTTGTGCCTTAGTAAAAGATCCCGCCAAAAGCCCATTGGTGTTGCATTAAATTTTCAAATCAAACGGGTACAAAATGCGAAGATAACAGGCTACCCCCGCTCCCGCCCCCATCTTCCTGTTTCAAAAACCTGTGCCTTGCAAAAGGGTGGAACCCGCGCACGGTTTGAATGCCCCTTGGAGCCCGGCATGTCTGGTTCCCCCGTGATGATGACCATCAAAGGAAAGCGCATGGTCGTCGGCATTGCCAGCAAGACCTCCCGCGCCTTCAGCATTATTGAGCGGACCAACAATTTACCCAAAGGTGGTTGTTAGCCTAAATATTAAGTGAATGCCTGCAACCCAGTCTGCGCGCGGCCCAAAATAAGCGCATGAATATCGTGGGTTCCTTCATAGGTATTTACCGCCTCAAGATTCATCACATGGCGGATAACGCCGTACTCATCTGACACCCCATTGCCGCCGTGCATGTCTCGTGCAACGCGGGCAATATCAAGAGCCTTACCGCAGTTATTCCGCTTCATTAAGCTAATCAATTCCGCAGGCGAATTATACTCATCCATCATCCGCCCCAACCGCAATGAACCTTGCAAGCCAAGAGAAATTTCAGTTTGCATATCGGCCAATTTTTTCTGGATCAATTGGTTCGCCGCGAGAGGCTTTCCGAATTGCTTGCGCTCCATCGTGTAGGTACGCGCCGCGTGCCAACAAAATTCAGCTGCGCCCATCGCACCCCAAGAAATGCCGTAACGGGCTTTATTCAAGCACCCAAATGGCCCAGCCAATCCCGCAACATGCGGCAGCAGATTTTCTTCAGGAACAAAAACCTCGTCCATCATGATCATGCCCGTCACCGAAGCGCGCAGTGAAAACTTGCCTTCTATCTTCGGTGTCTCAAGACCCTTCATTCCGCGATCAAGAATGAAGCCTTTGATCTTCCCATCATGGTCATCGCTCTTCGCCCAAACCACCATCACATCCGCAACTGGCGAGTTGGTAATCCAGTTCTTTGCACCTGAAAGCGAATAACCGCCATCAACTTTCTTAGCGCGGGTCAGCATCGCACCTGCATCAGAACCGTGATCAGGTTCTGTCAGTCCGAAACAACCAATCAGCTTGCCGCTTGAAAGGCCCGGCAAATATTTCTTGCGTTGCTCTTCCGTGCCATAGGCAAAAATAGGGTGCATAACCAGAGAGGACTGCACCGACATGGCAGAACGATAGCCAGAATCAACCCGCTCCACTTCCCGCGCCACAAGGCCGTAGGAAACATAGTTCACCCCTGCCCCGCCGTATTCTTCTGGTATGGTCGCGCCAAGCAAACCAAGCTCACCCATTTCGCTCATGATATCGCGGTCGAAAACTTCATTTCGGTTGGCTTCCAAAACCCGCGTCGCCAGTTTTTCATCACAATAGGCTCGCGCACTATCGCGGATAAGGCGCTCATCTTCGGTGAGTTGATCCTCTAACAAAAACGGGTCTTCCCAAGTCATCGCAACAGGTTTTGCCCGTGCCAACTCAGGTGTGTTTACGTGTTCGTGGTCGCTAACTGAATCTTGCATCTTGTATTCTCCTTGGCTCCTGTCTAACACCGAGTTACAAAAGGCGAAACACCTCGAAAGTCGAATACCATGGAATCTTTCATCCCTTCAAAACAGGACGATCGAATCGACGCCCTATTCCGCAAATATGTTGATCTATCCCACCCGCGCCTTGGCACCGAAGCCATTGCCTGTAGCGATGATTTTTTTGCACCAATGGCACGGATGCTCGACCCGCAACCCGCCATTTTCGTTCCCGATAAATACGACGACAACGGTAAATGGATGGACGGCTGGGAATCCCGCCGCAAGCGAATAAAAGGCCACGATTGGTGCGTGATACGCCTCGGTGCTCCCGGCCAAATTCATGCGGTGAATATCGACACATCCCACTTCACGGGCAATTTCGCCCCCGCCATTTCCCTTGAGGCTTGGACGGGCGAAGACAACCCAGGCGACAGCGCCACTTGGACAATGCTGATCGAAGAAACAAAAATGCAGGGTAACAGCCACCACCCAATCGAGATTTCCAATACGGATGTTTGGACACACCTTCGTCTAAACATATTCCCCGACGGCGGCGTTGCTCGTCTTCGCGTTTTCGGAACCATCCATAAGGACTGGTCCAAGATCGGTACTGATGAAGTGGTTGATCTCGTCGCCCAAGTAAACGGCGGCACGGGCGTTGCTTGGAATGATGCCCACTTTGGTGTTCCTGCAAACATGATTGCCCCCGGCAGTGGCGTGAATATGGGAGACGGATGGGAAACGGCTCGCCGCCGTGTTCCTGGAAATGACTGGAGTATTTTGAAACTCGGCCATGCGGGGGTAGTCGAGAAAATTCTGATCAACACTGACTTCTTCAAGGGTAACTTCCCAGATCGCTGTTCTTTGCGCGGCGGATATATTGAGGGTTATTTGAGCGAGGATGAACTTCAAGTAGCCAGCGAGAACTGGCCCTTGCTATTGGATGATACAAAACTGTCCGCCGATGCAGACCACTGGTTTGAAGCCCAAGACCACAAACCAATCACCCACGTGCGCCTCGATATTTTCCCTGATGGTGGCGTGAGCCGTCTGCGGTTGATGGGTAAAAAAACTCCCTAAACGGGAAGCGCAGTCGTGTCCTTTATTTCTTCCATCACAAAGCTGGCAGAAATATCGCTCATTTTTAAAGTGCGGGTGAACCGCTGGTAGAAGGCATCATAAGCTTTCACATTGCCGATGCTTACCCGCAGCAAATAATCCAAATCGCCGCTCATCCGAAACGCACCAGTAATTTCAGGCGTGGCAATTACGACCTTGCGAAATTCCTCAAGCCATGCGCTATCATGTTCGTTGGTTTTAACCATCACAAAAACCGATAGGCCTAGATCAACGGCCTCGGCATCCACCAATGCAACGCGGCCTTTTATCACACCAACTTCTTCAAGATTCTTCACCCGCCGCCAACAGGCATTGCGCGATAAAGCGACTCGCTCAGCTAACGCATCGATACTCAAAGAAGCGTCCTTTTGCAGAAGTCGGAGAATAGTGCGATCAAAATCATCTAATTTCTTCATATCACGGGATATAATCCCAAATTATTAAAAAATAAAGAGAAATATGGGAAGCTTTCACTTAAAGAATTGAATATCAATAGAGCAACACAACCACACAAGAGAATATCTCATGCGCGCCCTCGTTTCAAAAATCTTCACCGACCACCCATCATCCGTAGAAGAAACCTATTTTGAACATCTACTTTTCGCAGGGCGCTTTGCCTTCACCTTAGCCGCCGCTGCTGGTGCCGCCCTCATCCACGCTTTCATTCCTTGCCTGTTTGAAAAAACAGCGGGCAACCTAATTCGCAAAATGCACGCCCGCATAGAAAACCGTTAATCCCAACATAGACCAAAGCCCGATTGCGTCCGCGCTAAACGCTGTCTAAACTCCCAATTAATTCTTATGGGGAGCAATCCATGACCGACATTCTTGAACAGCTAGAAACCCGCCGCAACGAGGCCCGTCTTGGCGGCGGCGAAAAGCGTATTGCCGCCCAACACGGCAAAGGCAAACTCACCGCCCGTGAGCGTATAGAGGTTCTGCTCGATGAGGGTAGCTTTGAAGAATACGACATGTTCGTCACCCACCGTTGCACTGACTTCGGCATGGAGAAAACCAAAATACCCGGCGATGGCGTGATAACCGGTTGGGGTACGATCAATGGCCGTTTGGTCTATGTCTATTCTCAAGATTTCACCGTTCTTGGCGGGTCTCTTTCAGAAACCCACGCCGCAAAAATTTGCAAAATTCTTGATATGGCAATGAAAAACGGCGCGCCCGTTATCGGCTTAAACGATTCTGGCGGCGCACGGATTCAAGAAGGCGTGGCTTCGCTAGGCGGTTATGCTGACGTGTTCCAAAAGAACGTATTAGCCTCCGGTGTTGTTCCACAAATTTCTGTAATCATGGGCCCCTGTGCAGGCGGTGCGGTTTACTCTCCCGCCATGACCGACTTCATATTCATGGTCCGCGATACATCCTATATGTTCGTCACTGGCCCAGACGTTGTAAAAACTGTTACCAATGAAATTGTCACCGCCGAAGAATTAGGCGGCGCGAAAACACACACAACAAAATCTTCCGTCGCCGATGGCGCCTTTGATAATGACGTGGAAACGCTGCGCCAAATCCGCCGACTCTATGATTTCTTGCCGCTGAACAACCGCGAAAAATCGCCCGTGCGCCCGTTCTTTGATAGCCCAGACAGAGAAGAACCAAGCCTCGACACCCTAATGCCAGATAATCCAAATCAGCCCTACGATATGCACGAGCTGATTTATAAAATTGCTGACGAAGGTGACTTCTTTGAAATCCAAACGGACTACGCCAAAAACATACTCACAGGGTTCATTCGTCTCGAAGGCCAAACCGTTGGCGTGGTTGCAAACCAACCGCTCGTTTTAGCCGGATGCCTCGACATCAACTCATCCCGTAAAGCCGCCCGTTTTGTGCGCTTCTGTGATGCATTCTCAATCCCAATTCTTACCCTTGTCGATGTCCCTGGATTCCTCCCCGGCGCCTCGCAAGAATATGGTGGCGTTATCAAACACGGGGCAAAACTGCTCTATGCCTATGGCGAAGCCACCGTGCCCAAAGTCACCCTCATCACCCGCAAAGCCTATGGCGGTGCATACGATGTGATGGCCTCAAAACACCTTCGCGGCGATGTAAACTACGCATGGCCCACAGCAGAAATCGCCGTGATGGGCGCAAAGGGCGCAGTCGAAATTCTCTATCGCTCCGAACTCGGCGACCCCGACAAAATTGCCGAACGCACCAAAGACTATGAAACCCGCTTCGCCAATCCCTTTGTCGCCGCAGAAAAAGGCTTCATCGACGACGTTATCTCCCCCAGCCAAACCAGGAAACGCCTCTGCCGCGCCTTCGCCATGTTAAAAGGCAAGAGTTTGGAAAACCCATGGAAGAAGCATGATAATTTGCCGTTGTAAGCGGGGAAGTGGACAAAACACCCATTCATTCCCCGCCATACAAATATTCATTTGACCTAACCCAATTTCCTCCTTATTTCGTCGCTACCTGAATATAATTATTCGCGTATAGAACACGCGTAATTACAACCCAAGGAGCGCCTGTGGCCCCCCGTCTTGCCAATCAACTTGCAAAAAAATTCGATGAAGAAGTTCGCTTTTTTAAAACTTGGGTCGACAAACCCAAAGCCCTCGGTGCAATTTTACCCACCAGCGGCATCACCGCAAAACGTATGGCCAGTTTGAGCTCCCCTGAGAGTGGCAACCCTGTATTAGAATTGGGGCCTGGCACGGGTGTCATCACCAAAGCGATCTTGGAACAGGGTATCAAACCTGAAAACCTCTACACTGTGGAATTTACCGAAGAGTTCATTGACCAACTCAAAAGCGACTTTCCACACGTCAATGTTTTGCAGGGCGACGCCTTCGATTTAGAAAGCGTTCTACCCGACTTAAAAGGTAAGAAGTTCGATTCTGTTATCTCAGCCCTTCCCCTGCTCAACTTTCCAGTGAGCAAAAGAGTTGAATTGCTTAATGACTTGTTTGATCGCTTAGAACCGGGGCATCCTGTCATTCAAATTTCCTACGGCCCCGTGTCCCCCATTCCACCAGATTGGGAAACCTTTACCGTTGAATCTCTTGACTGGATTGTCCGCAATGTTCCGCCAGCCCGCCTATGGGTTTATAGACGAATTGTCGCACCCTGCTAAAACCTACTTTTCAGGCAGCCTATTGGCGCGTGTCCATACGGCCACCCCCATGGCGACCATCCCGCAAAGCGAAGCAAAGCTAAACATAATCATGGCTGTAACAACGGCGCCGTGCTCAGCAGCATTGATCATCGTGCCCAAACGGTGCACGTCATAATAAATAAACATATAGCCAATAAACGCCCCAACTGCCGCGCCTATGGCGGTTTGCACTGCCATCATACGGATCCAAGACCAATGCTCGTCGGCCAATTCTTTTCGGTCCGCATCTGTAAGTTTAACAACCATTTAAGTTCCCTCCCAAGAACGCGCCCGCAACAAACACGAGCTCATTTAGTATAAACATCAATTCCCCACTGGCAAATTTTTCCGAACAGGGGTATCCATTTTTTATGTTAAAACACCGTGGCTTCCCCTCGCGCCTTCCAGGCACTGATTTTCAATTCACAATTCGCCGTGACAACCCAAAAGGGGCGACTAAAATCGCAGCAAAACAACGTTATGCTGATCGCTTCCCCAAGGACAAAACCGCTGATGAGAACTTCATGGCTTGCCTCGTCAAACAATTTGGCGAAGAACCCTTCGAGCGCGGTAACCTAGATGCTGGGCGCATCAGTTGGTTGTTTGGCCGTGAGATCATTCCGGCAGAAGACCCCTTTGATCCCTCATCCTATGAGGCCATGCTGATTATCAACCGGAAAGTTGCCGAAAAAAGTTTCCCAAACGCATTCGATGAAACCCTTTGGCAGGACGGCTGGTAATATGAATAAAATTTGCTGGAAATGTATCCGCAATGGCTTCACTGCAATCGCGCTCCTCGTTGCCCTGTTTTATTTGATTGAATTTCTAAAATAACTCTCCCCCTAACGGCCTATAGATTCTAACCTTAGAGCAAGCTAAGAATACGTTAGTGAGCGCCCCAAAGGGCTAGAGGATTGTACAATGTTCAAAAAAATTCTGATCGCAAACAGAGGCGAGATTGCCTGCCGCGTTATAAAAACGGCTAAGAAAATGGGCATCAAAACTGTTGCTGTCTATTCCGATGCTGACCGCAATGCCCTTCACGTTTCTATGGCCGACGAAGCCATTCACATCGGGCCACCTGCTGCCGCAGAATCTTATATCGTCATCGACAAAATCTTGGCCGCCATCAAGCAATCAGGCGCAGAAGCAGTTCATCCAGGCTACGGTTTCCTTTCCGAAAACCCAAAATTTGCAACCGCTCTAAAGAAAGCAAAGGTCGCCTTCATCGGCCCACCTGTTGGCGCTATCGAAGCGATGGGTGATAAAATCACCTCCAAAAAACTCGCTCAAGAATCTGGCGTAACCACAGTTCCTGGCCATATGGACCTAATCGAGGACGCAGAAGAAGCCGTCAAAATATCCACCCAAATCGGCTACCCCGTAATGATTAAAGCCAGTGCTGGTGGTGGCGGTAAGGGCATGCGGATTGCGTGGGACGATGAAGGCGCGCGTGAGGGTTTTCAATCTTCCAAAAACGAAGCCGCTAGCTCTTTCGGTGACGATCGCATCTTCATCGAAAAATTTATCACCCAGCCTCGTCACATCGAAATTCAAGTGCTGGGCGACAACCATGGCAATTGCATTTATCTAGGCGAACGCGAGTGCTCCATTCAGCGTCGCAATCAAAAAGTAATCGAAGAAGCCCCCTCACCGTTCCTTGATGAAAAAACCCGCAAAGCCATGGGCGAACAATCAGTTGCCCTTGCCAAAGCTGTAGATTATTCAAGCGCTGGAACCGTGGAATTTATCGTAGATGGGAAGCAAAATTTTTACTTCTTAGAGATGAACACCCGTCTCCAAGTTGAGCACCCTGTCACCGAGCTCATCACCGGAATTGATCTCGTTGAACAAATGATCCGTGTTGCCTACGGCGAAGTGCTTGCCATCAAACAAGAAGATGTAAAGCTCAACGGCTGGGCGATGGAATGCCGCCTCTACGCAGAAGACCCCTACCGCAATTTCCTTCCCTCTATCGGCCGCCTAACCCGCTACCGCCCTCCTGTGGAAGGCAAAAAAGATGGCATTGTAGTTCGCAATGATACGGGTGTTTATGAGGGCGGCGAAATTTCCATGTACTACGATCCGATGATCGCCAAGCTGTGCACGTGGGGAAAAGACCGCGCAACTGCAATCACAGGTATGCGCACCGCCCTTGATACATTTGAAGTTGAGGGGATCGGCCATAACTTACCTTTCCTTTCTGCTGTAATGGACCACGAACGGTTTTTCACCGGCAACATCACCACCGCCTTTATCGAAGAAGAATATCCTGAGGGATTTGAAGGGGCATCAACAAGCGCCAGCGACAAACGCAAACTTGCCGCCCTTGCCGCTTCCATGAACATGATTGCACAACTGCGCCGAACCCGAATTTCTGGCGCCATGGCCAACCACAAAAGACGGGTCGGAAAAAATTGGGTAGTAAGCCTCAAGGACAAAGACGGCTGCGAAGATTTTGCCCTCAAGATGAAAGCCAAAAACGAAGGTGCAAAAATAAAATTTGCCGATGGCTCCAAAATGAAAGTACTAACTGATTGGCGACCCGGTACACCATTAGTCGTCGCAACAATTGATGGCGAGCCAATGGCCGTGAAAACGGTAAGTACAGCGGGCGGTTATCAACTCCGCTACCGCGGCGCGACCTTGGAGGCCCAAATCATGTCCCCCGTTCTCTCAGCTTTGAACGGCCTCATGATTGAAAAAACCCCTGCGGATACTTCAAAGCAACTGCTTTGCCCCATGCCGGGCTTGATCGTTTCAATCGCCGTATCGGAAGGCGACGAAGTGCATGAGGGCCAAGCCCTCGCCACTGTTGAAGCCATGAAAATGGAAAACATCCTGCGCGCTGAAAAGAAAACAAAAGTCATAAAAATCAATGCAACAGCAGGCGAAAGCCTCGCTGTTGATGAGATTATTATGGAATTTGAGTAGGCTTATTCTGCGCTCTTTCGAATTGAATAGAGCTGGCTCCCCACCACGCCCGCTAAGATAATCAACCCACCGATAATGGTTAAACCGCTTGGTAACTCACTCAATACGATCCAAGCAAATACCGGCGCGAAGGGGGCTTCCAAAATACTTAGCAGGGCAGTTTCTGCAGCAGGCAATCTCTTTGCACCCTCTCCCAAGGTGACTGCGCCGATGGCAAATACAACGCCAAACCCTGCAAGTATCATAATCTCCCAGTTTGAAACGTGAAAAGGATCGCCGAAGCCTAGTGCAAATGGAAGGGAAATAAGCAACGATAAAACGGCGGGCCCCGCCGCAGGTGTATCGGGGTAGCGTTGATAAATGACCATCATTATCGCCAGCGCAATTGCCATCCAAAGAGCAAGCAGATCTCCCGAAAGTTCGATGCCGCCCAAAGAGCCGCTCACAATTACCAACACCCCTAAGAACGCGACTATCGCGCCAATTATAATAGGCTTTGTAGCTTTAACGTCTAACCAACCCCACGCAATCAATGCGGCAATAAGAGGCGTGACGGCATAAATCAAAGAGACATTTGCAATACTTGTCAGTTTGAAAGCGGGTATAAAAGCCACCATGCCAGAGGCCCCGACAAGAGTAACTGCCCAACCAGGCTTCCCCATGTTCGTGAATTCAGTTGCCCACCTCCCCCGCGCAATGATGTACGCTCCCATGATCACTACACCAAAGACACTACGCCAAAAAATCACATCCCAAGCGCCTGCGTTCACGCCCTTCGTAAACAATCCAGCCGAGCTGAACACCAAGGCTGACACCACCATCAAGGCCGTGCCTAGCGATTTCTTCTGATCACGCATAATCAACTATTTTCTAACCATGAGGGTTTGAACAAAAGTTATCACACCGGCTGTCAACTTCATGACTACGTCATAAAACAATCCACTAATAAATCACTTGGCCTAAGCCGCCGAATAATCTAACCAACACGCATGCTTCCCTTTATCAAAACCATTTTCAATCACCGCTTTTTTGCGTGGTTGGTTCTTGCAATCCCCGCCCCCGCGCTCCTTGCAGATGTATTCACCCGTGAGCGATACTACGCTGAGATTATGTACGAGAGCGGTTTGCTATCCGTGCAGCTTTTAGTGCTCGCTCTCGCACTAACACCGCTGATGCGCCTGTCTAAAAAGTGGGCCAAAGTGCGTATTGTTATTCGTTGGTTGATTTTGCATCGCCGCGCCGTTGGCGTCGCATCTTTTGGGTACGCCGCCCTGCACACTTACTTCTACTTGCGTGAAGTGGGTTCGTTGGAATTGGTCTGGCTTGAACTTAGCGAAATATCTTTAACAACCGGCTGGCTGGCTTTCGCGATCCTTCTTGTCCTCGCGGCAACTTCCAATATGTTCAGCGTTTTACGGCTTGGAAAAAACTGGAAGCCCCTACAACGCGGCGCTTATATAGCAGCTGTATTCACAGCAATACATTGGTATTTCATTGGCCAATACCAGATGGAATTACTCCTCTGGTTCACACCACTTGCTATGCTTCAAATGATGAGATTAACCCGCTAGCTCTAAGAAACTACCAGGATTCTTCCTTGAGTGGGAATTGGCGTAGATAGGTCAAATCATCTGTGCAAATCACATAAAGCATACCAGGAGTAGTACTTGGTCCTCCCTTGGATATCCCCTTGCACTCGCCGCTTTTCAACAGGCCAAGAGCATAGTGGCGTAGCGCAATTACCACGTCCTTACGCACACCAGACTTTGAACCTGGCAATTTCCGCAACCGTTTATCCCGCAGCGCTTTGATGTATTTCTTCGGCCGCTTACCAAATACAATTGGATCAGCTTTTGCAGATTTGTAAACAGGTTCCGATGTAGGTTGCTTAGCTGTTGGTGCGTCTGTCGCGGCAACCTCTTTAGGAGGAAGTACAACCGCAACCGTTGTATCTTCTGGTTTTGGAGGCTGATAGCCAACAGCAGGTTTTTTTGCATTTACCTTAGGTGTTTCAGTTTTCCGCGAAGCTTCTGCCGCAATACGCGCGGCTTTGTTCTTTGCGATAATAGCTGCGACTCGTTGTTCTTCCGATACCGTTGCGGGCTGTTTTTTTGCCGCATCTGCGGTTTTCTTAACTGCCGCAGCTTTTGCAGCATCTGCGGTTTTCTTAGCCGCCGCAACCTTCGCCGCATCTGCAGTTTTCTTAGCTGCCGCAACCTTCGCCGCATCTGCGGTTTTCTTTGCCGCCGCAACCTTCGCTGCATCTGCAGTTTTCTTAGCTGCCGCAACCTTCGCTGCATCTGCAGTTTTCTTAGCCGCCGCGACTTTCGCTGCATCTGCAGTTTTCTTTGCAGTTGCAACCTTCGCTGCATCTGCGGTTTTCTTAGCCGCCGCAACCTTAGCTGCATCTGCGGCTTTCTTAG
Organism: Rhizobiaceae bacterium; assembly: GCA_036478985.1. Lineage (GTDB taxonomy): Bacteria > Pseudomonadota > Alphaproteobacteria > Rhizobiales > Rhizobiaceae > Pseudahrensia. The sequence continues at coordinate 115,543 of JAZGEY010000007.1, forward strand.
CCGCCGCGACTTTCGCTGCATCTGTGACTTTCTTCGCCGCCGCGGCTTTCATTGCAGCAGCAACTTTCGCAGTTGCCGAAGCTGAGTTGGTGTTGGCATTATTCTTTTGGGCCGCAATTTTTGCCTGCACCTGCTCCCAAGTCAGAGCACCTTTTGAACCCGTTTCTTGAGATTTTGGCGTAACCGGAGTTGATTCCACAACTTTCACTGCAGGTTCCATCACAGGTTGTTCAACGACAGATTGCTCAACAACAGTTGGTTCATTCACAACCACTGGAACACTTGTTGTAAAAGCTGAATTTGGTCTAAAAATTGGCAATGGTGTCCGGCTCAACCGCGCCACGCGCCTTTTCTTGACCGTCTTTTTCTTAGAAACCTTCTTTTTAACAACAGGCTTTTTCTTCTTTGCCACCACTTTTTTCTTCACTGTCTTTAGCGAAGAAACAGGAACCCAAAGTGCCGGTTTTTTAGTGATCTTATTGCCAAAGCTTTTCACCAATTCACTGCGTTTGATGTAGCCAGAAACCCGCGCCCAACCGCCTTTAGTTTCATATACAGTTGTTGACCCCCCAGGTTTATATCCATGGCCCGTAACTTTGGTACAATTCGTCGGGCAAAGCCGTACAGTAATGGCCTTCTTTCCGAATTTACGCGCCGTTTGCCCATGGGCTGTTTGCCCAGCAACCACAGCAAACATTGCTGCCATCAAAAATGTTCTTATAAAAATACGCATCACAACCACTATTTCGTTCCTTAGCCACTATTAAGCTTGATCAAAATTCCCGCTGAAGCATAGTTAACACTTCGTTAACCGAAATGAAAAGCAAATGCTCAATCATCGTTAACGTGCCCACAGCCTTTGCATTACTCTACCCCCATACTACGACGAAAGTGCGGCTTCTTATCGCCCTTCCCCCCTTGGCGGCTCCATCCTAAGCCTATACTCTTTGAGAAGAAGAACCGCGCGAGTTTAAAGATATGTCCAAAAAGCCCCCCCTCCCAAGAGATTGGCTCAACCTCGCCACCAAAGAAATGAAGGGCGGCGATCCAAATACACTGACTTGGAATACACCTGAGGGTATTTCTGTCAAACCTATTTACACCGCAGAAGACATAGATGGGCTAGACCATCTTGGCTCTCTTCCTGGTCATGTCCCGTTTACGCGCGGCCCCAAAGCCACCATGTATGCTGGCCGCCCGTGGACCATCCGCCAGTACGCGGGTTTTTCCACTGCTGAAGAAAGCAACAAGTTTTATCGCGCCGCCCTTAAAGGAGGGCAACGCGGGCTCTCGGTTGCCTTCGATCTTGCGACCCATCGTGGTTATGATTCAGACCACCCCCGAGTGGTCGGCGATGTTGGTAAGGCGGGGGTCGCAATTGACTCTGTAGAGGATATGAAAATCCTTTTTGACGGCATTCCGCTTGATAAGATGTCCGTCTCGATGACCATGAACGGAGCGGTGGTCCCTGTGCTCGCTTCCTTTATTGTCGCAGGCGAGGAACAAGGGTTCACCCGTGATCAACTCTCGGGCACGATCCAAAATGACATCCTAAAAGAATTCATGGTTCGTAACACTTATATCTACCCACCAGAACCAAGCATGAGAATTGTCTCCGATATAATCGAATACACGGCTAAAGAAATGCCGCGTTATAACTCAATATCTATTTCTGGTTATCACATCCAAGAAGCAGGTAGCACCATCGTGCAAGAGCTCGCCTTCACCCTAGCCGATGGCCGCGACTATGTGCGCGCCGCAATCGCCAAAGGAATGGATGTCGATGCATTTGCAGGCCGGCTTTCTTTCTTTTTCAACATGGGTATGAACTTTTTTATGGAGGCTGCAAAATTGCGCGCCGCTCGCTTCCTGTGGTCACAAATTATGGCAGAGTTTGGCGCATCTGAGCGTAGCCAAATGCTGCGAACTCACTGTCAAACCTCAGGTGTCTCTCTCCAAGAACAAGACCCCTATAACAATATTGTCCGCACCGCCTATGAGGCCATGAGCGCTGCCCTTGGCGGCACTCAAAGTTTGCACACCAACTCCTTCGATGAGGCCATAGCCCTACCAACAGATTTCTCCAGCCGTATCGCCCGGAACACCCAACTCATACTGCAACATGAAACAGGCGTTACCAAAGTTGTTGATCCTCTCGCAGGCTCTTATTACGTCGAGAGTCTAACCGCAGATTTGATAGATGAAGCTTGGACTTTGATGGAAGAAATTGAAGCCATGGGAGGCATGACCCAAGCTATAAATGAAGGCATGCCAAAAGCGAAAATTGAAGAAGCAGCGGCGCAAAAACAAGCACGCATTGATAAAGGCGAAGAGGTCATTGTTGGCGTAAACAAATTCCAACCCACTCAAGAAACCAAAGTCGAAGTACGTGACATCGACAACGCCGCCGTTCGTGATGCTCAAATCGCAAGGCTAACCCGCATCCGCAAATCTCGTGATGCTACCGCCCATGCAGCTGCACTAGAAAATCTTGAGACCGTTGCCAAAGGCGATGGCAATATTTTGGAGGCCGCCGTTGAGGCTGCCCGTGCCCGTGCCACGGTAGGCGAGATTTCATGGGCGCTGCAAAATGTCTTTGGTCGCCACGCAGCAGACATCGTCACCATCGAAGGCGTTTATAAAGACGCATATGGCGACGACCCAGTATTCAAAGAAACTCAAAGTTCTATAGCAAATTTCGCTAAGCAACTCGGACGAAAACCAAAGGTTCTCGTCGTCAAAATGGGGCAAGATGGCCACGACAGGGGCGCGAAGGTAATCGCAACTGCTTTTGGTGATTTGGGGTTTGATGTAACCGTTGGCCCCTTGTTTTTAACCCCTGAGGAAGCTGCTGATTTGGCGGTAACACAAGACGTTGATATAGTCGGTGTCTCCTCCCACGCCGCAGGCCATAAGACATTAGCCCCAATGCTTCTAAAGGAACTGGCAACACGAGACGCTGCCGATAAAATCGTTATTTGTGGTGGGGTTATCCCAAGCCAAGACTACGACTTCTTGACCGAAGCTGGCGTGAAACAAGTCTTTGGTCCGGGAACAAATATCCCAGAAGCGGCCATGAGCCTGATCGCCTTACTACAAGAACAATTACGCGGACGGAATAGATAAGGCGAATTAGTTCCACACGATTTGCACAAAAAAGCCCTCCCCGAACAAACGGGAAGGGCTGATTTTTTAAATGGTATTGGTACGACCAATTATCCCATCATCATGTCTTCAGCGATCAGCAACAGATCGTTGTCGATCATCGCTGTCATGTCGAGAGCCGTAGCACCGCTCAATTCAACGATGTCATATGACATTCCGCCCATCATTGCAGAGACCATTGTGTTTCCACCAACTTCAGTAAAGCTAAGGTCGCTTTCAGAGATGCTCATTGAAGAGAAATCCAACACATCGACACTTGAGAAGTCAGAGATCGTGTCGGTCCAAGAATCGCCACCTGAAACTACATCAGCGTTATTCCATGTGTAAGTATCAACACCTGTACCACCTGACATTATGTCATCACCACTACCGCCGTTGATTGCATCATGGCCAGAACTTGCTTCGATTCTGTCGTTACCTGCGCCGCCAAAGATGATGTCATCGCCACCCTCAGCACGAAGGCGGTCATTACCAGCGTCACCGTAAAGAGTATCATTACCAGTACCAGCTGTGATGTTATCAGCACCATCGCCACCCCGAATAATATCATGGCCAGATTTACCATCTAGTCGATCATTACCAGCATCGCCGTAGATTACATCGTCGCCGCTTTCACCAAGAATGGTGTCATTATCAGCGCCGCCATGTAGCTCATCGTTGCCTGTGCCGCCTTTGATTTTGTCAGCACCCTCGTCACCGAATATAATGTCATTACCAGAAAGCCCATAAAGACGGTCGTTACCAGCGCCACCGTAAACGGTGTCATCCCAGCTACCTGCGTTAACCGTATCATCGCCGTCACCAGCGTAGATCACATCTTCACCGCTATCGCCGTAAATAGTGTCGTTACCTTCACCACCATCAATTTCGTCATGGCCAGTGCCACCACGAAGGTAGTCATCGCCAGCTTCACCGAAAATTTCGTCATTTCCGCCGTCACCATTTACGGTATCATTATCATCACCGCCAAAAATAATATCATTGCCAGTACCGCCAGAAATCTTATCTTCACCAGTACCGCCGTCGATCAAGTCATGACCGCTATCACCGATCAGCTCATCATTACCAGCATCGCCATAAAGCTCATCAGAATTCACGCCACCATCGATACGGTCATCACCAGCATCACCAAATATTAGGTCTTCGCCAGAGCTACCGTTGAGACGGTCATCACCATCACCACCATAGATTTCGTCATTTCCAACACCGCCATTGATAATATCATCACCAGCGCCGCCATCCAGAACATCATCGCCATTACGACCATAAAGCTCATCGTTACCGCCACGCCCTTCGATAAAGTCGTTTCCGGCATCACCATCTAGGATGTTATCTTCGTCATTACCTGCGAAAATATCATCGTTCAGACCACCAGTGAGGTTTTCAATAGAAACAAATTGGTTGTTATATTGATCAACGCCAACTTCTAAATCAATATGAAATGCATATGATTGAACCGCAGAGCCTTTAACAGTGTAGGTGTCATTACCAGCACCGCCGTCGAATAGATCGCCATTGCCGAGATCGTATCCACCGATAAGTGTGTCGTCACCATCACCACCATAAAGCTGGTCTTCGCCTGTACCGCCATCTAGGATGTCGTTACCAGCACCGCCCAATAGAATATCGTTGTTTCGCCCACCATCAAGGTTATCATCGCCAGTGCCACCTGAAAGGTAATCATTTCCACGGCCGCCGATCAAAGTATCATTACCAGCATCGCCATAAATTTCATCAACGCCATTACGACCGTTCAAAGTGTCGTCGCCATCAAAGCCGTAAATCACGTCCTTCTTGTTAGAAGAATTGCTATTACGCCCCTTTATGGTGTTGTTTGCGTTAGTTCCCCAAAAATACTTCGTAGCCATTTTATATTCCCATGCTCCATTGTTTCAGCGTTCAACATCGCAGAAACAAATTTAAGGCGAGCAAAGAAAAATAGTGGACTTTATTCTATTGGTGAAAGCATTTGGTAACCATAATCTCGAGCCAAAAGCCCAGAGGTACAAGCTTACCGATCAAGACCGACACCACGGAAACGGCGGCGCACTTTAAAGCTTGCGATAAAATCAAGAATTGGCGAAGGAGGAATCCACGCAGGGCGGGCAAATCCCAAGCAGTCTTCAATCAATTCAGATTGACCTCCACTTGCATATTCAGCCATGGCATAGCCAGAGGCCGTCCCCCGCGTCACCCCAGAGCCATTATAGCCACCAACATAATAGATATTGCGTTTCTGTTCCCCAAATATATCTGTCATGTTGCGACTAACCCCTTCAACCCCAGACCACGAATACTCAAACGGCACATGGGCGAGTTGCGGGAAACGACGCTCAAAACCAAGGCGATGTAGAGCCTGTCGATGTAACAGCTCCGCCTCATCAAGCAGCCTTGATCTGTTGAACTCAGCTGTATTGCGGATACAGATACGGCGATCATGGGTTAAACGAACAGTAGCACCACCACCATGCAAAGAAAGCACGCCCCAAGTTTTTAGCGAACCAAGATTGGCCATCTCTTCATCATCCAATACCCGCGTAAAGCTGCCTGATAACGTCGAGCCAATAATACGCCGTTTCAAAAACCCCAGTTTCGGAGCCTCATAATTCGTAGCCATCACCACCCTATCGGTAGTGATCCTACCATTGATTGTAATAAGCTCGATGGTAGAGCCACCCTTAATCTCGATAACCGGACTGTTCTCAAACAACGTCACATTATTTGGCAAATTATCAGCAAGTCCGCACACCAAAGCAGCAGGTTGGACAAGTGCATTATTAGCAACATGCACCCCATGGGCATAGTGTGACGTGCCTAACCTATCCTCCAACTCCTCTTGGCCAAGAACACGATGATCTATTTCCAACGCTTCCAGATGGCGGTGAAAATAATCCTTTTCGGGAAACGAAAACTTATCTGCGACGGCATGATAAAAGCCAGCTTCATCAAAATCACATTTTATAGAGTGGGTCTTACTTTGCTCCCGCAATAAAGAAAGACCAAACTGGTTGATCCTATTAATCCGCCGATAGGCATCAACCGCCCCTGATCTATAGCGCCCTGAATGATGACTTACCCCAACAGTGAACCCAGAATTACGCCCAGAGGCGCCCTGCCCAACACTGCGAGCCTCAACAATCATAATTTTAGCATTGGGATGCAGTTCTCCCAGACGGCGGGCACAGGAAAGCCCAGTGAACCCAGCCCCAACAACTACCCATTCAGCACGATGTTCTCCCTTAAGCTTTGGGTGTGCCTTTCGCTTGGGCAATAACTCCAACCATCCATGGTCATCAGTTGGATATGCTTTTGATTTATTCATGATGGAAAACGCCACAATAGTATTCTTCCTGAATACTCGCACAAGGCCAACTCAACCGCCATATGAGATGGTGAAAAAACTACTATGAATATGATGCTGGATCGCTAAGATAATCTGATGACACAAGCAACTTCTTCTCCAATGATAGACCCCTTTGGTCGCACCGTTGATTATCTTCGCGTATCTGTCACGGATCGCTGCGACTTCCGCTGCGTCTATTGCATGTCAGAGAATATGACCTTTCTGCCAAAGAAAGACCTCTTGACCCTAGAAGAGCTAGACCGCTTATGTTCTGGCTTCATTGAAAAGGGTGTTCGAAAATTACGATTAACAGGCGGGGAGCCACTTGTTCGTAAAAACATTATGTCACTATTCCGTTCCCTGTCGCGTCATCTAACATCTGGCTCTCTAGAAGAGCTAACACTCACGACGAATGGTTCTCAATTAGCAAAATATGCAGAGGAACTCGTGGATTGCGGGGTAAAGCGGGTCAATGTTTCAATCGACACCCTCGACCGAGATAAATTTGCCAAGATCACCCGTTGGGGACAACTGGGGAAAGTAATGGAGGGCATGGAGGCCGCCCGTAAAGCAGGCCTCGCCATCAAGATCAATGCGGTCGCCTTAAAAAATGTCAATGAATTCGAAATCGAAGACATGATGAAATGGGCCCATGGGGAAAGTTTCGACCTCACCCTAATCGAGACAATGCCACTTGGCGAAATTGACGAAGACCGTACCGACCAATATCTCCCCCTCTCCCTCGTTCGTTCAAGGTTGGAGGAAACATTCACCCTTAGCGATATTGCTTACAAAACAGGCGGCCCAGCGCGCTATGTCGAAGTAAAAGAAACGGGCGGACGCATTGGTTTCATCACCCCGCTTTCGCACAACTTCTGTGAGAGCTGCAATCGGGTGCGGGTTACCTGTACCGGCACGCTCTATATGTGCCTTGGACAGGACGATGCCGCAGATCTTTGCAAACCACTTCGGGCATCAGAAGGAAATGAACTTCTCTATCAAGCCATTGATGAAGCTATTGGCCGCAAGCCAAAGGGCCATGACTTCGTTATTGAGCGTAACGGGACTTCCCCCTCAGGTGGCAGTCGGCACATGAGTGTAACGGGCGGGTAGTCACTACCCTTCCATTTCTTCCCGCAGTAATTCTAATTCCATCCAGCGCTCTTCTTTCCCCAAGAGCTCGGCTTGAGTTTTTTCAAGCAAGCTGACCAACTGGTTAAACCGCTTTCCATCTCGTTCAAATAAACCAGGTTCCGCCAGTGCCTTATTTATTTGGGCTATATCGCCTTCAAGTTTGCTTATTTCAATTGGAAGCTTTTCGAGTGCATGCTTGTCCTTGAAAGTCATCTTCGACGAATTTGGTTTCGCCGTTTTTGGTTTTAGAGAACTTTTTTTCGCACCCTTAGTAAAACCCTCATCATCTGTTTTCACACGGCGAGTATCACGTTGAGAAACCATGTCTGAATAACCGCCAGCATATTCAATCCATTGCCCCGCCCCAGCTGGCGCAATAATTGATGTACAAACCCGATCAAGAAAATCTCTATCGTGGCTCACCACAATCACAGTGCCTACGTAATCAGCAATCATTTCTTGTAATAAATCGAGTGTTTCCAAATCCAGATCATTGGTCGGCTCATCCAGTACAAGTAGGTTAGAGGGATGTCGCAAACCCATGGCCAACATCAATCGCCCTCGCTCCCCACCCGAAAGTCGAGAAACAGCCGTTCGTGCCTGCTCCGGCAGAAACAGAAAATCCTTCATATAGGCCATTACGTGCTTACGCTCATCACCTATAGCTACAACATCCGTGCCACCGCCGGTTAGTGTATCCTTTACCGTGGCCAGTGGATCTAGTTTTGTTCGCTTTTGGTCGATAACCAGCATTTCAATGTTCGAGCCGAGCTTCACAACCCCAACATCAGGCTCTAACTGCCCAATTAACATATTAACCAAAGTTGTCTTACCCGCCCCATTAGGTCCTACAATTCCAAGCCTATCTCCGCGCGCAATACGGGTGGAAAAATCATTGACCAGCACTTTGTCCCCATAAGCCTTTGATATTTTTTCAACCCGCGCCACCAACTTGCCAGAGGTTTCTCCTTCGGCAACACTGATTGTCACATTACCAGTCGGTTTCAAGCGATCTGCCTGCTGTTGTCTTAAAGCTCCCAAGTCCCCGAGCCGCTTCATATTGCGTTTACGCCGCCCAGAAACACCGTGGGTTACCCAATGCTCTTCTCGCACAATCTTACGGTCCAGTTTATGAGCATCAAGTTCTTCTTGCTCGAGCAACGTATCCCGCCACTCCTCAAAATGGGTAAAGGGCTTGCCCAACAAGCGAGTCTTTCCACGGTCAATCCAAAGAGTAGAGCGGGACAGGTTTTCTAAAAACCGTCGGTCGTGGCTGATCAAAACTATTGCAGAACGTAGTGAAGCGATTTCTTTTTCGAGCCATTCAATGGCGGGCAAATCAAGGTGGTTGGTCGGTTCATCCAACAACAATATATCTGGTTCAGGCGCCAGTACCCGAGCCAAGGCCGCACGCCGCGCCTCGCCACCAGAAAGATTTTGTGTACCCTCGTCACCACTCAACCCCAAAGCATCCATACACATCTGCGCCCGATAAGGATCATCCGCCTCCTCAAGACCTGCATTCACATAATCGGCAACCGTTGCATATGTCGTTAGATCAGGTTCCTGCGGCAGATAGCGCACAGTTGTTCCCGGCTGGAAAAACCGCTCTCCTTGATCTTGTTCTACCTGCCCTGCTGCAATTTTCAGTAGCGTGGATTTACCTGAGCCATTACGCCCAACAAGACAAAGCCGCTCACGAGCATGGACAGCCAAGTCCGCCCCTGTAAGCAAAGGGGTAGAACCAAAGGTTAAATGAATATCGCGAAGGGTAAGAAGTGGCGGTGCCATGGTGCTCTATTATGTGTAGAAAACTTGAGGTGGATATAAAGGCCTTCGACTACCCCGTCCACCGACATAGGCACAATCATTTAAGTAATTACATCCGGCTCAACACGTCCCGTAAATCGCTCTATCCCTGCCAATTCCCGCGAGGTGGTGATCAGATCAGCAATCGCAGCATTTGTTTCCTGGCTGATATTGCCATCCTTTGGTTCATAACGCTCAATATAAACCCGAAGGGTCGCTCCAACAGTTCCCGTTCCTGAGAGCCGATAAACAATTCGCGAGCCGTTTTCGAACAGAATACGAATACCTTGTTCATCAACAAAACTCTCATCGAAGGCATCATAATAAGAAAACTCATCGGCGCGTGCAATTGTACCCGCCCCAGTATCAAACCCCATAAATTCCTCAAACCGCCCCCGAAGGCGGGCCATTAAATCAGCTGCCCCTTTAGTATCCACAGCCTCGTAATCATGGCGGGCATAATAGTTGCGCCCAAATTGCGCCCAGTGGTCCACCATTGTTTGAGCGACACTTTGTTGACGCACGGCCAAAATATTCAACCACATTAGCACCGCCCAAATACCATCTTTTTCCCGCACATGGTTGGAGCCAGTTCCGGCACTTTCTTCTCCGCATAGAGTAATATCGCCAGCATCCAATAGGTTTCCGAAAAACTTCCAACCAGTTGGAACCTCATAAAGCGGCAGCCCAAATACTTCAGCAACCTTATCAACAGCACCGCTGGTTGGCATGGAACGCGCAACCCCCTTTAATCCATCTGCACAGCCTGGCGTTAAATGGGCATTGGCCGCAATAACAGCCAAACTGTCTGATGGTGTAACAAAGCAATGCTTGCCAATAATCAAATTGCGGTCCCCATCGCCATCGGACGCGCAAGCAAGATCAGGGCCATCATTGGCCATCGCCATATCAAAAATCTCTTTAGCATGAACGAGGTTCGGATCTGGGTGGCCACCGCCAAACGTTTCACTTGGCTTGGCATTCATCAAACAGGTTTTAGGAGCGTCCAGCATCTCGACAAACAGCCGTTGGGCGTAGGGGCCTGTAATCGCGTGCATTGCGTCAAACTTAAATTTGAATCCCGCTTTGAACAGGCCACGAATGGCATCAAGGTCAAACAAAGTTTCCATCAACTTCGCATAGTCATCCACTGGGTCTATAACTTCTACATTCATGCGGCCCACACGGGACGCGCCTATTGAGCCCAAATCAATATCCTCGACTTGTATAAGTTTGTAGCAATCAATGGTCTGCGTTCGAGCAAAGATTGCGTCGGTTACCAGCTCGCTAGCAGGGCCACCATTCGCCCCATTATATTTAATCCCAAAATCACCATCTGGCCCGCCCGGGTTATGGCTCGCTGAAAGTATTATTCCGCCAAGGGCTTGTTGCTTACGAATAAGGTGAGAAACAGCAGGAGTGGAAAGCAACCCGTCTTGTCCAACAATCACCCGACCAAAACCATTAGCTGCAGCCATCTTAAGAATCGTTTGAATAGCCGTCGTATTATAAAACCGTCCGTCCCCCCCAACTATTAGGGTTTGCCCTTTGATGCCTTCAAGAGAATCAAAAATAGATTGAACGAAGTTTTCTAGATAGTGAGGCGCTTGAAATTCGCTCACACGTTTACGCAAACCAGAAGTGCCGGGTTTTTGCCCATTGATCGGTGTCGTAGGGACAATCTCTATCTCAGCCATTCGAATTTCTTCCTTTATCAAGCGCACATCCCATACATACAAGGCTTTCGGTTAAAGCCCCGCTAACTCAAAAACACACACGATTTATTGCATATGAAAACAGTGATCTATCCGTTGAAATATCATGAAATCACAGTTTACCAAATTACCTTTCAAATCATTGTTTTGACTTTTTTTCACCCGTTTCGCACCACATTCCCACGCCAACTTAGCACTGCGACAGGCAATAGCCCATCGCCCCTACACGATGCCTTTACAGGGAGATGTGCAGGGAATTGGCTTCTCGGTAGAGCCCTCAATCTACCGTACTAGTAAGGAGACTAACCATGAAAAAGCTCATCGCAGCACTAAGTATCGTAACACTCTCAACAGTTGCTTTTGCAGCGGCCCCTGCCTTTTCGGCAGCTGATGCAAACGCAGACGGTGCGATTTCCATGGAAGAAGCCAAAGTTGCTCTTCCTGATGTTGAAGAAGCAAAAATTGTTGCTGCTGACGCCAATAACGATGGCTCATTGTCAGAAGCAGAATATGTTGCTTTGACTGCTGGTTAATACCAGCACAGTTTGAACCAGCCTTCCGGACGGGGCAGGTTCATATTCATCCGGTAGAACGCTTAATTGCGTTTTGCCGGATGATTTATTTAAACCAGCATCTAATTTGTTTCACGGAATGCTTTACTGAAGCTGTCATAAATTGGTTGCATCAAATAGCTCATAAACACGCGAGGCTCTGCCAATGCGAAGACTTCCGTCTGCATACCGGCCTGGATTTCAGCCAGACCATTGTTCTTTTCTGTATTGTCGTTCAAACGCGCACGGGCAAGGAAGTATGTATCACCCGTCATCGGATCAACCTCTTGGTCCGCGGACACATAAATCACTTCAGCTTCAATAGGATCATAGGTACGCCGGTTAAATGCGGTGATTACAACACGTGCTTTTTGACCAACTTTAACCGCTTGAATTTTTTCCAAAGCAACACGAAACTCGGTTACCAACCCAGAGTTCTTAGGCACAACCTCAGCCACTACAGCACCTGGAACAATCACCCCACCCATAGTATTCGCAGTCATCTTAGTTAAAGTTCCTGCAACAGGCGCACGTAATTCCGTTGAATCAACGGCAGTTCTAGCAGCCTTAATCTGATCGCGAATTTCGGCCAACTCGCCCATGACTTTGGTCAGTTCCTCAGAACGCTGCTCTTGGTCTGCTTCAGTTAATTGTGAGATTTGCGCTTCTGCTTCACTTACCCGTTGGCTGGTCGCGTCAATTTCAGCCTCAAAATTACCCACGGAGGTAACTTGCTCAAGGCGCTTCTTGTCCACATCCCAAAGACGAGCCTTCGGCAAGTATCCATCACGAACGAGTGGTCGTATTTTTTGCAATTCCATCTCGGAGTAGTTCAACAATTGTTGCGCCCCCGCTAATCGAGCCTGCAAACCCAACCGCTGATCTTTCAAAGACTCAACAAGAGAAGTCGCCGCATCAAGCTGCGCATTCAACCGTTTGCGGCCCGCATTATATTCCTTGCGTTGCTCTTCAAGAATACGTTTAGCTCCCGCGCTAATAGATTGTGTCTCGCTATCTTGTGCTCCACGCAATTGCAGGCCAGAAGAATTCTCAACAGCGCTAAAACCGTTTTCTCCTTGCTCAGAATTCAAACGCGTTTGTAATGCATTTAATAGAGTATGACGTGCCGTTAAACGGCTCAACTCGGCTTGGCTTACAGATGGATCAAGGACAACGACAACTTGATTTTTCTCAACCTGCTCACCCTCGCGTACGAGGATTTGACGAACCACACCGCCAGCAGGATGTTGAATTAGCTTATTTGCACCAGCAGAAACCATCTTGCCAGCAGAAACAACGGCTGAAGAAATAGGAAACAATATTGCCCAAAGCAGGAATAAGCCTAAGAAACCAAAAACAAACAACAGTCCCTTCTTCACGACCTTCTTATTATCGAGCGGCACTTCATCTTGCCAATTTGTGCGATCAACTGGCACAGGCTTTTCAACAGCTGAAGCCGCCTCTTGGGCTGCGGCCAAAGTTGTAGGTGCTGGAGCTAACGCCGGGGTAGTTACCGGTGCAGAATTTGGGGCAGTAACGGGTTTTTCTTCAAACTTAGCAGGTGGCGAAACGTCAGTACGAACCTTCTTCGCGGCAACTTGCGCCGCTGTATTCGCCTTCAATTGCTCAGGAGTAACTTCCCGACGCTCCATCACGGGCGCATCAGTTGTGCCCATTTCAGAACCTCCGGTCGCAGCATTAAACACAGCTTGACGTGCAGCCAAAGCAATCATTTCATCCGTCTTCACGCGCTTTCTCCCAAATGTTCATTCTTGGTTGGGCTATTGGGAACAAGCGAAGGTGCGTCCACTAATTGACGCGTCTTAGCCAGTACATCAGCCTTGGCTTGATCTCGCTTCTTCTTATCGGCAGGTGTCATTTCTGCCTTCATATTCGCATTGACATAGCTCTCAACTTTACCGTCTTTGATAGTCATCACAAAATCCGCAACCTGCAGAACGGAGCGACGTTGTGTGACAATCACAATTGTACGCCCCACACTCTTTGCTCGGGTCATTGCCTCAATAAGGCTTCCTTCCCCTTGCGCATCGAGGTGAGCATTTGGTTCATCAAGAACAAGAACCGTTGGATTAGAATAAAGTGCTCGAGCCAACGCAACACGTTGCTTCTGGCCACCCGATAACATTACTTTACCAGGCCCAATCTCGGTTCCATACCCTTCAGGTAAAGCCGTAATCATGTCGTGGATACCAGCAGCGATTGCGGCTTCGACCACTTTTTTAGGATCAGGGCTAATTTCTAAACGCGCAATATTCTCAGCCAATGAACCTGGAAATAGAGTAATTTCCTGACTCACATACCCAACAGTCTCACCCCATTGATCCTCAGGCCATTGCGCCCGCTCAGCACCATCAAGACGGATTTGACCAGAATTACAATCAATTGCACCAACCAAGGCTTTCGCAACGGTAGATTTACCAGCACCCGATGGGCCAATAATGGCCAGTACTTTGCCAGCTACCAAGTCAAAGCTCACATCATCAAGCACGGGCTTTGCATTCGGAATTTCTGAAGGGTTGTACATCAAGTTTTGTACTGAGATATGCCCAACAGGATTTGGCAGGCGTAAAGGTTCCTCATCATTCTCTGCACCCTCAAGAAATTTCTCAAGATTAGCATTGGCAATTCGCGCCGCTGAAATACGATCCCAACCGCCGATTACCTGCTCAAACGGCTGCAATGCTCGACTAGACAACATTGAAGCAGCAAAAATTACGCCGCCTGAAATCTCACCATTGATCACGAGATAAGCACCCCACCCCATGATCACGATTTGCAAGATCTTACGAACGGATTTGGAAATGCCGTAAAAGGCCGAAGACTGTCCAGCGGCATCATCGCCAACTTTCAAAGCAGTCGCCATGCGCGCACCCCAGCGATCCATCACCGCTGGTAATAGTCCCATAGCCCGAATATCTTCTGAACGCGTAAACACCGCCTGCGCAAACGAAAGCGCTTGCATATCAGCCACTTTAGAAGCCTGAGCATTTGTAGAGGTAGCAACCTTGTTCAGCCATGCAACGAGAACCAAAACACCCAAACCAACAAGGGTAAGCACCCCAAGGCTCCAGTGCAGCATAAACATCAAAAGAATGAAGAATGGCGCAAATGGCAGATCAAACAAGCCAATCAAAGTACGACTGGAAATGAACCCGCGCACCATATTAAAGTCACGAAGTATCTGTGCGGATTCCTGAGCACCTTCGTTATTATGCGAAAGACGCGAGAACAATGGGTCGGAAACAGCAACTGTATAACGAGCCGCAGCCCGTTGCGCCAGAATTCCTCTAACCGCCTCAGCCGCGCCAAAAAGCACCATAGCACAAATGGCAATTATGCTGATATAGACCAGCGTTTCTAAGGAGTTAGAAGACAAAACTCGGTCATAAACCTGCAGCATGTGCAACGGAGGCACGATCATCAACAGGTTAGTGGCGATTGAAAAAATCGCAATCCATTTCAAAGATATCTTGCCCACGGCTAAACCCTCGCAAACGCAAAAACAAAAGAGGTTTTATAAATATAGACTAAAAAACCTAACAAACTTGCAAGAACTGATATTTACCTTAACCAGCAAAAACTTTACCGATATTGTACTGTAAAAAGCAAAAAAGCCCCGCCGTGAGGCGAGGCTAAATTACAACCTCCCGGATCAATGACCCGGAAGATAAAATTCATATCTGACTAGCAAAGGTCGTCAACAGTAAACCACTCGCAGGTTTCTTCGAAATAGATACCTTCGATGTCCATCAAGAGATCAACCCCAGAGCCATCATTCGCAGTAGCGGTGACGCTGCCATCTTCATTCTGAGTGAAGGCATAGTCAGTGGTACAGCCTTGATAAACGACCTGATCGAAGCCTTCGCCACCATCAATGCAATCATCACCAGCAGAGGTGTAGATCACATCGTTGCCACCGCCAGCTTGGATAACATCGTTACCAGCAGTACCATAAAGGAAGTCAGTTGCATCAGTTCCAACAACCGTTGGTTCACCGCAATCTGGACCTGCAGGCTCGCCTGAAGCTTCCACTGTCACACAAACTTCCGCAGTAGACGTAGCGCCTTTGGAGTCTGTGATTGTGTAAGTGAATACATCTTCACCAACGAAACCAGCATTCGGTGTGTACAAGACCTGACCATCAGCTGCGATAGACACAGTACCACCTTGACCGTTAGTCACTGAGGTCACCTCAAAGTAATCGCCTTCTGGGTCACTATCGTTCGCAACAACATCAATCGTCACTGGTGTGTCTTCCACAGCCCATGCAATGTCTTTAACTGCATCAACCGAGTTTGTTGGATCAGTCGGGCCTTCAATCGTCACGCTCACTGTTGCCGTAGATGTAGCACCTTTGGCATCGGTGATTGTGTAAGTGAAAGTATCAACTCCGTAGACACCTGGGTTCGGCGTATAGATCACCTGACCGTCGGCTGCGATTGTTACACTACCGCCTTGACCATCGGTCACTGAGGTTACTGTGAACGCGTCACCTTCTGGATCAGTGTCGTTACCAACAACGTCGATTTTTACTGGTGTGTCATGAGCTGCAACCGCAGTATCATCAACAGCAACAACCGAGTTAGCTGGATCAGTTGGACCTTCAATCGTCACGCTCACTGTTGCCGTAGATGTAGCACCTTTGGCATCGGTGATTGTGTAAGTGAATGTATCAACTCCATAGACACCTGGGTTAGGCGTATAGATCACCTGTCCGTCGGCTGCGATTGTTACAGTTCCACCTTGACCATCGGTCACGGAAGTCACTGTGAACGCATCACCTTCTGGATCGCTATCGTTACTAAGAACGTTGATTTTCACTGGTGTGTCGTATGCTGCATTTGCAACATCATCAACCGCATCCACGCTATTTGCAGGGGCAGTATCTTTAACATCAACAGTCACGGTCGCTGTATCAGTTGCACCATTGGCATCTGTCACAGTGTAAGTGAATGTATCTGAACCAGTAAATCCTGCATTCGGTGTGTACTCAACCTTGCCATTTGGCAAAATCTTAACAGTACCATTTGCACCATTCGTAACATCAGTCACTGTGAACGTATCGCCCTCAGGATCAGTATCGTTCGATAGAACGTCAATCTCCTGTGGCTTATCCATCTCAGCAACTGCTGCATCGTCCACAGCATCAACACTATTCGCAGGAACATCGTCCTTCACAGTAACAGTTACGGTAGCCGTATCTGTTGCACCTTTATCGTCGGTGATTGTGTAGGTGAATATGTCCGTACCAACAAAGCCAGTGTTCGGCGTGTATTCAACCTTACCATTTGGCAGGATTTTAACAGTACCGTTTAGGCCGTCCGTTGTATCCGTTACTTTGAAGTCGTCGCCTTCGGCATCGGTGTCGTTCGCTAGAACGTCGATTTCCTGTGGCTTGTCCTTCGTAGCATCAGATGCATCATTAACAGCGTCCGTTGTGTTCGCTGGAGCTTTCACATCAATGGTGACTGTCGCTGTATCGGTCGCGCCTTTGTCATCCGTGATTGTGTAAGTGAACGTGTCTTGACCAACAAAGCCAGTGTTTGGTGTGTACTTCACAGTGCCATCGGCATTGATCGTTACAGTAC
>JAZGEY010000008.1:0-87616 GCA_036478985.1 Rhizobiaceae bacterium
CCCCCTTAGGGATATATATTCCACCTCCTCAAAGAGGAAATGGCGCGAGTGACGAGACTCGAACTCGCGACCTCCGGCGTGACAGGCCGGCACTCTAACCAACTGAGCTACACCCGCGTGGGTAGGAAAGATAAATTATCCTCCATGGTCGTGGGTTGAAATACGGATATGGTGGCTATAAGTCAAGCAACTTCCGTTCGTTTTTTGGTTTAAACTTAAGAAAAATACAAAGGTACTTTTTTTAGTAGAAAAACAGTGTTTTTAGGGGGTGTGACGTTCTGGAAACTTGCTTTGATATCAAGGGTCGTCTATCGAAAGAACAGCCAATTTATGGAGCCCGCAATGGAACAATTGCTTCTGTCATATTTACCAGTTCTCATTTTCATGGGGGTGGCCCTTATTATTGGCCTCGCCCTGTTGATTGCGCCATTTATCATCGCCTTTAGAGCGCCTGATGATGAGAAGCTTTCAGCCTACGAATGTGGCTTTAATGCATTTGATGATGCTCGCATGAAGTTTGATGTGCGGTTTTATCTTGTCGCGATTTTATTCATCATCTTTGATTTAGAGGTTGCCTTCCTGTTTCCTTGGGCTGTTAGCTTTGGGAATATTGGTTGGTTGGGCTTTTGGTCGATGATGGCCTTTCTTACTGTTTTAACTATCGGCTTTATCTACGAATGGAAAAAAGGTGCGTTGGAGTGGGATTGATTCTCTTTAGCCACCATCAATAACGCCTACGGAAATATATTATGTCACTGACAGACACATCTTCAACGCTGATTACCCAAGCCCCCAAGGGGATATTAGATCCTAATACGGGAAAGCCTATTGGTAACGACACACCTTATTTTGGTGAGATCAATGATGAATTGGCTGATAAAGGGTTTATCGTCACCTCAACAGACGAGCTGATCAACTGGTCGCGTACTGGCTCCCTCATGTGGATGACCTTTGGATTGGCCTGTTGCGCTGTTGAAATGATGCAGCTTTCCATGCCGCGTTATGATGCCGAGCGTATCGGTTTCGCCCCGCGTGCTTCTCCTCGCCAATCTGATGTGATGATTGTTGCGGGTACGCTGACAAATAAAATGGCTCCCGCATTGCGTAAGGTTTACGATCAGATGCCTGAGCCGCGTTATGTGATCTCAATGGGGTCATGTGCAAATGGAGGCGGCTATTATCACTACTCCTATTCTGTGGTGCGTGGTTGCGATCGTATTGTTCCTGTCGATATTTATGTGCCTGGTTGCCCGCCAACCGCTGAGGCTTTGTTTTATGGTGTGTTGATGCTGCAGAAGAAAATTCGCCGCACCGGCACGATCGAGAGATAGGGGTAGGTTATGGCTTTATCAGACTTACTCGACCTTAAGGCCTATGTTGAAGAGCGTCTTGGAGACAAGCTCGATGGAGCGGTAATTGCTTTTGATGAGTTGAGCCTCACCACTTCGGCAGAGAGCATTGTTTCAGTTTTGCGTTTCCTGCGGGATGATGTGAAAACGCAATTTGTTTCCTTTGTTGACCTGTGCGGTGTCGATTATCCTGAACGACGCAAACGATTTGAAGTGGTTTATCATCTTCTTAGCCCACGTCAGAATATGCGGGTGAGGCTTCGAGTTGCGACTGATGCTCAGTCGCCGGTCCCCAGTGTTGTTGAAGTTTTTCCTGGCGCAGATTGGTTCGAACGCGAAGCCTACGATATGTACGGTATTTTGTTTACGGGCCATCCAGACTTACGCCGTTTGCTAACCGATTATGGTTTCGAGGGCCATCCGCTCCGCAAAGATTTCCCTGTAACGGGCTTTAGTGAAGTGCGTTATGATGATGAGCAAAAGCGTGTTGTCTACGAACCGGTAGAGCTTCGCCAAGAAATGCGTAATTTTGATTTCCTCTCGCCATGGGAAGGTGCGGACTATGTGCTGCCCGGCGATGAGAAAGCGAAAAAAGAATCATGATCATGCACTCCACTCTTACGACTAACCACTTTGGAAGCGACGTGATTTATGTCTGAAGTAGATATTCGAAATTTTAACATCAACTTTGGTCCGCAGCACCCTGCGGCTCACGGTGTTTTGCGTTTGGTGCTAGAGCTGGATGGCGAGGTTGTGGAGCGCGTTGATCCGCATGTCGGCTTGCTACATCGCGGTACTGAAAAGCTGATTGAGCAAAAAACCTATTTGCAAGCAATTCCGTATTTTGATCGGCTCGATTACGTTGCGCCGATGAATCAAGAGCACGCGTTTTGCCTAGCGATTGAAAAATTGATGGGTATTGAGGTTCCACGACGCGCACAGCTTATTCGGGTTTTATATTCTGAGATTGGTCGCATACTGTCGCACCTGCTGAACGTCACAACGCAAGCCTTGGATGTGGGGGCGATTACGCCGTCGCTTTGGGGCTTTGAAGAGCGCGAGAAGTTGATGGTGTTTTATGAGCGTGCTTCTGGTTCGCGTATGCATGCCGCCTATTTCCGCCCCGGTGGTGTTCATCAGGACCTCCCGACCAAATTAATTGAAGATATTGGCGAGTGGTGTGGAGAGTTTCCGCAGATGATCGACGATATCGAAACGCTGCTGACAGGTAATCGTATTTTCAAACAGCGCAATGTTGATATCGGTATTGTATCGCTTGATGATGCGTGGTCTTGGGGCTTTTCGGGCGTAATGGTACGCGGTTCTGGCGCTGCGTGGGATTTGCGTAAATCTCAGCCCTACGAGTGCTACGAAGAAATGAACTTTGAAATCCCCGTCGGCAAGAACTGTGATAACTATGATCGGTATTTGATACGCATGTTGGAAATGCGCGAATCTGTGAAGATCATGGAACAATGCGTTGCGAAGTTGATGGCGCCAGAGGGGCAGGGGCCTGTTTCTGCGGTAAGTGGAAAAGCCTCGCCTCCAAAACGTGGTGAAATGAAACGCTCAATGGAAGCGCTGATCTCCCACTTCAAATTATACACCGAAGGTTTCAAAGTTCCTGCTGGTGAAGTTTACGCGGCCGTTGAAGCGCCTAAGGGAGAGTTCGGGGTCTATCTGATTTCAGATGGCACGAACAAGCCTTATCGCTGCAAAGTTCGCGCTCCGGGGTTTGCTCATTTGCAAGCCATGGATTTCATGTGTCGTGGCCATATGTTGGCTGATGTGGGAGCCGTGCTTGGCTCCATGGATATCGTTTTTGGTGAGGTTGACCGTTAATGTCTGTTCGTCGTTTAGCAGAAGAATCTGTCCAGCCTGAAGGTTTCGCGTTTAACCGCGCAAATGCTTCATGGGCAAAGAAGAAAATCAAGGATTACCCTAAAGGCCGCGAGGCCTCTGCGGTTATACCTTTGCTTATGCGCGCCCAAGAGCAAGATGGCTGGGTCACGAAAGCCGCCATTGAGCATATGGCAGAAATGCTCAATATGCCGCTCATTCGTGTTTTGGAAGTTGCAACCTTCTATACTCAATTTCAGTTAGCTCCCGTTGGCAAGCGTGCTCATATTCAAGTGTGCGGTACGACCCCATGTATGTTGCGCGGGGCTGGCGAGATCATGGATGTGTGCAAAAGTCGCATTTCTCCCAATCAATTTGAAGTCACGGAAGACGGAAAACTGTCTTGGGAAGAGGTTGAGTGCCAAGGAGCATGTGTGAATGCACCGATGGTGATGATTTTCAAAGACAGCTACGAAGACCTAACGCCAACCCAGATGGAGCACATCATTGATCGCTTCGAAGCTGGTAAGGGGAATGAAATAACACCAGGTCCACAGATCGACCGTATTTATTCCGCTCCTGAAGGTGGATTGACCTCATTGACTGGTAAGCCTGTGAAGAAGACTGTTCGTAAAGCCGCAGCCAAGCCAGCTGCAAAGAAGCCTGCTGTGAAAAAGACAACAGCAACCAAAACAGTCAAGAAAACTGCTCCGAAGAAAACCGTAACAAAAGCGGCCGCGTTGATTTCGACAAAACCAAAGGTGGTAAAGAGGCCCGCTGTAAAACCTAAAACTGTTCAGAAGGCCGACGCAGGTAAGCCCACAGGAATCAAAAAACCAGCGAAGCCCGATGATTTGAAAATGATCGCAGGTGTTGGGCCAAAGATCGAAACTACCTTGAACAAGCTTGGCATTTGGAAATTCGCTCAAGTTGGCGCTTGGAAAAAGGCCGAACGGGAATGGGTCGATGGTTATTTAAGCTTCAAAGGTCGTATAGACCGCGAAGGTTGGGTGAAACAGGCCAAAGCCTTGGCCAAAGGCGGACGGGACGAATATGTCCGCGTCTTCGGCAAAGAACCGAGATAGGGCTGAGAGATGTTACAAGATAAAGACAGAATTTTTACCAATATCTACGGTATCCACGACAAATCGTTGAAGGGTGCTATGTCGCGCGGCCATTGGTCGGGCACAGCGGGCTTTATCAAAAAAGGCCAAGATTGGGTTATTGAACAGACCAAAGCTTCTGGCTTGCGTGGTCGTGGTGGGGCAGGGTTCCCAACCGGTCTTAAATGGTCATTCATGCCAAAGGGTGACGAACGCCCTAGCTATTTGGTTATCAATGCGGACGAATCAGAGCCGGGCACTTGCAAAGACCGTGACATCTTGCGCCACGATCCCCACACATTGCTTGAGGGGTGTTTGATCGCTGGTTTCGCCATGGGTGCACACACTTGCTACATCTATGTACGCGGCGAATATATGCGCGAGCGGGAAGCGCTGGAAGCGGCAATAAACGAATGTTACGATGCTAAATTATTGGGTAAAAACAATAAGAACGGATGGGACTTTGATATATTTATTCACCATGGCGCGGGCGCTTATATATGCGGTGAAGAAACCGCATTGCTCGAATCTCTTGAAGGCAAAAAAGGTCAGCCCCGTTTGAAGCCTCCATTCCCTGCGAATGTTGGTCTCTATGGTTGCCCAACGACTGTAAACAATGTTGAATCCGTTGCTGTTGTACCTACTATTCTACGCCGTGGTTCAGACTGGTTCGCCAGCCTTGGTCGCGAAAATAATCGCGGTACGAAACTGTTTTGTATTTCGGGCCATGTGAACAATCCATGCACCGTCGAAGAAGAAATGAGCATCCCGTTCCGCGAGTTGATCGACAAACATTGCGGCGGCATTCGCGGTGGTTACGACAACCTGTTGGCGGTTATTCCCGGCGGCTCTTCTGTTCGCATGGTTCCTGCAGACCAAATTATCGACTGCCCAATGGACTTTGACAGCCTTGGGGCATTGAAGTCGGGCCTTGGTACGGCGGCGGTGATTGTGATGGATCAATCCACCGACATCATCCGCGCCATTGCCCGCTTGGCCTATTTCTACAAGCACGAAAGCTGCGGCCAATGCACGCCATGCCGTGAAGGCACAGGCTGGATGTGGCGGGTAATGGAACGCATGGTCGAAGGCCGCGCCGAAAAGCGCGAGATCGACATGTTGTTCGAAGTAACCAAACAAATCGAAGGCCACACCATTTGCGCTCTTGGCGATGCGGCGGCTTGGCCAATCCAAGGCCTAATAACCCACTTCCGCCCCGTCATTGAGGCGCGGATTGATAGCTATACCTATAGAAGTGACAAAGACGGACGTGTTCTGGAAGCTGCCGAATAGCTGTGGCAAACACAGCTTGCGGATAGAAATTTATTAGTGCTTCGGCACTTGAGACAGGAAGACTGGCGATGGCCAAGATAGTTGTAGACGGTAATGAAATTGAGGTTCCGGCCCACTATACTCTGCTGCAAGCGGCGGAGGAGGCGGGTGCTGAGGTTCCACGTTTTTGTTTTCATGAGCGGCTTTCAATTGCCGGCAACTGCCGCATGTGCCTCGTTGAAGTAAAAGGCGGGCCGCCAAAACCAGCTGCATCCTGTGCCATGAATGTTGGCGACATGCGTCCGGGCCCGAACGGCGAGCCGCCAGAGATTTACACCAACACACCGATGGTCAAAAAGGCCCGCGAAGGGGTGATGGAGTTCTTGCTCATCAACCACCCGCTCGATTGCCCAATTTGCGACCAAGGCGGCGAGTGCGATCTGCAGGACCAAGCCATGGCGTTCGGCATTGAAAAATCGCGCTATACGGAAACTAAACGCACGGTTGAAGACAAATACATTGGGCCGCTCGTGAAGACGATCATGACCCGTTGCATTCACTGTACACGCTGTGTGCGTTTTACGACCGAAGTTGCTGGTGTTTCTGAACTTGGCCTATTGGGTCGTGGTGAGGATGCGGAAATCACCACCTATCTTGAAAAAGCGATGACTTCAGAACTGCAGGGTAATGTGATTGACCTTTGCCCAGTTGGTGCGCTGACATCTAAGCCTTATGCGTTCACAGCTCGCCCATGGGAGCTGACCAAAACAGAAACCATTGATGTGATGGATGCTGTTGGTTCTGCTATTCGGGTTGATACCCGTGGTTCCGAAGTGATGCGGATTATGCCTCGTGTGAATGAGGCCGTAAATGAAGAATGGATTTCCGATAAGACGCGGTTCATCTGGGACGGTTTGAAAACCCAACGGCTTGATCGTCCTTATATCCGCAAGAATGGCAAGCTAACGGCGGCGTCTTGGTCTGAAGCCTTTGATGTAATCGCTGCAAAAGTGAGCGCAACTGCCGCTGATAAAATTGGCGCGATTGCTGGTGATCTATCCAGTGTTGAAGAAATTTATGCCATGCGCGAATTGATGGGTGCGCTCGGTGCAAATAGCATGGACTGCCGCCCGGAAAACTCTGCACTTGATCCATCGCTTGGCCGCGCAAGCTACATTTTCAACTCAACAATCGACGGCATCGAAGACGCCAACATGTTGATGCTGATCGGTACAAACCCACGCAGTGAAGCGGCAGTCTTGAACAGCCGTATCCGCAAACGCTGGCGCACGGGCGAGTTGAATGTCGCGGTTATCGGTGAAGAAAATAACCTGACCTACGATTATCACTATATGGGTGCTGGGCCAGATTCGTTGAAGCAATTTGTAAGCCACTCAAAAACCAAAACACCGAAACCGATGTTCATCATCGGCGAGGGTGCTTTCACCCGCAAAGACGGGGTGGCTGTGATGGCCAATGCTGCGAAAGCGGCGCTTTCTCTTGGTGTTGTTGATGGCGACTGGAATGCTTTCAACGTGCTTCATACGGCGGCGGCGCGGGTTGGCGGTCTTGATCTTGGGTTTGTGCCTAAGGATGGCGGTATGAACACCGGCGAGATGATCCGTAAATCTGAAGTATTGTTCCTGCTCGGAGCCGATGAACTGGATATGATTGAACGCCGTGCAGGCTTCACTGTTTATATTGGTAGCCACGGCGATGTAGGCGCACACCATTGCGATGTGATTTTACCGGGTGCGGCTTATACCGAAAAATCGGGCACTTGGGTAAACACAGAAGGCCGTGTCCAAATGGGGCAACGGGCTGGGTTTGCGCCGGGTGAAGCGCGGGAAGACTGGGCAATTTTGCGGGCACTATCTGAAGCACTTGAACAAACATTGCCATTTGATTCATTACCGCAATTGCGGGCGAAGCTTTATGAAGCGCATCCGCACTTTGCCAATATTGATGAGATCGAAGCTGGTAATGCTTCTGAAATTCAAGCCTTGGCGGCCCGTAAGGGCGGCGCGATGCGTAAGGGGGCTTTCTCGTCACCGATTGATGATTTTTACCTCACCAACCCAATAGCTCGTTCCTCGGCCGTGATGGCGGAATGTTCGGCGCGGGTTCAGGGGAATTACACGGAGGCTGCGGAGTAAATGATGGACTTTTTCAATTCGCAGTTTTTCGAGACCTATGTGGTTCCACCACTATGGATGCTGGGGCAAAGCACACTTGTGCTGGTTCTGATTCTGGTTTTTGTTGCTTACATTTTGTATGCAGACCGTAAAATTTTTGCCGCTGTGCAAATGCGCCGTGGACCGAATGTTGTTGGCCCTTGGGGGCTGTTGCAGTCCTTCGCCGATCTTTTGAAATTCGTTTTCAAAGAGCCAATCATACCGTCGGGGTCTAACAAAGTATTGTTCCTTCTTGCGCCACTGGTTGCGGGCGTGCTGGCGCTCTCAGCTTGGGCTGTTGTTCCGTTCGCGGACGGCTGGTCGGTTGCAAACCCAAACCTCGGGCTCTTGTTTATTTTCGCCATTACCTCGCTTGAGGTTTACGGCATTATTATTGGCGGCTGGGCTTCGAACTCCAAATACCCGTTCATGTCGGCGCTACGTTCTGCCGCGCAAATGGTGTCCTACGAGGTCTCTATTGGCTTCGTGATGATTACCGTGTTGCTCTGCGTTGGTTCCTTGAATTTGACAGACATCGTAAACGCTCAACGTGACGGTCTTGGAACGCACCTTGGTATCACAACCAACTCGTTCCTTGATTGGCACTGGTTGTCTTTGTTCCCGATGTTCATCATATTCTTTATTTCTGCGATTGCGGAAACCAACCGACCACCGTTTGATTTGCCTGAGGCAGAATCTGAACTGGTTGCGGGGCATATGACCGAATATTCCTCAACGCCATTCTTGTTGTTCTTCTTGGGTGAATTTGTTGCCATTTGTTTGATGTGTGCAATGACGACCATCATGTTCCTTGGTGGCTGGTTGCCGCCTGTTGATATTGCAATCTTCAATTGGGTCCCAGGAATTGTCTGGTTTGTGCTTAAAGGGCTGTTTGTTTTCTTCTGCATGGCGATGGTTCGTTCGGTTGTACCGCGTTACCGTTATGATCAGTTGATGCGTCTGGGTTGGAAAGTGTTCTTACCAATTTCGTTGTTCATGGTTATGGCCACAGCCTTCGTGCTGAAATTTATGGGGTGGGCGTAAATCATGGGGAACTTAATCCAATTTGGTAAGTCGCTGTTCCTTTGGGAATTTGTCAAAGCTTTTGGCCTCGGAGTGAAATATTTATTCGCGCCTAAGGCTACGATCAATTACCCATATGAAAAAACCCATGTGTCTGCTCGGTTCCGTGGAGAGCATGCGTTGCGTCGTTATCCAAACGGGGAAGAGCGGTGTATTGCTTGCAAACTGTGCGAAGCGATTTGTCCCGCCCAAGCAATTACAATTGAGGCTGGTCCGCGCCGTAATGACGGTACGCGGCGGACGGTTCGCTACGATATTGATATGGTCAAATGTATTTATTGCGGATTCTGCCAAGAGGCTTGTCCAGTCGATGCAATTGTAGAAGGCCCGAATTTTGAGTTCGCCACGGAAACCCGTGAAGAGCTATATTACGACAAAGACAAACTACTCGAAAACGGCGATAAGTGGGAGCGTGAATTGGCTCGCAATATCGCAATTGAAGCCCCTTATCGCTAACACTTACAGTGTTGGCAAATTATGGTTTGAATGCCGTCATATGTCCCATGGACGGACTATGGGGGAAGCGCTAAGAGAGCGCTATATCGCAAGCAAAATATGTTCCTCTTTTGGGGCGTTTTGCTATTAGAATTGCCGATTGGCAGGTAACTAGAGGTGTTTTCGCGGTTGCGAAAATACTCGACACAAAGGAAAGAGCATAACGCCATGAGCGTCATTGCAATATTTTTCTATCTGTTTGCTACTGTGACAGTAGCATCCGCTTTCATGGTGATTGCTGCGCGTAATCCTGTGCATTCGGTGCTGTTTCTCATTCTTGCGTTCTTCAATGCTTCAGGGCTTTTCATGCTTATGGGCGCAGAGTTTCTCGCCCTTATTTTGATCGTCGTATATGTCGGCGCGGTTGCCGTGTTATTCCTGTTCGTGGTGATGATGTTGGACGTAGATTTTGCTGAAATGCGAGAAGGGTTCTTACAGTATTTACCTATCGGCGGAGTAATTGGGGCTATATTGGCGCTTGAATTGATCTTCGTATTCACCTCTATCAAGCTGGATGTTGGCACAGGGGCTGTTGTTGCTGTGCAACCCATCCCTGATCTCACTGAGGTTTCAAACATCAAGGCGATTGGCGATCTGCTTTACACCAAATATATTTTCTTTTTCCAATTATCAGGGATCATTTTGTTGATCGCCATGATTGGCGCGATTGTGCTGACGTTGAGCCATCGCACGAATATCAAACGCCAAAATATTGCAGACCAAATTGCGCGGGATCCCGATGATGCGGTGACTCTTCGTAGCGTTAAAACAGGCGAGGGGATTTAATCATGGTCATTGGGCTTTCCCACTATCTAACTGTCGGTGCGATACTGTTCACGCTTGGCGTGTTTGGTATCTTTTTGAACCGTAAGAACGTAATCGTGATTTTGATGTCGATAGAGCTGATCTTGCTCGCCGTTAACATCAACTTCATTGCTTTCTCCCAAGCAAACGGTGATTTGATGGGGCAAATATTTGCGCTCTTCGTGCTCACCGTTGCTGCCGCAGAGGCGGCCATAGGTCTTGCTATTTTAGTTGTTTTCTTCCGTAACCGCGGTTCTATCGCGGTGGAAGATGTAAATGTGATGAAAGGGTAACGCGGCAGAAACGCGGCGCAAAGTATCATGCTTCATCTCATAGTTTTCCTTCCCCTTGCGGGTTTCTTAATCGCTGGACTTTTCGGCAAGCAAATTGGCGACAAGGCCTCTGAGTTTGTGACGACAGGCTTCTTGATCATAGCGGCAATTCTCAGCTGGGTTAATTTCTCTGCTTTCCTATCAGGGCAGGCGGAACCATTCACGGTTGAAGTAATGCGGTGGATATCCGTTGGTAACTTCACCGCTGATTGGTCATTCCGTGTTGATACGCTCACAGCCGTCATGCTGGTGGTGGTCAATACTGTATCCTCACTCGTTCATGTCTATTCTATCGGATACATGAGCCACGATGCGCATCGTCCTCGTTTCTTTGCCTATTTATCGCTGTTCACTTTTGCCATGTTGATGCTGGTAACTTCGAGCAATCTCATCCAAATGTTCTTTGGTTGGGAAGGCGTTGGCTTGGCCTCTTATCTGCTCATTGGGTTTTGGTACAAAAAACCTTCAGCCAATGCCGCCGCGATCAAAGCCTTCGTTGTAAACCGGGTTGGTGACTTCGGGTTTGCCTTGGGTATCTTTGGCCTGTTCGTCATGTTTGATAGCGTCAACTTCGATGTGATCTTTGCTAATGCTGCGAGCTTTGCCAGTGATGGTGTTGAGGCTCAAAGCCGTATCGTATTCACCTTCTTGGGCTACGACTTAGCGCGGGACAGTGCGATTACAATCATCTGTCTGCTGTTATTCATGGGCGCGATGGGCAAGTCGGCGCAATTCCTTCTACACACGTGGTTGCCTGATGCGATGGAAGGGCCAACGCCTGTTTCCGCGCTTATTCATGCGGCAACAATGGTAACGGCGGGTGTGTTCCTCGTGGCGCGGATGTCGCCTGTTTTCGAACTTTCCCAAACGGCATTGACCTTCGTGACACTCGTTGGGGCAACAACCGCTTTCTTTGCGGCGACTGTTGGTCTTGTTCAAAACGATATCAAACGCGTTATCGCCTACTCAACCTGCTCACAGCTTGGCTATATGTTTGCCGCACTTGGAGTTGGTGCTTATGGCGCAGGCGTGTTCCATCTATTTACTCACGCGTTCTTCAAAGCGCTGTTGTTCTTAGGCGCTGGCGCAGTCATTCACGCCGTGTCTAATGAACAAGATATGCGCAAGATGGGAGGGCTGCGTAAGCTTATCCCACGCACCTATTGGATGATGGTTATAGGTACAATTGCCCTTACTGGTCTTGGTATTCCAGGCACGTTGATAGGTACTGCTGGTTTTTTCTCGAAGGACGCGATTATTGAAAGTCTATATGTCGGTCAAAATGCCTTTGCTGGTTATGCTTTTTGGATGACTGTTGTAGCGGCGCTGTTCACGAGCTTTTACTCTTGGCGTTTGATTTTCATGACTTTCCACGGCAAGCCCCGCGCTTCGGCTGATGTGATGAACCATGTACATGAGAGCCCGAACTCAATGCTGATACCACTCTATGTGTTAGCGGCTGGCGCTTTGCTTGCAGGCGTTTTGTTCTATACGAAATTCATTGGCGCTCACCATGAGGCAGGCCACCTTGATCCGCATTATTTGGAATTTTGGAAGGGTTCAATTTTCCTTGGCGCAGAAAATAAAATCCTTGAAACATTCCACCATGTTCCAACTTTGGTGAAATGGTTGCCATTTATCATGATGGCTTCTGGTTTTGTGATTGCATGGTTCTTCTATATCCGCTCACCAGAACTACCGGTTGAGCTGGCTAAACAGCACCGTGGTCTTTATCAATTTCTCCTCAATAAATGGTATTTCGATGAACTCTACGATTTCATTTTCGTTCGCCCCGCTAAGTGGCTTGGCCACTTCCTTTGGAAGCAGGGGGATGGGCGCGTGATTGATGGCTTTGGCCCCAATGGTATTTCTGCGCGGGTGTTGGATATCACCAATAAGGTCGTGAAATTACAAACGGGTTATCTATACCATTACGCTTTTGCCATGTTGATTGGTGCGGCTGGTCTTGTAACCTACATGATGTTCATGGGGGGGAACTAAGACCATGGCTGATCTTCCAATTCTCTCTATCGTCACGTTTTTACCGCTTGTCGGGGCCTTGATGATCTTCCTGATTTGGGAAGACAGTGAAGTTGCTCATCGTAACGTGCGTTATGTGGCCTTACTCACAACCGTACTGACTTTTCTAGTTTCGCTCGGCATTTGGTACAATTTTGACAACAGTCTATCTGTCTTTCAAATGGTGGAAAAAGTCGCCTGGATAAAAGAGGGCGGTATTTCCTATCATATGGGTGTCGATGGCATTTCTATGCTGTTCGTTATTCTTACTACATTCCTTATGCCGTTTTGTATTTTGGCAAGCTGGGAAAGTGTAAAAACCCGCATCCGCGAATATATGATTGCGTTCCTTTTGTTGGAAACGCTGATGATCGGCGTGTTCTGTTCCCTTGATATCGTACTGTTCTATGTGTTCTTCGAAGCTGGCCTTATCCCTATGTTCTTGATCATTGGGGTATGGGGTGGCGAGCGCCGTGTTTACGCGAGTATGAAATTCTTCCTCTATACATTGCTCGGGTCTGTTTTGATGTTGCTCGCAATTATGGCAATGTACTGGCAAGCGGGAACGACAGATATTCCAACCCTGCTCACTCACCAATTTCCAGTTGGTATGCAGACATGGCTATGGCTTGCTTTCTTTGCGTCATTTGCGGTCAAAATGCCGATGTGGCCTGTCCACACATGGTTGCCGGATGCTCACGTTGAAGCGCCGACAGCAGGTTCAGTTATCCTTGCTGGTATCTTGCTGAAAATGGGTGGTTACGGGTTCTTACGTTTCTCTCTCCCCATGTTCCCGCTTGCAAGTGCTGATATGCAGACATTTGTTTTTACCCTCTCGGTGATTGCGATCATCTACACATCTCTCGTAGCGTTGATGCAAGAAGACATTAAAAAGTTGATTGCTTATTCTTCCGTGGCTCATATGGGGTTTGTGACGATGGGTATTTTTGCTGCGAATACGCAGGGCATCCAAGGGGCATTGTTCCAGATGCTGGCACACGGGCTGGTTGCTAGTGCGTTGTTCCTTTGTGTTGGTGTTATTTATGACCGTATGCACACCCGCGAAATTGCGGCCTACGGTGGGCTGGTCAACAACATGCCAAAATATGCGGTGGTTCTACTTATCTTCACAATGGCGAATGTGGGCCTTCCAGGAACGGCGGGCTTCGTTGGCGAATTCCTCACCCTAGTTGGTGCTTTTCGCGCCAATACATGGGTAGCGTTTTTTGCTACAACTGGGGTTATTCTTTCCGCTTCCTATGCACTTTGGCTCTACCGTCGTGTTGTCTTTGGGACGCTTGATAAAGAGGCACTTAAATCAATGTTTGATCTTGATGCGCGGGAGAAGCTTATTCTCTACCCGCTGGTTGTTCTGGTCATATTCTTTGGTGTTTATCCAAGTCCAGTGTTCGATGTGACACAGGCTTCGGTGGACAATCTTATTTCCAATTATCGGGCCGCCATTGATGGCGCCGCTCAAGCAGTCAGCAAGTAGGGCGGATAGATCATGTTACAAGTTATGGATATTCCAAACCTCGGACTGATAATGCCAGAGCTGTTGCTTGCTGGTGGTGCGATGGTGCTGTTGATGCTCGGTGTCTTTATTGGTGAAAAATCAACCCGTGTCGTGACAGGGCTATCGGTAGCCCTTTTGGTTCTGATTGGTTTTTGGTTGATTTGGTTCCCAACGACGGGCGGGGCTTTCCACGGAGCGTTTGTTCTTGATCCCTTTGCCCATTTAATGAAAATACTGGTGCTTATTGGTTCTGGCGTAGCAATCGCGATGTCCGTTGGGTTTGCCCGACTCGAGAACTTTGACCGCTTTGAATATCCGATACTCGTGTTGCTCGCGACTCTTGGTATGATGTTGATGATTTCTGCGAATGATCTGATTGCGCTCTACCTTGGCTTAGAAATGCAAGCCTTGGCGCTTTATGTGGTCGCAGCCATCAATCGCGATTCACTGCGCTCTACAGAAGCGGGATTGAAATATTTTGTTCTCGGGGCGCTCTCGTCTGGCATGTTGCTATATGGCGCTTCGCTTATCTATGGATTTACGGGTCATACTGGGTTTGAAGGCATCGCAGCAGCTATGGGCGAAGGCCGTTCCCTCGGAATGATTTTCGGCATCGTGTTTGTTCTTGTTGGTATAGCGTTCAAGATTTCCGCAGTGCCATTTCATATGTGGACACCTGATGTTTACGAAGGTGCGCCAACGCCAGTGACTGCTTTCTTCTCTGCGGCTCCAAAAATTGCGGCTATGGCGATGCTGGTTCGGGTTGTGCATGGCGCGTTTGAGCCGGCTGTTTCAGATTGGCAGCAAATCATTACCTTCATTTCAATAGGCTCGATGGTGTTGGGTGCATTTGCGGCCATTGGTCAAACCAATATCAAGCGGCTTATGGCTTACTCATCAATTGGCCATATGGGGTTTGCGCTTGTTGGGTTGGCGGCAGGTTCGCAAGAAGGGGTGTCTGGTGTTATTCTCTACATGATTATTTACATGGCGATGACCCTGGGTACTTTCGCCTGTATTCTAGCCATGCGTCGTAGCGATGGAATGGTGGAAAACATCTCTGATCTTTCTGGCCTTTCTCGTACCAACCCTATGATGGCTTTGGCGTTAACCGCACTTATGTTCTCACTCGCAGGTATTCCGCCTTTGGCTGGATTTTGGGGCAAGTACTTTGTATTCCTCGCCGCCATTCAAGCCGAACTCTATGTGCTTTCTGTTATCGGTGTTGTTGCCAGTGTTATTGGTGCTTTTTATTATCTGCGTATCGTCAAAATTATGTGGTTCGATGAACCCGCAGCGGGTTTTGTGCCCATGGCTTCTGAACTGCGTTTGATTTTAATCGTGGCGAGCCTCTTTACGATTTTCTACGTAATTGTGGCTGGCCCTATGTCTGATATTGCCACCGCCGCAGCGCGAACATTCTTTTAAATCCGTTGGCTAATAGCATTGAAGGTCTAACAGGTTGGCGACATTTGGAGCTGAATCAGGTTGGTTCAACAAATGTCGTTGCGTTAGAGCAAGCTCTCCTTGGAGATGCGGGAAGGTTATGGATAACGGCGACTGAACAAACGGCAGGCAAAGGAAGACGTGGTCGAACTTGGGATTCTCTAGAAGGAAATCTATTCGCTTCCCTGCTGTTGATTGATCCTTCGCCTTCCGCAGCTTTAGCAACACTGCCGCTTGTTGCATCTCTTGCCTTATACAAAGGTCTAGTTACAGCGCGGCCCAAACTTTCGGAGCAATTGAAAATAAAATGGCCGAATGATCTCTTGCTGGGAGGCAATAAAATATCTGGTATTTTACTGGAAGCTTCCCGCACAACCCAAGGGCGTTTGTCAGTGGTTATTGGCTTGGGGGTGAACTGCAGCTACAGTCCTGAAAGTCCGCTTTATCCAGCAACCTCGTTAAAAGAATTTGGCTGCCCGATCACCGGAGAAGAACTCTTTCCCCATGTCGCCCGCGCAATGGCCGATGAGTTGAGGGTTTGGGCGAGCGGTTCAGGCTTTGCAATTATCCGCAAGGAGTGGTTAGAACGGGCAATGGGTATTGGGACACAAATCACAGCCCGATTCAGTGACCACGAAATGGTCGGAAAATTTATTGATATCAATGCGGATGGATTGTTGCTTTTGGAAGACGAAAACAATATCCAACATAAGATCTCTGCTGCTGATATTTTCTTTGGAAATTCAAACTCGATAGGTGCATAAAGCCTCATGGCTAAAAAACAAAAACAAGATGAACTAATTTTCCTACCCCTCGGTGGCGTTGGCGAAATTGGTATGAACTTCGCTCTTTATGGCTACGGCCCGTCGAATGATCGACGCTGGATAATCGTCGATGTCGGTGTCACTTTCCCTGGGGACGATTTGCCGGGTGCTGATTTAGTGTTGCCAGATATCACATTTATCACTGAGCGGTTGAAAAATCTCGATGGTATCGTGATTACCCACGCTCACGAAGACCACTATGGAGCTCTTTTGGCGCTATGGCCCATGTTAAAGGTTCCGCTGTATTGCACACCTTTCACGGCGGGCATGTTGCAGGCTAAAATTGAAGGGGAGCGCAATGCTCCCAAAATTCCAATCACGGTGTTTAATGCTGGAGAAGCATTTAAGCTTGGGCCATTTGAAATTGAGGGTGTGCATGTAACTCACTCAATTCCTGAACCTGTATCTTTGATGATCCGGACACCTTTGGGGAATATTATTCATACGGGTGATTGGAAGCTCGATCACGCGCCGACGCTTGGCCAGAAAACCGATGAAGAGCATTTCACGCGTCTTGGTGATGAAGGGGTGCTCGCACTGATTTGTGATTCCACCAACGCCATGCGCGACGGAGTTAGCCCCAGTGAAGAAGAGGTTTCAGAAAGCCTATCTAAGATTATTGGAGATTCATCAGGCAGGGTGCTTGTTACCACATTCTCCTCAAACGTTGGGCGTATTCGCTCTATAGCAATGGCCGCTGAAAAAGTGGGCCGTCAGGTCATGATTTTGGGCCGCTCACTTCTACGGGTATGCGATGTATCTCGCGAGTTGGGTTATCTCGATGGCATCAAACCATTCTTGACTGAGGACGAATTCCAAAGCGTACCGCGTAAAAAACTGGTTGTTATTTGCACTGGTTCTCAAGGGGAGCCGCGGGCGGCGCTTGGAAAAATGTCCCGCGGTGAACACCGTAATGCGACACTCGCTGCTGGTGATAAGGTTATCTTTTCCTCCCGCGCAATTCCTGGAAATGAACGGGAAATAATCAACATTCAAAACTCATTGGTTGATCAAGGTGTTGAGATTGTCTTGGATGGAAAGCAACTGGTACACGTGTCAGGCCACCCGCGCCGAAATGAGCTTGAGCAAATGTATAAATGGACACGCCCAACAATTGGCGTTCCTGTTCACGGCGAAGCGCAACATCTTTCCGCCCACGCAGAACTGATGGGCGATAATGGGATTGCCGATGTTGCCCCCATTCGCAATGGCGATATGCTGCGACTTGCGCCAGGGCCTTCTGAAATTGTAGATCAGGTGCGCCACGGCCGTGTTTATAAAGATGGTAATATGGTAGGTACAGAAGACGCGATGGGCATTAAGCGCCGCCGCGTTCTTTCGTGGGTTGGGCATGTGGTTATGTCGCTTGTTATTGATAAAGATGGCGATTTACTCGCTGATCCAGATATCACCTGCGAAGGCCTGCCGCGCATGGCCGATGTTGATGATACGTTTGAGGACATTCTTTACGATGCTGGTGTCGGTGCATTCGAAAGCATTCCACGCAAAAAGCGCCGCGATGAAAACCGTATTCGGCAGGCTGTGGAACGGGCCATTCGTGCTGAAGTTCGCGAGTTTTGGGGTAAGAAACCTTTGGTCACAGTGTTTGTGACAAAGGTATAGACCATGATCGGGCGATTAAACCATGTGGCGATTGCTGTTCCTGATCTTGCAAAAGCAACGGTACTCTATCGCGATACACTAGGGGCCACTGTTAGTGATCCGCAAGAACTACCTGAGCATGGTGTAACGGTTGTTTTCGTTGAACTACCGAATTCCAAAGTAGAGTTGTTGGAGCCCTTGGGGGAGGGGTCGCCAATTGCGAAGTTCCTCG
Organism: Rhizobiaceae bacterium; assembly: GCA_036478985.1. Classification (GTDB taxonomy): domain Bacteria; phylum Pseudomonadota; class Alphaproteobacteria; order Rhizobiales; family Rhizobiaceae; genus Pseudahrensia. The sequence goes on from JAZGEY010000008.1 coordinate 18,091, forward strand.
AAGGAAGTCCATCCGGCGGTATGCACCATATTTGCTACGAGGTGGACGATATTTTAGCCGCGCGGGATCACTTGCAAAGCCAAGGAGCGCGGGTGTTGGGTAGCGGCGAGCCCAAAATAGGCGCGCACGGCAAACCAGTGCTGTTCCTTCACCCGAAGGATTTTACAGGCACTCTTGTTGAATTAGAACAGGTTTAGTTATGGGCGTTGGAACAGGAATAGCGATATTTTTTATCATCTGGTGGGTATGCCTCTTCATTACCTTGCCGTTCCGGATGAAATCGCAGCTGGAAGTTGGGGAGGTTGTTGAAGGTTCAGATGCCGCGGCCCCAGCCAAACCGCAGCTGTTAAAACGGATGTTTTGGAACACTCTAATCGCCTCGATCATCTTCTTTTTATTCTGGCTGACGTTCTATTATTTCGATTACAGCGTCGATGATCTGCCGCAAATAATTAAAATCAGAAAGCTCAATCCTTAGAGCTTGCTACAAACTGTTTAGATTTTCTTAGACAATCCATGGTTTCATACCTCAGAACTATTTTGGGGGTAGCCATGTTTTCTTTATTCTTTAGTCCAAAGGGACAAATAACTCGACCGCCATTTGCTGGAGCGTTAGCTGTTCTCTGTTTGTTGTATTATTTCAGTTCAGAGATTGTTGTCTCAATAATTGGGCCAGTCGTTTGGCCGCTAATTAGTGATTTTAGTGATTTGGGAAGCGCAATAACGACAGTGTTAGGCGTCGTTTTGGTTCTTATTGCCACTATTCTTCTGGGTACGTGGATAGCTATGTGCTTGGTTGCCAAGAGAAGCCGAGATATGAGTGACACCACTTATTCTCACCGAATATTTGTAGTCACCTTTGCCGTAGTGGCGTTCTTTTCCTCTCCATACTTCTCCTTCGTTTTTCCAAGTGTTGCATCTAACCAATTTGGGTCTTTTTTGAGTGCAGAAAAACAAGACTTTCTATTGCTGCTGATTGTTTTGACAATTGTATTGTTGCTTAAAGGCGGTTCCCTTGAGCAGAATGACTTTGAACCAGAAATCAATAACAACGGTAAAATAAGATCTTAAATGAGAAATATTGAGGTGGTCTAAAACATATCCGCTCATCACGATTGAAAAGACATTCTGCCAACCGACAAGACATACCCTTGCCTATTTAACTCATTCGCCGCAAAACCTTCCCCATGACCGTACTCGTATTCGATTCAGGAATAGGTGGCCTCACTGTTTTGCGTGAGGCTCGTATTTTGATGCCTGAGCATCAGTTTGTTTATGTCGGGGACGATGCAGCCTTTCCCTATGGAGATTGGGAGGAGGCGGCGCTGTTGGAACGTATGCTCTCTGTTTTTGATGATCTCATCGCTCGCCACAATCCTTCAATGATAATTGTTGCCTGTAATACAGCCTCAACTCTCGTATTGCCCCAATTGAGGGCGCGAATTGATATTCCTGTTGTTGGTACAGTTCCTGCCATCAAACCCGCCGCCGAACGTACATCAAGTGGGCAAATTTCAGTTTTAGCCACCCCCGCCACGGTGCAGCGTGATTACACTCGCTCGTTAATTTCTGAGTTCGCCAGTGATGTGAATGTGCGGCTTGTCGGGGCGGAAAACCTTGCGGCTTTGGCTGAGAACTTCATGCTCTCGGGCCATGTTGATGATGATGCGGCGTGGGCAGAGATTTCAGACTGCTTTGTCGATCGCCATGGGGCGCGAACCGATGTTGTTGTGTTGGCTTGCACTCACTACCCATTCCTCACCAACATTTTCCGCCGCCTCGCCCCTTGGCCCGTTGATTGGCTGAACCCAGCGGAAGCTATTGCTCGCCATGCCCAAAGCCTGTTGCCGAGTGGCGGTGTCGTGGAGCATGTTCAAGATATGGCCGAATTTACCGCTGGAAAACCAGAACCGAAATTACTCCGCTTGCTTTCTGGGTTTGGCTTGATGGTTGAAGCCTAATAACCGTTGACAGACCCAAAGACTTAGACTAATTCAACCTCACGAAGCGCGTTATTCCATAAGGTTTGGCGCGTTTTCACGTATCCCGTGAGTTGCCTCGCAAAGCGTGCGCGCGCAACTCTGTCATCTGGCTTAAACAGGCTGGGAGAGGAGGGTGCGTTTTCTCTTCTCCTGCGGATGATCTGCGGGGGACAATTACTTGAGGAAATGTTATGAGCAAGCGCCAAGCATCCAAATATAAAATTGACCGCCGTATGGGCGAAAACATCTGGGGCCGTCCTAAGTCTCCAGTAAATCGCCGTGAATATGGCCCAGGTCAACACGGCCAAGCCCGTAAGAACAAATTGTCAGACTTCGGTATTCAGCTTCGTGCGAAGCAGAAGTTGAAAGGCTATTACGGCAACATTTCGGAAAAACAATTCCGCAAAATTTACGACCAAGCCAGCTCAATGAAAGGTGATACATCAGAAAACCTAATTGGTCTTCTTGAGCGTCGCCTAGACGCTATCATCTACCGCGCAAAATTTGTTGCGACCGTATTTGCTGCTCGTCAGTTCATCAACCACGGCCACATCAAAGTGAACGGTGTTCGTGTGAACATCCCTTCATACCGTTGCAAGCCTGGTGACGTGATCGAAATTAAAGATGCATCCAAGCAACTCGCATTTGTTCTTGAAGCCACACAATTGGCAGAGCGCGATGTTCCTGAATACATCACTTCTGACCATTCAAAAATGACATGCAGCATGGTCAATGTACCAGCCTTTGGCGACGTTCCTTACCCAGTTGTTATGGAACCAAACCTTACCGTGGAATTTTACTCACGCTAAATTGGTTGTATTCACCGAGAATTTCAAAGGGCTGCCCATTGGGTGGCCCTTTTTGTTATGAGCCATATGTTTTGGGCGATTAGTAGGGCGCGTCCACATCGCCTAACTCTACAAATACGCTTTTGATTTGGCTGTAATATTCGATCGCTTGCTTAGCATTCTCGCGGCCAATGCCAGACATCTTGTAGCCACCAAATGGAACGCCAACGGGAGTTAGATTGAAGTTGTTGATGTAGGTGGTTCCAGCTTGGAGTTGGGCAACAACACGATGACCTCTCGCTAGGTTCGAGGTAAACACGCCTGCCGCTAAACCAAATAGTGTGTCATTGGCACGGGTGATTGCTTCTTCCTCATCTTTGAAATTGAACATCGAGAGAACGGGCCCGAATATCTCTTCTCTAGCGATCGTCATATCATCGCTGACATCTGCAAAGATTGTTGGCTCAATGTAGTTGCCCTCTTCAAACCCTTGAAGGGAAGGGGCGTTCCCGCCAGAGATGAGATTTGCCCCTTCGGCTTTCCCCTTCGCGATATAGCCCATTACAAGCTCGGATTGACGCTTGGAAACCATTGGCCCCATTTGAACATCTGGATCGAGTGGATCGCCAAGTTTAATGGCTTCGGTGCGCTCCACCAACCGCTTGGTAAAAGCTTCACGGATACCGTCTTGAACGTACACGCGAGTGCCGTTGGAACAGACCTGACCAGTGGAGTAAAAATTAGCCATGATCGCGCCTGATACAGCATTTTCCAAGTCAGCATCATCGAAAATAATAAGAGGTGATTTACCGCCAAGTTCGAGCGTTACATGCTTCAAACTAGGTGCAGCAGCAGCCATAATTTTTGCACCCGTGGGCACTGAGCCAGTAAGAGAAACTTTGTCAATTTTTGGATGGGTAGTGAGAGTAGCTCCGACATCACCCATGCCTTGAACGATGTTGAACACACCGTCAGGGAGCCCAGCTTCGGTGAGACATTCAGCCAGTATCAGTGCCGTGAGCGGCGTTGTTTCAGAAGGTTTGAATATCAATGCATTGCCCATTGCAAGAGCAGGAGCGGCCTTCCAAGCAGCAACTTGGATGGGATAGTTCCATGCACCGAACGCAGCAACAATACCAATCGGTTCGCGCAACGTGTAGGCAAAACAATTTTGGTCGATAGGGATATGTTCGCTAGTTGTCGTGGCAGCAATATGCCCAAAATATTCAAGATTATCGGCGGCGCTTACGGCATCCACATCAAGTGTTTCTTGAATTGCTTTGCCGGTGTCGAGTGTTTCAATACGGGCAATTTCATCATTGCGTCGCCGCACAATCTCCGAGGCCTTGATGAGAATACGGCCACGTTCCGTAATGGTCGTATTTGCCCATATCTTTTGTCCAGCCTCTGCAGACGAGATAGCTTGTTCAATGATCGCCTCTGTCGCTGCGTGGATCGTAGCTAGAACTTCACCGGTGGCCGGGTAAAGCGTGTCAAAAGGTTTGCCAGCTTTGTCCTCTACGTAGTTGCCGTTGATGTAATGTGATGCTTTGGGTTGGGCTTTGTTGCTCATAGGTTTTTAATCCAAGCGATAATTTGATCTGCGAGAGGTTGTGTGTTTGCTGGGCTAAAAATACGCCCCGCAATGACATGTTTATCAATTTTTTTAGAACTAACTACAGCAAATGAGTGAGAAGCTGTGTCCGTGTTCTTCCCCCACCGTAGTGCAATCTTACGAACCGCATCTGGTCTGATAACGGTGTCATATGCGTGGAAAACGAACAGGGCAGGAGTGGTGACTTTTTCAAAGGCTAACTTACGTACAAACTTAACGACTGCCCCTAAAGGTAAAACAGCCACGATGGGATAGTTGATAGTCCACCATCTTTTGTGCCCTCTGTTAGAGGCGTGCCCAATTTTGTTTTTCCCGAATAAAGGCGGTATCCAGCGGCGCGCAAAGCCAAGGGTGATGATTGGGGCAGTTGCACCATTGATAGCAAAGTTGGGTGAAATAAAAACAAGCCCCACAACATCTTTCATCATTTTGGGCTTGGTCGCAGCCCACCCTGTGAATGTTCCACCCGTTGACGTGGAGATAACAATAATTTTTTTACCGATACGGCGGCCAATCGCGAGGGCCTCAGCAGTATCATTGAACCAATCGTTAGCCGTAGGTTCAGCCATGGCCGGCCCATCACGTCCGTGGCCAGATAAGCGGGCATAATAGATGTTGGCATTGAAGGCATTGGCAACAATATCGGGCAGGGGGCGAACCTCTTCTTTACTCGCTCCAAATCCATGGAGGTAAACAATTGCAATGCTCGTTGTTTTCTTTGTGCTTGGGTCGTGCCAGATAACTTCTTTTTCAGCGCCAGTACGGATGTTGGGTATTTCTGATTCACGCTTGGCCAAATACGCCACAACGTCCTTCCCTATTTTTCTAGGGTTGAAAGTGATTGTCTCGTCAACTGGTTCCCGTGGACCAAAGGCAACGGCTAGCAGTACCGACGTTATGATCACGCCCGCAATTACCCCTAGTATGAACAACATGCCGTTTGCCCCGTTAAGTGACTGTACAAGTGAATTTAACGGGTGCGACGCAGGCAGGCAAGGTTTCGGGCTAGCCTGATATAAATTGCAAACCGATTTCTTTTTCATGACGCCAGATGACGCGGGCATCGGCTTTGATGGAAGAGCCTTTCAACATGAAAATCAATTCATTGGGAATAGATTGTTGTGCCTGCACCTTTATACGTGCGCCTGTCTCACTCATGTTTTTAACTACACAGTCAAATACGCTCAAACGGCCATCAGGTGAAACTGTGCCAGATTTCAACATGCGTTGGCGGGTTGAGCTGCGGCGTTCTTGGTTGCTAGATGTGTTTTCCATAATTTCTGCCTCGTTTTGGGACGCGGGAGTGCCGCCTGCTATAAGAGTAGCAAGCGGCATGCCAAGAACAGTTGTGAAGTTGCTCCGCATAAACAGGGCAGACTGAATTAGCCGCGGGGGCCAAAGTCAGCCGTTGTTATGGCTTTATCATCGTTACGGTCCATGATTTTAAACCATGCGGTACTTTGGGATACAAATTCGTCTTTGGAAACTTTGCCATCTTTGTTCACATCGTTGAATGAAAACTGCATTCCTTTTTGGCCCCGTTTGCCATATTCGCCACCACCGCCATTGCCTCGACCCAAACCCTTGCCCTTTTTCTTCCCTTTGTTTTCGGCTTTTTTGTCTTTTTGATGCTCGGCTCGTGTGTCGTTAAAATGCTTGTATTCTGCTTTGTCGATGAAACCATCATCATTCTCGTCAAAAGTGGCAAAGATGTCTGATCTACGTTCGCTGACCTCTGCCAAGGTCACAGATCCATCATCGTTTGCGTCCCAATTGTCCATGAAATGTTTGCCAGGGTTACCAGATGCAAAGACTGTTGTTGAAAGTGATGCGGACAGGATTAGCGTTGCAAGTAGGGTTTTCATATTAACTCTCCAATTTTTGTAACGTGAACAAAATTGTTCGACCAAACTCAAATAGGAACGAAATGTGGAAAAGTTATATTCTGAATATTACGTCTGAGTCACAAATGTGTGGCAATTTGAAGCAAGGGCTATCCCTTTGGTTTGTCATTGATTTTCATGTTGACGCTGGTGCGGTTGATAACCTCCCGCAAAGCAAAGCTTGAGGTCATGCGGGCAACGCCGGGCATAGCAGAAAGCCATTCTTTGTGGATGCGCTCATAGTCGGCCAAATCTCGTGCGGCGACCCGCAACATGTAATCACTGGTTCCAGACATCAAATAACAGACCAAGACATTAGGACAATCTTTCACTGCTTCTTCAAATGCGGAAAGGTGGCCGACGGATTGGCCCTCCAATGTAATATAGACAATGACAACGATGGGATGCCCTAGAGCACGGGAGGAGAGCCGCGCATGATAACCGCGCACCACGCCCGATTTTTCCAGCGCATCAACGCGGCGTGAACAGGCGGAAGGGGAGAGGCCAACGCGGTCGGCGAGCGTTACATTTGGCAACCGCGCATCCTCTTGCAATTGGCTAAGAATCGAACGGTCAATGGCATCTAGCTCTATCATTTGCAATTATCCTTCGTTGAATTGATGCTCCGCGCGCGAATACGCTGATATTTCATTCATATTAGTATGTATTTGCAAGGATTTTGTCGAGAAACTGGCTTAATTGTCAATGAATAATTTTGGCAAATACTTGTTGTAGGAAATATCCAAATGAAAATCGGCGTCCCCAAAGAAATTAAAAACCACGAATACCGCGTTGGCCTTACACCCGGCTCGGTGCGCGAATATATCGCCCATGGCCATGAGGTGATGGTGGAAACCCATTGTGGCGTAGGTATAGGGGCAAGAGACGAGGCTTATCGTGAGGCGGGGGCAACTGTGGTGGGAACCCCACAGGAAATTTTTGCCAGCGCCGATATGATAGTGAAGGTGAAAGAGCCTCAAAAGAGCGAATACACCCAGTTGCGCGAGGGCCAAATTCTCTACACCTATTTGCATCTCGCACCAGACCCAGAGCAAACAAAAGGCTTACTCGCTTCAGGCTGTTCGGCGGTTGCTTATGAAACAGTGACAGACGGGCGAGGTGCATTACCTTTGCTAGCGCCCATGTCGGAAGTGGCAGGTCGGCTTTCCATTCAAGCTTCTGCGACCGCCTTGCAAAAGGCTAACGGTGGCTTGGGTGTTTTGCTTGGCGGTGTACCCGGTGTTGCCCCTGGCAAGGTCGTGGTGATCGGCGGCGGTGTTGTTGGAACAAACGCCGCAATGATGGCCGTCGGCATGGGAGCGCAGGTGACAGTGCTTGATCGCTCTATCCAAAGGCTTCGAGAATTAGATGCACAATTTAACAGCCGTATCACGACACGTTATTCTACGGTGGATGCATTGGAAGAAGAAGTTTTCGCCGCCGATGCCGTAATTGGCGCGGTGCTCATTCCAGGAGCCGCTGCCCCTAAACTAGTCAGTCGAAAAATGCTTGGTGGCATGAAAAGAGGCGCTGTGCTGTGCGATGTTGCAATCGACCAAGGCGGTTGCTTCGAAACCTCCAAAGCCACAACCCACGCCGACCCAACCTACGAAGTCGACGGCATAGTTCACTACTGCGTAGCCAACATGCCCGGCGCTGTACCTCTCACTTCTAGCCAAGCCCTAAACAACGCCACCTTGCCGTTTGGCTTGGCTCTTGCTGATAATGGTTTGGATGCAATGAAGGGGAAACCAGATTTGATAGCAGGGCTGAATGTTCATGCGGGGCAGGTTACTAACAAAGCAGTCGCCGATGCGCTGGGGATGGAGATGGTTGCCTGGGGGTAGGTTTACCCCATCTCCACAACCTCAGCCGTCCCTTCCAAATGCCAGACCTTCGATACAATTTTCCAGCCATACTCGCCTTTTACAAAGGCCAAATGGTCGACGAAAATGCTTTCGTGGGCTTGGAGGCGGAGTTTTACTGTGGCGCTAATTTTTGAGAGATAGTCAATTGTGATAATCTCGTCACTACGGGTTTGGCTTCGAGCGGCGGGGGAAGGGCGGTTGGCTACATCTTGACGGAAGCTGGCGATAGGATCGACGAATATCTTGCCATTGTCTGCGTCAAAGAGGCTTGAGGCTTCATGAAATACGGCATCTAGTTTTTCAACGTCGCAAAAATATATCGCATCGAAATAAGTTGCGATGGCCGTTGTTAGGTCCTGAAAATCTTGGTTGGGAAAAGTGGTCATTGTTTTGCTCCAGATGCTCTTACTCAATGCTCGTTGAGTTTGTATCAAAAGGCTAAGGATTGCCAGATGAGTTTTTTGCAGTTGGAGAGAGGCAATATCGGATTGAAGCGGCTGGTGTGCCCAAGGCCGTAGTTCTTCGCTATCATTTCAGCAAATATGATAACGTTAGCCCTGGGCAACACTTAAACTGTTCGTCTGTGGAAGCTAGAAAGCCTTGCGAATACCAAGCCTAATCTGGTGCGTTCTAAGGTCGACGCTTGATTGTGTGGCATCTGTGGCGGTGAGATTGATGTCTTCAATCCCCATGTATCGGTAGCCAACATCGAGTTTGACCGTATCCGTTACCGCATAGGCTGCACCAAGGCCGAACTGCCATGCAAGTCCCTGATCACTATCATTCATCACCACACCTGTTGGCGTTGTTCTATGATTATCGAAATTGAGGGAGGCGTAACCAACACCCGCAGTCGCAAACGGGGTAATGCTCCCCAGTTCATAATCAACATAGGCATTGACGAGGCCGATTAGTGCCGTACTGGAGCCAGAGGCATTGGCTCCTGAAAATGTGCCCGTACCAACGACGTTTTGTTGGTCTATTTCTAGAGCCAAGTAACCAAGCTCTAGTTCCGTGCGAAATGACAAAGGAGCGTTGCCCTTGAAGTCATAACCAATAGCACCGGAGACGGAATATCCTAAATCATAGGAACCGTTTATCGGAGCTCCCGTTGCAGTAAAACTTGTATCATCTGCAAAGGCGGCACCAATACGCGCGGCAATATACCAACCGCTTTGTTCGATGCTTTCTTCGACAGGTGGTTCTGGTGGCGTGGGGTCTTCTTGAAGTACGGCATCAGCCGCCAGCGAAGAGGTGGAAATTACAAGTGTGCCCGCAATGAAGAGAGCCGGTAAGGTGAAAGTATGGATATTCATCGTGTCGTTCTCCTGAAATTTGCGCATGAATTTAGGGAGGTAGGAATGCGCTGTTGGAGAGTATTGGCAGGCAGGCGTGAGAGGATTGAGGCAATCACGCTCAATCTTGGTGTCAGCTTGTTTTGAAAATTGTAGAAAAATAAAAACCGCTGCCACAGAGGAGCCGCATTTCATGCACGTTCTTTACTTCGCGGCGCAGCTTTGTCCGTGGTGCGGGGGCTATGTTACATTATTAGGCCGCGTATTCGAGCCATATGGGAACGTGGTCTGATGGTTTTTCCCAATCACGAACATGGTGATCAATGGCGCAGCCATCAAATAGCAATGCAGCTTCTGGTGATAATAATAGATGGTCAATACGGATGCCGTGGTTTTTTGGCCAAGCACCAGCTTGGTAATCCCAAAAAGTGTAGACACCAGAATCATCGGTGCATGAGCGAAGGGCTTCCGTGAAGCCCAGGTTTTTCAAAGCCTCGAAACGAGAGCGCGTATCATCGCAATAGAGGGCATCCCCGTCCCAAAATTTCATGTCCCAACAATCTGCAGGCTGAGGTATAACATTATAATCGCCACACATAATGAGTGGTTCTTCTAATGAAAGGCGCTCACTTGCCCAATAGTGAAGACGATCCATCCAGCGTAATTTGTAGTCGAATTTGCGGGGCTCATCGACTGGGTTTCCGTTTGGTAAATAAAGAGAAGCCACGCGCAATACTTTGTCGCCAACGGTAAATACACCTTCAATGAAACGGGCGTGCTCATCTTCCTCATCGGCCATCACAAGAGTAGGTAAGCCACGGTTCACTTCATCGAAGGGTAGGCGGGAGAGAAGGGCAACACCATTGAAGCCTTTTTGGCCGTGTGTTTCGACATTGTACCCAAGGGCTTCAATTTCGCTGGCTGGAAAGTTTTCGTCGATTGATTTGATTTCCTGCAAGCAAGCAATATCTGGCTCGGCCTGTTTTAGCCATTCGATAAGCACATCATGCCGTGCCTTGATTCCATTTATATTCCAGCTTGCGATTTTCATGGGGCACGTATTCAGCGAGAGTTCGATTGCATAGCAATAGAACGTGTGAGGTTGATGGAACAGTGGGGCAAGACAATAGCTAAGAGTTGTCCACATTGTCTGTTTTGACTAGCGTGGAAAATACCGCATACTTAAGCAATCTATAATGGATGAGAAGCGGCGGGGGTGATTCTGCCTGTTTCACAAATGGGAGGAATACAATGTCTAACAATTCACTGGGCACTCCGGAGCAGCTCCGCGACCCTAATTATACCCCGCCGTTGGCCAAGGCCATTCCGCTGGGAATTCAACATGTATTGGCGATGTTTATTAGTAACGTCACGCCAGCAATTATTATCGCATTTGCTGCGGGATTTGGTTTTGGCTCGCCTGATGCGGGTACACTTGTGTATCTCATCCAGATGTCAATGTTCTTCGCGGGCCTTGCGACACTTATTCAAACAATCGGACTCGGTCCTATCGGCGCTAAGCTACCAATCGTACAAGGAACAAGCTTCGCATTCTTGCCAGTTATGATCCCTGCGATGGCTGGAGCCGGCGTTGCTGGCCTTGGCGGGTTGATGACGGGTATTGTGATTGGTGGTATTTTCCACTTCATCCTCGGCATGTTCATCGGTAAAATCCGCTTTGCTTTACCGCCACTCGTGACAGGCCTCATCGTATTGATGATTGGTTTGGCGCTTGTGAAAATTGGTATTCAGTACGCTGCTGGTGGTGTTCCACTTATGGGCAAGCCTGAGTTCGGTACTTTAGCCATGTGGATACCTGCATTGGTTGTGATCGCAGTAACGCTGCTGTTGAAGTTCTTCACCAAGGGCATGTTGTCTGTTTCCGCAGTCCTTGTTGGTCTACTGGTTGGCTATGCAGTTGCATGGGCGATGGGGCAGGTTAGTTTTGCAAAGATCGGTTTTTCTGCATGGTTTATGGTTCCAAATCCTTTGAAATGGGGATGGGATTTTAATTGGGCTATCATAATCGGCATGTGTTTGATGGCTATTATCTCCGCCATTGAAACTGTCGGAGATGTGTCCGGTATCACCAAAGGTGGCGCGGGCCGTGAAGCTACAGACGCAGAGATTACAGGCGCTACATTCGCTGATGGTCTTGGAACCGCGATTGCGGGTTTGTTCGGCGGTTTGCCAAATACGTCGTTCTCACAAAATGTGGGTCTGATTTCTATGACAGGTGTAATGAGCCGTCACGTTGTGACAATTGGCGCGATCTTCTTGATTATTGCTGGCCTCATTCCAAAGGTTGGTGCGGTTATCTCTACTATTCCAATCAACGTACTTGGTGGTGGTGTTATCATCATGTTTGGTATGGTCGCAGCTGCGGGTGTGAACATGTTGTCTGACGTGAACTGGAACCGCCGCAACATGGTAATCTTTGCAACGGCCTTGGCTGTTGGTCTTGGTTTGCAATTGGTTCCTGAAGCTTTGCAACATATGAATGGTACTGCAAAAGTGTTGCTCACTTCTGGCCTCTTGCCAGCGGCCTTTATTGCAATCTTCCTGAACTTGATTTTGCCTGAAGATATGGACAGCGAAGGTAGCGGTTCTGGTGAAACAGCACTTGGTGGATTGAGCGGTCGTGCGGCTGGACTTGCTAGTGGTGCTGCTGAAGGTATCAGTGGCGCTGGTGCGGGGCTTGCAGCTGGTGCTGTTGGTCTTGCTGGAGCAGGTGCTGCAGCAGTGTCCAGTGGCGCAAGTGGCGCAGCTGCGATGACGGGCTCGGTTGCGGCTAGTGCTTTGTCAGGTTCTGCTAGCTGGGTCACAGCTGATAAGATTGCTGGAGGCGCTGGTGACGATGTTGAGCTAATTGACGGTATCGGTCCAAAAATTGGTGCATCTCTGAAAGCTCAGGGTCTTGTGGCCCTGAGCCAGATTGCGGCAATGCCTGAAGGTGATCTTGCTGCTCTTGCAATGCACATTGGCATTCCAGAGGGGCAACCCGCCCGCCAAGAATGGAAAGTTCAAGCGGAAGAGATGTTAAGTGGGCAAGAACCACGGGCTGCTATTGATCGTAAATAGTTAGCAACACTAAGCTGAAACAAATAACCCGCAAGGAGCGATCCTTGCGGGTTATTGATTCGTAGGATCGTGGTTTAGTAAATTACACCGAGAAGCTTGTTCCGCAACCACAGCTTGCCGTGGCGTTCGGGTTTTTAATCTGAAAGCTTTGTCCCATTAAATCATCAACGAAGTCAATTACAGAGCCGCCCATGTACATCAGTGATATAGGGTCGATGAGAACTGTTGCTCCTTCGGATTCCAACACCATATCGTCTTCTTGCTGGCAGTCCGTTAAATCGAACTTGTAAGAAAAACCCGAGCAACCACCGCCCTCAACGGAAACCCGCAGAGCATTCATGCTAGGTTCGCCAGCTAGAATTACGGCAACCCGTTTCGCGGCAGACGTCGAAACGATTACTTCGCCTTCGGGAACATTGATATCTATTACATCGCTCATGAGATTTCCTATGAGAATATTAGCTACCTCAATATGTAGGAACGAGAAGGAGGATCGTCAATCGTAATTATACGATAGAACGAATTTGTTGATGGTGGGAGTAATGTGATATAATTGCACTAAAGCTCACCCAATCAAGTTCCTCTTTCTATTGTTCTTTTATGTTTGATCTAACTTCTGTCCGTAAAATCACCCAGTTGGCTTCCTACGCTGCGATTGCCTCAGAATCACGGGGCCGACTTATTGATGAGCCCTCAAGTCCCACTCGCTCTGATTTTCAGCGAGATCGTGATCGCATTATCCATAGTGATGCGTTTCGTCGGTTGATGCATAAGACACAGGTGTTTGTGCATAATGAGGGAGACCATTTTAGAACACGGCTGACTCATACTATCGAAGTTGGTCAAATCGGTCGTGCTTTGGCCCGTGCTTTGCGAGCTGATGAAGACTTAGCGGAAGCCTTGGCTTTGGTACATGATTTTGGGCATACGCCATTTGGTCATGCGGGTGAAAAAGTTTTGGATAAAAATCTGCAATGGATGGGTGGTTTTGATCATAATGCACAATCACTACGGGTCGTTACGCATCTGGAGCGCCGGTACGCGCAATTCGATGGTTTAAATCTCTGTTGGGAAACACTCGAGGGGCTAGCTAAACACAATGGGCCGCTTACGGATAAACAAGGTAAGGGGCTAAGAGGTTCAGTGCCTAAGTCTATACTGGCCTACAATGCTCGACATGATTTGGACCTGTGGTCATGGCCATCCGTTGAGGCACAGTGCGCGGCGATAGCAGATGACATTGCCTATGATAACCACGATATTGAGGACGGTCTGCGGGCAGGGTTGTTCACATTGGATGATCTTGCGGATGTGTCTTTGTGTGGTGCGTTACTGCGGGAGATCGACAAACAATATCCAGATCTAGATTATTCGAGAAGATGTCATGAGCTGGTGAGGCGACAAATTACCGTGATGGTTGAAGATGTAATCCGTAATTCTGTATCGCGCCTCGCGCAGACTAAGCCACAAAACGCCGATGAGGTGAGGCGGCTTGATGATGCAGTGGTGGCCTTTTCTGACAATATGTCAAAGCAAGAAAACCAATTGAAAGCGTTTATGTTTGAGCGCATGTACCGCCATGAAAAAGTCATGGCTCCTGTTAGGGCTGCCCAATCCATCCTAGATGACCTATTTAAGGCCTATGACAAAGGGAATGCTGCGATGCCTGAAAGTGAGGAATGGGTGTTGGAAGGGATGGAGAAAGAAGCGCGAGCAGAAAGGATTGCCGATTATCTTGCAGGCATGACGGACCGCTTTGCTGTTGCCGAGCATAACCGATTGTTTGACCGAACCCCCGAACTGCGATAACCGAACATAAAGCCTAAGTTGCTCCTAACTCAACCATTCTGACTACAAGAGAAATTCTTATGTCTTCGTCAATAAATAATGTTTTTGCTGAATTTGAGCAAAGAATTAAAAAAATAATACAAACCCTTGATTTTGCTCAAGACATGGACCTTGATTTATCTCGAGTGGCTGTTGAGCCACCGCGTGACTCTGCCCATGGGCATTTGGCGACAAATGCGGCGATGGTTCTTGCTAAGCCAGCAAAACAAAACCCTCGTGCTATTGCCCAACAGCTGGTCGATGCACTTGCGGTTGATCCAGATGTTGCAAGCGCAGAGATTGCGGGCCCGGGATTCATCAACTTACGGCTCGTAGATGGTTTTTGGGCCAATCACTTAACGACAATTGTCAAAACTGGCGCAAAATTCGGCGGTGACGCAACTGGCAACGGCGTGAAAATAAACGTGGAGTATGTGTCAGCAAACCCAACAGGCCCCATGCACGTTGGCCATTGTCGCGGTGCTGTTGTGGGAGATGCACTTGCAAATCTGCTGGAATTTTCAGGCTATGATGTAACGCGTGAATACTACACAAATGATGCTGGTGGGCAGATTGCTGTCCTAGCGAAGTCAGCGTTCCTACGCTATCGCGAAGCCTTGGGAGAAGACATCGGTGCAATTCCAGAGGGCTTATATCCCGGAGACTATCTCGTTCCATTAGGTGAAGCTCTTGCCGCAGAGCATGGCGACAAGCTCATCAAGATGAATGAAGATGAATGGATGCCTCTGGTCAAAGATGCTGCGATTGACGCGATGATGGATCTTATTCGTGCTGATTTAGAGGCCCTTGGCGTAAAGCATGAAGTGTTTTATTCAGAACGCAGTCTGCACCAGCTACAGGGTAATGAGAGCCCTATTTCAAAAGCAATTACGCGGTTGACCGAAATGGACTTAGTTTACACGGGAACACTTCCAAAGCCGAAAGGTGTGGCGGCAGAGGATTGGGAAGATCGTGAACAACTGCTGTTTAAATCAACTGATGTTGGCGACGATATGGATAGAGCTTTGGTGAAATCCAACGGAGATTATACATATTTCGCCGCTGATGTTGGCTACTTCCAAGATAAATTCGACCGTGGCTATAAAGAAATGATTTTCATTTTGGGTGCAGATCACGGCGGATACGTAAAACGGATGGAGGCGCTAGGCCGCGCTATATCTGGAGGTACGGCCAAAGCTACAATTAGACTTTGCCAGCTTGTAAAGCTTTTCCGTGATGGAGATCCCGTAAAAATGTCCAAACGGTCGGGCAATTTTATTACCTTGCGCGAAGTTGTTGATGAGGTTGGCCGCGACGCTGTTCGGTTCATGATGCTTTATCGCAAGAACGATGCGCCCCTGGATTTTGATTTTGCCAAAGTGACTGAGCAATCTAAGGACAATCCGGTCTTTTATGTTCAATACGCCCATGCTCGTTGCCATAGCGTCTTTCGTAATGCCGCGCGGGATATGGTCGGTCTAGATATGGGAGAGGCGGCGCTCGCCGCCGCTGATATGGGCTTGCTTACGGACGAGGGCGAGACAGCGCTCATTCGTAAAATGGCAGAATATCCCCGTATTATTGATGCCGCAGCCCGTTCTCACGAGCCGCATAGATTGGCCTTTTATCTCTATGAATTGGCCAGTCAGCTCCATTCTCAGTGGAATAAAGGTAAAGATTATCCAAATTTACGGTTTATTCACCAAGAAAATGCACCATTAACCCTAGCTAGGCTTGCTCTCGTTAAAGCAGTCACCAATGTCATTGCATCCGGATTGACAATTATTGGTGCTGATGCGCCAGAAGAAATGCGGTAGCGGAACTATTCCGCCCGTATAGATAATTCTGCCGCAATCGTTGCATAGAGTTCATGTTTGGCTGAGTATTGGATCGCGGGGTATAATATCTTGCGGTTTGTTCGGACACTCTTCAAGGTGTCCTCAGTAACAAGATAGGTGTCAACAGTGTTTGAGTTTCAAGACAACTTCCTAATGGGCCCAAAAACGGCTATTCAAAATGGTGATTTTCAAGTCAATGGTTGCACTGCATCCAATGCTGCCGAAGATCAGTTAGCAGAATTGGCCCGTGTTGTGGGTGGTGGAACAAGACAAATTGATAATACAGAGGGAATGCCGTTAATCGAGGACGCGCCAGCCCTAGAGTTTGATCTTGAGAGCGAACTGTCAAAAGCATTTGATGAAGGCTCCGAGCAATTACATAATTCTGCACAATCATTCCCTGAGCCCCAGCCAATGCGAGATACGGCAGCGATTGAATCTGCATTTTCGCCGAAGCAGGTTGCGCCTGAGCCAGAAGCGAGTGTCGATTTTAGTGATATGATTGGCGATGAATTAGAACGAGCCCTTCAAGAAGAAGTGGCTGCTGATGGTTCATTAGGCGAGCTCGCCTCTATTGCGCCTCCTACCCCACAAGAAACTCTCGCTCCTTGGGATGCACCTGAGGTGGTTGAGGCTCCCGAGATGCCGATGGAAACGGATATTCCTTTGCAGGACGCAATTCAAGAGACTGTTCAGCAATCGTTTGATGCTCCTCAAATGGCCGACTTTAATGAGTCTTCACAGGACTATTCCGATCCAGCCGCTTTATTTGATGAAATAGAGGGGCAACATGCACAACCTGCAGATACGGGAAGTCTACACATCGAGTCAGTATTAGGTGGCGCTGCAGCTTTGGGGTTAGCGGCAACCTCTCAAGAACAAGAGGCTGTCGTTGAACAGCCTCCTCAAGCTTTTGACCCAGCATCTATACCTCATATTGAATCTGGGATCGCTTACGATCTCAGTGAACAGTTTGATGACGATAGTGTTTCGATCCCAGAGCCTCATATGATTTCTGCCGTTGGCGGAAGCTCTAAGTCGGGCCGCCGAACTGCTATTGCGCTCGTTGCTATCGCTCTATTAGGTGGTGGAGCTACTTTGGCTTGGAATAGTTCTTCCGTCGATAACGGAGCCGCACCAACAATTCTTGCTTCAAGTGAGCCTGTAAAAATGAAGCCGAAAGACGCGGGGGGGAAAATTGTTCCCAACCAAGATTTGGCTGTTTATAAAACGGTAGATGGCGCAAAAACTGCGGCCCCAAAGCAAAAGAAATTGGCTGATAAAACAGAAAAGCCAATAGTTGTTGCGAAGGTAACGAAGCAGGGTGCTGGTACTGCAGAAAATGATGGGACAACGACTGGAGGTTTGATATTGAAACCGCGCCGTGTTCGTACAGTGGTTGTGAAGCCTGATGGCACAATAATCAGTTCCTTAAAGAAACAACCAAAAGTTGAAAATACAACAACGCAAGTTATTGAACCTGTTCTTGCTCTTAAACCAAAGCTGGTTTCCGTTAGTGCAGAAGCGACTATCGTGAAAAAAGCACCGTCCAAAAAAGTAACTTATCGCGCGCCGCAAGCGGCGGGTACACAAGCTAAACCTGCGACAGCACCTGTTAAGGTTGCAAAGTTACAACCTCAACCTGCTAAATTGAAGCCTGTTGTGAAGCCAGTCAAAATAGCACCCGTTAAAAAAGTGATCAAGAAAGCGCCCGCAAAGAAGGTTGTAGCAAAAACAACCCCGTCTGTGTCTTCTCCTTACGCTGTACAAATCGCCTCCCAGCGCTCTGCAGCAGCAGCGCAAAAGTCGTATAAAAGCCTTTCTCGTCGCTATGCTAGCGTGTTGCGCGGCAAGGGAGTGGATATCCGTAAGGGAGTGATTAAAGGTAAAGGTACATACTATCGTGTCCGTATCCCTGCCCAATCGAAAGCCGCAGCTCGAAAGATTTGTGGCCAACTTAAAGCCAAAGGCGGCGCTTGTTTCGTAACGCGCTAAGCTAGATAAGCTTCGAATTTTCAAAAGCCCACCCTGCCATAATCGGTGGGGTGGGCTTTTCATTGTTTGGGAACGGGAGTGAAAGCGGCTAAACTACGAATCATGGAACAAAAAGCTATGATTTGCGGCCTTCATGGCCTTGAGATGAATGAAGACGAATTGGCTTTCTTCAAAGAAGTACAGCCTTGGGGGTTCATTTTATTTGCCCGAAATGTTGATACGCCTGAACAGCTCATGAAACTAACTGCAAGCTTGCGAGCCGCAGTTGGTCGAGATGATGCGCCAATCTTGGTGGATCAAGAGGGTGGTAGGGTACAACGGCTTCGCCCGCCACATTGGGAAAAATATCCGCCTGCAGCAGCGGTTGGTAATTTGTACAAACAAGATAATAATAAAGGTAGACGCGCGGCATGGTTGCTATCGCGGCTCCTTGCTTTTGATCTCTTGGCGATGGGGATTACTGTTGACTGCTTACCAGTCCTCGATGTTCCATCACCTGATGGTCACGATTGTATCGGCGATAGGGCCTACGGTGCAACGCAAGAGCAGGTAGCAACTCTTGGCCGCTCTGTTTGCGAAGGGATAATGGCCGGTGGCGTGATGCCTGTTATCAAGCACATACCAGGCCACGGTCGCGCCAATGTAGACAGTCACTTTAAGCTGCCTGTGGTTGAAGAAAGCTTTGAAACGTTGGCGGCTACAGATTTCAAACCCTTCCTAGAGCTTAAACATATCCCTATGGCGATGACTGCCCACGTTATTTACTCCGCGCTTGACCCGAATAACCCTGCGACCACATCAAAGCTGGTGATGGACCAGATTATACGCGGACATTTGGGCTATGACGGCCTAATAATGTGCGACGACATCACAATGAACGCACTTTCTGGGGATTTAACGGAAAGAACCAATTCTATCTTTGCTGCGGGGTGCGATATCGTGCTTCATTGTACAGGCGAGATGGAGGAGATGAAGGAGGTTGCTGCTGCAACCCCCATGCTCTCAGGCAAAGCTGAACAACGGGCGAAAGTAGCACTTGTTGGGATAGGTGAAACAGACGGCATGAAAGAAGCCGATTGTCGCGCTGAATTTGCCGATTTAATGGGCCAATTATTACTGGCCGAAGCGGGGCAGGCGGATGCCGACCCAACAAACTATGGCCCCACAAGTGGGCAGAACGGAAAGATTGCTTGAGCAATAAAGAAACCCAAGCGACCACAGCTGATTTGTGGGAAAGCCCTGTGCCCGTTGATCGCACAATGAGCGATCCCGACTTCAATGTTGATGTCGATGGCTTCGAAGGGCCCTTGGATTTGTTGTTGGCGATGGCTCGCACGCAAAAGGTCGATCTTGCGAAAATTTCTATACTTGACCTTGCTATGCAGTATTTAAAATTTGTTGAAAAAGCTCGAAAATTACGTTTAGAACTCGCTGCTGATTATTTAGTGATGGCAGCATGGTTAGCCTATTTGAAATCACGACTTTTACTTCCCGCGCCAGAAGGTGACCCGGAGCCAACGGGCGAAGAATTGGCAAACCAATTGGCGTTTCGGTTGCAACGTTTGGAAGCTATGCGAGAGGTTGGTATTCAATTGATGAACCGAGATCGTCTTGGTCAAAACATCTTTGCTCGTGGGGACCCTGAGCCCGTAATTATTGATAAAACACGAGAATATAATGCGTCTCTATTTGATCTGCTGACGGCTTATGCGGCACAAAGGCAGCGCCAATCCGTTAGCACAGTGACGATCGCTCGACGGGAAGTTTGGTCATTGAGTGATGCCCGCGAAATCATAACTCGGCTTATCGGAAAATTGGCTGATTGGACACCGCTTGATGTGTTTTTGGCCCAATACATGGCTGATGAAGAAGAGCGTGCAGGTGTGATCGCAAGTTCTTTTGCAGCAAGTCTTGAGCTCGTGCGTGAGGGCAAGCTTGAAATACGGCAATCAGAATCATTCGCACCGCTTTATATGAGACAACCATCGAAAGAAAATCCAACCTCAACCCCTGTTATTTAAGTGAGTGAAGATATGCCCAACGCAGTTGAAGCCAATGTGCTCCCATTCCCCCATCTCTTGGATGGGGAAGAATTAGGGCCGGAAGGTGAATTGTTACGCATGGTGCGCATGGTTGAGGCTATGATCTTTGCTTCGAGCGAACCCGTTGCTGAAAAATCAATTGCAACACGTTTGCCAGAAGGAACCAACGTCAAGGAATTGCTACAAGAGGTTCAGTCCGCATACTCAAACCGTGGTGTAAATCTTGTTCGTGTAGGGGATGCTTGGGCGTTTAGAACAGCGGAAGATCTTTCTTTCCTATTGCAAAAAGAGGCGGTAGAGGTTCGTCGACTATCAAAAGCCGCCCTCGAAGTGCTGGGTATCATTGCTTACCACCAACCGGTAACACGCGCCGAAATCGAAGAAATTCGTGGGGTTGTCACCTCTAAAGGTACTTTGGATGTGTTGATGGAAACAGCATGGGTTCGCATGCGTGGCCGCAGAAAAACGCCAGGTCGCCCCGTCACATATGGAACAACACCAGAATTTCTTGATCATTTTGGACTTGAGCAGGTTCGTGATTTGCCTGGCCTTGATGAGCTAAAAGGTTCTGGTCTTTTGCAAAGCCAAGTTCCTGCAGCATTTAGTGTGCCAGTTCCCAACGATGATGATGCATTAGAAGATGACGAGGATCCCTTCACATTAGATGACGTAGAAGAATTGGGCCTCCTAACGCCCGGTGGCGCAGGCGACGACGACTAGGTGTATAAACTGCCCAATATTTTGCGCTGGCATTTAGCGTAAGACGCGCTACAACGCCACCATGAGTTTGCCACACACAGCTACTGAAGGTTCACGCCGTTCCCTTTGGGGGACGCCGAATACGGCTGGGGTATCTATTCCGCACGAACTCTCTTTTAAAAACATCGGCCACTCTTTTGATGGAAACTCTATTTTAAGTGACATCACTCTGGCGGCCTCTTCTGGAAGTGTAACGTGTCTGTTGGGCCCCTCTGGCTCGGGTAAAACCACGCTCTTGCGTATAGCGGCAGGAATGGAGAGGCAAACGACAGGTTCAGTTTATTTGGATGGTGTAGAAATTGGTGGGCCCAATATCTTCATACCACCTGAAAAACGTGGAATCGGTTTGGTCTTTCAAGATTACGCTTTGTTCCCGCACCTTAATATACTCGACAATGTGCTTTTTGGACTCACTCATTTGCCCCGTGATGCACGGCAGCAGCAAGCCCATAAAATGCTCACGAGGGTAGGGCTTGATGATAGGCGGAATGATTTCCCTCATCAACTTTCAGGCGGGGAACAACAACGTGTTGCACTCGCCCGTGCGATGGCCCCGCGACCAGGGGTGTTGTTGATGGATGAACCATTCTCGGGGCTTGATTCAAGGTTACGCGATACAGTTCGTGAGGAAACGCTTGGGGTATTACGTGAAACTCACGCAACGGCGATTATTGTTACGCACGATCCTGAGGAGGCTTTGAGGATGGGAGATCAGATTGCTCTTCTTCATCGAGGGAAACTTGAACAATTGGGAACGGGCCGTGATCTATACTTTAGGCCTAAGAGTCTATTTGCGGCTGGCTTCTTTTCTGAGTTGAATTATTTTGATGGCAAAGTGAAGGATGGGAAAGTTGATACTCCACTAGGTCCGGTTCCAATCAATGGAGCAAGACAAGGTCAGGCGGCAACGGCAGCTTTCCGAGTTAATTCAATAAATGTTACTAGCGCCAATAATAAGGTTGATGGCGTTAAAGGTCGCATACTCTCGGTGCACTTTACCGGTGATCATGTGTACTTACGGATAGGAATTAGCGGGTCGGAACAAGCAATACGAGCGCGAGCACGCAATGGGGAATTAAAGACTGCAGCGCTTGTTGGAGGAGCAGATGTTATGCTTTCTCCATCATTGGAGGGAAGTTTTGCCTTCCCAATTGAGCACACCCCCTAGATAATCGTCGAAATATGCTTATATGAATTAAGCAAGAGCCTAATGTTGTGTTGCGGGAGCGCGCAGGTTTGGCTAGATTGAATATCAACAATGATGCATCTTCGGGTGTGCGGGCAAGTATGGAGTTATAATTATGGGACAAATTGGCATTTGGCAGATCGTCATCGTGGCAGTGGTTGTTGTTCTTCTCTTCGGTCGCGGAAAAATTTCCGACCTTATGGGCGACGTGGCTAAAGGGATTACTTCCTTCAAAAAAGGTTTGAAGGAAGAAGACCTCGATGTAGCTGAAAAACTAGACGACGCAAAAGACAAAGTCGTTGATGTTGTTTCTGAGAAAACAAAAACCAGCTAATTGGTTTTAGTCGTATTTCCTCTAAGAGTTTTGGAGCCTAGCCTTGTTTGATATCGGCTGGACTGAGATGTTGGTTGTGGCAATCGTTGCCATATTGTTTGTTGGCCCGAAAGAGCTTCCAGGCATGTTGCGGGCGTTTGGAAAATCTATAAAGAAAGTCCGCGCTCTAGCTGGCGACTTCCAGCAACAGTTTGATGAGGCTCTTAAAGATGCTGAATTAGACGGGGTTAAAGACGTTCTAAATGATGTTAAAAACCTTGATCCCACCAAGAAGATCAAAGATTCACTTAACCCCTTAAAAACTGAATTGGGTGATGTGAAAAAATCCCTCGAAGAAGATATCGACTTCGACGGAGGTTCTTTTTTTGATGATACAAAATCTCCTGAGATTTCGGAGCCAGAGTTTGCTGATGTAGAAGCCGCCCTTGCTCGCCAAAAGAAGCTTGATGCTAAAACGGCTAAGCCGAAGGCAAAGGCTAAAGTAAAGCCAAAAGCCGTAGCAAAGACAAAAGTAACGCCGAAAAAAACCGCAGCAAAAAAGGTGGCGGCAAAGAAACCTGCAGCAAAAGCTAAGACTAAAAAGAAGGCAGGGGCATGAGTGAAGAAGATATAGAAGGCAGCACCGCGCCACTTGTCGAGCATTTGGTCGAGTTGCGCCAACGGCTGATTAAATCATTGATCGCGGTTTCAATCGTGTTTGTGATTGCATTTATCTTTGCAGATGAGATTTTTCAAATTCTTGTCATTCCCTATGAAAAAGCGGCTGGTGTCGGTGAAAAACTGAAGCTGATCTTTACAGCGCCGCAAGAATACTTTTTCGCTCAATTAAAAATCGCGCTATTTACTGCAATGTTTGTGGCCTTTCCTGTAATTGCATCACAGATTTACAAGTTTGTTGCGCCTGGTCTTTATAAAAATGAACGCTCAGCCTTTTTACCGTTTCTTATAGCGACTCCAATCCTGTTCCTCATAGGTGCATCGCTCGTATTCTTCCTTGTCATGCCTTTGGCGATGAAGTTCTTCTTGTCCATGCAATTGGTTGGCCCTGAAATAAATACCACAATTGAATTGCTTCCCAAGGTGAACGAATATCTCGGGCTAATCATGACATTGATATTTGCCTTTGGGTTGGTTTTTCAAATGCCTGTCGTAATATCATTGCTTGCTAGGGCAGGGATGGTGACCGAACAAGGCCTTAAGGACAAACGTAAATATGCGGTTGTAATGTCCTTTATTGCTGCAGCAGTTTTAACTCCTCCCGATCCAGTGAGCCAAATCGGCCTTGCGGTTCCGAGCCTGCTTCTTTACGAATTGTCTATCTACGCCACGCGACTCATTGAGCGGAAGCGGAAACAGCAGGATGCCGATAGCGAATTGGGCCTGAATTGATCCGTATACCAACGTGGCAACACTCTTGTACGGCTAAATAATGTTAGATATTAAATGGATAAAAGAAAACCCTAATGCTTTTGATGAAGCGTTAGCGATGCGTGGGCTAGAACCACTTGCTGAAACTCTCTCAGAATTAGACGAAAAACGCCGCGCACATGTGGTCAAACTTCAAGAAGCACAGGAAGAGCGTAATCGCGCCTCAAAAGAAATTGGCAAAGCTAAGGCTTCTGGCGATGAAGCCGGCGCTCAAAAAGCAATTGCAGAAGTCGCAAAGCTGAAAACCTTTTTGCAAACTGGTGAGGAGGATGGGAAAGCCCTTGCTCAAGCCGTTACGGATGCGTTGGATGTTATTCCAAATATGCCTCTTGCTGATGTTCCAAAAGGTGGGGGTGAAGAGGATAATGTTGAACTCCGTAAGGCAGGCCAAAAGCCAAGCTTTTCTTTTGAACCTAAAGAGCATTTTGACCTTGGAGAAGCCTTAGGGCAAATGGACTTTGAGGTGGGCGCGAAGATTGCGGGGTCACGGTTTACTGTTCTGAAGGGCGGTATAGCCCGTTTGGAAAGGGCGCTTGGTCAGTTCATGTTGGATTTACATACTCAAGAGCACGGTTATCTTGAAATACAACCACCACTCATGGTGCGTGATGAAGCCGCTTATGGAACGGATAAATTGCCGAAGTTCGCGGAAGATATGTTTCGCACTACTGATGGCCGCTGGCTTATTTCTACTGCTGAGATACCGCTGACTTATTTAGCTGCAGGGGAAGTATATTCGCAAAGCGATTTGCCTATTCGGGTGACGGCCCAAACCGCCTGTTTCCGCTCCGAGGCAGGCTCTGCTGGCCGTGATACCCGTGGTTATTTGCGCCAACACCAATTCTATAAAGTGGAAATGGTTTCTGTAACGGACCAAGATAGCAGTGCCGCTGAACACGAGCGTATGACGAAATGCGCTGAGACTGTTCTAGATAAGCTTGAGTTGCCTTATCGCACGATGGTTTTGTGTACAGGTGACATGGGTTTTGGGGCACGTAAAACCTATGACATTGAAGTTTGGTTGCCGGGTCAAAATGCCTATCGCGAAATTTCTTCTTGTTCTGTTTGCGGTGACTTTCAAGCCCGCCGTATGAACGCCCGCTATCGGGTGGAGGGTGAGAAACAGCTGCAATTCTGCCATACGCTAAACGGTTCTGGGATCGCTGTTGGGCGTGCACTTATTGCGGTCATGGAGAACTATCAAAATGAGGACGGTAGCATACGAGTGCCTGATGTACTGCAACCTTATATGGGCGGCGTGACAGTTGTAGGCGCTATTTGATGCGTATACTTCTTACCAATGATGACGGGATACATGCTCACGGCTTAACAGTCCTTGAAGAGATAGCGCGAACGCTCTCTGATGATATATGGATTGTTGCGCCAGAAACTGACCAGAGTGGGTTGGCCCACTCGCTCACCCTGAACCATCCGTTACGTGCCCGTGAAGTGCGCGAAAAAACATTTGCGGTTACAGGCACACCTAGCGATTGCGTAATTATGGGTGTTCGCGAGTTGATCAAAGAGCCAATTGATTTGGTACTTTCTGGAGTTAATGCTGGGCAGAATATCGGCGATTATATTACCTATTCAGGCACTGTTGCTGGGGCGATGGAAGGTACATTGCTGGGCATCCGCTCTATAGCTATTTCCCAAGCTTTTAGTTTCGACAATCATCGCAGCGTACCGTGGGAAACAGTGGGACAACTTGCGCCAGAATTATTGAAGTCTTTGATTGATGTGGATTTACCAAAGGATACATTGATCAACGTGAATTTTCCCAACTGTGCTCCAGAAGAAGTGCAAGGTAACGTTGTTGCGGCGCAGGGGAAATTTGAGCACGGACTTGGAATTGGTGCACGTTCTGATGGCCGCGGCCTTCCTTATTACTGGCTAGAATTCATCGGCCAGCCACCAGCGCCCCAACCTGGTAGCGATATTGATGCGTTGAGCGAGAATAAAGTGGCGATTACACCCGTTCGTATGGACATGACGAACCATGAATTTATGGGTAATTTACGAAATGTTATTGAGAGCTAAATAGGCAATGAGCAATAATCAGCAGGAAACAAATCCAGAAGGTGTTGTCGGGCTAATGTTGCGATTACGCGGCTTTGGTATCACTGATACCCGTTTGATGAAGGCCTTAGAGGCAATCCCCCACGAGCAGTTCATTCCCGTGGAGCATTATGAAAAAGCTTATCGCCCTCGGTCTATGCCTATTGCTTGCGGACAAACCATGGTTTCTCCTGACACAACAGCACGAATGATTACTGCCTTAAACCCGCAACCTAGTCACACGGTGTTGGAGATAGGGACTGGGTCTGGATATCAATCGGCATTGTTATCAATGCTTGCGAAAAAAGTGCACACGATTGATCGCTACAAAACGCTTCTCTCCTCGGCTCAAGATCGACATCAGCGGTTGAACATTTCAAATGTTACCTATGCGCAAACTGATGGCGGCGCTAGCACTGAGCAAGGCTTGTACGATTGTATCATTTGCGATCTTGCTTTTGAAGAAATGCCGCGTGGACTGTTAGACCAACTAGTCTCAGGCGGTCTTGTTGTAACTGCGATTGGTCCCAAAGGCGGGGAGCAGTCATTGGTTCGTTTGACAAAAATCGGGAGCCGTTTCGAACGGGAAGACCTGTTTTCTGTCCGCTTTGGCTCTTTTGAAAGCGGCATCGCTGAAGCTCTGTAAACCTCACATACTTACTGAATTCTAACTTTTCCTCATTCCCTTAACCGCGAATTAAGGTTGATGAGGCTTAATCATTTTCATGAGTTCCGAGTAGTCCGTGGAAAAGTTTATGCGTACCAACATCTTCGCGCAGCATTTGCGCACACTTTCCAAAGCCAGTGCCTTGATTGCAATCAGTGCTTTTGTAACCGCTTGCAGCAATGATGCTGCTCGCTTTGATGAGCTTGTGACATCTTCTATACCCAAGAAGACAAACCAGAATAAAATAATCAATGGTGTTGCTGACCGCAGATCAAATGACGAGATTAAAGTTGTTAAACAACAAACGGCGTCAAGGTATACGGCTCCTTCCGTCACCCGCTCAAGCCTGCCATCTGTTTCCTATTCTAAGCCTGAGATCAATGTGGTCAAACCTGCCGCGCACTCTGCTGGTGTACCAAGCCTACCTAAAGAGGCGTCAACTGGCCGTGGCATAGTTTTAGCCCCTAGAAGCAATGCGAACACCGCATTGCGCACTGTTGATACAGTCACGACAGGTTCTGTTAAAAAAGCGGTTTCGCTTTCATCTAAAACGAAACCCGTTGGATGGAACAATACCAAAGGCGCTTGGGTTACTGTTAAAAAAGGCGAGACCCTTTACAATATGTCTCGCAGATTTGGTGTGCCAGTGATGGCCATCATGAGTGCAAATAAAATTAAGAATGCTGGGGGTGTGGTTGCTGGTCAGCGGATTTTGATTCCTGCCTATAATTATGCGTCAACGGTTCCTGTTTCAGCTCCAGATAGCCATCCAATAACCAAGGCTTCTCGAGCTTCTAGAGGTTTTCAAGGCCAGGCGCGTGGTAAGGTGATTGTACCAAAAACACGGGCTCAGAAAATTGTAAACGCTGCAAAGCCAATTTTGGCCCCATCAGTTGTTGCTCAAAAAGGCGACGGCTACACGGTTGAATCTGGAGATACGCTCTATGGCGTAGCACGGCGTTATGGAGTTAGCTCCGCGTCCTTGCGTACTGTGAACGGGCTGAAGAGTGATCAATTGCGAATTGGTCAACGCTTAAAAATCCCTGCTGGTGGGAAGCGCAAAGTTGCTTCCGTCAAAAAGAATTTGGTCAAAAAGGCCGCCGTATTGAACAAGGTTGTAGATACCAGGACTACCTCAAGTATCAGTTCCAAAGATGAGAAAAAGAAAAGTGTGAAGCCAGTGTACACTGCCCCGGTGGAAGCTTCGGCGATTAAAAAGCGTGCTACAGAGAAGGTCGCGAGCATTGCAAAAACCAGTGTTGGTTCCTTTAGGTGGCCAGTAAAAGGGCGAGTCGTATCAAAATTTGGTGCGCGGACCCCAACAGGCACTAACGACGGTGTGGACATCTCTGCGCCAGTAGGAACGCCAATTAAAGCTGCCGAAAACGGCACTGTGATTTACTCAGGTTCTGAATTGGAAGACTTTGGTAATCTAGTTCTGGTTAGCCATGATGGAGGCTGGGTTACGGCTTATGGCCATGCCAGCACAACGTTAGTTCGTCGTGGCGATAAAGTGCGGCGCGGTCAAGTGATAGCTAAATCGGGCAAGACAGGAAACGCAACAGTTCCAAAACTACACTTTGAATTGCGCAAAAATTCACGCCCAGTGAATCCTTTGAAGCATATGGCTAACTAATCAGTCTAAATTCTTGCCTAGTCGACCCGCAAGATCGACTACGAATTGCCAAGCAACACGTCCAGAGCGTGATCCGCGTGTTGTCGACCATTCTAGTGCGTCACCGCGAATATCATTGAGCGATTTACCAAGCTTGTAGTGGCTTAGGTAGCCTTCAACCATGGATAGATATTCGTCCTGATTGCACTTGTGGAAGCCAAGCCATAAGCCAAACCTGTCTGATAGAGAAACCTTTTCCTCCACAGCTTCGCTCGGAGAGATTGAGGTGGATCGTTCATTTTCTATCATATCGCGGGGCATGAGATGTCGGCGGTTGGAGGTTGCATAGAATATAACATTTTCTGGCCGGCCTTCAACGCCGCCATCAAGAGCTGCTTTTAACGCTTTGTAACTTGTATCATCATTATCGAATGAGAGATCGTCGCAAAACAAAATGAACCGGAAATCCGTTTCTCGCAGCTGAGTGAGCAGTTCGGGTAGGCTATCAATATCTTCACGATGAATCTCAACGAGCTTAAGCGGTGTTGCCGTCTTGTTGAGACTAGAATTGATTGTTGCATGGGCCGCTTTGACTAGAGAGGATTTACCCATGCCTCTCGCGCCCCATAGAAGGGCATTGTTGGCGGCCGCGCCGTTGGCAAACCGGTGCGTGTTCTCGATCAATATATCGCGAACTGTATCAATCCCCTTGAGCAAAACCATCTCAACACGATTGACCCTAGCAATGGGCTGTAGCCAGCCTTGTGCTGCTTGCCATACGAATGTATCGGCGGCATCCATATCGAGTGGTGGAACGGCGAGAGGAACGGCACGTTCTATCAGGCTAATAAGGCTATCCAGCTTGGTATTCAGTGCTTCAATTGCATCTTGGTTTTGCTTCGTCATGGGTCTTAATCGTTCCTTCGATCGTATAAGGCGGTAGCATGGCAGGTAAGAGCGGTGAAGAACAAGCAAAACGTGGGCTTCATTTGCATTTCGCTTATTGCAATGGCGCTAGGTATCACTATATTCCGCACAACATTGGTAACACGTAACGTGTTGCAGAATCAGTATTCGAAAGAGGCCCTATCATGTTCATTACCCCAGCTTACGCACAATCCGCAGGCGGCTCTGCTGGCGGTGGTATTATCGAGTTGTTGTTCCCGCTTGTTTTGGTTGGCGGTATCATGTGGTTCCTTGTTATCCGCCCCCAGCGCCAACAACAAAAAGCGCGTGAAGAAATGCTCAATAACGTTCGCCGTAACGACACCGTGGTAACTAGCGGCGGTATTGTTGGAAAGGTGATAAAAGTTATCGACGACAGTGAAGTTGAAGTGCAGATTGCGCCAGATGTAAAAGTTCGTATCATGCGTTCGATGCTTGCTGATGTGCGGGTTAAGGGCGAGCCAGTAAACGACAATAAAAAAGCTGCGGTTAAAAAGCCTGCTAGCAAAAAGAAATCCCCCAAGAAATAAACCTCTAAAACAATAAAACGAACAAGCTGGAGAGCCTACGAATGCTGCATTTCTCAAAATGGAAAATGATTTCTATCCTGTTCGTAGTTGCCTGCGGTTTCCTTCTTGCTCTACCTAATTTATTTTCTAAAGACACTTTGAAAACATGGCCTGAGTCTGTCCCGACAAGTCAGGTTTCTCTCGGGTTGGACTTGCAAGGTGGCGTGCATCTGCAAATCAGAATCAATGCTGAAGATGTTCTCGAGGATCGTTTGGAAACGCTCGTTAGTGATGTGCGCTCTTTGATGCGGGATAAGGAGCAGGGGCCCCTTGGTTATTCAAGTATCAAGGCAGAAGGGAATGCGGTAACTGTTCGCCTGTTGAAACCAGAAGATGGAGCAAAAACCAAAGAACGTTTAGCCTCGCTGTTGCAGCCTGTTACTTCTTCTAGCTCAATTCTAGGTGGTTTAGGTGTTATTGAGGTGGAACATTCCGCATCGTCGCCGTTAAGCTATCAATACTCACTGACCGATGATGGAATAGAGGAACGCCTTCGTTCAGCGGTATCTCAATCAATCGAAGTTATTCGTCGCCGCGTTGATGAGTTAGGAACAACAGAACCGGTAATTCGTCGCCAAGGCGATGATAGGATTATTGTTCAGGTTCCGGGTTTTAATGATCCTGAGCGGTTAAAAACTGTTATCGGGCAAGTTGCGAAGCTGGGTTTTCACATGGTTGATGAAACCATGAGTTCGCGGGATGCAGACTCCAACAGACCTCCAATCGGTTCTAAAGTAATTGACACCGCAGAGCCGGAAAGCGGTGAGGCTCGCCTACTGATTAAAAAACGAGTTGAAATACAGGGCGAAGATCTTGTTGATTCACAGCAAGGTTTTGATCAACAAACAAATGAAGCAATTGTATCGTTTCGATTTAACAACAAAGCAGCCCGTAGATTTTGCAAGATTTCATCTGCCAATATAGGCAAACGTTTCGCCATCGTCCTTGATGACGTTTCTATCTCAGCTCCAGTAATTCGCAGTTCGATTTGTGGTGGTTCAGGTCAAATTTCTGGTAGTTTCACCGCAGAAAGTGCCAACGATCTCGCAATTTTAATGCGCGCGGGTTCACTGCCTGCTGGAATTACCTTTGTTGAAGAACGCACAGTTGGCTCTTCCTTGGGAGAAGACTCCATCGCCGCTGGTAAGTTTGCTTCTGTCGTGGCTGGTGTTCTCGTCATCGTGTTCATGCTTCTCGCCTACGGAACACTTGGTGTTATCGCCAATGTCGCGCTGTTCGCAAACATTGTGATCATCATTGGTGTTCTATCCATGCTCGGTGCGACGCTTACCTTGCCTGGGATTGCAGGTATCGTTCTCACCATGGGTATGGCGGTTGATGCCAACGTGTTGATTTACGAGCGTATACGTGAAGAGCGCCGGGCAGGGCGCTCTGTCGTTCAGGCAATTGATACTGGTTTTAGGCAAGCACTAGGAACTATTCTTGATGCCAATATCACCACACTTATTGCGGCATTCATTCTGTTCTATCTGGGTTCAGGGCCTGTTAAAGGCTTCGCAGTTACACTGGCGATCGGTATCATCACCTCCGTATTCACAGCCTTCACACTGACTCGTTTGTTGGTGTCGTTGTGGTTGCGTTGGAAAAAGCCAAAAGAGTTACCAAGCGGATTCATCAAACTGGTTCCGGATGTTACAAGCTTTGCCTTTATGATACATCGTCGGATCTCATTCCCGCTATCTGCTGTTTTGCTGGTTGGATCACTCGCAGTGTTCGTTGGGTTGAATTTGAACTACGGCATTGATTTTAAGGGCGGAACGACCGTTGAGTATAAGACGAAATCTGGGCCAGCAGATTTGGCAAATATACGTGAACGATTATCCGAACTAAATCTAGGTGACTTTCAAGTCATCGAATTTGGTGAGCCGAGTGAAATTCTCATCAACATCGAAGCACAAGGCGCTGGTGATAACGGTGAACAATCTGCACTTGCGAAGGTGCGTGATGTCATGGACGGCGACCACTTATTCCGTCGCCAAGAAGTTGTTGGGCCAACAGTTTCTGGAGAATTAGCGCGCGCCGGTACAATTGCTGTTATTGCATCACTGCTTGCGATCATGGTGTACATTTGGTTCCGCTTTGAGTGGCAATTTGCCCTTGGAGCGATTATTGCAACTGTTCACGATGTTATTCTTACAATCGGCATGTTTGCCCTGTTGCAGATAGAATTCTCACTCTCTTCAATTGCCGCTATTCTCACC
The DNA here is from genome assembly GCA_036478985.1 of Rhizobiaceae bacterium. Classification (GTDB taxonomy): domain Bacteria; phylum Pseudomonadota; class Alphaproteobacteria; order Rhizobiales; family Rhizobiaceae; genus Pseudahrensia. Next base: position 50,088 of record JAZGEY010000008.1, read on the forward strand.
ATTGTGGGGTATTCGTTGAACGATACCGTGGTGGTCTATGACCGAATACGAGAAAATTTGCGAAAATATAAGAAGAAACCGATTGGTGAATTGTTGGATATGTCCATCAACGATACGCTGTCGCGTACTGTAATGACCTCAGTTACAACATTGCTCGCATTGCTCGCCTTGTACTTCCTCGGTGGTGCGGTGTTGAGTGGCTTTACCTTCGCCATGATTTTCGGTGTGATTGTTGGTACTTACTCATCAATCTTCATCGCAGCACCTGTCCTTATCTTGTTCAAGCTGCGTCCCGGTGCAATGGATCGTATGGACCCGTCACCTTACAAAGGACAGGAAGAGCAGGAAGTTCAGTAAATGAGTGAGACGGAAAAGAGTGCTGGGGCAGGGCTATCGCTTGTTCCCGCACATTTCCCTGGTCGCGCTCCTGTTGATACCTATGGAAACGGCGGCTTCCGTTTCGCAGAAATGTCTCATAAGGGCAGCATTCTTTGCCTCCCAAGTGGCATATACGGTTGGACAGCGAAACAAGCTTCTGATCTTACGCTGATCAATTTCAAACGTGTTTTTGCTGAGATTGATCTAGAGCTGATACTAATTGGAACAGGCAATGACCCCGCGCCAATATCACAAGCCCTACGAGATGAATTTAAAAAGCTCGATATCCGCGTAGATGCTATGACTACGGGGGCTGCCGCACGTACTTTTAATGTCTTGCTATCAGAAGGCCGGGCTGTTGGGGCTGCGTTATTGGCTGTGGATTGAATTTGAAAATTTCAGATCTCAAATATTGTTATAATCTCGTTTCACAAAACGCCCGTGACCTTTATCTGGCGGATTTGTTGCTTCCTAAAGAAATGCGTGATGATATCATTGTGCTCCACGCATTTCATGTTGAGATAACAAATATCACATTGGCCAGCCGCGAGCCGATGGCGGGGGAGGTTCGATTGCAATGGTGGGCTGATGTTGTCGCGGGTAAACGTCACGAAGAGGCGGAAGGGCATCCTTTGGCTCGAGCTCTGTTAAGATTGATCGTTAAACACAATCTTCCTCGTTCAGCTTTGGATGCCAAACTGGAAGCTCACATCTTTGACCTTTATCAAGACCCAATGGGTGATCGTACGATGTTAGAAGGCTATTTTGGGGAAACTCGCTCTGTTCTTTTCCAAATGGCAGCTTTAATAATTGGAATTTCCCCAAGTCCTGATCTGGCCAATGCTAGCGGCCATGCGGGTGTTGCTACTGGGGTCGTTGGGATGTTGGAGCAAATGGCGATGCACCGTAGCTCTGGAAAAATATTTATACCTTCGGATTTGTTGCTTGCCGCAGGTATTAGTGTATCTGAATTCATGGCAATGCCAGCTTCCAACCATAATTTAGTTGTTCATGGGGTCATAGACTTGGCCGAAGAACATTATCAGATGGCACTAAAGGCCCTTCTCGAATTGCCGCAGAGTGCTCGTTTGGTATTCAAGTCCTTAGCAATCGTTCCCCATTATCTGCATAGAGCGAAGGCTTCTCCATCTCTCGTTTTGAGCGGCTTACCTGCCAGTTCACAATTCAAGCGTCAGTGGGCGCTTTGGCGGTTTTGAGACCATAAAATTTATAAGGGTTTATTCGGACATTCTTAACTACTTTGCTTATAATGTCGCGATAGGGCGGACTGAATAATAGTTTTACAATTTCATGCCGGAGATACCTCGTGGATAAACCAATTTCAGAATGGACGAAACGCTTTCGCGGGATGCCTGCTGACCAAATAACAGAGTCTTGGAAAGCTAAAGCTGCTGATAAGCTTTCGTGGACATTGCTCGCTAATTTTCATGTTGCTGCTGCTGAGAGAATGAAACAACTCGGTCATATGGCCATTGATCTTGATGAAGATACTCGGTTGAAATTGTGCCGTGAGGCCAATTCGATCCTATCTCAATTACAAAGGCATCTAGTCGACAGACCTGAGCAATTGGCTGAGATTGACGAAGTTGTAAAAAAATCAGATGCGTATTTTGATAAATATGGTTCCAGAACGGCTCGCTACTATATGTACGAGCAAGGTGTAATCAATGATCTTGGTGACCGCCGCGACTTCGGTTAGCTTACAGGGCTGAGTTTTGGTTCGATGCTGAAACTGTGTTCCCTTCTAACCAACTGTCAACATCTTCAAGCGCTCGGCCCGTGACTGCTAGCTTTTTTGCTGCGCCCTTATCTTTACCACGCCATCTACCAACGTGGTCCTTTGGTTTTATGATTTCTACAGGTGGGAAGAGGCCAAAGTTAATATTCATAGGCTGAAAAGATTTTTTCCCCATCTCTTCTTCATAGGCGATATGCCCCTTGGTAATATGATTCAATAGAGCGCCAAATGCAGTTGTTCCCGGTGGTATTGAAGGCGCTTCGCCTGACTTCTCTTCTGATAAAAAACGTCCCGTGAGCAGGCCAATTGCTGCGGATTCTACATATCCTTCGCAACCTGTAATTTGCCCCGCAAAACGAATGGTAGGGCGCGATTTTAGCCGTAGAGTTTCATCTAGTAAGAGGGGGGAGTTCAGGTAGGTATTCCTGTGTAAACCGCCTAACCGTGCAAATTCAGCTTCTTCTAGGCCTGGTATCATGCGCAGAACATCTGTCTGAGCCCCGTACTTAAGCTTAGTTTGAAACCCAACCATGTTGTATAATGTTCCAAGGGCATTATCTTGGCGCAATTGGACCACGGCATAGGCCTTGATATCGGGTTGATGAACATTGGTAAGGCCCATAGGCTTCATGGGGCCATGGCGGAGAGTCTCGCGTCCCCGTTCTGCCATTACCTCAATTGGAAGGCAGCCATCAAAATAGGGCACATGTTCCCAGTCTTTGAATGCCATTTTGTCACCCTCAATGAGGGCGTCAATGAAAGCTTCATACTGGATTTTATCCATCGGACAATTGATATAATCCTTACCGTCACCATCGGGGCCGATTTTATCATATCGTGACTGGAACCAGGCAGTGTTGAAGTTAATTGAATCGAAATGAACAATTGGAGCGATTGCATCGAAGAAGGAGAGGGCATCTTGGCCAGTTTCAGCAGCTATTGAATCGGCTAATGATGGGGCTGTGAGTGGGCCGGTCGCAATTATTGTATCACCCCATTCCTTTGGCGGCAGTCCAACAATTTCTTCGCGTGAGATTGTAATATTTGTATGGGTTTCCAAAGCTTTTGTTACTTTGTCAGAGAAACCTTCTCTATCCACTGCAAGGGCTGTGCCTGCAGGAACCTTAGTGTTGTCAGCGCATTGAATGATGAGTGAACCCGCGCGACGCATTTCTTCGTGCAGCAGGCCAACTGCATTAGCTCGGCAATCATCAGATCGAAAAGAATTGGAGCACACCAGTTCAGCTAATCCGTCGCCTTGGTGGGCATCAGTCCCCCGAACAGGACGCATTTCATGGAGGGTAACTAAATTACCCCGTTGGGCCAATTGCCAGGCTGCTTCTGATCCGGCCAGTCCGCCGCCGATGATGTGGATTTGTTCATTACTCATTGCCCACGCATAAACTGCGTTTTGAGCAGGATCAACTAGTAATGTCGAGTTAAGGCAACATCACAAAAATGCGTTCGTTTTCTAGTTGAGTTTTACCCAAAACCAGATAAAAAACTCTATGACCTTTTTTAGTAATATTGTTAAATATTCTTGTATCGGCGCTGCTGCAATTATTCTTTCTGCTTGCAACCAAACCACTGTAACTGAGGATATCAACTCCAGCTACAGTTCTCCAAATTCTACATTGGTTGTTTGTTCAGGGTACGGATGTATTTTGAAAGATAAATTTCAATTTACAACGGCGGATGAAGAGCTGGTTCATTCAATTATGACCGCCGGCAACTCAACGCCAAAAGGGGAACGAGCCGCATTGCGCAAAGCGATTGCCGAGATGGAAAATATAGCCCGCCGTCATTTGCTTTATAAACCCGACATCGCTTTTTCTTATCAGAAAAACCTTGGTAAACGAGGGCAGATGGATTGCGTTGATGAATCTCTCAACACGACTAACTATCTGAAATATTTGCAGGCAAAAGGCCTTTTACGGCATCACAAAACTCACCGTTTCTATGCGGAGCGCGGTTTGATAATTGATGGACGATATCCTCATAAATCCGCACGAATGCGAGATTCGACAGGAACGGATTGGGCCGTTGATAGCTGGAAAGGCCAAGATGGAGCTGCGCCCGAAATTATGTTGCTAAGCAAGTGGTATAGAGATCGCAACAGCGCTAGTAATTACTAGGCTCCCAGCGATTTAGACAAAAAAACGCCCGCTGCGGGAGGAGGTGCAGCAGGCGTTCTTATGTGTTTCTTAGCGGGAGGAGCTAGAAACTAATTTAACAGGCTTATCTGGGAGGAGGAGACCTGTTAAATTCTTATCGTTAGCCGCGTGAAGCGCGCTTAGCGATGAATGGGATGTCGCCACGTGTAATACCTAGATCGGTAAGTTCGCGGGTCGAAAGACCATTCAACTCGTTGCGAGTCTGACGTACGCGGTTCCATGTCCGGATGTTGTTAAAGATGTCCATAGTATTAGGCCTTTCAAATTAGCCAACCTGTCTTAGAAGCGTTGGCCTGAATTAAACTCCCGAAGCGATCATCGTCTCGGTGACCAACACATAGGATTTTGGGAAAATTTTACGAGCGCTAAGATTGCATATTAGCTATGCAAGAAGCGCAAGTGCGGACACAGTTTTGACTTGGTGTTTAACGCCCGAGGAATTACTGAATAAAATCAATGCCCATTCGTTAAAGCTGGGCAGAGTAATAGTATGTTGGGGGGCGCTTGTGGAGGGAAACACCTCTTGAAAAAACAATCTGTTTCTACTCATTTGTTGATTTATCTCGTGTTTGGACAAGATAAGTAAAACTACCTTCGGATCGGGCGGATCAGATTTCCACAACCGGTCCTCGTTAACAGCCATGGAAAAGGAGGGATATTGCTGAGTGGAGCAAGTATCCAGTTACGAAGCCAAGGCATGATCTTACTATCGGATTGATACATAGGAGTTAGCGCCCAGCTCATCAGCTGATAGAGTGCGACATGGTTACGTCGCAATTTTTGGTAGGCGGGTAGAGCTTTCTTTATCGGGAGCTTTTGCAACATCTTTGAAAGTGCAAGAGCGTCTAGCAACGCCATATTGGCTCCCTGTCCAAGTTGAGGGCTCGCGCAATGGGCAGCATCTCCAATGAATACGAGTGCAGGTTCGTAAGTATTCCATAAGTTGCCATGTTTGTAGCGTGCCATTGTCAAATCATCATGAGATGTAATCTGAGTTAGAAACGGCGCAAACTCTGGCCAAAGGTTTGTAACTGCGCTCTTCCATTCCTCAATAGGTTGCTCTTTCCATGACTGATAGTCATTTTGGCGAATTGACCAGAATATCGTTGCTTTTTGATGCGTGCCATTTGGTAAAATGCCAATCGGTAAAATGCCTGCCATTGTGGAAGCCATACGATAGCGCTGCATGAGTTGGTCTTGTCGCATCTTCGTATTCTCTGGCCAGTCAACTGTACCCCACAAAGCGCCGTAATTGAGGGCTTCGGCCTTGAGCGGGCTGAGTGGTGAGTTAACGCCACTAGCGTCGATAACTAAATCAAATGGACCATGCTGCTTTCCGTTGTCCAAAATTATTGTACGCTTGTCATCGTGCAATTCGGACCCGGCAACTTTAGCATTTGGATGGATTTTACAGTCTGTCGTTAGAACTTGCTGATAAAGCACATCAAAAAGGCTGGCTCTATGAATTGCGAGGCCAAAGTCTTTTCCATAGCTAACATTCAAGACTTTTCGATTCGAGGGGAATTCATACCCGGCCATTGAACCAATTTTGCTACCTAATGATATTGCACGATCAGCAACGCCAATCTGGCTCAAGACTTCAAGTCCCACTGGTTGTACCATGAGGCCGGAACCAACGGGTGCAGGATTCGAGAATTGATCAAACATTGAGATGTTATGCCCTTGTTTGGCGAGTAAGGCGGCAGCGGCTAATCCACCAATGCCGCAACCGATAATCCCGATATTTAGTTTCGTCATAGCTGTACCAAAGGTGAGGCAATCGCCAATTATGCCTTAGCGGCGTTCTAGTATCTCTTTCAAAAAATGCCCTGTGTAGGAGCGTTTTTCATTTGCAATGTCTTCTGGCGTACCTGTGGCTATTATTTCGCCACCGCCATCGCCACCCTCAGGGCCGAAATCAAGCACCCAATCAGCGGTTTTAATAACCTCAAGATTATGTTCGATCACTGCAACAGTATTTCCACCGTCTACAAGTTCGTGAAGCACTTCGAGAAGTTTCGCTACATCATGAAAATGCAGACCTGTTGTTGGCTCATCTAAGATATAGAGCGTACGCCCTGTTGCTCTTTTCGATAGTTCTTTCGATAGTTTTACCCGTTGGGCTTCGCCGCCAGATAAGGTTGTCGCTGATTGGCCAATTTTAATATAATCAAGGCCAACCCGCTGCAACGTTTTCATCTTGTCTCGCACAGAAGGCACAGCAGAAAAGAATTCACAGCCTTCCTCGACGGTCATGTTCAACACGTCCGCGATGGATTTTCCTTTGAATTGAACCTCAAGGGTTTCTCTGTTGTAGCGTTTGCCTGCACACACATCGCAAGTAACATAAACATCTGGCAGGAAGTGCATTTCAATTTTGATGACACCGTCGCCTTGGCAGGCCTCGCAACGCCCACCTTTGACGTTGAATGAAAATCGGCCGGGTAAATAACCCCGTACTTTCGATTCTGGTAAGCCTGCGAACCATTCACGTATAGGTGTGAACGCCCCAGTATAAGTAGCGGGGTTTGAACGTGGAGTTCGACCTATGGGGGATTGGTCAATGTCGATGATTTTATCTAAATGTTCTAGCCCCTCAATCCGTTCATGGGGGGCAGGTACGGCTCTGGCTTTATTGATATGGCGAGCTGCTGCCTTGTAGAGAGTTTCAATAAGAAAAGTTGATTTTCCGCTACCTGATACGCCCGTTACTGCGGTGAAAGTGCCAAGTGGAATCGTGCCACTGATTTTTTTGAGGTTGTTTCCACGTGCGTTGACGATTTTCAACGCGCGTTTCTTATTGATGGTGCGCCGGTCCTTGGGAGTAGTGACTTCTAATTTACCTGATAAATATTGCCCTGTGAGAGATTCCTTGCATTTCATAATGTCTTTTGGCGAACCTTCGGTAATAATGCGCCCGCCGTGAATGCCTGCAAGTGGGCCAATATCGACCACATGGTCGGCCGTCATGATGGCATCTTCGTCATGTTCAACAACGATGACGGTGTTACCGAGGTCTCGAAGGTGTCTCAAGGTTTCTAGAAGACGGGCATTATCCCGCTGGTGCAGACCAATAGATGGTTCATCTAGCACATAGAGAACGCCGGTTAGGCCTGAACCAATTTGCGATGCTAAGCGGATGCGTTGGCTTTCTCCACCGGAAAGTGTTCCAGAATTACGTGACATGGAGAGGTAATCCAAACCAACGTCATTTAGGAATTGCAAACGTTCGCTAATTTCTTTCAAAATGCGTGTGGCTATTTCATTTTGCTTTTTATTGAGTGTTTTGGGTAAATTTTTGAACCAGACATTAGCATCCTTAATTGATAGCTCTGCGACTTGGCTAATGTGCAGTTTATCAATTTTTACCGCCATTGATTCCGCCTTCAAACGGTAGCCCTCGCACACCATGCAGGGCATGCGGGACATAAATTTTTCAATTTCATCTCGCATCCAAGAGCTATCAGTTTCCCGCCAACGCCGTTCTAAGTTACCGATTACACCTTCAAATGGCTTTGTGGTCTTATAAGAGCGCAGTCCATCATCGTATTTGAAGTCGATTGTTTTCTTGCCTGTGCCGAAAAGGATTGCCGTTTGCCCATCCGCAGAGATGTCTTCCCATTTATCTGAGATTTTAAAGCCATAGCTTTTGCCAAGTGCCTTTAAGGTCTGCGCATAATAGGGGGATGGGTTACTTGATTTTGACCAAGGTAATATGGCCCCTTTGTTCAAGGCCAAGGAAGAGTTAGGTACGACAAGGTTCTCATCAATTTTTTGTTGTGTTCCAAGGCCATCGCAAGACGGGCATGCACCGAACGGGTTGTTGAATGAGAATAGTCGCGGTTCGATTTCTGGGATGGTGAAGCCTGAAACGGGGCACGCAAATTTTTCTGAAAAAATGAGACGTTCGTGGGTTTCGTTTTTCGATTTGTTTTTGGAGCCAGCCGCGGTTTCCGATGCAGGTAAAGGTTTATCGGCAAGTTCCGCGATCGCCATGCCATCTGTGAGGCGTAATGCTGTTTCTAAAGAGTCCGCTAGGCGCGTTGCCATATCTTCACGAACAACAATTCGGTCGACGACGACATCTATGTCGTGCTTGTATTTCTTGTCGAGGGTAGGGACATCCGCTATTTCATAAAACTCGCCATCAACCTTAACTCGTTGAAACCCCTTTTTCATAAGTTCTGCAAATTCTTTTTTGTATTCGCCTTTGCGGCCTTGAACGATAGGAGCGAGGAGATAAAGACGCAGACCTTCTTCAAGAGCCATCACCCGATCAACCATTTGACTAATCGTCTGGCTTTCAATTGGTAGGCCTGTTGCTGGAGAATAGGGAACTCCAACACGGGCAAACAGCAAGCGCATATAGTCGTAAATTTCGGTGACAGTACCGACCGTGGAACGTGGGTTTTTTGATGTCGTTTTTTGTTCAATGGAAATGGCCGGCGATAGACCGTCTATCTGATCTACATCAGGCTTTTGCATCATTTCTAAAAATTGGCGTGCGTAGGCTGAAAGCGATTCTACATAGCGTCGTTGCCCTTCTGCATAAATAGTATCGAACGCTAATGAGGATTTTCCAGATCCAGATAGCCCCGTCATGACGATTAACGAATCTCTTGGTAGGTCAATATCTACATTTTTTAGATTGTGCTCACGGGCACCGCGAACCGAAATGAATTTATCATTTGGTTTTTTTGTTGTTTTCTTTGGTGCCATGAACCTGAATTATCCCTTGAGAGCTTTCGCTCGTACTTTTGTTGATACAATTAGTGCCAAGCCAATAAGAAGCAAGAGAATTACTAAAGCACTCACAGTCATATCTAGATTGAAACCACAAGAAATATCCCCAACTACCCCGCCAACGGGTTGTAGATAACTATCGCCGCACTTCCATTGACCAATGGCTGTTTCTAACGCCCCATTCAGCAGGAGCTTTTGGAGCGATAAGACAACAGCAATAGTAAGTACTGCGATTGCATTAATGTTAGAATTTGTTTTCATCGTCTTGCTTTCATTGCTAGGAACATATAGAGAACACGCTTGTGAGATGCAACAGCTGTTTATCTGTGAATAATGGTGGAAAAACAGCTAGTAATTTAAGATTGAGAGGAGAATTGCGCAGAAAGTGCTATAGCTCCCTTAAGAAATAAGCGGGAAGGACCGCAAGGAGTTCGAACTATGGCCGGTGTAAACAAAGTAATTCTCGTTGGTAATTTGGGGCAGGACCCAGAAATTAGGCGTACCCAAGATGGACGACCTATTGCTAATTTTTCTATTGCTACCTCAGACACTTGGAAAGATAAGAATACAGGCGAACGCCGTGAGAAAACCGAATGGCATCGCATCGTTTGTTTTCAAGAAGGACTTTGCAAAGTTATTGAAAACTACGTGAAAAAAGGCTCCAAAGTTTATATCGAAGGCGCGCTGCAAACACGTAAGTGGACAGACCCGCAAGGTGTTGAGAAATATACCACTGAGATCGTGATGCAGGGCTTTGATAGTAAGCTTGTTATGCTCGATAGCCGCAACAGTGATGGCGGCGGCGGCGGCGGCTATGGTGGCGGTCAATCTGGTGGTGGCTATGGTGGCGGTGGTCAATCTGGCGGCGACGGCGGCGGCCAAATTGGCGGCTCATCTGGTGGCGACCAGAGTGGTGGCTTCCCAAGTGGCGGCGGCGGTGGAATGGACGATGAAATCCCGTTCTAGGAACGTAAACAACAATTTGGAGTAACCTATGACCCGACAATTATTTGCAGCTCGTGACGCTTTCCTTTTGGCCAGTGCAGCCATGGTATGCATGTTCGGTCTCTTGCTTTTTGGGGCTGATGGCCCTCAAGCAGTTGCTACGGTAGCAGGCGTACCAACGGGTAATCCTCCTGCATCCTCTTTGAAAATGATGTTGGCTTTTGATACAGTGCTTCCCCTTAGTTATGCTGCGGGGTTTGTTCTTATGGGTACAGGCCTAGCCAAAAACGAAGCTTCTCAGCGCTTGTTGCTACCATTTTTCCTGTTTGTGTTTATCGGTGTTTCCATGGACTTTATTGAGAATGGGATTGCTATGGGGACTGCATTTTACAATGGTAGCATAATGCCCTTCGCCACCATCCTTAAATACGGCGGACTTGGAATTGCAGCCTTCATATTGAGCGTAATTCTTGAACCGAAAACAATGCTAGGTAACTTAGCGATCCCTGTCATGCGCTATGTAACGCCAATTAGTCTGGCACTGTTGATGTCAGGTGTGGGGGGAGAAACTGCTGTTTGGTTTTTTGTTCTTACCTTGCTTGGCACATTCTTATTTCTTGCGGCTGTATCTCATGCTGAAGGTAAGGCAGACTAACCAACAGAACGATTTATTCATGAAACAACACCTTGCCCATATTGCTATTGTCGTTCGTGAATATGATGAAGCAATTGAGTTTTACTGCGGGAAGCTCAAATTTGAATTGGTTGAAGACACGTACCAAGCAGAGCAGGATAAAAGGTGGGTTGTTGTCCGGCCACCAGGTTCAACCGGAACAACTCTTTTATTAGCAAAAGCTTCAAAGCCGGAGCAAGAAAATTTTATCGGCAACCAGGCAGGAGGACGAGTTTTCCTTTTCTTGGCAACAGATGATTTTTGGCGTGATTACCGCCGTATGCTTGCAGATAAAATTAATTTTGTGCGAGAGCCAAAAGAAATGGATTACGGCACTGTTGCAGTATTCGAAGACTTATATGGCACTCTTTGGGATTTGGTGCAGTTTGCCGATGGGCATCCGAGAAACCAATTATAACAAAACCCGAAGTCTATTCTCCAGCCTCTTCCATTCGTAATTCTTCAGCACGTTTTAATTCTTCTGCATGGCTTTTTGCACTTTGCACCTCAATGAACAATCGCTTCACAACTGGGAAGCGTTCTTTAATTGCTAGTTCCAACTCGTGGTTACAGCGCTCCACCTCACCAGCAAGAACTTCATCATTGTAGTCTACGCTCAAAGCCAAGAGCACATCGTTAGGGCCTCGGTGTAGAGTGCGGATTTCATTAAGGGCGATAATGGGCGGTGTTGCCGCCACGATTGCTTTGATCTCATCAACAATTTCAGGAGCGGCGGCTTCGCCAATGAGTAAGCCTTTTGTCTCTAAGGCCAATAAGATGGCCGTGCCGCCAAGAATAACACCAATAAGAATAGAAGCGGCGCCATCGACCCAAGGCATGTTGAAAGTTACTGCAATCCAAATACCTATGAAGGCGACAAACAGCCCAAGTATGGCAGCGGTATCTTCAAACAGCACCGTGAAAATTGTGGGGTCTTTAGAATCTTGCACAGCTTGGAAAAGGCTTTTTTTGCCTTTGGTACTGGTAAATGCGCGGTAGGCAATATACCAAGCCACCCCTTCAAAGACCATGGCTAATGCCAAGATGATGTAGTTTAGCGTTGGGTCAGCAACAGGATGAGGGTGCAATACTTTTTCAATGCCGTGGTAAATTGAGATGCCTGCACCGATCGAGAAAATGAGCATGGCAACAATAAAGGCCCAGAAATAGATTTCAGAGGCATACCCAAAAGGGTGCTTCTCATCTGCGGGCTTGTTGGAGCGCTTAATGCCATAAAGCAGTAAGCTTTGGTTGCCTGTATCAACAACGGAGTGAATGCCCTCGGACATCATGGCCGAAGAGCCCGTCATAAAGGCTCCGACAAACTTTGCGATAGCGATGAGGCCGTTGCCTAACATTGCTGCGTAAATTACTTTTTTTGAACCGGATGCCATTTATCGCCTCTTTTAGGTGGTATGTGTTCACCAACTTTTGAACGTCTTATCTAGCCATTGTGCTAGGAAAGATAAAGCCGAAAGGCAACGGAGCATTATTGGAGAATACGCAATGGACGGAATAAAACTTACTATAGCAGCGATACTCGTTGTAAACCCTGCGTTTGCGGGAGAAGCGGACGTTACAGCTGTAAAGATCACTAAAGCATCGAATGGAACGTATGGCTTCGCTGTTTCTGTGTTGCACAAGGATGAGGGTTGGGATCATTTTGCGAACAAGTGGGAGGTAGTCGCCCCAGACGGGACTGTTCTGGCCACCCGTGTGCTCGCTCATCCCCATGTGGGCCAATTGCCGTTCACCCGTTCGACCAGCGGAGTTACGATACCTAGTGGCGTTAACGAGGTTACTATACGTGCAAATGATAGCGTGCACGGTTTGGGTGGAAAGGAAATGAAGGTTATCATCAACTAGTAATTGTTGAACTGAAACCCAGCCTCAAAACAAGCGCTTGAACAATCGGGCCCGTTGGGGCAGGAACTACACATGACAAATATTACCGCCCCCCGCCTGTTAGACCATCTCGTTTTACCCGTGGCCAACATTGATGTTGCCCGTGATAGATTAGGTGCATTAGGTTTTACTGTTGCTCCTGATGGGAAACACCCCTTTGGAACAGAAAACTGCAATGTATTCTTTAAAGATGGGACTTTTTTGGAGCCACTTGGGGTTGCTCATCGCGAGACTTGCGAGGCAAAAGCCATAAAAGGCAATACATTCGTTGGCAATGATCAAAACTACCGTTTTCGCCGGGGTATTGAGGGCTTTTCCCACCTCGTAATAAAAAGCGATAACGCCAAGGCCGACCACAAGGCCTTCAAAGCTGAAGGCATGTCTGGCGGTAAGAAGGTGCGATTTACTCGTAGTTTCACAACACCCTCAGGTGAAAAGGCTAAAGTGTCATTTAAACTCGCTTTTGCTGCAGACGGGCGCTCTCCCGATTCAGGCTTTTTTTCGTGTGAAGTATTGAACGCACCAAAGGTTGATCGAAGTGCATTGCAAACCCATGCAAATGGAGCTGTCAGCATTCGTGAGGTAATACTTTCTGAAGTGAATCCAACCGATTTTCAGTATTTTTTCCAAAGTTTTTTGAACCAACGGGAGATGGATGTTGATTCTTTTGGCATGTCTTTTGAAGCCGCCAATGGCCGAGTGACAGTTCTTTCTCCTGATGGCATGCAAGCATTTTATGGGATGGAAAGTGAGCAAAAAGAACGTGGCATGCAATTTAAGGCTGTCGTTATTGGCGTGAGCAGTTATGCCGCGGCCAGAGCTCACTTAGAAAAAAATGGGATCGTATTTACAATGCGCGGATCCCGAATCCTTGTGAACCCAGCTGAAGGGCAGGGCACTACAATCATGTTTGAAGAGGTTGCATAATGCAGGCCAATAAATGCGTAAAAGCGCGTGATGTCGTTTTCGATCAAAGTAAACCATTTTCACTTATCGCTGGGCCTTGCCAGATGGAAAGCCGCGACCACGCGTTTGAAATGGCTGGCAAGCTCAAAGAAATTTGTGCTACTGCGGGTATTGGCCTCGTGTATAAATCGTCATTCGATAAGGCCAATCGCACGAGCCTTAGCGCAACACGCGGTATCGGCCTAGATGCTTCTTTGGAGATATTCGCTGATCTACGCAAAGAGTTTGGTATGCCAACGGTTACGGATGTTCACACTGCCGAACAATGTGCCATTGTTGCACCCCATGTTGATGTTCTTCAAATCCCCGCATTTCTTTGTCGCCAAACAGATCTGTTGGTCGCAGCTGCAAAAACTGGCAATGTCATTAACGTCAAAAAAGGTCAGTTCCTCGCACCATGGGACATGAAAAATGTTCTTACAAAGATTGTTGAAAGCGGGAATTCAAACGTATTGATGACTGAACGGGGCACCAGTTTTGGTTACAACACACTGGTCAATGATTTCCGTGGACTACCCGAAATGGCCGCTATGGGAGCCCCTGTCGTCTTTGATGCGACACATTCTGTTCAACAACCAGGCGGCAAAGGTGGCTCAACTGGAGGGCAGCGTGAGTTTGTTCAAGTATTAGCCCGTGCAGCCGTTGCTGTCGGAGTGGCCGGTTTGTTTATCGAGACCCATGAAGACCCTGACAATACCACCCAATCTGATGGCCCCAATATGGTCCCATTGAAAGACATGCCAGCCTTGCTTGATCAACTAATGGCATTTGATGCGGTTGCGAAAAGATAGCTAGGTTTTCGCGACGGCAGCCTGTTTTATTGCTTCGGCAATTACGGCAGGTTCCTGTGCGCCCATGACTGCGTATTTATTCTCGATAATGAAACATGGCACACCTGTGACCCCCATTTGCTGAGCGGTCGTAATCTCCTGCTTTACGGCATCACTATCTTTATCTGTCGATAATAGTGACGCGACAACACTTCCATCCATGCCTGAGGAATTAGCGGCATCTATCAATACTGCATGGTCACCAATGTTTTGACCTTTGGTAAAGAATAGCTCGAATAATCTCTCGACTAATTTGTTATGAACCTTTGAACCTTCATTGATTGACCAACGAATAACTCTGTGGGCATCTAACGTGTTGGGTGAAATTGCAATGGCTTTGAAATTGAAGGCAAGGTCTTCATCTTTGCCAGCTTTCTCAATACTGGAATAAATTTCCTTGGCCCGTTCAGGCCCGCCGAACTTTATTTCCAGATATTCACGCCGGTTTTTGCCTTCTGGAGGTATTGTTGGATCAAGCTGAAAGGGTCGCCACTGAATTTCGACGTCTATACCGTCAAGCATTTTTATTGCCTGTTCTAATCGGCGTTTGCCAATGTAACACCAGGGGCACATGACATCAGAAATAACATCAAGCTTAACCTCGATCACTTCGCTGCCCACCATGTTGGTGTGCGGGGGCCATAGAGCGGTGTTTGTTGTGGTCGAGCGATATGCTTCCACCGGGCAATTCTCTGTTCGCCTAAATGATAGAGGGGAATTACATAGTGGCCTGACATAAGTACGCGATCATAGGCGCGAACGGCATCTTGAAATTGCGCCTCAGTCTTGGCTTCTAGTAGTGCATCAATCATAGCATCAATCGCGGGCTCAGAAGTCCCGGCAAAATTAAAGCTACCTTCTATTGATTTTGATCGTGATCCCCAACGGAAGTGTTGTTCTGCTCCAGGTGACAGCGAAGAAGAATATCGAACGACGGTAATGTCATATTCGAAGCTTCCTTTACGCGCTTGGTACTGGGTGTCATCAACTAGTCTTACTTCAACAGCGATGCCGAGTTTAGAGGCCGTTCTTTTATAGGAAAGAGCCAGTCTTTCTATGTCTTGTCCTGAAATCCCCGCACTGCCAGCAATTAGTATTTCAAACTGTAGAAGCCTTCCGTCTTTACCGATCAGTTTTCCATTCTTAAGGCTGTATCCTTGTTTGCGTAGTAAGCTCAACGCGCTGCGCAATAGCTTTCGATCAACACCCGTTCCATTAGATTTAGGCGCACGGTATGTGCCGCCCATAATCTCCTTGGATACAGAATCGGGGTAGGGCGAAAGCAGCGTTTTTTCAGCTTCACTCGCAGGGTTTCCTAAGGATGAAAGAGTTGAATCTTGCCAATAGGATGAAGTCCGTTGGTAGGCTCCGAAAAATAAATTTTCATTTGCCCATTCGAAATCAAACAACATTGCTAGAGCTTTTCTAACATTTCTATTGCTGAACTTTGCTCTTCGCGTGTTAAATACAAAACCCAACATTCCACTTGGCGTGCGGCTGGGGAATACTTCCTTTACAACGCGCCCATCAGCTAAAGCAGGAAAATCATAAGCCGTTCGCCACTTTGACGGGCTGTTTTCTGGGTAAACATGAAACAACCCTTTTTTGAAACCTTCGAACTGCGCATTAGCGCTTCGATAATAGTCTACGCGTATTTCATCAAAATTGAAAAAACCGCGCTGTATTGGCAAGTCTTTTGCCCAATAATCAGGGTTGCGCGTGTAGGTAATTCGCTCGCCAGGCTTTACCTCGCTGACTACATAAGGGCCACTCGCCACTGGTGGTTTCAGGGTGGATTGACCAAATGTTGCAACATCAGTGGCGTGTTCAGGCAGAACAGGCATCAAGCCAAACAACATTGGGGTTTCGCGTGAAGCCCTATCGTTGAACCACAGTTTAATACTTCGCCCTCCAGTTTGCTCCATCTTTGCAACAGTCTTCATACGGCTGGAGTATGGTGGACGGCCTTTTTCCTTTAGGAGATTAAAGGTGAAAATTACATCTGATATTTTTACTTCTACACCATCGGAGAACTTCGCTATCGGGTTAAGATGAAATTCAATCCATTTACGATCATCTGGCATTTCAACCTTTTCAGCGATTAGCCCGTATAATGTGAATGGCTCATCCTTTGATCTTTTGAGTAGTGTTTCAAACACAAGGTTGCCAAAAACGGGATCCCAAACTCCTCGCCCCCCAGTGCGAATACTTTTCAAGTCGAAGGGATTGAGGTCGTCGAATGTTCCTTTGACGCCATATATCAATCTGCCACCCTTGGGGGCGTCTGGGTTTGCATAGGGCAGGTGGGTATAGTCGGCTGGTAATGCCGGCATGCCTCGCATTGCAATCCCATGGCTGGGATCTGCGTAGGCTTGAACCGTCATTGTAACTAATAAAGATAGAGCCGTGATGACAACTTTAAAATGAAGCATATAAATTCCTAAGCCTTATGCGCTCTGTGTAGTTGATCAAAGTTTGAAATTTGATTCGCGTTGAGGAAAACATAACATAAGAAAGTGCGAGGATTCCCTCTAAGGTGTTGTTCAAGACTGTGACAGAAAAACAACTGTATTGAATCATCCTTCTGGGCTGTCATTTTCACGCCGCAATTGCTATTGAAAAGTACATTATTAACCAACCACACTTGTTTCTGACTCTTGACGACCCGGGGAAGGAACTTTGAATACTCAATAAATAGGATTTTCTATGGTTTCGATTTCTCGCGCTTTCACCAGCCCCGCGACAGTAACAGGCCTCGCACTGGCGGCCATCGCTTTCACTGCTCCACAAGCTGCAGCGCAACAAGCACCGCAATGGGCTAAAATTTGCTCTAAAATTGGTGAAACAGATATTTGTAATGTTCAGTACACGATTGTAACGAGCACAGGACAATTGGTTACGGGTGTAAACCTGCTGCAATCTAAGGGGAAAACAAAACGTCGTATTTTCCAAGTGGCAGTCCCGTCTGGTCGCTATATTCCCGAAGGGATTAAGGTTCAGATCGACAAGGGGAAGGTCAATACGTTGCCGTATAGCTTATGCATGCCCGACCGTTGTTTGGCTGAAATCCAATTGAGCGATGGCTTAGTAAAAGCCTTGAAAAATGGTGGCGAAATTACGCTTACATCTACCAACTTTCGGGCTCAAAAGAACCCTGTAAAGGTAACCCTTAAAGGCTTCACTGCGGCGTTTACAGGCCCTCCACTCAAGCGCGAAGAGGTGGTTGATCGCAACAAGGCATTGAAAGATGCTCTAGAAAAGAAGACGCTTGATACTGCCGCTAAACTAAAAGCTGCACAGGAAGCGGCTAAAGCTGGCACTAACTAGTTTTTCTACATCAAACAACAAAGGCGGTATCGAAAGATATCGCCTTTTTTATTGCCTGGTTTGTCAAACTAATGGTTGGTTTTGTCTTTCACCACATAATGCCCATCAAGATTGCGCTTAAAGATCTCACCAATTTGTGGGTGGCGCAGGTGTTGGGACTGATCATCGGCTAATAGATTTTGTTCTGAAACATAAGCCACATACTCGTTCTCATCGTTTTCAGCCAAGAGATGGTAATAGGGTTGGTCTTTAGAGGGGCGTATTTCTTCAGGTATTGCATTATACCATTCGTCAGAATTGTCGAAAACTGGGTCGACATCAAACACCACGCCGCGGAATGGATACACGCGGTGTTTCACAATTTGTCCGATTTGAAATTTTGCACATCGAATCATTTGTTCAAATACCGTTGTTTGCTTGATAAAGCTTTGAAGTTGTTTCCCCTTGGGGTGTTGTTTTGATTGTCGCATCTTTTATGTGTGTTCTCAAGGCTCACGATGCTCATGGCGTTATTGCTAGGTACTCCTAACGGACGCCCAACCCTTGCTTCATAGCAAACCTGCGCAGCCATGGTATGTTTCCTAATGCCGCGATCCCGATCGCGCGAGCTGCTTGAATGGGGAGGAAATCCGTCAATAATGAGCGATTCATAATATCAATACTGCCCGTTCTAGAGTTAATGTCAAACATACGTTTTTTGCTATAACTACTTAAGACTACATCGTTTCCAAAGTCATTGTTGGCATTTATCAATTGATTTTCCAACTCTTCAATATCGCGAAGCCCAAGGTTGAAACCTTGAGCGCCGATCGGGGGAAATACATGAGCAGATTCCCCAACAAGTGCCACTCTATTCGCCCCGAAGGTGTTAGCGGTCATAGAGGACAGAGGGAAAGCCTGAGGAGCATGTTCAACTGTGATTTTACCATAGCAGGATTGAAGCTTTGCTTCGATGATTGTTGACAGCTCTGGGAGTGATTTCGCAATTAACTCATCGACCTGCTCGGGCCTAACTGACCAAACAAGGCTTGATCTGTGCTTTGATGTCTTAGATGGGGGCAGGGGAACCTGTGTAAATGGCCCTGTTTCGGTGTGAAATTCAGCCGAAACTCCGTTGTGCGGTTGAGAATGAGAGAATGTAAGGGCCAGTGCCGTTTGTGGGTAGGGCTTTTCCCTTGTTGTGATTTGAGCTGCATCTCGCAATAACGAGCGACGGCCATCAGCGGCAACAGCAAGTTGCGCTGAAATTCTTAGCTTTGAGCTTAAATGTAGTTCTATTTTGTCTTCGTGGCATTCAGCTTGCTTTAAGAGTGCATCAAACCGTTTAATAGATGGGGCTTTTGCGATTGTCTCTTCCAACAATTGGATCATTTTGTTGTTGGGAACATTATAACCGAATGCATCAAGCCCCATTTCGCTAGACCGAAAGTCTGTCACTGGGGAGCGAATTAGTCGTTCACTGCCATCAACCAAGCGCATGGTTCTCAGTGGAGTCGAGTATTTCTCAATCGTACCCCAAACCTCCATTCTCTTTAGCATTTCTATAGAGGGCATCATCATTGCAGTTGTGCGTAAATCCTCGCTGGTCGATATTGGCGCAATAAGTGCCAGTTGTCCGCCTCTGGCTTCACACAAAGGAGCAAGTCGGAGTGCAGCCGTGAGGCCTGCAAGGCCGCCACCAACCACAGAAATCGAAAAGTGGTTTTCCATACTTATCTCCAGAATACTTCTTGAGCCAACATAAGACCCTATTGGATGAATCGAAAGGTGATAATTTAGTTTTGTGCGCGGCGAATTGACTTACGTGAAAACAACATGCGCCAAGGAATTAAAAGTTTATTGGAGCAAATGAAAAAGCCGCATTGGCATTCGTAAATCTGTACGCTATTAGGGCGTGATGGAAAGACCACCAAATAATGTCATGATCGCTTTTTCGGTCCACCTGTTCACAGCATCGGGGGCCTTCTGGGCGTTTTTAGCACTCGTTGCTGCCGCAGAGGGGCGCTTTACCAATATGTGGTTTTGGCTAGGTGTTGCCCTGTTGGTTGATGGGGTGGACGGCCCTATGGCTCGTTATTTTAATGTGAAGTCTGTTTTACCCAACTGGTCAGGGGAATTGCTAGATTGTATTATCGACTATGTAACATTTGCGATGATCCCAGCCTTCGCGCTTTATCAAAGCGGGTTTTTGGAAGAGCTATATTCATTTATTTGCGCTGCATTGATTGTTTGCACGAGCGCTATTTATTATGCGGACACCCGCATGAAAAGCCGCGACAACTGTTTTATAGGATTTCCAATTTGTTGGAACATGGTTGTGTTTACCCTTTACGTAATTGAGCCAGGCTGGACAATTGCCTTTGGGGTGGTGATTGTATCTGCAATCCTTTCATTCGTTCCCTTACTGTTTGTCCATCCGGTCCGTGTAAAGACCTGGAGACCTCTTACGTTATCCGTATTTGCACTGTGGACAGCATGCGGTCTTGGGGCTTTGTATTTTTCCTATTATGGGTTGGATGTACCTGCAGTTGCGCAAGTTGGCATCGCCCTTAGTGGTCTCTACCTCTACTGTGTTGGTTTTGTCCTACAGTTTTTGGGCAAAGTTGCGTAAAACAATTTTCACGACTAACTAATTTCAGGTTTCGATTACTATGATGCAACTTCTTTCAGACCCAGCAGTGTGGGCAAGCTTTTTCACTTTGACAGTCATGGAGATTGTTCTCGGCATTGATAATATCGTTTTTATCTCTGTTATTATCGGGCGACTCCCTAAGGAGCAGGCGGATAAGGCTAGGAAACTTGGACTAGCTCTTGCTCTAATATTCCGTATTGTCCTGCTGTTGTTTCTTGCTTGGATCATCGGCTTGAAGGAGACCGTATTTTCTGTCTTCGGGCAGGGGTTTTCATGGCGTGATATTATACTAGTCGCCGGTGGCGTGTTTCTCATCTATAAATCGACGGCTGAAATTCATGAAGAAATTGAAGGTGAGACGGAAGAAGAACAGGCCGAAAGGCTTTCAGTTACATCTTTTGCCAGTATCATTGCCCAAATTATTTTAATCGACCTTGTATTCTCAGTAGATTCAATCGTAACCGCCATCGGCATGGCCGATCATGTTGAGGTTATGATTGCTGCGGTGATTGTAGCCGTGGGTATAATGTTCATTGCGTCTGAAACTGTTTCAGAATTTATTCGCCACCATCCCACAACCAAAATGTTGGCCTTGTCATTTCTGCTGTTAATTGGGGTTTCTCTAATGGCTGATGGTCTTGGCTATCATATGCCGCGCGGATACATCTACGCCGCTATGGCATTTTCTGTCGCTGTTGAGATGTTCAATATTCTTGCCGGTAAGAAAAAGAAAAAAAACTGAACATGTGGAAATGCTGGATTTTGAATCGCGTTTTCTGATTTCGCGTTCTAGGTTTTGTATGGGAAATTACTTTCCAATGAAATTCTAGGCGATTATGAGTATACAAAAACGAACGAAACCCGTATTTCCGTTGCTCGAAACACGAGGCATCACCAAAATCTATGGCGAATTACGGGCAAATGATTCCGTTGATTTCTCAATTCTAAAAGGAGAGATACACGCTCTTCTTGGAGAAAATGGAGCAGGCAAATCGACCTTGGTAAAAATATTGTTCGGGTCGCTTCAAGCCAATGAGGGAACAGTACTCTGGGATGGTGTTCCCGTTCATGTGAAATCACCATCTGAAGCGCGTGCATTGGGAATTGGAATGGTATTCCAACATTTTTCACTGTTTGAAGCACTAACGGTTGCAGAAAATATTGCCCTATCATTTGAAGCCGATGTGAAGTTGGAAGATGTTTCCACAAAAGCGAGTAAATTATCAGAGCAGTACGGTTTGCCTTTAGACCCAAGTGCTTTGGTGGGGGATTTATCCGTTGGTCAGCGACAACGTATCGAAATTATACGTTGTTTGATGCAAGACCCAAGTTTGATAATCTTAGATGAACCCACATCAGTTCTAACGCCTCAAGAGGCAGATATATTATTCGAAACTCTATTTAGGCTGCGTGATGAGGGACGCTCTATCCTCTACATTAGCCACCGTTTGGAAGAGGTTCAACGCATCTGTAGCGCCGCGACGATAATGCGCCACGGTAAGATTGTTGATTCTTGCGATCCTCGTGAAGAAACAGCAGGTAGTTTAGCATCCAAAATGGTAGGGTCAGAAATTGGTAATGTGGTGCGCCAAGTGGGGGCAGTTGATGGAGAGATTATTCTTCAACTAAACAACCTCTCGATGCCAGCAACTCATCCGTTCGCAGTTTCTTTGAAGGACATTAACTTAACAGCACGAGCCGGTGAGATAGTTGGTATTGCAGGTATCGCTGGCAACGGGCAGGGGGAATTGTTTGGGGCAATTTCTGGTGAAGATAAACAGGACGACTCCGCTTCAGTTGTCATTTTGGGTCACGAGGCTGGATTCCTGAACATATCAGAACGTCGGTGCTTGGGAGCCGCATTTGTTCCTGAAGAGCGGCTTGGTCACGGCGCCGTGCCAGAGATGGTTTTGACCGATAATATGTTGCTTGCACGTCATGCATCAGACGATACAACATTCAAGAAGATGGGTAGCTTGAATGTCATTGCTCGAGCAGCAATCACGAATGCCACAAAACGCGTAAGTGATATAATGGATGTGCGAAAATCTGCTGAGAATCCGCCAGCTGGCGCTCTATCTGGTGGTAATTTACAAAAATTTATTGTTGGAAGGGAATTAGATCGCAATCCGCAATTGCTGATAGTAAACCAACCGACATGGGGGGTGGACGCGGGTGCGGCAGCTCATATTAGGCAATCACTAATAGATCTAGCTGCTGAGGGCTCTGCGATCATTATGGTCAGCCAGGATTTGGACGAAATTTTTGAAGTGGCTAATACGATTGCCGTAATGGCAGATGGCTATCTTACAAAGCCGGTTGCAGCTTCCAGCATGACGCGGGAACAGATTGGCTTACTTATGGCTGGTGGCCCCAAGGCAAGTGGTGGAGTAGCTGCGTGAGGATTGAACTACAAAAGAGACAGGCAGCATCCGGTGTGTTTTCATATTTGTCGCCCTTTCTAGCTTTGGCATTAACACTCATTGCAGGGGCGATCATGTTTTCTCTACTAGGGAAAAACCCAGCTACGGCTCTATATACCTATTTCATAGAACCTTTAACGGACCCGTGGAGTCGTGATCAGATCATTGTCAAAGCTACGCCATTGGCGCTCATTGCTATAGGGTTGGCGGTTTGCTTTCGTTCTGGAAACTGGAATATTGGTGCTGAGGGGCAGTACCTCATAGGCGGAATGATAGGCGCTACACTTCCAGTACTCTTCCACGAATGGCAATCGCCGTTACTACTCCCCTTGATGATGGCAATGGGGATGGCTGGCGGTGCACTTTATGCCTTCATTCCAGCTATTTTGAAAAGCAGATTTGGAACAAACGAAATCCTTACAAGTTTAATGCTCGTCTATATCGCCCAACAAATTGTAGATTGGGTTGTTCGCGGCCCTTGGCGTGATCCAAAAGGCATGGGCTTTCCTGGCACAAAATCTTTCAATTCGAGCGGGATATTACCTGACTTGTTCAAGCATAGTGATGCCCATTATGGTGCTGTATTTGCAATTCTTACTGCCGTAATAATTTGGTTTATGCTCTCTAAGACCCTCAAGGGTTTTGAAATCTCTGTTCTGGGTCAGAGCCCAAGGGCGGGGCGGTTCGCTGGTTTTAGTGCAAAGCAAATGACTGTGTTTGCGTTTCTTACGTCTGGAGCTTTAGCGGGATTGGCCGGAATAGCTGAAGTCTCTGGGTCGGTCGAAAAACTAGATGACAAGCTATCACTTGGTTATGGATTTACAGCAATCATTGTTGCGTTTCTTGGGCGGCTAAATCCTCTTGGAATACTAGCTGCGGCTTTCATCCTAGCTTTATCCTATATTGGCGGCGAGGCTGCACAAATTTCTATGGGTATATCAGACAGGGCGACACGTGTTTTCCAAGGGCTTCTGCTGTTCTTCGTTTTGGCCTGCGATACACTCATTCACTACAGAATTAGAATTACTTCATCCCTGAAGGGAAAAACCTAATGGACGTTTGGGTTAGTATTATAATCTCGATTTGTGCGGCATCGACCCCTTTACTACTCGCGGCAACAGGAGAGTTGGTGGTAGAGCGTTCTGGCGTGTTGAATCTGGGCGTTGAAGGCATGATGGTGATGGGGGCTGTTGCTGGATTCTCCGTTGCGCAACTCACGGGTAACCCATATTTAGGTGCATTAGCAGCCATTGTGGTTGGAGCATTATTCTCGCTGATTTTTGCTTTTCTAACTCTCACACTTGTAGCGAACCAAGTTGCTTCTGGTTTGGCTTTGACCATCTTAGGGTTAGGTCTTTCGGGTATGATAGGGGAAAGCTTTGTTGGTCGTCCCGGAATTAAGATGCAACCAATAGACATCCCAATTCTTTCGGATTTACCGGTTGTCGGTAAATTGGTCTTTGGTCAGGATTTACTGTTTTACTCTTCTATCTTCATCGTTGTTGCCGTGGCCTATTTTCTTTTCAAAACTCGTGCAGGGCTAATGCTCAGGTCAGTTGGCGACAGTCATTCCTCCGCCCATGCCCTTGGCATCAATGTGATAAAAATTCGATATTTGGCTGTTATGTTTGGAGGAGCCTGTGCTGGATTAGCTGGCGCTCATCTTTCACTCGTTTATGTCCCTCAATGGGTTGAAGGCATGACAGCGGGGAGGGGCTGGATAGCGCTTGCATTGGTTGTATTTGCATCTTGGCGACCTTGGCGATTGTTAATTGGGGCCTACTTATTCGGGGCCGTTACTATCGCGCAGTTTCATGCACAGGCGATTGGTGTCCCAATACCCGCACAATTCCTCACTTCATTGCCATATTTGGCAACAATTGTTGTTCTGGTCTTGATTGCTCGTAACCGTAGGCTCACAATGATAAATACTCCGGCGGCTTTGGGGCAGCCTTTTGTGCCGGATAGATAATTTAACGAACGTCAGCTCAAATGGGCTGCATTAACAACAGGGAAACTAATATGAAAAAGACACTTTTTGCACTAGCCGCATCGACAGCGGTGATGCTTTCTGGTCAAGCGTTTGCTGACAGTCATAGTAAAACTAAAGCGTGCTTCATTTACATCGGCCCAACAGGCGATTTCGGTTGGACTTACCAGCATGATCAAGGGCGTAAAGCGATCAAGGCTAAGTTCGGTGATAAGGTGGAAACAGCCTACTTGGAGAATGTTCCAGAATCAGCAGAAGCTCAGCGTCCGATCGAAGCTTTTGCTCGTTCAGGCTGCAGCATAATATTCACAACGTCTTTCAACTATATGGACCCAACAAACAAAGCTGCGGGTAAATACCCGGACGTGAAATTTGAACACGCGACAGGCTTTAAGCGCGAACATAAGAACGTTTCTACTTATTCATCTAAGTTTTACCAGGGTCGTTACGTACAGGGGCAAATTGCAGCTAAAATGTCAAAAACAGGCGTTGCAGGATACATTGCCTCATTCCCAATCCCAGAAGTTGTCCGCGGTATCAATGCGTTCACTTTGGGTGCGCAATCAGTAAACCCAGATTTCAAATTGAAAGTTGTTTGGGTTTCTACTTGGTTTGATCCACCAAAAGAAGCTGATGCTGCAAAAGCGCTTATCGACCAAGGTGTAGATATTATCACGCAGCACACAGACTCAACTGCTGCAATGCAAGTTGCTGCTGAACGCGGTATCAAGGCATTTGGTCAAGCTTCAGACATGATCAAATTTGGCCCTAAAACACAGCTCACATCAATCATAGATGATTGGGCCCCTTACTATGTGTCTCGGGTGAAAGCCGTGATGGATGGTACTTGGGAACAATCTGATGTTTGGCACGGTATGGCGGAAGGCAATGTTGTCATGGCTCCTTACACAAACATGCCTGACGACGTTGCAGCTATGGCGACCAAAACAGCCGCAGCGATTAAAGCTGGTTCTTTTGAGCCCTTCACAGGCCCAATCACGAAACAGGATGGTTCTGAATGGCTTAAAGCAGGTGCAAAGGCAGAAATCGGAACACTTTTGGGTATGAATTTTTACGTCAAAGGCGTGGATGATAAATTACCTAACTAAAACAAGTTACAAGAATGCAATAGGGCGTCTCGTGGAAGTGGGGCGCCCTATTTTGTTTACGAATTTGGGTTAATGAGAAGCCATGACATTTTTTGATCTAGCTATAATTTTCGCCTCACTGATAACTGGTATGATTGGAATACCTATCGGCATATTGCCATCTATTTTTCTATTTAGAGACTTAGCAAACGGCGTTGACAGCTGTCCTGCAACAAAGCGCAATTATGCCATAGTTCTTTGGGGGGGGATGATTGCTGGTTGGATTATTGTGAGCGTGGTATCTTGGTGGGCACTTACGATTTTATCGCATTAAACCATCACGGTAACTAAGTTTCTAATGGTTTCAATATTGAAATGATTTTTGACTTAATTTCTTCTATAATGTTGTTAGATAAACTTTAGTGGGCATTTTGGGGAATCAAAGGTTGTTTTTGTAACAATCATTATTCATCTCTTCTTTTTGCTTCGATTATGATTTGAATTTCAAGGACGAGTAATATGTGCGGTATTGTTGGTATTGTGGGCACGCGCCCTGTGGCTCCGTTAATTGTGGATGCATTGAAGCGGTTAGAATACCGCGGTTATGACTCTGCGGGCGTTGCTACACTTGAAAATGGTTCACTTGATCGCCGTCGCGCAGAAGGCAAGTTGGTCAACCTCGAGAAAAGACTAACAGGTTCGCCACTGTCTGGAACGATTGGAATTGGTCATACCCGTTGGGCTACCCACGGTGCGCCTGTTGAAATGAATGCACATCCGCATTTTTCTTCTAATGTGGCTGTCGTTCACAACGGCATCATCGAGAATTTTCGGGATTTGCGTGCAGAGTTACAAGCTGAGGGTTATACCTTCACGTCTCAAACAGATACTGAAGTTGTTGCTCACCTTGTCGCTAAATATGTAAAAGAAGGATTGGCTCCTGAATTGGCGGCAAATGCTGCCATAACGAGACTAAAGGGCGCGTTTGCTCTCGCTGTGATGTTTGCAAGTGATGACAATTTAATAGTTGCCGCTCGAAATGGCCCGCCGTTGGCAATCGGACACGGGGAGGGCGAGATGTACTTGGGCTCTGATGCCGTGGCCTTGGCCCCTTTCACAAATCGTATTACCTATCTTGAGGACGGTGATTGGGCAATTATACGTCGTGACGAGATGATAATATTTGACCTTGATGGGAACACCATAGAGCGGGCGCAGCAAACTTCTGTTGGCTCAGCTTTAATGGTAGATAAGGGAAATCACCGCCATTTCATGCTCAAAGAAATATATGAGCAACCAGAAGTTATCGGCCACACACTTGCACACTACGTCGATTTCAATGATGAAAAAATTGCCCTTCGGGATATGGGCAACAAAGAAAACCCACTAGATTTTGAAAATCTAGATCGCATAAATATCACGGCTTGCGGAACAGCTTACCTTGCTGGCGTAACGTCAAAGTATTGGTTCGAGCGCCATGCACGCCTGCCTGTTGATATTGATGTGGCATCAGAGTTTAGATATCGCGAAGTGCCGATGACAAAAAATGGTCTGTCGCTATTTATTTCCCAATCTGGCGAAACTGCAGACACTCTTGCCGGACTGAAATATTGTGAGGAACAAGGGCAACAATTGGCGGCTATTGTTAATGTCGTGGAAAGCACGATTGCTCGCTCCTCCCATAATGTATTTCAAACACTGGCTGGGCCTGAAATTGGTGTGGCCTCGACCAAAGCTTTCACTTGTCAACTCTCAGTCTTGGCAGCCCTTGCAATAGGTGCTGGTGTTCAACGTGGCCACATTAGCCGGGACCAAGAGAAAAAGCTCGTCAACGAACTTTCAGAGGCCCCACGTTTTGCCAATGAAGTTCTTAAACTCGAAGAGAATATCAAGGATGTTGCTCACATGTTGGCCAACAAAAAGAGCGTCCTATATTTAGGTCGTGATACGAACTACCCATTGGCAATGGAAGGGGCGCTAAAGCTCAAAGAGCTTTCCTATATTCATGCAGAAGCTTATGCGGCTGGGGAATTAAAACACGGACCAATTGCGTTGATTGATGAAGAAATGCCAGTCGTGGTTATCGCGCCACATGATCGTATCTTTGAAAAAACTGTCTCCAACATGCAAGAAGTAGCTGCACGGGGCGGTAAGATAATTTTGATCACCGACCAAAAGGGGGCAGATGAAGCTGGCATGGAAGATGCAAAAGTTATCATCATGCCGACGATGCCGGAAATCATCACCCCAATTGTCTATTCCTTGCCTATACAAATGCTCGCCTATCATACGGCAGTTCTTATGGGTACTGATGTTGACCAGCCGCGTAATTTGGCAAAATCCGTCACAGTTGAATAAACACCTTGCAATTTCTATGCCCAAGGCCGACTTAGTGCCTATGGGATAGAATACCAACAGTGGGTAAAATAGTTGTCTAAACTAGCGATTAAAAAACGTTCATACTTGGCACGGTTGAGGAACTATTTCTTCACTGGCTTGGTGATTTGTGCGCCCGTTGCAATCACTGCATATTTGACATGGAATTTAATTGGCTGGGTTGATGGCTGGGTCAAACCCTATCTTCCCGACATTTATAATCCAGACCAATATCTACCGTTCAGCCTACCTGGCTTTGGAGTCATTGTTGCTATTTTAGGCATTACAATGATCGGGTTCTTAACAGCGAACTTCATAGGCCGCTCTATTTTGAGCTACGGTGAAACCCTACTTTCACGTATGCCTGTTGTTCGTAATATATATTCGGCACTGAAGCAGATATTTGAAACCGTTTTCCGCGAAGATTCTGGAAGTTTCAAAAGCGTCGTTTTGGTCGAGTATCCACGTAAGCATATTTGGGCTCTTGCCTTTGTAGCTACAGATACTTTGGGGGAGGTTCAAAAGAAGCTCGATAAACCCGCTGGAAAAACAGTAAGTGTCTTCTTGCCCACAACACCAAACCCGACTTCAGGGTTTTTGCTTTTTGTACCCTCAACAGACGTTATTATTTTGGACATGAGCGTAGAGGATGCCGCGAAGCTCGTCATTTCTGCTGGTCTGGTAGCGCCAGAGTTCGAAGAGATCAAACAAAGGCAATTAAGAAACACACCACGGCAAAACGTATTACTAAAAAGAAATAAGCTAACCTGCTCGTAACAAACGAACAGCTTCATCTTTCGAGAATAAATATAGCAGCACCCGCAGGGCATCGCCGCGTGGGCCATTTAGATCAGGGTTTTGGCTCAATAATAATCGCGCATCGTCACGCGCTAATTCTAGTAAGTCTGCATGAAATTCCATCTGAGCAATTTGAAATCCCGGAGAGCCTGATTGGCGGGTTCCTAGTATTTCCCCTTCGCCCCGCAGCTTTAAATCTTCCTCTGCAATTCGAAAGCCATCTTCCGTCTCGCGCATTATTTTTATTCGTGCTTCGGCGATTTCACCTAGCGGCCCTTGATACAACAACAAGCAGGTAGAAGCTTTGCTACCACGACCAACACGGCCACGTAATTGGTGGAGCTGTGCTAAACCGAAGCGTTCCGCGTGCTCAATGACCATGATGGTTGCATCTGGCACATCAACGCCAACTTCAATCACAGTTGTGGCGACTAAAACACGTGTCCGACCTTCTTTGAAATCCAACATTGCTTTGTCTTTTTCAGTAGGCTTCATACGCCCGTGAACAAGACCTACATTCTGCCCCATCACAGTCTGAAGTGACTTGAAACGGGATTCAACGGAGGTGAGGGGTAATTCGTTATTTTCTTCCACAAGTGGGCAAATCCAATAGATTTTCTCTCCACTTGCCACGGCCTTTTGTACCCGCCCCATAAGCTCATCCAAACGCTCAATGGCCAGCGCATTTGTTTGAATTGGCAGGCGGTGAGCTGGCTTTTCATCTAGTTTTGAAACATCCATATCTCCAAAGAATGTAAGCACTAGCGTTCTAGGTATTGGTGTTGCGGTCATAACTAATATGTCAGCAACGCCACCTTTTGAAGCGAGTGCTAGCCGTTGGTGAACACCAAATCGGTGTTGCTCATCAACAATTCCCAGAGCAAGGTTTTTGAATTCAACGCCTGATTGGAAAAGAGCATGAGTGCCGATGATGAGGTCAATTTCTCCATTAGCAAGGCGAGCATATATACCTTCTCGGGTTTTCCCTTTTTCACGACCCGTTAAAATCGCAACATTGATACCTGCGAGCTCAGCTAAGGGGGTAATCGTTGCCAGGTGTTGTCGCGCTAAAATTTCTGTTGGAGCCATAATCGCCGCCTGGCCCCCAGCTTCTATAGCCGCAGTACAGGCGAGTAAGGCAACGATAGTTTTACCAGACCCCACATCCCCTTGCAGCATTCGCAGCATACGTTCTGGTGTGGCCATGTCGTTTAGAATTTCACGAATTGATCGTTCTTGTGCGCCAGTCAGGGAGAAGGGCAAAGCTTTCAATATTATTGTTTGTTTTTGTTCATTCCCGCGCCAAGACTTTCCTGCGCTCTTTTTCATGCGACTACGAACCAGAGCCAAAGCAAGTTGTCCTGCCAGTAACTCGTCATAGGCCAATCTTTGCCATGCGATGCTTTCAGGCGATATATCAAGCATGTTTTGTGGTTTATGAATTTGGTGGAGGGCTTGGTTCGTGGTTGGCCAATTATGTTTCGCTAAAAGGCTAGGTTCTGTCCATTCTGGCAATTGTGGAAGTATACTAAGGGCGCTCGAAATGCACTTTTTCATTATCTTCAACGAGATACCGGAGACAAGTGGGTATACAGGTTCAACGAGAGGCAAGTCATCAATGTTTTCTTCGGAGACAATATAGTCGGGATGCACCATGTTGGGGCGGCCATTAAACCATTCTATCTTACCGCTGACATAGCGAACCTCTCCCACGGGCAGTTGATTTTCCAACCACCGCTTTTGACCACGGAAAAAGATAAGCGCTAACTCACCTGTCTCATCGTGAACTAAGACTCGATAGGGAATACGCATGTTACCCTGCGGCGGAATTTGATGCCTATCAACCCGTACTTTTATGGTTGCCAGCATGCCTTCAGTTGCCCCCATTATTTCAGGGCTATTTCGGCGATCAATGAGATTGGTTGGGAGGTGGAAAAGCAACTCCCCAACAGTTGCAACTTCTTTCCCATCGCCGCCGCGCAACAGTTTTGTTAAGGCAATGCTGAGCTTTGGCCCAATTCCATTCAGGCTGGTAACAGAAGCAAACAGAGGGTTGAGCAAGGGTGGGCGCATATTTTGACTTTGCCAAGGTGCGAGCGCTATCACAAGCAAGAAAAAGCATCTATTTTTTCAAATACCGCTGACAAGCCTAGCGCATCTGCCTATAACGCAATTTCTCTTATACGACTTGGAGTTCCCCGTGAGTGAAACAATGCGCAGCAGTGCTGGTTTAGATGACCGGCGCAAGAAGCTTTTGTTTCGTGCGTGGCATCGCGGTATGCGTGAAATGGATTTCATGTTGGGCACTTTTGCCAACCATGCGATTGCGGATTTGAATGATGAAGAACTCGCAGAATTTGAAATGCTCATGCAGGCCCCTGACCCTGATATGTACAAATGGCTTTCAGGCGTTGATGAAATTCCAAAGATTTGGGACAGCCCAATTGTTCACCGCATTCGTCATTTTCATTTGGGTTGAATAAACAACAATGACCAACCCTTCACTTCTTAAATTTATATCCATGTTGGCTGACCCAGCAACGATACGTCTGGGTGGAGTTCCAGATGGTTACGAAGCGCTAGTATTAGCAGAAGCATTAAGAAAACAAGCGGAAGAGGGGCAGGGGGAAGAGATAGTCTTCGTTGCTCGAGATGGGCAACGGGCAGCTGATGTTGAAGCCGCTTTTGCTTTCTTTGCGCCATGGGCAGATGTGCTGCATATCCCTGCTTGGGATTGCCTTCCCTATGACAGGGTATCCCCCAGTAACGACGTGTTGGCCAACCGTATTTCTGCGCTATCTGATTTGGCTCGTGGCGAGGTGAATGACAGACCGCGCCTAATCATAATTACACCAAACACCTTGATGCAAAGAGTGCCATCCCGCGCCTATATGGCAGAGCAGGTTAAACGAATTGCGCCTGGCCAACGGGTAAATATGGACGAATTGATTGGCTGGTTAAATGGCAATGGATTTCAACGAACCCCAACCGTGAGAGAAGCAGGTGAATATGCTGTCCGTGGCGGAATTCTTGATCTGTATGCACCAGGGGACGACAACCCGGTTCGGCTCGATTTTTTTGGCGACACCCTCGAAACTCTCCGTAGCTTTGATGCTTCAAGCCAAAGAACGTTAGAGCAATATAAGAGCTTGCTGTTGTCGCCGATGAGCGAAGTCACGCTCGATCCAACAACGATCGCACGGTTTAGAACCAATTACCTAACAGCATTTGGGGCAGCGACCCACGAGGATGCACTTTATGCCGCAGTAAGTGAAGGGCGGCGTTATGCTGGATTAGAACATTGGTTACCGCTATTTTTTGAAAAACTTGAAACAGTGTTTGAATACTTGGGAGATCGGATTATTTTTACCGACCATCTCGTTCAAGAAGCCTTAGAAGAGCGCTTCGAAACCATTCAAGACCATTATGAAGCACGGGCTCGTGGCGTGGGCCAAAAGGGGGATTCCGAAGGGGGCGCTCCCTACAAGCCAGTAGAAGCCTCAAAGCTTTATCTCTCTGATGGTGAAATGTCAGAAAAACTGAAGCACAGTCAATTGGTTATGTTGTCACCATTTGAAGCTCCGGACTTTGTTCAAGGGGAACGGATGTTAAACTTGAGTGCCAAGCAGGGACGTACATTTGCTGCTGAGCGTTCTGCAGGGAATATCAATATTTTCCAAGCCTTGAGTGACCATGCCGCAGATCTACGCGGACAGGGTAAGCGAGTTATGATTGCGTCTTGGAGTGAAGGCGCTCGGGAACGCCTTACCCAAGTTATGGAAGAGCACGGGTTAACGAATGTAAAGCCAATTGCCAATTGGGCGGAAGCCAAAGCGCTCAAACAAGGAACAACAGCCCTTGCTATTCTTGGAATAGAAGCTGGCTTTGAAGACGATGAATTTGCTATAATCGGCGAGCAAGATGTTCTCGGTGACAGATTGGTCAAACGGCGCAAAGGGACCAAAAAAGGTTCTGATTTCCTTTCTGAAGTTTCGAGTCTTTCTGTCGGTGATGTGGTTGTTCACGTTGATCACGGAATTGCACGTTTCCATGGTTTGATAACGATCGAAGCGGCCGGTGCACCTCACGACTGTTTAGAATTGCATTACCACAACGATGATAAATTATTTTTGCCCGTAGAGAATATCGAGCTTCTGTCTCGGTACGGGAACAGCGATACAGAGGTAATGCTTGACCGTTTGGGTGGGGCCAATTGGCAGGCGCGCAAAGCCAAACTGAAAAAACGTATACTGGAAATGGCAGGGCAATTGATCGCCATCGCTGCGGCTCGATTAATGAAGAAGGCGGACCCGATTACTTTACCAGAAGGTATTTATGACGAATTCGCAGCAAAATTCCCCTATGAGGAAACAGAAGATCAGATGAACGCGATTGAAGCCGTGTTTGATGATTTGGCCTCTGGCCGCCCAATGGATCGTCTAATATGTGGTGATGTTGGTTTCGGTAAAACAGAAGTTGCGCTACGTGCTGCGTTTCTGACTGCGATGTCTGGAAAGCAGGTGGCACTTGTTGTGCCTACAACTTTGTTGTCGCGGCAGCATTTCAAAACATTTACGGAGCGCTTTCACGGCTTGCCGATCAAAATCGCACAAGCGTCTCGCCTTGTCGGATCTAAAAAATTAGCTGCAGCCAAGGCCGGCGCTAATGATGGCACGGTCGATGTGCTAATTGGTACTCATGCCTTGCTTGGGCAGTCTGTCGATTTCAAACGACTTGGCCTGTTGATTATTGATGAGGAACAGCACTTCGGTGTGAAGCATAAGGAGCGTCTTAAAGAACTGCGCTCGGATGTGCATGTTCTAACTCTTTCTGCCACCCCGATACCTCGTACTCTTCAATTAGCACTCACTGGGGTTCGTGAACTCTCACTCATTACGACGGCTCCAGTTGATCGCATGGCTGTTCGTACTTTCGTGATGCCCTTTGATGGAGTGGTGGTGCGCGAAGCACTGCTACGGGAACGCTATCGCGGTGGCCAAAGTTTCTACGTCTGCCCAAGATTGTCGGATATCCGTGGCCGTAAAGAATGGCTTGAGGAACATGTCCCAGAACTGAAGGTCGCAATCGCCCACGGAAAAATGGCCCCTGGCGAATTAGATGATGTTATGAACGCCTTTTACGAGGGGCAATATGATGTCTTGCTATCAACCACGATAATCGAGTCCGGCCTTGATATTCCAACTGCAAACACAATGATCGTTCATCGCGCAAATATGTTCGGACTTGCGCAGCTCTATCAAATGCGAGGTCGTGTTGGCCGCTCCAAAACGCGCGCCTATGCGTTGATGACATTGCCCGTGAATAAAGTTCTGACTGAAACAGCACAACGACGCCTCAAAGTCCTGTCTTCCTTAGATACATTAGGAGCAGGGTTTCAACTTGCCAGCCATGACCTTGATATTCGTGGGGCTGGTAATATCTTGGGTGAAGAACAATCGGGCCATGTGCGTGAGGTAGGCTTTGAGCTCTATCAGCAAATGCTAGAAGAGGCCGTAGCCGAACTTAAAGAAGGCGGCGATGGAGAGGTTGAAGGTAAGTGGTCTCCACAAATTACAGTTGGGGCGACCGTGATGATACCCGAAAATTATGTACCAGACCTCACGCTACGTATGAGCCTATATAGACGACTCGCTGAACTCGATACAGCCGAAGAGATTGATGGGTTCGGTGCGGAATTGATTGACCGTTTTGGGGTACTCCCAAGTGAAGTTGATCAATTGCTGAAAATTGTTTTCATTAAATCACTCTGTCGCAAGGCAAATATCGAAAAGCTCGATGCGGGGCCCAAAGGTGTTGTCGTACAATTCAGGAACAAAGAATTTGCGGAACCTGCAAAGCTAATTGGTTGGATTGGTGAGCAAGGAAATATGGCCAAGATTCGCCCAGACCAATCAATTGTTCTTAAGCGTGACTACCCAACACCAGATAAACGTTTGCGCGGTGCAGCTGTAATAACAACCCAATTAGCAAAAATGGTAGAATAGTTGGGTTCAAAAGCCTGTTACACTAGCCTAAGATTAAATTCAGAAACACACGTCCAAACCGGAGCCTCCCATGACAAGCATAGTTGATATTCACGCCCGCGAAATTCTTGATAGTCGAGGGAACCCAACCGTTGAGGTTGATGTGCTCCTTGAGGATGGCTCCTTTGGTCGCGCCGCAGTTCCATCCGGTGCATCAACAGGTGCTCACGAAGCCATGGAGTTGCGAGATGGAGGCGCACGTTATTTAGGTAAGGGCGTGATGAAGGCCGTTGAAGGTGTGAATGAAGCAATCTATGACGCTGTGTGCGGTATGGAAGCAGAAAACCAGTTGGCAATTGATCATACCATGATTGAACTTGATGGTACTGCAAACAAATCTAAATTCGGTGCAAATGCTATTCTAGGGGTGTCTCTTGCAACAGCAAAAGCTGCAGCAGAAGCCGCAGGCCTTCCACTCTATCGTTATCTTGGAGGTCCCTCATCGCACATTTTGCCTGTCCCTATGATGAACATCATCAACGGTGGAGAACACGCTGACAACCCAATCGATTTTCAAGAGTTTATGATTGCGCCAGTAGGAGCAGAGAGCTTTAGGGAAGGTTTGCGCATGGGGGCAGAGATTTTCCACACTTTGAAAAAGGGTTTACAAGACGCAGGGCACAACACCAATGTTGGAGATGAGGGAGGCTTTGCACCTAATATTGGTAGCGCACCGGAAGCACTCGATTTCGTCATGCAATCAATCGAGAAGGCTGGTTACAAACCAGGCGAAGATATTTTCATCTCCCTCGACACCGCCTCAACTGAATTTTTTGGCGATGGCAAATATAATCTAAAAGGCGAGGGGAGATCTCTGTCATCAGAGGAGATGGCCTCTTATCTAGCCGAACTCGCGGGAAAATATCCAATATTTTCTATTGAAGATGGCATGGGCGAAGATGATTGGGAGGGGTGGAAATCTCTAACCGATAAAATCGGAGAAACCTGTCAGTTGGTAGGGGATGATTTGTTCGTCACCAATACCAGCCGTTTGAAAGATGGAATCTCCATGGGGGTAGCGAACTCCATTCTAATTAAGGTCAATCAAATAGGGACGCTTTCAGAAACCTTTGACGCGGTAGAAACGGCCCATCGTGCTGGCTATACTTCCGTTATGTCTCATCGCTCAGGTGAAACAGAAGATTCAACAATTGCCGATCTAGCAGTAGCGACCAATTGCGGGCAGATCAAAACTGGATCACTTTCACGCTCAGACCGTACAGCAAAATATAATCAGCTTCTTCGTATTGAAGAAGAACTCGGCGGTCAGGCAGAATATGCAGGTGAAGGTATTTTGCGCAACGCATCGTAACCATTCATTAACTGCGAATCTGCCATGATCAAAGTATGGCTTATCGACCGCGCAGACGACGTTCACTTTCACGCTTCATAGCACCTTTGGCTGCCTTGATGATACTTGGCTATTTCGGGTTTCATGCCCTTAATGGCCAATACGGTATCCGTGCTCATCTGGCTATGGAGGCACAGCTCGTCAAGCTTGAACAAAAATTAATGGAACGGTCAGCCGTTCGTAATAAGTTAGAAGATCGAGTTGCCTTGTTGCGTGAAGGCAGCATGGAAAAAGATATGGTTGATCAATTCGTTCGTGGTCAGTTGAATATGGTGCGTGAAGATGAAATCGTTCTAATGCGCTATAATCGCTAGTTAACTTAAATCGAGTTAATTCTCTTATTATTACATAATTTCAGTAAGTTAGACGTACATAATTTCGTTTTTTTCTAATTGCGTTATCTGGTAATGGGGTTATTCTTATTAGCAATAGATTGAGTAGAGGATTAGATTCTCTGTTTGATCGCATATGCAAATGAGATAAGAGCACCCGCATGGCGAAACCTAAGCCCGTTAAAAAAGCATCCAAATCTAAAGCAGGGCCCAAAACACCAGCCCCGATAGAGTTTTCAAAAGAGCAAGACCTGAAAGCTTACCGCGACATGCTTATGATCCGTCGTTTTGAGGAAAAGGCAGGACAGCTATACGGCATGGGCTTTATCGGTGGGTTCTGTCACCTCTATATTGGCCAAGAAGCCGTTGTGACGGGAATGCAAGCCACGCTAATTGAGGGCGATCAACTTATTACATCCTATCGCGACCACGGACATATGCTTGCCTGTGGTATGGACCCAAAAGGGGTGATGGCTGAACTTACTGGGCGGGCAGATGGTTACTCACGCGGCAAAGGCGGTTCCATGCATATGTTCTCCAAGGAGAAACATTTTTATGGTGGGCACGGAATCGTTGGTGGGCAAGTATCACTCGGTACAGGGTTAGCTTTCAACAACAACTACAAAGACAACGGCAATGTTAGCTGCACCTATTTTGGTGATGGGGCATCAAACCAAGGGCAGGTTTATGAGAGTTTAAATATGGCGAAGCTTTGGAGCCTACCAGTTATCTACATTATCGAAAATAACCGCTACGCAATGGGAACATCAGTTGAGCGTTCCTCAGCACTGACAG
>JAZGEY010000009.1:0-4144 GCA_036478985.1 Rhizobiaceae bacterium
AACGCGGCGGCGCTATAACCAACGGCTACGGGATTTGAAGGATTTTCAAGGGGCAACACCCGCATCCGGTGACAAACTCGTGGCGCTCCGGAACGACCCGGCAAAAGGCTTGCTGAATGGCTCACTCTGGCAGGTGGTGTCCGCGCCGAATACCTCAAAGCCGTTCATGAACCTGCTGATTTCCTCGGAAGACGACGGTATGGAAAAGCAATCGGCTAAGATCAAAGTGTTGAAAGCGGCTTTTGAAAACCCTGATGAAGAAGTGCCGTGGCAAATCAAGCGCCGCTACGACGATTTCGATTACGGCTACGCGCTGACGGTACATAAGGCGCAAGGTTCGCAATGGGACAATGTCTATTTATTCGATGAAAGCTGGGCGTTTCGAGAACACAGCCAACGGTGGCTCTATACCGCGATCACGCGGGCAGCGGAGCGGATTACGATTGTGAAGTGAGCGCCTTACGAGGCTTTTAATTGTTCTATTTCAGCCAGTTCAGCGCTTGATGCTAAAGCTTCATTTTGCAAATCGAAGTTGGTCTGCATGTTCATCCAGTATTGCGGGGTGGTATTGAAAAAACGGGAGAGGCGCAAAGCTGTTTCAGAACTCATCGCAGTTTGACCTTTTACCAAGCGTTCTATGCGGGTACGGGGTACGTGTAGCTTCTTGGACAGAGCGCCAGCACTTATCTCCAATGGTTCTAGGTACAAGGCGGAAAGCACCTCGCCGGGATGCTGGGTTGTAAGCTCTACGGTCATGTCGATCTCCTAATGATAGTCAACAAATTCAACATTAATCGGGCCGCTATCGGTCCAGATAAAACAGATGCGCCATTGCTGGTTGATACGAACAGAGTGCTGCCCATTTCTATTACCTGATAATTTCTCGAGGTGGTTTCCAGGTGGAAAACGCAAATCTTCTAAAACAACGGCAGCATTTAAAGCGGTAAGCATTGCACCGGATCGCCGAACTAAGTTTGGGGGGAACCCTTTAGGGCTTTTGCCAATGGCAACAGCCTTAATTTGTTTCCCCTTGAACGATCCAATCATTAGAACAATGTATCATTACGTGATACATTGTCAATAGTAAATTTCAAAACCCCACATCCGCCTTCATCGCCAATCCGCACTCAGGTGTCTCTGCCCAATAGGTTCCTTCTCCATCGTTGTTTATGGTGAAGGGGGCGGTGTCGAATAGGGGCGACACGGCGCGGAAGTTGAAGGTTTTTATCGGGGCGTGTTGGGCGGCCATGTCTGCGAGTAGGGTTGCGGTTAGGGGGCCGTGGAAGATGAGACCGGGGTAGCCTTCGACATCTTTGCAATACTCGCGGTCGTAGTGGATGCGGTGGCTGTTGAAGGTGAGGGCGGAATAGCGGAACAATTGTACCGAGGATGGGGTGATTGTTTGGCTCCGTGCGCTGCCTTTTGGTGGCTCGGCGGGTTTTGGCTTGGGTGCATCTGGGGCGGAGTCTTCGCGGTAAACAATGTCGTGCTCTTCGGTGATGTGCGCCGTTCCATCCTCACTGGTGAACTTGTGCTCAACGGTGACAAAGCACAAAGCGCCACTGCGGCCAGATTTGAGGCTAAC
This sequence comes from Rhizobiaceae bacterium, assembly GCA_036478985.1. Lineage (GTDB taxonomy): Bacteria > Pseudomonadota > Alphaproteobacteria > Rhizobiales > Rhizobiaceae > Pseudahrensia. The sequence goes on from JAZGEY010000009.1 coordinate 1,586, forward strand.
ATTCTTGATGGTTGATGTTTTGGTGATCGTATCGCCCAGCAAAATTGGCTTTTCAAAGGTCAGCCGACCGCCAGCCCACATGCGGCGGGGCAGCGCAACAGGGGGCAGGAATTGGCCAAGGGCAGGGTGGCCGTCTCGCCCAAGACCAGACAAGGGTACGCCAGAGAGGAAATAGGCCCAATGCCAAAGCGGGGGGAGTGGGTCACCAACCTCGATGCTCGCCTCCCTGTTGAGGGTGGTTTGCATCAAGCGGGCTTGGGCGGGGTGCAGTGTGTCGGTTGCGGATTCAGACTTGCCTACCCATTGTTTCAATCTGGCCTCATCGAGGGTCTTGTCGCTCATGATCATTAGCCTTATTTGTTACAGGTACATTATGTTGGTTGCCAGTGGACGTGCGCACAGCCATGTTCGAGGCAGAATCTTTTATCTACGGAACACCATTATGCCCGTTGCTCTTTCAGTCAATCTAAATGCGGTAGCCCAGTTGAGAAACCGTCGCGATTTGCCTTGGCCGAGTGTTGTCGGCATGGGTAGAATCGCGCTTGAAGCGGGGGCTGTGGGGCTGACTATTCACCCGCGCCCCGACCAGCGACATATTCGATTTACTGATGTTCCTGAATTACGCGCGCTGATTGATGATGAATTTCCAAAGGCTGAATTCAATATTGAAGGTTATCCAACGGAGGAATTTTTGAGCCTTTGTGAAGAAGCGCAACCGGAGCAAGTGACGCTCGTTCCAGATGATCCATCGCAAGCGACTTCCGATCACGGTTGGAATTTTAAGAGTCATCACAATATGTTGGCGCCGATTGTTGCGAGATTGAATCATGCGGGGATGCGGGTGTCTTTGTTTGCTGATCCAGACCCCGAAGGGGTGAAATGGGCAGCCGATAGCGGGACACAACGGATAGAACTTTATACGGGGCCCTATGGGGGAACCTATGACGATCCGAAAGCGGCGGCACTTGAAGTTGAGAAACTTGGCGCCACAGCGGACGCGGCGTTTGCTTTGGGGATGGGTGTAAATGCGGGGCATGACTTGACGGTGGCGAACCTGCCGCCCTTGGTCGCGCGTATTCCGAGTTTAGCCGAAGTCTCCATCGGCCATGGGCTGACGGCTGATGCTTTGGAACATGGAATGGCGGCATCTGTTAAGCGGTTTATAGCAGCCTGTGGCGGTTGAAGAGGTAGCCTGTGGCGGGTGAATAAAAAGCTTGTGGTGGATGAATCTTCATTGATATGGCACTTGCCAATTGCCATTTGGCTCAGACCCCGCTAAACCACCCGCAAATATGGCTTTTAGTTAGGTCATCAAGCTTTTCACATACCATTCAAGGGGAACGCTCATGCGCGTTTATTACGACCGCGATGCGGACATCAATCTGATTAAATCTAAAAAGGTTTGTATCATCGGTTACGGCTCTCAAGGCCGCGCCCATGCGATGAACCTAAAAGACTCTGGCGCTAAGGACATCGTCATTGCGCTCCGCGAAGGTTCTGCAACCAAAGCTAAGGCCGAAGCCGATGGTTTTAAGGTTATGTCTGTTGCACATGCTGCAAAACAATCTGATCTTATGATGATGGCAGCTCCTGATGAGTTGCAAGCCGGTATTTGGACTGAGAGCATTGTTGGTAACATCAAAGCTGGCGCAGCAATTGCATTTGCCCACGGTTTGAATGTTCACTTCAATCTTATCGAGCCAGGTACAGACATCGATGTTGTGATGATCGCACCAAAAGGCCCAGGCCATACGGTTCGCGGCGAATATCAAAAAGGTGGCGGTGTGCCTTGCCTAATCGCTATTCATCAAGACGCATCTGGTAATGCCCATGATTTAGCCCTTTCCTACGCCTGTGGCGTTGGTGGCGGTCGCTCTGGTGTTATTGAAACGACTTTCCAAGAAGAATGCGAAACCGATCTATTCGGGGAGCAGGTTGTTCTTTGTGGTGGTTTGGTTGAGCTTATCCGCGCTGGTTTCGAAGTGCTTGTGGAAGCGGGCTACGCCCCTGAAATGGCTTACTTTGAGTGCTTGCATGAAGTGAAACTGATTGTTGATCTGATTTATGAAGGCGGTATCGCTAACATGAACTATTCAATCTCTAACACTGCTGAATGGGGCGAATATGCCTCAGGCCCGCGCATCATCACGGAAGATACAAAAGATGAGATGCGCCGCGTGTTGAAAGACATTCAAACTGGCAAATTCACATCTGAATGGATGAAAGAATGGCATGCAGGAGCTGCAAACTTCAAAGGTATTCGTCGTATGAACGACAAACACCAAATCGAAGAAGTTGGCGAAAAGCTTCGCGGCATGATGCCTTGGATCAAGGGTAATGCGCTTGTGGACAAAGAGAAGAACTAAATTCTGATTGGAGGCCTTGGCTTAATCCAAGGCTTCTTTTGTTTGCAAGCACCGCTTCGCGCTGCGCGGGGATCAAGGGTAATGCGCTTGTGGACAAAGAGAAGAACTAAATTCTGATTGGAGGCCTTGGCTTAATCCAAGGTTTCTTTTGTTTGCAAGCACCGCTTCGCGTTGCGCGGGGATCAAAGGCAAC
>JAZGEY010000010.1:0-26004 GCA_036478985.1 Rhizobiaceae bacterium
GGCAACTCATCATAGATGGTTTGTTCTGCTTCGTTATCTGCGCTAACAGCTTTTGTATTATTGGTCATATTCAATTCCTTCTCAGCTGTTATTTAGGATTGCGTAGACGCGGGTTGGCAAGGATTGCCGCCACATCTGCAATGATAATAAGGATGACGTAAGTACCGCAAAAGATCATGGCACAGATCTGCACGAGAGGCAGATCACGGGTTTGCACCCCATCGATCATCAGCTTGGCAAGACCCGGGAACGAAAAGATCGTTTCCACGATCACCACACCAGAAACCAGATAGGCAAGGTTCAAGGCAATCACGTTGACGATTGGGCCAATGGTGTTGAAAAATGCGTGGCGCAAAATGATACGCTTGCGCTTAACACCCTTTAGGATGGCCATTTCGATATAGGGGGAATTCATCACGTTCAAAATTCCAGCCCGTGTCATACGGATCATTTGTGCTGCCACAACAACAACCAGCACGATGAGCGGCATAGCAACTCCTCGCGCGGTTTCCCAGAATGTGTTTTCTGCTGCCACATTGGCAATGGATGGAAGCCAGCCCAACTGAACGGATAGAATAAGCACTGCGAAGGTTGCAATGAAAAAATCTGGAACTGAAATAAGAGCAAGAGTGCCGAAGGTCAGCGTTTTATCAATCCAAGTTCCTGGGTACATGGCGGCTAAAAGCCCGAGCCCAACAGAAAGAGGAACGGAGATAAGCGCAACAAGTCCAGCAAGCCACATGGTATTACCAAGCCGCACTGCAATGAGGTCATAAATCTGAGCACCACCGGCTTTGGATTTACCCAAGTCTCCAGCAAGCATGTCTTTAAGCCAACCGAGATATTGGTAAAGGAGTGGTTGATCCAGGCCTCGCTCTGCGCGATAGGCCGCTAAGGTTTCAGGGGTTGCCGCTTGTCCAAGGACAATAGATGCAACATCGCCGGGTAAAAGGTTGGTCATAACAAAGACCAAAACAGATACCACCCAAAGGGTAATAAACCCAATTAAAATACGTTGAAATACCATGCCTAGCATGTAAATCCGCCTCCCACAGCTTTGGTTTATATATTGTCTTTAAACTCTGCTCTTTTGGCAGATGTTAAAAAAATGGCCCGACCAACAAAGATCGGGCCAAATTAATTTTCGTGTTAGACTAGAGTTCTTAGACGTCTGTACGGTATGCGAATTCTGGCCATTCGTATCCACCTAGTGAACCTAGTGGCATACGGGTGATGCCTTCAATCTTGTCAGATTTACCATCAAGGTAGTTTTTGTGAGCAGGAATGATCATGCCACTTGGACGTGCGTCGTCAGAACCAACGGAGATCATTTTCTGCATATCGCAATACATTTCATGACGCTTAGTTTCGTCGGTAACACCGCGAACTTCGGTTAACAATTTTCCGAGTTCCTCGTTTTTCCAAAGCGTATCGTTCCATGGTGCATCTGGCGCAAAGGCCAAGCTCATCATAATGTTCGCTGTTGGGCGCATGTTCCATGAGGTAACGTTAAGTGGAGTTTTCATCCACACAGCACCCCAGTAACCATCGTTTGGAACCTTCTTGAGTTTTAGATCAAGACCGATTTTTTGACCTTCGCGCTGCATAAGCAGGCAAATATCAAGCATGCCGGGGGACACATCTGCAACACTCAATTCAGCAGTAGTGATGCCAGATTTCTTGAGGAAGAACTTGGCTTTATCCAAATCGTGTGGACGTTGCTCTAGCTCAGAACAGAAATCAGCACCGTAGGACTTGTTGATCGGTTGGTCGTTACCAACCGTACCTTGGCCTTTAAGAATTGACTTAACAATTTTCTCACGGCGTTGGATGTATTGCAATGCACGTACGAAATCAGGGTTGTTGCCCGGTTCCGTGTTAGTCATGGCGCAGATACCCATGTAGCCACCCGCTGGAACAGACCAAATACCAACACCTGGTGTTGCTTCAACTTTCTTGATGGCTTTTGGTGCAAGAGCTTGCATCAAATCGATATCGCCTGACAAGAAAGCACTTGTACGAGCAACTGCATCTGTGATCGCGGTAATTTCGATCTCGTCAAGATTACCACCTTCACGCCAGTAGTTTTCGTTGCGAACACTAATGGAGCGAATGCCCGGGCTGAATTCTTTCATTGTGTAAGGACCGGTACCATTGGCCTTTTGGAAGTCAGTTGTGCCGTTCTTGACGATCTTAAAGTGTGGTGTTCCAAGAATAGCTGGAAGATCCGAATTTGGACCATTCATAATTGCTTTAACTGTGTGGCTATCAACCTTCTTCCACTCAGTAATATCTTTAACCAATGGCTTGGCTTTTGATGTAGATTTTTCGCCGTAGTGACGGTTCATCGAAAAGATCACATCGTCCGCAGTAAGCGGGCTGCCATCATGGAACGTAACGCCTTTGCGGATTTTGAATGTCCACTCTTTGCCGTCTGCACTGGCAGAATACTCTTCGGCCAATTCTGGACGTGAAGACAAATCGTCGTTTGTTTGGCATAGGCCGTTATAAACGGCACGGCCACGGGTGTAATCGATGGTTGAAGTGTTCAAACCTGGGTCAAGCGTATCAGTTGGTCCGTGACCATCAGAAGCAAACTTCAGGCGTCCGCCTTTTTTAGGGGTCGCTGCATAGGCTTGTTCAGCAGATGTGACAATTGAACCAGCCATTGCGATGGTAGCACCACCGGCGACTAGCCAAGTCATTAGCTCGCGGCGGTTAACGCCTTTGCGAACACCGCGCTCAAGTGTTTCACGATCTGAGCCTCTCAGATTATTGATTGTTGGTAAATCGTTATTCATGTGTATTCCTCCCGTAAAAACAAATTAGAGATAAATCTCAGTTTTCATCGTGGAATCAATTAAGTCGAATAGCAAACGCCTTAGCGTCGTTAATAGATAGAGATTCGACTTTTGTAGGTCGCAAATGAAGTAATAAGGAAAATACTTTCGTTTTTGTTTGTCCAATTTATGTGATTATCCTATCCTTCGTCGTGTAAGGTAAAACGCCAATTTTGTATTAAACCAAGGAATATCTTCGTTGTTGAATCAAAAGAATGTTGAAAAACAAATTGCCCATTTCTTGGAGGAGGATATCGGTTTTTACGATCTAACCTCCACAATCATGATTGATGAAACAGCAGTTGGTGCTTTCAATATGAACGCCCGCGAGCCAATGGTCATTGCAGGAATCACCATTGCGAAAACCGTGTTTGAATATTACGTCCCCGGCGTGAAGGTAAAAATGAAAGTTGCGGATGGCGATCGGGTCAAAAAGGGAGCCTCCCTTATGACCGTTTCAGGAAAGGCGCGTGAAATCCTCACCGCCGAGCGGGTTTCCCTCAATCTCATTCAGCACCTAACAGGCATCGCCACAATGACGGCTGAATATGTGAAGGAAATAAAGGGGACGAATTGCCAATTGTTAGATACCCGCAAAACCACCCCAGGCCTACGGATGATGGAAAAACATGCGGTGGTTTGCGGTGGTGCTCGCAACCACCGGCTAGGTCTCGATAACGGCCTCATGATTAAAGACAATCACATTGCTGTATGTGGCGGGCTAACCGCTGCTATCAAACGGGCAAAAGCAAATGTTCCGGCCCTCACCAAAGTAGAGGTGGAATGCGATAGGCTCGACCAAGTCAAGGAAGCGCTGGCCGCCGGTGCTGATGTTATCATGCTCGATAACATGAACCTCGCGACCTTGCGTAAAGCCGTAAAAATGGTTGGCGGCAAAGTCCCGCTTGAAGCTTCTGGCGGGATCAATTTGAAAACGATCAAAGCAATTGCAGAAACAGGCGTTGATTTTGTCTCAGTCGGCAGGCTCACCCAATCCGCCCCCGCTGTCGATATTGGGTTGGATGAAGCTTAAAACATGAGCGTAAAAAACATACTTTTCATTATGTGCGACCAATTGCGGTTCGACTATCTTTCCTGCGCTGGACACAAAACTCTCGAAACACCCCACATTGATGGCCTTGCAAAACGCGGGGTTCGTTTTAACCGCGCCTATGTGCAATCGCCCGTCTGCGGTTCGTCACGCATGAGTTATTACACGGGACGTTACGTCCATTCCCACGGGGCATCTTATAACCAAATCCCCCTGAAGGTTGGCGAGATGACAATGGGGGATTACTTACGCCCGTTGGGAAAACGCACGGTGCTGGTCGGTAAAACCCATATGGCCGCCGATAACGAAGGCATGGCGCGGCTTGGAATTCCTAAGGATTCAGAAATCGGCGTGCTGGTTTCCCAATGCGGATTCGAACCCTATGAACGCGATGATGGCCTTCATCCGCAAGGGCCGCAGGGAAATTACGGAGAAACGCATGGAATTGCTCCCTATCAAAAGTACCTGCGCGATCTCGGCTATGAAAGTGAAAACCCGTGGGGAGATTTTGCGAATGCAGGACTGGCAAACGCCAACGAAGAAGAAGCGGGAGAAGTACTTTCTGGCTGGTTTTTGAAGAACTCGCGCATACCAGCGCGGGTGAAAGAAGAGCATTCTGAAACCCCATATATGACGCGGCGAGCAATGGAATTCATCGAGGATGCAGGGGATGAGCCATGGTGTATGCACCTGTCTTATATCAAACCCCATTGGCCTTATATTGCCCCAGCGCCTTATAACGACATGTACGGCCCCAATCAGGTGCAAGCGGTGGTTCGCTCCCCCAAGGAAAAACAAAATCCCCATCCGGTGTTTGCAGAATTTATGCAAAACCGAGTCGGCAAAGCCTTCGTTCGCGACGAGGTGCGCCGCGAGGTCATTCCCGCCTATATGGGGTTGATCAAACAAATAGATGATCAAATGGGCGCGTTGTTCAAATTTCTCGAAGACAAAGGCCTGTTTGAAAACACCATGATTGTCTTCACATCAGACCATGGCGATTACCTCGGCGATCATTGGCTGGGAGAGAAAGACATGTTCCATGAGCAATCGGTGAAAGTGCCGCTGATAGTGTACGACCCATCGAAGCAAGCCGATGCAACGCGGGGCACGGTTTCAAACGCGTTGGTCGAGTCGATTGATCTACTCCCCACATTTGTTGATGCCTGTGGTGGCGACCCACAGCCCCACCGTTTGGAAGGCCTATCGCTGCTCCCGCTCCTACGTAATGAACAACCTAAAAATTGGCGCCAATACGCCATCAGTGAATACGACTATTCCACCCAGAAAATGGCGGTTCGCTTGGACACAAAACCCAATGCCTCACGCCTGTTTATGGTCTGTGATGAAAACTGGAAATACATCGCGGCTGAAGGATTCAGACCCCTGCTATTCGATTTGAAAAACGACCCAGATGAATTCACCGATCTTGGAGAAGACCCCGCCTACGAGAAAGAGCGTCAACGACTACAAGATGCCCTAAATCGCTGGGGATTACGTTGGTCGCAACGCACGACAATTTCGGATGAAGCAATAATGAAAATGCGCGCCGGAAAAGGCGCCCTCGGCCAAGGTGTTCTCATAGGCTATTGGGATTTAGAAGAAATTCCAGAACCCCAGCGCAAGAAAATTGGCCATATCCTTAGCGGGAAGGTGTGAGCTTGTGTACTCAGCTCGTTACTGATCGTTTCAAACGCTATGCGCTTAGATGTTTCAAAAAAAATAAGAAAAAGATAAATGGCGGACAGACAGGGATTCGAACCCTGGAGACGGTCACCCGCCTACACGCTTTCCAAGCGTGCGCCTTCGACCACTCGGCCACCTGTCCGTTTTATACCCGCGGCTGGAAACCGAGGTAGCGCTGCTAAATAGCAACCTGCGCAGGCGGATATACACATAAGCTGGGGCACGTTTCAACCATCTTTTCAAAGGAAATGAATTTCGCAGTAAATGACAAAGGAATACGTAAAAAGGTTTGTTGAAGATTGGCGGTTTTCAAGAGTATATTCCCTTGATATGATGTTAAATCTTTTGCGACCCCTCCCTGTCCGGGGGAGTTTTTATTTAACCGGATTCGGAGTTGTCAGTGTTCCATTTTTTGTTTCGAGTCATTGGTTTGTTTGTCTTGGCTTTTGCTTTGATTTTAGCCGTTTTGGATATCACCCGCAGCATTACAGCTTCCGCCATTATACTCACCCCTTTATATGAAGCTTGGACCTCGGTTAGCCCTCAAAGCTTACAGTCGGCTCAGGAGGCTGTTGAGTCCTGGGTACATCCAATCTTATGGGACCCGATAGTGTTGTTTTTGCTAAAACTACCGAGTTGGTTGGTGTTTTGGATATCCGCTATGGTGCTTTTATGGTTTGGACAAAAGAGAGAAACTCCTTACGGGCGCTTCGCTAGCCGTTAGAAATAACAATCGAGGAAAAACAGATGTTCTTGATAGATCGACTAACCAGTAAATTGAAAATGCCGACGAGCGATAACGCGATGCCCGGCAGACCTGACCCATTGCCAACAGCTGAAAACCATTTTGTAAATGGCCATCCGATTGCCGGGCCAGTGCCCAAGGGAATGCAGGAGGTCTATTTAGGCATGGGTTGCTTTTGGGGTGTGGAGCGTTTGCTCTGGGAAAAACAAGGAGTATGGGTAACTGCCGTTGGCTACCAAGCAGGATTTTCGCCAAACCCTACCTACAATGAAGTATGCACTGGTTTAACGGGCCATAACGAAACGGTGCGAGTGGTTTTCGACCCAAATGATATGTCGTTCGAAAAACTGCTAAAGCTCTTTTGGGAAAGCCATGACCCAACCCAAGGTATGCGGCAGGGAAATGATACAGGGACCCAATATCGCTCAGGCATTTATACAACCAGCGAAGATCAACAAGCTGAGGCGGAAGCTTCAAAGCTGCTTTATGGCAAAGCGCTTACCAAGGAAGGGAAGGGGGCAATCACAACAGAAATAATGGATGCGCCTTCATTTTACTTTGCTGAAGAATATCATCAGCAATATTTAGCAAAAAACCCTGAAGGTTATTGTAATCTACAAGGGGTCGGGGTTGCCTGTCCTGCACCATCAGCGCCAAAGCCGGCGAGCTAGCCATGAATCTAGACGATTTCAATAAATATTGTGCAAGCCTCCCAGCAACCCATACGGTAATTCAGTGGGGCGGGGCGCATGTTTGGAAAATTGGCGAGAAAATTTTTGCGATGGCCTCTCTATGGGGGAAGACAGAAGGCGAATTTAAAATTGGTTTCAAAGCCAGTGATATGGCCTTTATGATGTTGACGGAAGAGCCCAATATCGCCCCTTCGCCTTACCTCGGGCGTTACAAATGGGTTCAGCTACAAACCAGTGATGCCTTGAATGATGAGGACACTAAAGCCTATATCACTGCCGCCTACGATATTGTTTGTGCCAAGCTCACGAAAGCCAAACGCAAGGAACTAGGCCTTTAAGGCGAAGGCCTGAATTTAGGCAGGGTAACTGTTGCCTTTTGTTTTGGCGCAATCACTGCCGCTGTAGCCGCAACCGCAGGTGCTACTTTTAGTTTGGGTACAAAAGCGTGACCATTTGCTATTTGCAAAGTTGCGGCCAGTTCATTCTTGGGACCCGCAGCGTTTAGCACTACTCGGCAAGCCCTCGGTAAATTGGCCATGCGAATTTGCGGCTTTGGCTTTCTCTTTTTTGCTTTTCGCTTTGGAGCGCCGGGCTTGCGAGGCTTTGGTTTCGGTGGGTTAAGCACACGATGCCAATATTTTAATTCTGCGCCACATCCATCACTTGCCTTTGGCCGCGCCTGTGGGCGGCAATTTGGAGAGCCCGGTGGGCAATGCAGGCGAATATGCATGTGGTAGTGATGTCCCCAATAGGGGCGCACCTTGTGCAGCCATTTACGGTTGCCCTTTTCCAAACGGCACAGTTCTTTTTTAATTGTTGGGTGCACCAGAACGCGCTGAACATTTTTATAAGAGGCGGCCGTTTTGATAATGCCAAAATGTGCACGGGTAAACACTTTACGATTTAAGTGATTTTGATCGAGATATCTCTTTCCCCGTTTATTTTTCGCATAGCGCAGCATCGAAGTTGCGCTTAGGTTCTTTCGCTCTTTACGGGAAAGGCGGCGGTTGGGCATCGGAGTGAGCCATACGTCGGCATCAAGTCCAAGTTGATGTGAAGCATGGCCAGTGAGCATCGGCCCACCGCGTGGTTGAGAAATATCACCCACAAGCAGCCCATTCCAACCAACCTTACGACCATCTTGCGAAAGCTTAACCACCATTTTAACGAGATCTGGGTGACCCCAGCGGCGGTTTCTGTGGAGGCGCATAGCTTGCCAGGTCGGACCATCAGTCGGGATAGCAACGGCTCCTTGAACGCAACCTTTAGAATAGAACCCATGGACAGCCGGCTTCATAACAGCGGGTAATCTCTTAGCTCCGAATAATTTCTTAGCAATAGGTTCAGCACTCGCACTTCCAACACCTGCAAGCATGGTGATGACTATGAATGTCGAGAGGCTGTTTTTGAATTTACGTATGGCAAGCATGAGATTGATCCTGAACGAATGTCGATTCGGGGTTTTGGTAAGTCGAACACACCACCAGTTAATGGGTCATTAACCTCTTAATGTGGCAAGCAACAATAATTCCACGCAAAAGAAATAAACAATTCCTTTCAATCATCCCTCAAATGCACCCAGGTAAATCAGCCCAATAGTCAGATGCCCACCCTATGCTCACATTGAACACGATGGGGCTATCGAAATGAAAAAGTTTTTTTACATAATGCTGATGGTATTTGCCGCGATTAAAAGCGCCTATGCCGCGACTGATATAAATGAGAATTATGAAACAAAGTTTGGGGGCTTTCCTACAAATGTTTCTCAGCATGATTTGCGTGAACTCACGCCCAATCTTTTTGTCCAAGAAAATATGACGCGGGAGTCTGGCTGTCTTGCCGCTGCACTTTATTTTGAAGCCCGTGGCGAAAGCAAAATGGGACAAATCGCAGTAGCCCAAGTGATTCTCAACCGCGCCCGTTCGCGTTTTTATCCAAATTCTTTATGCGGTGTCGTTTGGCAGAACTCTCACAAACACAACCGCTGCCAGTTTTCTTTCACTTGCGATAACAAGATGGACATGATCCGCAACCGCAATGCGTGGATGCAGGCAAAGAATGTGGCGCAAGCTTTCGTGTCTGGCAACACGCCAAAACTAGCGAGCAATGTCACAAGCCCAGCCTATGCTTTGAGCAAACGCACCCGCCGTTCAACCCATTATCATGCAACCTACGTGCGCCCTTACTGGAGCCGTAAGTTACAACGCATGGGAAAAATTGGACGCCACGTATTTTACGTCAGCGCCCGTGTTGAGCGGACAATGCCAAAGGAAATTTAGAGTCGATGACTTAACTCAGACCATTATGGGTTTGAGGAACCTGATTTTCAAAACTCTTCACTTGCTGAGTTTCTGAATTAAAAGAGAGAATGATGAGATTGCGTTCTCCCTTTGCCGTAACCAACTCACGCCCGTGAAGACTTTTTCTGTGCGGAAAATCGTTAACGGCAAAAACAGCCAGTGAGTTACGAGTGAAGGGGAACCGATAGACTTCTTTAAAACGCTTCCCAACAACCCCTGCAAGTTTGCCTCTGTCAGTGTAGACTGAGGTTCCCAAATCTGCTTGGGAATTATCTTCAGGAAGATAAAACGCCAAAGTTGCAACACGGGGCTGGCCATCAGGATGAGGCTTGATCCTGTAGCCTTCAGAATCACGAATAAGGACTGAACTAATATACCCATCCGAATTGAGTATATCCTCTTCGCCAACTCCTAATCGTAACGCGACATCGGCTTTCATTTTTTTATATACCAGCTGGCGTAAAATATCTGAATTAAGCGCGTAGGTAAGAGTGAGCCAAAATTTTTGGCGAACATCGTCGAACTCTTCGAATGAATCTTCACAAAGAAACATAGTGTCACGAGTAGATGTGCCATCCGACCGCTTCCACCTCTTAAGATTGAATGCATGAAAATGCTCCGAGCTGATTTTGTTTTCCAAAATCATTTCATACACATCTTCTGGAAAGGCTTGATCAATATGGAAATGGTCATAGGGTTCGGTACGTAACTCAGCTTCAGATATTACCAGCTTCCAGTGGTCAACGATTCGTTGAGCGAGAGCGATATCGATATTCTCATTGGGCTTCTGATTGAGCTCTGTCGTCATGGCGTATTAAGTTCCAGTTAGAAGTTTTCTAATTGAAATATATTTGAAATGTATTTTCTAGTCCACAGGAATGTGAGATGCGCTGGTTATTTCGGGGGTATGGGCAGTTTCATAAACTGTGAGATCCACTGAGAACCATATAAGTTTAGATGCACTGGGTCGCGATAGAGCAAAGTGTTGTCTAAATATGAAAAACAAATTCCCCCAGTACACATATTTTGAAAGGGGTCATAAATTGGGATCTTGGGGTGGGTAGTTCTAATCTCGTCAAAGACACTATTTGTAAAAAGCAGGAAATCTTTTTGGCTTGTTGCCGATACTGAGCAGCTCTTTGGATCGTTATCAAGCATTATTGCACGACCAACACAGCCGTAAGGGTCCTCTAAGAATGGGGGTATTTGAGATAATATCCAAATTTTTAAACCGCGTTTTTTAAGGGCATTTATTGTTTGCAAAAGTGCATCCCTCATCGCCAAACGGGTGTTTTCTTTCGAGCGTTCCTGGTGGTTTTTGGTAAAGGAGAAAAACTGTTCACCCTTGCCACCATAGTTACTGCCCTCAAAATAAGCTGCCCAGCTATGAGCCAACACGATTAACTTCAGGTTTGGATTCCGTTCGATAAATGTATTCATTGCTCTTTGGGTTTTGGCGCAATCAATAGTTCTGTTCGCGTTGGAAGATTCACGGCTAAGACCAAACAAAGAGGGACACCATGCACGTGTTAGTTGACGCCCCGATAGCCCTGCTTTCTTAGTCAATATTGAAATAGCCGGAACAAAATGATCTGCATTTGAATCACCAAAAATGGCAACATCAAAGCCGCCCGCTTTTAGAGGTGCACCAAAATTACAAACCTCATCATTTATCAGCGCATTCTTCGGAGAATTACATTTCCTCCGGTAAGGGTTTTTAGAGCGCGCCTGTAGGTTGATGGCACGAATTTGCGGATCAAGGTTGAAAGTAAACCCGTCTTCCTTGTGAAAGAAATACCCAGCAACAGCGATGAGTACGCAGCTCACTGCACCACTTAAAACTGTTTTACCTGCAGGAAGTTTAACTGTTTTTCCTCGAAAGGGCTGTTCGATAAACCGCCACATCAGCGCAGCAGCAACAATGCTAATCATCACAATTGCAATTCCAGAGTTGGCGCTGATATCACCGCCCTTCGCATAACGCCAAAAGACAATAATCGGCCAGTGGATCAAGTAGAGGGAATACGAAATAAGCCCGATCAATACCATTGGACGCAAAGAGAGAGCCTGCCCAGTTATGGTTGTATGATGTGTTGTTGCCAGAATAACAAATGCTGTTCCAACACAAGCATAAGCGGCATTGAGGCCGGGAAACGGCATTTGGTCCGTAAGTAAAACCACGCTTCCAACAATGAGGACAATGCCAATAAAGCTTGTCACTTCAGCCAACCCCTTAGAAAGCCGAATATGGGCTGCAATCATTGCAACCAGTGCACCGATCAACAGTTCCCAAGCTCTAAAGGGCAGGAGGTAAAATGCGGCTTTTGAATCACTCGATAAAATCCATTGAGCCAAGCCAAATGATACTATCGCAATGAGCAAGGTTCCAATGAACGCACGCCGATTTCCCAGCCAACTTAAAGCCAATAGAAGTAGCGGCCAAAAAATGTAAAATTGCTCTTCAACGGAGAGGGACCAAGTATGGAGCAAAGGTTTAAGATGTGTTGGCCCATCAAAGTACCCCGTTTCCTGATAGAACAATATATTAGAAATGAAGACGGCAGAGGCGCCGATACTCCTTCCCACTTCCATCATGTCGTTGGGTAGGAAGATAAAAATTCCGGCGACAAAAGAAAAAAAGTAAGCGGCAAAGAGAGCGGGGAATATTCGACGGATACGTCGTTGATAAAAGTCCAACAAAGAGAATCGCTCCTCTTCGATGGTTTGAAGGAGTAACCCCGTAATCAAAAACCCAGAGATAACAAAGAAGACATCGACACCGATAAATCCACCTGGAAACCAAGCCAAACCTATGTGATAAAAAACCACTGGCATAACAGCGAGCGTCCGCAATCCGTCAATTTCGGGGCGATGTTTCATGATGTTACCCGCGCAATACGCCGCCGGTTGTCTTACTCACATTCTCAACAACCTTCGTTGCAATGGCTTCGATTTCTTCGTCAGTGAGGCTCTTGTCTGTCGGCTGAATAGTAACCTCAATGGCGAGAGATTTTTTGTCCTCGCCGATAGAAGCGCCTTCAAATACATCGAATACCCGCACGTTGGTAATGAGCTTTTTGTCAGCGCCATTGGCAGCACGTAGAACCATCGCGGCTTGAACGGTTTTATCCATCACAAAAGCAAAGTCTCGCTTCACGGCCTGTAGGCTAGAAACACTCAACGCGCCTTTACTGCGGTTGGCTTTTTTGCGTGGGGCAGGGATAGCATCGAGGAAAATCTCGAACCCGCAAAGTGGGCCAGTGACATCCATCAACTCCAACGTCATCGGATGAAATTCACCGAACGTCCCGATGGTGACTTTTGGCCCAAGCTTGATCGTGCCGCTGCGTCCGGGATGATACCAATCTGCTGCACCCGCTTCAATTTGCACTTTGCTCGGGTCCATCCCGCAGGCCGCGAGAACAGCGAATGCATCTTCCTTAGCATCCAACCAACTAACGGGTTGAGCGTTGCCACTCCAAGCGCGGCCCGTATTTTCCAACCGCGCCGTACCACGACGAATTCCGCCTGCAGCACGGTGTTGGTCTTGCGGCTCCATGCCGTGATAAACATGGCTAACCTCGAAGATTGCAAGATCGCCAGTACCGCGATCAACGTTGCGTTTCGCCGCCGCCAACAGGCTCGGCAATAGGCTCGGGCGCATGTCGGACATGTCGCTGGCAATTGGGTTTGCAAGCGCAAGTTCTGGCGCACCGCCACCGAAAGCCTCAGCATGGTTTTTTGGAATGAAAGAATAAAGAACAGCCTCGCTCATGCCACGCGCCGCAAGGGAGCGGCGGGTGTTACGGGTGCGTGTTTGTCCAGTCGTCAAAATCTTTTGACCAACAGCACTCATGGCAGGCAGAGGTTGCGGCTCAATGTTGTTGATGCCGTGAATACGCATTACTTCCTCAACCAGATCAGCCTTGCCATGAACATCAGGACGGTTGCCAGGAACGCTAACACTCAAGGTGTCGCCGCTGCCTTCAACACCAAAACCAAGGCGTGTCAGAATGCCGATAGTCTCCTTGGAAGAAACATCAATCGCAGTCAGACGCTTAGTCTCGCTTACAGGAAATTCAATTACGAGATTGGGCGTTGGAACCGTGCCAGCAATAACTTTCTCGCTGGCTTCACCGCCGCAAAGGTCAATCACCATCTGGGTGGCCAGATCGAGTCCCGGCTCCATTTGCGCAGGATCAACACCACGCTCAAAGCGATAGCGAGCATCTGTAATGATACCCAGCTCGCGGCCAGTGCGCGCCACATTAAGCGGCTCCCAAAGGGCAGATTCAATCAACACATTGGTGGTGTTCTCGTCGCAGCCAGAGTTTAGGCCGCCCATGACACCAGCCAAAGATTCAATGCCGTTGTCATCGGAAATAATGCAGTTGTCGGCAGTGAGTTTATATTCTTTATCGTCAAGACCTGAGAACTCCTCACCGTCTTTTGCACGGCGAACAACAAGATTGCCGCTCACCTTATCCGCATCAAAAACGTGCAGCGGGCGACCACGATCAAAGGTGATGTAATTGGTCATATCGACGAGGGCGGATATCGGGCGCAGGCCAATGGCCTTCAACCGCATTTGCATCCATTTAGGTGACGCGCCGTTTTTGACACCCTTCACCAAACGAAGGCCGAAGGCGGGGCATAAAGGCTCTCCATCAAATTCAAGTTTCACATCAACAGGGCAAGCACCCATACCAGCAATGGCAGTAATCGCAGGTGTTTTTACCGTGCCCAAACCAGCCGCCGCCAAGTCTTTTGCGATACCCGCAACGCCAAGCGCATCAGGACGGTTCGGGGTAATGCCAATCTCGATGATCGGATCGTTCAGCCCAGCGTAATCTGCATAGGGCGTGCCGATGGGGGCGTCCTCTGGCAGATCAATTACGCCGTCATGGTCTTCTGAAATTTCTAATTCGCGCTCGGAACACATCATGCCGAAGCTTTCAACGCCGCGAATATTGCCAACCCCAAGGGTCACATCAATGCCGGGAACATAAGTGCCGGGGCCAGCAAAAGCGCCGATCATTCCCTTGCGTGCGTTCGGTGCGCCGCAGACAACCTGCAACGGTTTTCCGTCCCCAACATCAACGCTCAACACCTGCAACTTATCTGCATCAGGGTGCTTCTCGGCACTCAATACTTTAGCGATTGTGAAGGGTTGGAAAGCAGCGCGGTCGTCCACGTCCTCCACCTCAAGCCCGATCATCGTCAATGTTTCAACGATAGTATCGAGCGAGGCATCCGTATCCAAATGGTCTTTGAGCCAAGAGAGGGTGAACTTCATTGTTTTGCTTTCTTCTTTTTTATTGCCGCAGTTTTTGGAGCGGCCTTCTTTTTAGATTTAATCACGCGCTTGGTTTTCAAACCCAGCCTGCGAATTTTCTTGTCTCTTTTTTTACGGCGGGCGCTGAGTTCGTCAAAAATCAAAAACCCAATTTTCAGTCCATCGTCATTTTCTTCTTCTTCGTTCAAGTCAGACTTGATGAAGGTTAGTGAAAGCTGCTGGGCATGCATGGCTTGTGCAACGGGATCGCCAGATTCCAAAACACCGTCTAACCGCAACACATCGCCGTCACCCGGAACAACCGCCAAAACCCGCATCGGCCCCGCCGCAGTGTAGGCAAGGATTTCCAGTTTTTCGGTCTTCTCGTCTAACTGTTCCTGTAGGGCAAAAATATGTTTCGCCACCTCTTGAGCGGCTTCTTCGGCTTGGTTGTCAGACGCCACCTTGCGCCAATCTTTGACATTAGGAGCGGCCCGCGTCCCAGCCCGAAACTCCGCCGCCATGTGGGAAAAGTGTCCTTGAAGGAGAGCAGCATCGGAGAAATTGGTCATCTGTGTTCTCCTTTGTAGGGAGAAATATCTAAGGGTGATTCTGAACCAGCAATGGCGATCAGTTTCGCCAGTAAATTTGCATATCCCCTCGCATCGTCAATTGCGCGGTGGGTATGCTCGTGTTCACCAAGCCAATTTTGGGGGATAGGCATTTGTTTCCGAAATGGTTTCGAGTGGTTCAGGACGCCATGCATGTAGGTTGATATATCCAGCCCAAAAGTATGGAAAATTTGGCGCTCAGGAAATGGGCTGCCAAAAATTCGCGTGGCGGCGAACTTTTGTAAATAATTATCTATCCATAGACTATCGAGCATGAGTGGTCTGGCTGGAAAGCTGCGTACTCCGTCAAAAGTCTCCACCCAATCGGCAAACCGCTCCATCACAGTTGTTGCAGGCTCAGGGTTAAGTGTTGCAGCTTTCCATGCCTCTTGCTGTGTTTTCCACCAATCCATAGTGGTCTTTTCTTGGGTATGGTTGGGAAGCGGCTCCAGCACAGCTTCAAACTCACCGCATATCTCGCCATCATCGTGCACCACAACGGTTGCGAAACTCAACATTGAGTTCTCGAAGGTCGAAGGACCATCAAGCTCAATATCAGTTACGAAATAATAGGCGGCTTTGGTCATGATGAAATCCCTACGGGTTCAACATTTTCAAACACTTCAATCACATTAAAATACTGGCGATAAATTTTCATGGTAGGCGAGAAGCAGTCTCCTCTTTTGAAATATGCCTCATGTATATCTTGCCATTCTTGAAGGTCCCGACAACCTTCATCTAAGGCAAATTGTTGATCAATTTGATCATATTGTTGTGTATCAGTTTTCCAAGTTTCGATCGCACAAGATGGACAGTCTTTTCCATTCAAAATGATTTCTACCAACCCAACTTCTGGTTTTGCCGCCGCGCCAGATTCCACGAATGCAAGTGCAACGCATGTGGCAACCTGTTTTCGGGCAATAACATCGCGCGCGCCATCGTCAGCCATTTGCGGGCTATCTCCGAAGCTAAAGCTTGGAGCGTTAGAATATTTTTCAGGCAAAGCCGTCACCCGCTCAGCCCCCCAAACAAGGTCGGCATGTCCAGCGGTCTGAAACCATAATGATTGATCCACCGTTGATCGGCTTCAAAGAACGGGCGGAGATCGGGCATGCCGTATTTTAGCATGGCGATGCGGTCGATGCCGATGCCCCATGCGAAACCTTGATAGACATCTGGGTCGAGGCCAGCAGCGCGCAGCACGTTCGGGTGAACCATTCCGCAGCCGAGGATTTCCATCCAGCCATCGCCCTCACCAAATTTCACTTCGCTGCCAGAACGGTCGCATTGAATATCAACCTCAAGGCTTGGCTCGGTGAACGGGAAGAATGACGGGCGGAAGCGCATGTTTAGGCTTGGCACTTCAAAGAAAGTCTTGCAAAATTCCTGCAACGTCCATTTCAAATTGGCGATATTGGTTTTCTCGTCAATCACCAGTCCCTCCAATTGGTGGAACATAGGCGAGTGGGTCGCGTCTGAATCTTGGCGATAGGTCTTGCCCGGAATAACAATTCTAATCGGCGGCTTTTGCGTTTCCATGGTGCGGATTTGCACTGGCGATGTGTGGGTACGCAGCAAGCGGCGGTCGCCTTTTTCATCCGCATTGAAAAAGAACGTATCGTGCATTTCCCGTGCAGGGTGACCTTCAGGGAAGTTCAGCGCGGTGAAGTTGTAATAGTCGGTTTCAATGTCTGGCCCTTCGGCGACGGTGAAACCCATATCGGCAAAAATTGCCGTAATTTCGTCCATCACTTGGCTGATCGGGTGAATACGGCCAATCTCAAGCGGGTTCGGGCGCACGGGCAGGGTGACATCAACGGTCTCGCCAGCAAGCCGCGCTTCAATATCAGCGCGCTTAACAACATCCCGCTTGGTAGCAATCGCATCAGTAATGCGAACTTTCAAACCATTGAGCGCAGGCCCCATGACTTGGCGTTCCTCTGGCGTCATTTTGCCGAGCGTTTTCATCTGCCCAGAAATAGAACCTTTTTTGCCAAGCGCCGAAACCCGCACATTTTCCAATGCGTCTTGGTCTGCGGCCTTCTCGATTTCCGCGAGGATGCCCTCTTCGAGTTTTTCAATATCGCTCATAGTCACAAATCACTTTTCAAACAAAAGAACCCGCGTCAGCTTTACGCTGTCGCGGGTTCCAAATCTATACCAAATTATGGAAACGCGGTCAGCTTTTGACGGCGGATTCAAATGCGTTTGGTGTTGTCTTTTTCAAATACACAAGAGACTTCTTGGCAACATCTGCAATTGCAGCAAATGCTTCTGGCTGATTGATAGCCATGTCAGCAAGGTTCTTGCGGTCCACTTCAACGCCAGCTTTTGTCAAGCCGTCGATAAGGCGGGAATAGGTGAGACCGTGCAAACGGGAAGCAGCATTGATACGCTGTGTCCAAAGGGTACGGAAATCGCGCTTACGAGCCTTACGGTCGCGGTAAGCGTATTGTTGTGCTTTCTCAACAGCCTGTTTTGCAGTTTTAATCTGCGTACGGCGGGCGCCGTAATAACCTTTGGCTTTTTTGAGAACTTTTTTATGTTTGGCGTGTGAGGTTACACCTCTTTTAACTCGGGCCATGATCTAACTCCTGATAGAATGTTGTGCGGTTTATTTGCCTGCGTAAGGCATGAATTTCTTGACGATGCGGGTATCTGGTGCAGAAAGAACCATCGTACCACGAGCATTGCGCAGAAACTTGTTTGACCGCTTGATCATGCCGTGTTGTTTACCAGCTTGCGCTACTTTGAGCTTTCCAGTGGCCGTTACTTTAAAGCGTTTTTTCACGCTAGATTTAGTCTTCATCTTGGGCATTTTGCTACTCCTTACACACCACGCGAATTGCGAGCCCAAAGGCCAGCGGCGGTGCATTTGTTCGTTTGAAGGATGAAGCCGTTTTGTAAACAAAACCGCTTCTTGCATTTCGAACGGCCAAGGCATGCCCTGCCTGTCCGCTCCGTAAGCAGCGGTGTCGTAACCCTATTGGCGAAAAAGAGCAAGCTATTTCGAGCTATTTCCGATAACAACATGGCGATTATTGTCGCTTATGTCTAAGTAGGACCATGAATAACTTGCAAACTTCGCTCAAAGCCCTGTTTTTACTCGTTTTGCTGGCTTTTTGGCCACTGCAGAGCTTAGCTCAAGAGGCCCCAAGGATTCCTAATTTCTGGGACCCGCAGGAGCGGTTTATCAAGCCGAACGTCAAGGATATGCCGCGCTTGCGGTTTTTGACCACCACAGATTTCCCGCCGTTTTCCTTCATTGATAAGGATAAACGGCTTGCTGGTTTCCATGTAGATCTTGCTCGCGCTATTTGCGAGGAGCTTGAGGTCTCCCCAGTGTGTCAAATTCAGGCGCTGCCCTTTGATCAACTGCAACCTGCTTTAATGGGCGGAAAAGGGGATGCTGTTATGGGCGGCATGGCGGTGAGTGAGGCGAACAGAAATGATCTCATTTTTTCTCGCCCTTATTTCAGATTACCCGCTCGCTTTGTTGGAAAAGCTAAAGCAGGATTGAGCGAACCGTTAATCACCGCATTGGCGTCTAAATCTGTTGGGGTTGTCGATGGAACAGCCCATGCTGCCTTTGCAAAAGCAAAATTCGGCAACATGCACTTGCAGTTATTTGAAACCCAAGAGGCGGCTCTAAGCGCCCTGAAAGAGGACAAACTAAGCGCTGTCTTTGCTGATGGTCTTGGCCTTTCGTTTTGGCTACAAACTGAGCAAAAGCGCGCATTCCAAGCCAAGAAAAAACCGTGTTGCCAGTTTATCGGCGGGCCTTATTTGTCGGAAACCTATTTTGGCGGCGCGTTGAGGATCGCCCTTGGCGAGGGCAATGAAGAATTAGAGCAGGCAATTAATTTCGCCCTCCGTTCCATCAATGATAAGGGTAGGTTTACCGAACTATACCTGAGGTATTTCCCAATCAGCCTGTACTAAGCCCGATACTAAGTTCGATACTAGGCACTTTGGTGTCGTGCTCGTGCTGCAAGCTCTAAGGCCGCGCAGGTTAACTTATCAATATCCAAATGGTTACGAAGCAATTGCAAGAACCGTACCTCTTCTGCTGAAACGGCTAAGTCCGCCGCCGCAATTTCAGCGGCTAGCACATAGGCGGTTTCTTGTAGATTGCGGGGCAGGCCACCGGCCATGGAGAGAATAGTTTCCAAGCCTTCCTCTGCTTGCAAAATATCACGGCAAGATTTTGCTGCATTGACCAACTGGTCTGAGTTATATTTATCAAAAATCGGGAGGGTTTTGACCATATTACCAATTTTTAGCATCTCATTATCGCTCATGTTGCGGTCAGCCGCAGAGATTGAAACCAACACGTAAATGAGAGTGTCTTGGATAGAAATAGCGTTCATGGAAAATGACCTTTGGCTGCAAATGTGTGTGACCTTAAACTATGGTTCCTTGTCGCCAGTTTCAACCTCAATCAATGAAGCAAATACGGTTGACGCAAGAGTGGTGCGGTCATAGGTTCCGCCGCATAGATAGATTATGCATTTTGTATAATGGATTTCTCCAAAATTAAGAACCAACCAATGACCAACTCTGCTTTCCCAAAACTTGATACTTCGCCCGAATTTGTCGAAGCAGCCAAAGCCAGTAAGGCTTGGCCGTTTGAAGAAGCGCGCAAGGTTGTGAAACGCTATCAACGGGACGGCTATCCCGATGAGGTTTTGTTCGAAACCGGTTACGGTCCATCTGGTTTGCCTCACATTGGAACCTTCGGCGAAGTAGCCCGCACCTCCATGGTGATCAATGCATTTCGGTTGTTGACCGAAGACAAAGTTTCTGTGCGACTCTTGTGCTTTTCAGACGACATGGACGGCATGCGCAAAATACCTGCAAATGTACCCAATCAAGAATTGTTAGAGGAACATTTGGGCAAGCCATTGACTGTGGTTCCAGACCCATTCGGTGATGAATATCCATCCTTTGGCGCACACAACAATGCGCGGCTAAAAGCCTTCCTCGATAAATTCGGGTTTAACTACGAATTTGCTAGCTCGACTGAATACTACAAGCGCGGAGATTTCGACGACATGTTGAAACGCTGCGCTGAGAAATATGATGAGATCATGGGAGCAATGTTACCGACGTTGGGCGAAGAACGCCGCGCCAGCTACAGCCCATTCCTGCCTATTTCACCGACAACAGGTCGCGTGCTATATGTACCAATGAAAAGCGTAGACGCGGCGGCTGGCACGGTCACTTTCGACGATGAAGATGGAAGTGAAGTCACGCTACCGATCACTGGCGGTAATGTGAAACTGCAATGGAAACCAGATTTTTCCATGCGCTGGGCAGCCCTTGGTGTCGACTTTGAAATGTACGGCAAGGACCACCAAAACAACAGCCAGCTCTACGATAAAATGTGCCGTATTCTGGGAGCCCGTGCCCCTGAGCATTTCATTTATGAATTGTTCTTGGATGAGAACGGCGAGAAAATTTCTAAGTCCAAAGGCAACGGCATCACCATGGAGCAATGGTTGACCTATGCTTCGCCTGAGAGTCTTTCACTGTTCATGTACACCAAACCAAGAACGGCAAAGCGCCTGTTCTTTGATGTGATACCCAAGCAAGTAGACGAATATTTTCAGCACCTAGCGGGCTTCCATAAGGCTGAAGATGCAAAGACTATTTTGAACAATCCGACTTGGCACATCCATGCAGGCAATCCGCCGAAGCTTGATATGCCCGTGCCGTTTTCAATGTTGCTCAATTTGGTCAGCGCATCAAACGCCTCCGACAAAGAAACCCTTTGGGGTTTCATCAGCCAATATGACGCGAAAGCCACGCCTGAAAACAACCCCAAGCTTGATGAGCTTGTCGGCTACGCAATCAGCTATTTTGAGGATTTCGTAAAGCCCAATAAATCGTTCCGCGCGCCAACGGAACAAGAGCGCACAGCGATGGATGATCTCGCCAAGCGTCTTGATATGATGGCCGCTGATAGCGATGGGGAAGCTTTGCAAACTGAAGTTTATTCCGTGGGCAAGGACCACAATTTTGAGAACCTACGCGAGTGGTTCCAAGCACTTTACCAAGTGCTGCTCGGCCAAGACCAAGGCCCAAGGTTCGGTTCCTTCACCGCGCTTTACGGTAAAGATCAAACGGTTGCGATGATTAGGGAAGCTTTGGCGCGGGGTTAAGAAAAACCTACTTCATTAGTGCAGAAATATCGATAACTGTGCCATCGAGGTCGCGAACCAACATGCGTCTTTGACCATAGAACATGTCCGTTGGGGGTTCTAAAATTTCAGCCTTCATTTGGATGGCTTTTGCATGGGAAGCCTCGACGTCATCAACGACGAAAGTTGGGTAAATCCCTTTGATCGCACCAACAGCGGCATCGGGGGCAATCTCGTGATTTTTATCAATAATCCCTAGTTCATAGGGCGTATCACCCGCAGGTTTTAGAATCACAAACCATTCGCTATCGAAATGTACATGCATATCAAGCAAGTCCATGTAGAATTTTTTTGAACGGGCGACATCACTGCTCAAAATATTGAAGAAGAAACGCTGCATTTTTATTATCCTACTGACTGGCCCAAACAATCCGCGCAACCCAGTCCACGTCCGCAAGCTCAAAGACACGGTTTTCGTGTTCGGGGTTGAGTGAATCCAACTCTATTACCTTTGCTGTTTTGCGCGAGAGGACCTTGGCCATCACTTCCCCCTCATGGGTGCGCAAGACAACCCTGTCACCGCGCCTAATTGAGGCGCTGGGGGAAACGATGATACGGTCGCCATCGCGGTACAGTGGCAACATGCTGTCGCCTGAAATTTCCAATGCGTAAACTAAATCCCCATCAGGCCGCGGAAAATCTACGGCATCCCATCCTTCCCCTGTCGGCAATCCCGCATCATCAAAAAATCCGCCACTGCCTGCTTGAGCAAGGCCCAGCAACGGAACTGATTGGGGCACTTGATACGCGGCGGGCATTTCTTCGGAAAAACCCGTCGGGCTCAGCCCCGTAAACTCCTGATCAAAGCTCTGTTTGCCCCCATCAATCAGCGAGATAAAATTCTCCATCGTTGATTGAGTTGCTTGCATAATTTTATAAAGAGATTCTGTTGAAGGCCATCGCTGGCGACCATCTGATGCGGTGCGTTTTGATTTGTTAAAGGTGGTCGGGTCTAGTCCTGCATTGCGCGCCAACCGCGAAACCGACATGTCGTTTTGTTGCGCCAGCGCATCAATAGCAGACCATACTTGTCGATGGGATAACATGCAGTTCGCCTCGAACAGGGCAGTAATATTGTCCTATTCTAGACGTAGGGTCTCCAACTGTCTAGTGATTGGCCTTCGCTTTAATGCAGTTCCTTCGTAGAAAATTATGAAAGAACTTGCCCCAACAGGCGGCGAATAAAAGCTAGCTTTGTCAAAGAACGGAGAGCCGTCGCACAAAGTTTTGCGGCAGGGCGTAAAGCGCCAATCCAAAGGTTCAGCCAAATTCTTCCACGAAAGGTGAGGGCCTGTTGGTATCTTTGGAGGGGAACAGTATCTGTTGCCCATTGATTTTTGTGCGGTGTGGGGTAGCCCAAAAAGTTCATCCCACTCATCCCATCTTCGATGGCATTTTGAATTGAAAATTGATCAAGCATCATACCAGGCGCCACATCAGAATAATCTGGGTCGTAGGCCGAAAGATAACAACTGCGCATATTGCTGCCAACAAGGTTGATACCAATTGCGATGGTTTTGCCATCAATACTCAACGTCACGACTTCAACACCATAGCCGCCGTCTCTTGGAACAAAGCCGCTTAGGAACTTCTCAATGCCATCTTGTGAAAGACCAACGGACAACATGCCATTGCGTTCAAGCCAACATTTTTTAAGTTCTAGTGCTTGAAGAATAAGAGGTTTGAATTCACGATCAAACGCATCGAAGCGGTTGAATTTGGGAGTGCCCAGTTTTTTAAGCCGGTTAAATTTACGGTTATAATCTTTACGGCGGTTTCTTTTTAGTCCGCTGACATAATCAGCCGGTTGCCAAATGCCCGGCCAAGTTACCAAGGACATATGTTCAGCGGGATCGAAAGAGAGGTATTCGGCTTCCAAAGAATTGGTTAAGGGAGAATCTTGCGGCAATGGCCCAAGAGCCACCACATCGGCATCGCTGAGCAGCACAGCCTCTGCCATGCAAAGGCGCAGGCCATCGGTGCAATCAACGCCAGCTCTGGTCAGAGCATTGGCAATCTGGCTGTGGGGTTCGCCAAACAGGGTAAGAACTTTTGCTCCCCTGTGGCTGCTCACCATCATTGGTAAAATAGCCACCAGGGTTTTACCACGATAAATGAAAAAGATACGGGGTTGAGGGGGATGATTGTTTTTCCCACAAAATGTCGCGGCCCAACTTTCGCACCAAGCATAGCTTTGGAATGGGGCAAAAGGGTCAATGCAATTACGCTCAAGTTCCAACCATTCGTGGGCACGATCGCGTATTTCTGCGGCGCTTTTTATTGTTTCAATGCGCCATAGGCCAACCGGTTGCACCATTTCATGGCGCAGCTCTTCGCCATCATTGGCGTGTTCTAAAGGCTGGTCGGTAGTCTGGAGCAAAGAAATTCCCACCTCTAAGCCGCAATAAAAGCACCACGGCGATCAATCCAGCATACACCACATCCTCTTTTTATGTGAGGTTGTGGCGCGCTGAACTTCTCGTGTGGTTAATGTGACAGCTAAAACTTAAATAGTTTAGGCGGCTTTCTTTGACCCTTCTTGGCCAAATCGCCCGTAAAATGTTTCACCATTTTTAGCCATTTGGTTGATCAGTTTGATTGGCTTGAAGTGATCGCCATATTGTTTGGCAAGCTGACGCGCCCGTTTTTGGAACGCAACAAGCCCAACTTCATCAATGAAAGACAAAGGCCCGCCCGTATAAGGCGCAAAGCCGAAGCCAAGGATGGCTCCAACATCCGCTTCACGAATGTCGGTAACAACACCTTCTTGCACGGTGCGCGCGGCTTCCATGGCGATTGTGTAGAGGTAACGGTCTTTCAAATCTTGAATAGAAACATCATCAGGATTTTGTTGTTCGAACATCTCTTTCAACTCAGGCCATAGTGTCGGCTTAGCGGGTTTCGGCGGGTAATCGTAAAAGCCTTTGCCAGCTTTTTTACCAACACGGCCATGGTCATCCACCATCATGTTCACAAGCTTCACATGGCGCGGGTCGATAGCGTCTTCACCAAGGTCAGCAATGGTTTGCTTGATCACTTTTTGCGAGAGATCAACAGCCACCGCATCGTTCAATGTCAGCGGACCAACAGGCATGCCTGCGGCTTTTGCCACATTGTCGATCATTGGAACTGGGACACCTTCAACGAGCATATTCCAAGCTTCGTTCATGTAACGCATGACACAACGGTTGACGTAGAAACCGCGAGTATCGTTGACCACAATCGGCGTTTTCTTAATCGCCAAGACGTAATCAATCGCCATTGCCAAAGCCTTATCGCCAGTCTTTTTCGCCATGATGATTTCAACAAGCATCATCCGATCAACGGGGGAGAAGAAGTGAATGCCGATGAAGTTTTTGGCGTTCTTTGAGTTCTGCGCCAATTCTGTAATTGGGATTGTCGATGTGTTGGAAGCAAAGATGCAATCCTTGCTTGTTGCCGCATCGACCTGCTCAGTGACGGATTTCTTGACGCCCTTGTCTTCGAACACCGCTTCAACAATCAAATCGCAATCGTCGAGTTTGCTGTAATCTGTAGTCGGAGTGATGAGGTTAAGCAGTGCATCTTTCTTTTCTTGCGTCGAGTGGCGGCGCTTAATGGCCTTGTCCAAAAGATCCGCAGAATGAGCCTTGCCCTTGTCAGCAGCTTCTTGATCGCGGTCGATGAGGATAACCTCAATGCCAACTTTCGCAGTGACATAAGCAATGCTTGCGCCCATGAAGCCTGCACCGATAACGCCAATTTTCTTTGGTTTGTTTTCTGGCACGTCAGGACGGCGCGCGCCTTTGTTTAACTCTTGCAAGTTCATAAACAAGGAGCGGATCATCGCCTTAGCTTCAGGCGTTGTCAGCGTATTAGTGAAATAACGGCTTTCAACTTTAAGCGCCGTATCCATCGGCAATTGCAGACCTTCATAAACGCACTTCATAATGTTGATTGCGTTTGGATAGTTGCCGTAGGTTTCTTTACGCAGTAGCGCGTTGCCAGCAGCGATCATTTGAACGCCACCCGGCGACCATAAATTCAGCGGTGCTTTGAAACCTTTTTCATCCCAAGGTGCTTTAGCTTTTAGGCCATCACGGATCAATTGTTTCGAGCGTTCCACAACGTCAGCCGCAGGAACAATCTCGTGTACCAAGTTTAATTGCAACGCTTTCTTTGGACGGTGCGCCTTGCCCTGTAGCAACATTTGCATCGCGTCTTGCGGGTTGACCAAACGGGCAACGCGCTGGGTTCCACCACCACCAGGCAATAGGCCAACTTTAACTTCGGGAAGACCAACGGTGACACTTTCATCATCGGTCAAAACGCGCGCGTGACAAGCCAGCGCGATCTCAAGACAACCACCAAGAGCCATGCCATTAATCGCGCAAACCCAAGGTTTCTCGCCAACCTCAATGCTGCGCAATGTGCGGTTCAAACGGTGGGCGTTGTGGAACAAAAGTTCCATCGCGGCTTGCTCGTCTTTGGCTTTCATTTCAGCGTGGGTGTCTAACATGCCTTGCAACATGGTGAGGTCAGCCCCCGCGCCAAACGCTTTTTTACCAGAGGTGAGTACCACCCCTTTAACGGCTTCATCGGTAGCGGTTTTTTCAATGAGA
>JAZGEY010000011.1:0-47714 GCA_036478985.1 Rhizobiaceae bacterium
ACATAGCCAAGCAAAGCTGAGCGCCGTCGCAAGACAGCTCAACGAGCGACCTCGAAAAACGCTGGGATATAAAACTCCCGCTGAGCGTTTTAATGAATGTGTTGCATCGATCCATTGAGACCGCCGCTCAAAACTGTTTTTGGGGATGCAGGAGATGAAAATCTTCGAAACAGTGTTCGTGCCTTTGGAAATTTTATTGAATACACCCCGCTCGCACTGATACTTTTCATGTTGGTCGAACTTAAGGGAGGCTATGAAACACAACTTTGGGCAACAGGCATTGCTTTTGTGATTGGTAGAATCGTCCACGGATTGTCCATGACCTTTTTTCCACTGAATCCCCAACCACGTGGTTTGGCTATGCTCACCACATACGTTGCATATGCATTCTCGGCATGGGTATTGCTTCTAGGCTAATTTAGCCCAGGGCAATTACTATCGTTTTTAGCACTTCCGCTACGGGTCAAAAGCACACTTAAAAGCCGTCATAGGCGTTGGCCACGGCAGCAAGGAACAGATCAAACTGATGGTCAACATGCTGCTCCGCAAAGCCACCTACGACAGCGACAACGCTGCCGACACCCTAGCCATTGCAATCTGCCACGCCCACAACAGCGGCAGCTGTGGCTAAGGGGTAGTTGGGGGAGAGTGGATAAAATATGAGTTGCGTGAAAGACGCAGATCAGATCATATTGTTTTGGCACGTTTCTGCATTTTAGAAATAGCTCCCATTCATATCAAAAGCACGGAGAACGCGAGTGTCTACGCCTTCACTGAGCAAAAGTTTCATTGGCATTGCTTGTGCCCTTGGTGCTTCGTTTTTCTTTTCGTTTAACGATATGTCTATTAAACTCCTAAGTGGTGATTATGCACTACATCAAGTCGTCTTAATTCGTTCTGTCATAGGAATGGTGGTTTTACTGGC
Organism: Rhizobiaceae bacterium; assembly: GCA_036478985.1. Lineage (GTDB taxonomy): Bacteria > Pseudomonadota > Alphaproteobacteria > Rhizobiales > Rhizobiaceae > Pseudahrensia. The sequence continues at coordinate 926 of JAZGEY010000011.1, forward strand.
TGTTATCGTACCACTGGAGGGCGGCTATAGTATTTTACGAACCAAACGCCTGTCCATGCACCTGTTGCGCGGAATGTGCGTGGTCATTGCCAACATGACGTTCTTTCTTGCCTTAGCTGCAATGCCATTGGCAGACGCTGTTGCCATTTTCTTCGTCAGCCCTTTGGTTATTACGCTGTTTTCCGTCCTCTTTTTGAAAGAAACTGTTGGCCCCCACAGATGGGTAGCTGTCGGAATGGGATTGATTGGCGTTGTTGTCATGATGCGACCTACAAGTAGTAGCTTTCAGGCAGTCGCTTTGTTGCCTCTGATATCTGCGACCGCATACGCAAGTTTACACGTCTTAACTCGAAAAATCGGAGGCACCGAGAAGGCCGGTACTATGACATTCTACATCCAAGTAACCTTTATATTTATTAGCGCTGTGGTGGGTTTGACAATAGGTAATGGGCGTTTCGCTGGATCGGGTGATCCTTCGTTGGACTTTTTACTTCGTGATTGGGTCTGGCCTGCGACAAGCGATTATTGGATATTCGTGTTGATCGGTATGGCAAGCACATTCGGGGGATACCTAATCAGTCAAGCATATAGAATATGTGAAGCTGGGCTTGCTGCACCATTTGAATATGTGGGCGTAGTTTTAGCAATTTTCTGGGGTGTTGTGGTGTTTGGTGAATGGCCAGACCAGACCGCTTGGATTGGTATCGCTCTGATTGTTGGCGGTGGATTTTACATGCTTTGGCGCGAAATGATTCACAATGCGAATATTAAAAAGACTGGTACAGGCCGCTTCTGATAATATTTTGGCCAACGATATTATTTATCCAACCATCCAACCGATTTCCCTCGCGCTTCGCCCCGTGCCGCGTTATGTAGGGCGCATGTCAAAGATAAAATCCCTTTTTGTTACCCGCCTATATCACGCGGCCCTTTCTGATTTCAAAAAAGCACCAGATGCGGCGGAGCTTGAAACGGCCTCCCTGTCGATTGCCGAAGATGATGAGGCTGGGCAGAAATGGTGTGAGGAAAATGATTTTCCGGGCTACACCAGTTACGCCTCGCTGGACGATCTGCCGTGGCGGTTTCCGGTCTTTCAAGAGTTGGTCAAAAACCTCGATAAACACGTTGCAGAATTTGCCAAAGACCTCGAATTTAATCTTGATGGTAAGAAGCTAAAGCTCGACAGCCTGTGGATCAACATCCTGCCCGAGTTTGGTATTCACACCTCCCACATCCACCCCCATAGCGTGGTCAGCGGCACGACCTATGTAGCGATGCCAGAAGGGGCGAGCGCCATCAAATTCGAAGACCCCCGCTCAACCATGATGATGGCCGCCCCCACCCGCAACGCCGATGCGCGAGAAGAACTACGCAGCTTCATCTACATCGCCCCTAAAGTCGGCGACGTCCTCCTATGGGAAAGCTGGCTCCGCCACGAAGTGCCTATGAACATGGCCGAAGAAGAACGGATAAGTATTAGCTTTAATTACGGTTGGGGTTGAGGGGGGGGATGTACCATTGCAAAACCATCAAATTTGCGACGGTCAGTGACTGCTTTCAGCTTTCACCTCATGATTAGTTCTTCACAATTTTATATCCCCTCAATCTTTTTAGAGATATCAATGCACCACAGATTGATTTCGCGTGGTTATTTCTGGCGTTTGTGAATGCCCCTTTTGAGAAGCTATTTTGATGACAGACTTAAATTCATCTACCCGGGATTATTTGAAAAACTATTTTTCATCACAAAATCCTAGGTTCGCTGTGCTGCTGTCTGCGCCTTGGGGTGCGGGAAAAACACATCTAATCAATGAGCTTATTGAAGAAGAGGAAGTGGAGAAGCCGCTCTACATAAGCCTCTTTGGTGTAGGCAGTCGAAGCGAGATTGATCGAGCCATAGTCCGCGCCATGTGGCCTAAAACTGACAGCGACGTGGCGAAAATCGGCACTCAAGTTAAGAATTTTGTCTCTGGAATACGTGGGTTTGGGTTTTCATTCGATTTAAGCAAAATCGACCTTACTGAGGTTATGTTGACGAAGCTGCCCAACACGTTGATCTTTGATGATTTCGAGCGAGCGACGTTATCAATTACTGAATTACTTGGGGCTATCAACGGCTATGTCGAGCACCAAGGAAAACGCGTTGTATTGCTCGCCAATGAAGACAACCTTTGGGGGGAGGATGGGATTAGAGAGAAAGAGAAAGTCATCGGACAAACTTTGTCTTTGGTAGCTGATTTCGATACCGCAATTGACTCTCTGATTGATCGGTATGGCTCAGATTCTAAAAACTTCCTTGGGCGCAACGTTGAGATTATAAAAGATGTCTTTGTCAAAGCAAGTTACAATAACCTGCGTAGTTTGGGGCAGGCTATTTGGGAGTTTGAGCGTTTTTTCAAGGTTATTGAAGCAGGACATGTCGAAAATGAAGAGGGCATGAAGGAACTACTTTTCATATTCTTAGCACTGACACTGGAAGTGAAATCTGGAAATTTCACGCGAATAGATTTACAACTTCGTGGTGATTTGGATTATGATAAAAACCCTAAATTTGAAAAGTTGCGTCAAGCAAGTGAAAAATTTAAAAATGAGCACATTCGAAACGGTCGGTTCCAAACGACTCTACCATATGAACTTGCTGAATACATCATATGTGACGGTGGAAATGATCGGAAAACAATCAATGAAAAATTGGCTCTCACTCCGGCATTCCACGTAACCGTTGCGGAAAGTGAATGGCAAACAGTTTGGTGGGCATTCGATCGTGAGGAAAACGCAGTCGAGCCTGCAGCTTCCTTAATGGAAACAAAATTTTTGAACCGCGAATACTTAGATCCAGGTATCATCCTTCTCGTTTTCAGCTCGCGTCTAGATCTTCCTGAAATGGGGTACGCTAAGTGTTCAATCGAAAAAATCGAAACCGAATGTGTGAAATATATTGAAGATTTGCTGAAAGCTAAAAAGTTAACGGCATATGACCCGAAAGGAGGTTCATTCCATCATGAAGGTTACGGTTATTCTGATACCGGCCATCTCGGAATGGGGTTCCCTAGAGATGAAGCTTACTGGAAGGGGCCTCCTTTCAACAGGCTTTACTCCAAGATGCAGGCCGCACAAATGGAAGCATATCAAGACTCAAGTGGCGAAGAAGCCCTTGAATTACTTAAAACATTGGAAGAAAATCCCGATTCGTTCGTAACCAAAATTTCAAACTATGGCTTAAAAGAAGCAATTTTTTCATCGAAACCTGTTCTGAAGCATTTACCCTCAGAAGAGTTTGTAAAGGTATTATTTTTGCTGTCCTCAAAACACCGAAAACATGTCCTCAAGTCGCTGCAACTCAGGTACAAGTGGTCGAATAATGAGCTAGAATCCGAAAAACCATGGTTAAAAGATGTTTACCATAAAATTATACGCCAACTCCCACAATGTAGTGCTTTCTCCAAATGGCAAACGGAGAATAATCTAAAACATTCAATTGGAAAAACGTTAGAGAGTTGGGAAAAGGAGGAAGCAGGTCTAGCAAGGCGCGCTCAGTCAGTTGGTGATGAGTAAAGACCTCATTCAACTTTGCCTTATGATTTGTAATTCAGCGGGTAAATGCGGCTTTGTTTACTGGCATTTCGTACCTGTCACGAAAGTCCGCATTGCTACCATCGTCTTTTACTCCGCTTCAAAAATACACCCTCCCCCACCCAAATGTTCTTGACTTGTTCCCCTAACTCCCCTATCCAAACACGAGCGAGAACAAGGCAGTTGAGCGGATGATTGGGAAACTTAAGGGGATCGTTGATACCTATGGCGACGACTGGATTATCCTTGATGTGCAGGGGGTGGGCTATCAGGTTCATTGCTCCACTCGCACCTTAACCGCCCTGCCGAGCATCGGCGAAGCGATTGCGCTTTCTATTGAAACCCATGTGCGCGAAACCGAGATTAAGCTGTTTGGTTTTATGGAGGACTTTGAGCGCGATTGGTTCCGCCTGTTGCAGTCTGTCCAAGGGGTTGGGGCGAAGGTCGCACTGGCCATTCTTGGCACGCTCTCACCGAGTGAGATCGCCTCGGCCATTGCCCTTCAAGACAAAGCCACCGTTTCCCGCGCCCCCGGCGTTGGCCCAAAAGTTGCCCAACGCATTGTCGCTGAACTAAAAGACAAAGCCCCTGCCCTTACTGGCGATATGGGCACGATTGGCCTGCAACAGGAAATTGGTGCAGGCGTTGCCGGAAGTGCCGTGCAAGATGCAGTCAGCGCACTCTCAAACCTCGGCTACTCCAGCCAACAAGCCAGCGCCGCAGTAAGCATCGCCCTCCAATCCGCAGGCGAAGACGCAACCAGTTCGACACTCATCAGGTTGGGTCTGCGGGAGTTGAGTAATTGACGGATGAACGCATCATAGATGGCGAGAAAAAGTCGGAGGACTTGGACGCCAATATTCGCCCTGATCGGCTGGCGGATTTCACGGGCCAGGAACAGGCGCGGGCTAACCTTTCGGTTTTTATTGAAGCGGCGAAACAGCGCGGCGAAGCTCTCGACCATGTGCTTTTTGTTGGGCCTCCGGGTCTTGGCAAAACCACGCTGGCGCAAATCATGGCGAAGGAATTGGGGGTCAATTTCCGCTCCACCTCTGGCCCCGTTATAGCCAAGGCTGGCGATCTCGCCGCCCTGCTCACCAACCTTGAAGACCGCGATGTTTTGTTCATCGACGAAATCCATCGGCTTAACCCAGCGGTCGAAGAAATCCTCTATCCGGCGATGGAGGACTACCAACTCGATTTGATTATCGGCGAAGGCCCCGCCGCACGTTCGGTCAAAATTGATCTGGCAAAATTCACCCTCGTCGCCGCCACCACCCGCCTTGGCTTGTTGACCACCCCCCTGCGCGACCGCTTCGGTATTCCCGTGCGCCTGCAATTTTACACGGTCCCTGAGCTGGAGCTCATCGTCACCCGTGGCGCGCGCATTATGGGCATCGGCATTGAAAAAGACGGCTCCCTCGAAATCGCCAAAAGAGCGCGCGGCACACCGCGAATTGCAGGCCGCCTCATGCGCCGTGTCCGCGACTTCGCCATCGTTGCAGGCAGTGACCGCATCACCCGCGATATCGCCGACAAAGCCCTCCACCAGTTGGGCGTTGACTCTATCGGCCTAGACGAACTCGACCGCCGTTATCTCGGTGTCATTGGCGTCAATTTCGGCGGTGGCCCCGTCGGTATCGAAACCTTGGCCGCGTCATTGTCAGAACCCCGCGATGCAATCGAAGACATCATCGAGCCCTACCTCATCCAACAAGGCTTCATCCAACGCACCCCAAGAGGCCGCATCCTAACCCCCCGCGCCTTCGACCACATGGGCTTGGCCGTCCCCGGCGGGTTGGAAACAATGCAAGCCACTTTATTCGAAGAAAGCCCAACTGATGAGTGAGCAACAGGTCAATTCCGGCACGCTTAATGCCGATTCCCATACGCTTGTTGAACGGGTTTATTTCGAACACACCGATTTTTCGGGCATCGTTTATCATGGCCGTTATTTAGATTTTCTCGAACATGGTCGCTCCGATTATGTGCGCCTGCTTGATATTCATCACGGAGAGATGATGGACGGCATATTTGGAGAACCAATTGCCTTTGCCGTGCACCGGATGGAAATAGATTTCAAAGCTGCAGCAAAAATTGATGATATTCTGACGATAGAGACCCAGCGCGGCACCCTCAAAGGCATGCGCCTCACCTTTAAGCAGGTGATAAAACGCCAAGAACAGATCTTGCTAGAAGCCATTGTAACCGTGGTCTTGATGACCCCTGAGGGCAAGCCCCGTCGCTTCCCAAAAGACCTGCTTGCAAAACTCGGCGTCGCGTAAATCTTAACACCCCATTAACCATAAATGCCCCACATTGGGCATATATGAAGAAGGTCTTTGCAATTGCCACCAATTGACCATTGGAAGGCCATTCTTTCACCCTATTTAACCGTAAACCAGTAATGACATTGAAGGATAGATTTACGGACATTTCAAAAGTGATCGTGCCAACCGCGTACCTTCACCCATCTATTATTTCGGGAAAACCCAAATGAAATTTATTGCCAATATCTCGGCAGCTGCATTAACGAGCCTCACAGTTTCAGCTCCAGCCTTTGCACAAGAAGTCGCCCGCGAAGGATTAGCCGCTCCCGTCGTTGATACATCTTTGCTTCATCTTTTCATCGAAGCCTCGCCCGTGGTGCAAGCAGTTATGATTGGTCTGCTCATCGCCTCCATTTGGTGTTGGGCAATCATCGTTGATAAATCAATGTTGTTCAGCCGCACTAAAAAGCAACTCGATCAATTCGAGCAAATTTTTTGGTCAGGCCAAAGCCTCGAAGAATTATACCGCACCCTTAGCGATCGCCAAAACCTCGGCATGGGCGCACTGTTTGTCGCCGCAATGGGCGAATGGAAACGCTCCTTCGAGCGCAACGCCCGCTCCCCCATCGGTCTGCAAACCCGTATTGATAAAGTTTTGGACGTATCCCTTGCCCGTGAAATGGAACGGCTAGAACGCCGCTTGTTATTCTTAGCCACCCTTGGTTCCGCCGCACCCTTCATTGGTTTGTTCGGTACGGTGGTCGGCATCATGACTTCGTTCCAAGCGATAGCTGGATCAAAATCGACCAACCTCGCGGTGGTTGCGCCCGGTATCGCCGAAGCACTTTTGGCAACGGCCCTTGGCCTCCTCGCCGCCATCCCTGCTGTTATCGCCTACAACAAACTCTCTGCGGATGCAGGGAAAATTGGCACCCGCCTTGAAGGTTTCGCTGATGAATTCTCGGCCATACTTTCGCGACAAATTGATGAGAAAACAGGCGCGCAATAAAGCGCCTCAACTTCTGAACGGATTAGATTATGGGCATGTCAGTAGGCAGCAGTGGAATATCAGGCGGTCGTCGCAGACGCAGCAAACGCCATGTGCCAATGAGTGAGATTAACGTAACCCCATTCGTTGATGTGATGTTGGTGCTACTCATTATCTTCATGGTAGCAGCTCCCCTGCTCACCGTTGGCGTACCAATTGACCTCCCCGAAACCCAAGCCAAACCGCTTAATTCGGAAACCCAACCGATCTCTATTTCTATCCGCGAAGGTGGGCAAGTGTTCCTGCAGGAAACTGAAATCTCTATCGAAGAGCTCATTCCAAAATTAAAAGCCATTGCTAAAAACGGCTATGAAGAACGTCTTTATGTGCGCGGAGATAAAACCACCGACTACGGTACTGTGATGAGAATCATGGGGGCTTTGAACCAAGCCGGTTACAAAAAAATTGGGCTCGTAACACTTCAAGAGCAAACGAATTAAGATGAAGGCTGGCCTCACATCCTCTGTTGCAGTTCATGTCGCAGCCCTTGCATGGGGCATGGTGTCCCTTGCATCGCCAACGCCATTAAGCGTGCCGGATGTTGAAGCCCTGCCGATTGATATCATACCAATTGAAGCAATCACCAAAACAATCAAGGGCGCTAAAAAAGCCGACCCTGCAAAAAAACCAGCGCCGAAAAAAACAAAACTGCCGCCAAAAATCAAGCAAGCGGTGAATGTTGGCGACACAAACAACGACACCAAAGCCAAAGCCCCTAAGGTGGAAAAAGCACCGCCAGTAGAAAAAACAGAAGTGCCAACGCCTGTTGAGCGCCCAGCACCTGCAAAAAAACCAACACCTGTTCCAACACCAAAGCTCGCGCCAAAGCCGAAACCCAAAACTGATATCGCGATGTTGCTAAAGAAGTCAGAAACTTTAGAGCCGGAAAAACCAGCAGAAGAGGCATTCAAAAAACTGCCGCAAAAAGTTTCCACACCAAAGCAGCGGCCCACAAAACCAAAACCTGAAGCGGCTGAAACGACGACCCGCAAGGAAGTCAAAAAAGTTACGAGCGCGAAGTCTAAAAATACAAAGAAAAAAACTGATGCCACCAAAAAAGCCGTGGTCAATAAAACCAAGTCCAGTTCAGGTGGTGCAAAACGCTCCACAAAAAAGGCGGCATTGGGTGCAAAGAAAGCAAACAACTCCACCAAACTTGCACAAAGCGAGATTGATGCCCTGCGCGGTAGACTTGAAGGATGTTGGAGTGTTGGTGATCTAACCGGCCATCCAGATGCGGATAAAATGCGCGCAAGGGTGACTTTTAAATTAACCCGTAGTGGTGAAATAGATGGTCGCGTAAAAGTAAAAGTTTCGGGTACAGACCGGGGCACAAAATCGACCTTAGCGGTACGCGTTCGTGCGGCTGTAACCGAGTGTGCTCCGTACGAATTGCCGCAAGACAAATATGAAACATGGTCAGACGTGGTGGTAAACTTCTCACTACGTGACATGTTATAAAATTGATTGGGAAGAAGGAATGGAAATGACTGTTTTGAAAAACAAATTTATTGCCGTGATTATTATCCTCACATCGAGCCTCTTCATGCTCGCATCTACCGCGCATGCGCGTGTGGAAATTGATGTAACCAAGGGTAATGTTGAACCACTTCCCATCGCCCTGCCTTACTTTTTGGGTCAGTCCGAATTGGGCAAGAAAATTACAAAGGTGATCGAGGCCGACCTACGTCGCTCTGGTCTTTTTGCTCCAATTGATCGCGCGGCATTTATTGAAAAAATTTCAGACAGCGATGCAAGCCCAAATTTTCCAAATTGGACAGCTATCAAAGCGCAGGCCCTTGTTACGGGTCGCGTCGTCAGCGAAGGTGGTGGCCGTTTTCGCACAGAATTTCGCCTTTGGGATACCTATGGCTCTGAGCAAATTCAGGGTCAGCAATATTCTACAAACCCAAATAATGTACGCCGGGTGGGTCACATCATAGCCGACGCAATTTATAAGGCGCTCACTGGTGAAAGCGGATATTTTGATACCCGTATCGTTTATGTCGCTGAAAATGGTCCTAAAAACAAACGGGTTAAACGCCTCGCGATTATGGACCAAGATGGTTACAACAACCGCTATTTAACGGGCGGGAAAGACTTAGTTCTAACACCGCGTTTTTCACCCTCGCGCCAAGAAGTTACCTATATGTCCTTTGCTGGCGACAAGCCGCGAGTCTACCTTCTACAAATCGAAACTGGCCAACGCGAAGTTGTTGGTAATTTCCCAAACATGACGTTTAGTCCTCGCTTTTCTCCCGATGGTCAACGCATCATCATGAGCCTGCAACAAGATGGTAATGCCAATATCTACACAATGGATTTGCGTTCGCGAAACACCACACGACTTACCAACACAACAGCCATCGACACCTCTCCATCTTACTCCCCTGACGGTCGCCGTATCGTGTTTGAATCAGATCGTGGAGGCCGCCAGCAGCTTTATGTCATGAGTGCGAATGGTGCTGGAACTCAAAGAATCTCTTTTGGAACTGGTAGCTATTCCACTCCAGTTTGGTCACCACGCGGTGACTTAATCGCCTTTACAAAACGCTCCGGCGGGAAGTTCCTCATCGGAGTGATGCGCCCTGATGGAAAAGGCGAACGGATTTTGACCGAAGGTTATCACAACGAGGGGCCAACATGGGCTCCTAATGGACGCACATTGATGTTCTTTAGAGAAACAGCTGGCGCAAGCGGTGGTCCAAACCTATACACAATTGACCTTACAGGCCGCAACGAACAGGCAGTTAAAACAAAAGCTTTTGCTTCCGATCCAGCCTGGTCGCCCCTTCTTGACTAATCGCCAGCTTCAATTGCAGCAGTAAGATCCGCCATATCTTTTGGTGGGTCTGCGCTAAAGGATACTGTCTCACCCGTTGTCGGGTGGCGGAAACCGAGCGTTCTCGCGTGCAGCCCTTGGCGCTTAAAATTAGCGAAGAGTGCCTGTGCCGCCTCTGGTAAGCGCACTCCACGATTTGCAAATTGCTTCCCGTATTCTGGATCACCCAAAAGCGGATTTCCAATGTGGGTGAGATGAACACGAATTTGGTGGGTACGGCCCGTTTCCAACCTGCATTCAACCAGCGATGCCAAGGCCTCACTTTTGCCAGAGGGGTCATCAAAACGTTTCAGCACGGTATAATGGGTGATCGCTTCTTTCGCGTCCACCGCATCTTCTTCAACCACCGCCCGTTGCAACCGCTTAGTCGGGTGGCGACCAAGATAGGTTTCTATCGAGCCTTTCATGCGCGGCGGAATACCCCAAACCAACGCCCAGTAAGAACGCTCCAGCGGTCCTGTTCTACCGTGATCTGCAAATTGCTCCTGTAAATCTATGTGAGCACGATAGCTTTTGGCCACCACCATCACTCCACTGGTATCTTTATCAAGACGATGAACAATGCCCGGTCTCTTCACCCCGCCGATACCAGAAAGCGTGCCCTTGCAATGATGGAGCAATGCGTTGACCAAAGTGCCAGACCAATTTCCAGGAGCCGGATGGACCACCATTCCAGCAGGCTTGTTGACAATAATTAAATCGGCATCCTCAAACAAGATATCCAATGCAATTTCTTCTGGTAATGCAATGGCTTCTTCAGGCGCAGGCATGGCAAAACGAACAACATCACCCGCTGCAATTTTCGTACTCGTCCCCTTTGGTACTCTACCATTAATCGTCACGTGTCCCTTTCGAACGAGGGATTGCACCCGTGCCCGAGAGAGATCATCCGACGAATTGGCAGAAATAAACAGGTCCACCCGCTTCGCATGCCAACTGTGAGGAACCATCAAAACTTCCATTTCACCAATAGAATCTTCCGAAGGGGCTTTCATTCCTTCACCACTGCCGCTATCACCCTGAACCATAACTAAAGAACCCCTATCCGAAAAAACCTAGAGCCAAAGATGACCAAACCAATTTCACAACCAGACCAAGACGAACCCCTCGATCCGGCGGTCGAAGCAATTCGAGTAAAACTAGTACGGCTATTGATGGTTTCTGGTGGTATCATGATGCTGGGGTTTATGGCCGTGTTACTAGCCATTGTCTATAAGTGGAATCGTAAACCCACCACCCCTACCCCAGTAATTGGAGAGCTAACCTCTGGAACTGTTGCAATTCCAAAGGGGGCAACAATCATTTCCACTACGGCAAATGCAAACGGGCTGGTTCTGACAATAAAGTTGGCCAACGGAACGCTCCTCATTCAACGGCATGATGCAGCTGGTAAAATCACATCCAAGTTCTCTGTTATCGAAGAGTAAACCTGTCTTCGTTATGTTTCGGCTCAACAGCTAAGGGAGCTAATCTATGTCCGACGATCACAACGTACTACTTATTCCAGTTCAGCTCACCATGGTTGATGGCCGCAAGCTGGATGGCCAAATGGTTCTCAGTATCGGCGGTGAAGTCGAACGGACTATGAACAACACCGAAGCCAATGTAATTGTCTTTCGTGATGCTGACGGACAACGTTTCATCACTAAATCCTACATTGTAGAACTTATTGAAAAGCCAAAAGAACGCCGCTAATCGACTGCGCTCTTAGCTTTTACTCTAGCTCGCTGGCATAGCCGTTTCGATAATTTTTGCCCAATAGCTTGAACCAACAGGAATGGCTTCATCGTTGAAGTCATATTCCTCATGGTGCAGCCCAGCCGTATCTCCATTACCCATGAAAATGAACGCACCGGGACGTTCCTCAAGCATGAATGAAAAGTCCTCGCCGCCCATCACGGGCAGTTGCTCCACATTCACGCGACCATCACCGACGATATCGCGTGCAACCTGAGCTGCAAAACCAGTTTGCGCTTCGTGATTTCGAGTTACTGGATAACCTTCCTTGATGGCGATATCGACTTCAGCACCATGAGCTGCAGCTATCCCCTCTATCATGGTCTTCATCCGCTCCATCACCAAGGCGCGCACTTCGCGATCAAGAGTTCGAATGGTTCCATAGAATTGAGCTTCTTGCGGAATAACATTATAGGCCTTACCCGCATTGATTGCGGTAACCGTCAACACCGCAGAGCTCAACGGATCGACATTACGTGAAACGATTGATTGCAAAGCCTGCACCATTTGTGTGGCGATGATAATCGGATCATTCCCCATATGAGGCATGGCCGCATGAGCGCCAAGCCCTTTAATGGTAATCGTAAACTCATCAGTTCCCGCCATAATAGGACCAGGACAAATTGAAAACTCCCCGACTGGCAACCCTGGCATATTGTGCAAGCCATAGACCTCTTGAATACCAAACTTGTCCATCATGCCATCATCGCACATGGCTTTACCGCCGGCTCCACCCTCTTCAGCAGGTTGAAAAATCACCACCGCAGTGCCGTCAAAATTGCGCGTCTCTGCTAAATATTTAGCAGCGCCAAGCAACATTGCGGTATGCCCATCATGACCACAGGCGTGCATCTTGCCTTCGTATTTAGATTTATAGGGTGAATCGTTCTTCTCTAATATGGGCAGCGCATCCATATCGGCCCGCATACCTATCACTTTGCCAGAACCAGACTTACGCCCCTTAATCACGGCAACAACACCAGTACGACCAACCCCTTCAACAATCTCATCAACACCAAATTCTTTGAGCTTTTCCGCAACCAGAGCCGCCGTTTCTTCAACGTCATATAAAAGACCCGGATGCTGGTGGATTGTTTGACGCCACTCAGTGATCTCTTTGTGAAAGTCGGAAATACGATTGTTTACGGCCATGGTCTTCACCTTTTTTGCAAATTATCAGCTTGAACGATGCGGTCAAAACCCCATTTAAGCAACCCATAAACCCTTGTTTCTTGTGACTTCAACACTCACTCAGGGCCAACATTACAAAAATTTCATCACTTTTTTGCAGTTAATCGTAAAAAGGCGATGAAAAGCCATAATTAGTACCTATATTAAGATCAGGACAAGCGAGAACACTATCTCGCCCCAGTAGAATAAAGTCCGACCCTTTTTTTAAGGTCGGCAGAAGTAGGAGAGGATTATAAAATGGCTAACGTATTACCAACAATTTCCGCCAGCGGTAACGGCATGCAACGCTATATGGAGGAAATCCGTAAGTTCCCCATGCTTAAGCCCGAAGAAGAATATATGCTCGGCAAACGCTATGCGGAACATGACGACACCCAAGCTGCCCATAAATTGGTGACAAGTCACCTACGCCTCGTGGCTAAAATTGCCATGGGCTACCGTGGCTACGGCCTGCCCATCGGAGAAGTTATTTCTGAGGGCAATGTCGGCCTCATGCAGGCTGTTAAAAAGTTTGACCCTGAGAGAGGTTTCCGTTTGGCAACCTACGCCATGTGGTGGATTAAAGCATCTATCCAAGAATATGTATTACGCTCGTGGAGCCTTGTTAAAATGGGAACCACCGCCAATCAAAAGCGTTTGTTCTTTAACTTGCGTAAGTTGAAAGGCAAGTTGAACGCATTGGAAGGTGGCGATCTCAAGCAAGAAAATGTCGATAAGATCGCAAAAACTCTCGGTGTCTCCGAGGAAGAAGTACGCTCAATGAACCAACGTCTTTCAGGCGATGCGTCTCTTAATGCCCCAATCAAAGCGGCAGAAGGTGAAGCAGGCCAATGGCAAGACTGGTTGGTGGATGATAGCGAAAGTCAAGAAACCACGCTGATCAAACAAGACGAGCTCGAAGTGCGTCGCGACATGTTGAGCGAGGCTATGGAAGTCTTGAACGAACGCGAACAACGCATCTTCACCGCCCGTCGCCTATCGGAAGACCCGCTAACATTGGAAGTTCTTTCAGGTGAATTCGACATCAGCCGAGAACGGGTACGCCAAATCGAAGTGCGTGCCTTTGAGAAGGTACAAAAAGAGATGGTAAAAGCAGCAAAAGAACTGGCCAAGCCAGTCGCGCAACTAGCCACTCACTAAACGAGCTTCATATAGACAAAGAAAAGGCCGGAGATTTCTCCGGCCTTTTTTATTACTTCAATTCCACCGCATAGCTTTCAAGCGGTGCGGTCTTCTTAATCAAACCGCTTTTCAACATAAACTTTGCAAACCGCTCATAGCGATTACGATCCAATGCCGCGGGGCGCTTAGCAAAGCGGGGTAGCGTATCGCGCCACGCCCGTTTGTTTAGCTCGTTGTTCAAGTCAGGGTAGGCCTTCAAAAACTGTTCAAGCGCTTCATCAGGATGGTTAGTTATGTAAAGTGTGGCTTTCTCCACAGCATCCATGAACGGGCGAAAACGCTTGTCGTCAACGCGGTCATTCTTGGCAATGAAGATCAACTCGTCATAAACGGGAACTCCATGCTCTTCAGGATAAAAGGCAAGGCCCGGGCGTTTTTCAATATCAAGTTGGTTCAACTCAAAATTCCGAAATGCGCCAATGACGGCATCAACGGCCCCCGTAATCAACGAAGGCGAAAGTGAGAAATTGATGTTGATCAACTCCACGTCTTTTAGCGTTAGACCTTCTTGCTTTAGCATTGCACTCAACAAAGCATCTTCAAATCCGCCAACAGAAAATCCAATCTTCTTACCCTTCAAATCGGCAATAGATTTGATCGGCCCATCCTTCAACACCACAAGCGCATTAAGCGGAGTTTCCACAATCGTCCCAATACGGGTAAGTGGCAGACCTTCCGCCACCTGCACATGCAGCTGCGGCTGGTAGGAAATCGCAATATCCCCCTGACCTGCTGCAATCAACCGTGGCGGGGCGCTCGGGTCGGAAGGCGCAATTAATTCCACCTCCAAACCATTAGCTTTGAAATACCCTTGAGATTTAGCAATCACCAAGGGCGCGTGGTCTGGGTTCACAAACCAATCGAGATAAACCGTCAGTTTATCGGCGGCATGAACGGGGGCAAGTCCGATAAATAATGCCAGTACTGCGGCAAAGGCCAATTTGAAAAAGCGCATAAATAACTCCTGTTAAGCGAATTGCGAATTTGTATTAGGTGACCAATGCACCAATTTGTTTAGGGCCACATCAACGGCAAATCGTAATGCAACCACCATGATAATGAGTATAAAGAGCCCAGCAAAAACCACGTCCGTTTGCATCCGTGCATTGGCTTGGTTGATGACATACCCAAGCCCACCTGATGCCCCAACCCATTCACCAACAATCGCTCCAATGGGCGCGACCGTGGCCGCAACCCGAAGGCCAGAAGCCAATGAAGGCATAGCGGCAGGTAAGCGAAAACGAGTTAAAGTTTGCCAAGGGCTCGCCCCGTATAGACGTGCGAGATCAATGTAATTTCCTTGGGCGCGGGTGAGCCCATCGTTCAAAGCAGAGGCTACGGGGAAATATATAATCAAGGTCGCCATGGCAATTTTTGAGCCAAGGCCAAGGCCGAACCACAGGATCAAAAGCGGCGCGATGGCAAACACAGGCAGCGCTTGGCTAGCCACCACAACGGGCATCACATAACGCCGTGCGAAGGTAAATGAATTCATCAACATCGCCGTACCGATGCCCAACAGCGTACCCAATACCAACCCAAGGACAATCTCAAAAAGTGTGATTCCCGCATGATACAGAAGCGAGTTAATATGTTCGCTCAAGGCACTGAATACACGAATAGGCCCAGGTAAAATAAACGGTGCAGGTTGAAACAACACAACCCCTGTCCACCAAACGAAAAGCAAAACAAGCATCGTGACAAGACCACGCAATAGGGCAGTGCCCTTGCTGGCCGTATCATTCTTGACATTTTGCATAGAATTATCCACGCGCAACACACCTTTTGAGCGGGGCCTGAATTCAAAAATGGGGAGCTAAAAACCAACGTAATTCATGCGCGGTCTAAAAACTATTTCCCGTCCCTTCGCCGGCATTATCCGGATCAGGTTCCCGATCGTTTCACCGATCAAGGGTCTGGCAAGAAACCATCTCAGCCGTAAACGGCCCCCCTTGGAACTAATAACTATTTTGGCAAAACCTCGCTAATTTTGCAAGGCTTGCGCACTAACTTCTACTTCAACTTCTCCCAGGCCTCGAGAGCTTCTTTGAATACTCTTTCGCCTGGCAGCCCTTTTTCGATTGTAATCAATGCCCGTCTTCCTGTGCGGTATTGCATCGGAATATCAATCCAGTCACGGGTCAGCATCAACGTCTCGTTCTTTTTAATTGCGCTATCCAAGTTATTCAAAGCCACAAGGAATATCCCTTCAGCGATACGCGCTGGAACGGCGACCAAGCCTTCCCCGCGCCCCTGTTCGCTTTCCTTAAAAACGAAACGGTTTATTTGTCCAACCGAACCGCCAGAAAAATCGTCTGGCACAGCAAAAACCAGCTCGATCAAATGGCTGGCTGGGAGAGATTTATCGCCATTACGTTTGATCGTCATAATCAAAATCATTTTTCGCGATGGAATTTCTACGCGGCCACGAATGGCAGGTTCCTTTGGCAAACCTGCGGCGGGTTCCTCTTGAACGATGCTCCAAACAACCCGTCCTGTATCAATAGAATTCTCGGCGGCCGTACCGCCTTTTTCATATAGAATAGCATTTTGAGCGACAGGTAACGCACCCGGCTGTGGGTTAGTGGCAGGCGTTTCAGGGGCTGGCGTGGTAGGAACCACTACTGGTAATGTTACGGCAGGCTCCACCTCAACGCCCTCAGCGGTTAAACGTTTTTCGCTCTTGGGTTGTTCAATACTAGGAGTGACCGTTACGTCAGATCCTGTTTCAGGCTCCTTAGGGTCTGGTTTAATAGAAATCGTTTTAACGGGCTTAGGCCGCGTTGGATTATCAAACATTTCGCTTAAGCCAAAACGTTCCATCAAGGCTTCACGTCTATCCCAACCAAAGGTAGCGGCGGCTCCTAAAAGAGCAATAATGAGTAAAGCCAACAGCCATTTACCCCAGCCGCGTTTCTTAGGGCGCTTGGATTTTCTCGCGCCAAAACCAGGAGCAGGTGGAATTGACAATGCATCCCCTGCCACCTCTTTAGACGGCGGCACAGGCACAGGGATTGGCGGAATTTCCAATTCAGGCAATGGCAAATCAACAGGTTGTTCTGGCAACACAGGAGCTTCAGGCAATGAAATTGGAGCTGGAATAACAGGGGGAATTGGCGGAGGCGATACGGCAGCAGGAATGGCTGTCGCTACAACTGGTTCTGTCACCGCAGGTACTGTTTGCTCAGGAACCACGGGCTCAGTTGATATAAATTCTTTCGCCCATTCGTCCACGGGGTCAATCACTGGCTCCAATGGTTCGCTGGCAGGCTCTGGATCAAGCAATGGAATGTCAATTTCCAAATCGGGCATCGGGGCTGGCGACTGGTCTGGCTTTGATGTTTCTTCTGCTTCTGTAGCCTCAACGACTTCTGGTTCCGGGTCCTTAACAGGCAAAGTAGGAAGATCAATAGGCTCCTGCTTGTTAGCTGATTCTAAAGTCGGCTCGGCTGCCGCATTCTCCGCAACAGCCGACGAGGGTGCTGAACTGTAATCGGGGTCATAGCCCTGTTCGATATCAGTTATTGCCTTTTCAAGTTTATCCAGCTCTGCTGTGAGCGCGTCATCAGACAATGGTGGGTTGCGACCTTCAAGCTGTCGCTTAATGGTCGTTCGGGCACGCTCGTAGAGTTTAGTTCTTAACTGTGGCTTCGGGTCAGTGAAACCAGAAAGTGTTCGTTTAAGAACTGCAAAATAATCAGCCATAAAATATCAGTCTCCTGCCCTATGAGCAGATTTTCCATTCACGAATTGTGTAACAGTCAAATTAGTCATGAAAAGGGTCTTCTACAAGTATAGTATCATCGCGCTCAGGGCTCGTGGATAACATTGAGACAGGCGCGCCTATCAATTCCTCAATATGGCGCACATATTTAATCGCTTGAGCGGGTAAATCATTCCAAGTGCGCGCCCCAACGGTAGGCTCTTTCCAGCCCTCCAACGTCTCATAAACTGGCTCAACCCGCGCCTGTTGCCCTTGGCTAGCGGGAAAATGATCTATCGGCTCTCCGTCAATCGTGTAGCCCGTACAAATTTTTATTTCATCAAGCCCATCCAATACATCAAGCTTGGTCAGCGCTATACCGCTAATTCCATTGACGCTAACGGCCTGGCGAACCAACATCGCATCAAACCAACCACAACGGCGTTTGCGACCTGTAATCGTACCAAATTCGTGGCCTTTTTCGCCCAAGAACTGACCAATTTCATTTTCCTGTTCAGTCGGGAAAGGCCCCTCTCCTACACGCGTTGTGTAGGCTTTGGTAATGCCCAAAATGAAATTCAATGAACCTGGACCGAGACCAGAACCTGCCGCTGCCTGACCAGACACTGTGTTTGATGAGGTCACGAACGGATAAGTACCGTGATCAATATCAAGCAATGTTCCCTGCGCCCCTTCAAACAAGATGCGCTTACCGTCGTGTTTTGCCTCGCCCAGCAATTTCCAAACAGTTTCGCGGAATGGCAAAATTTTATCGGCCACATCCATCAGCTCTTTGAAAATTTCTTCTTGGGTAATCTCAGCTTCCCCCAACCCACGACGCAACGCATTGTGGTGAGTAAGCAGGCGGTCAATTTTTCCGCGCAATGATTCTGGGTTAGCCAAATCCATAACCCTAACGGCACGGCGGCCAACCTTATCTTCGTAAGCTGGTCCAATACCCCGGCGGGTTGTACCAATTTTGGTTCCAGATTTTGCCGCATCTTCGCGCAGCCCATCAAGCTCGCGGTGCAACGATAAAATCAAAGTTGCATTGTCAGCAATGCGTAGATTGTCAGGAGAGATCGTCACCCCCTGCTCCGCCAAACGGCCAATTTCAGCCACCAGCGCATGGGGGTCAATAACCACACCATTACCGATAACGCCCATCTTACCCTTACGCACAACACCAGAAGGGAGCAGGCTTAATTTATAGCTGACGCCATCAATAACCAGAGTATGGCCAGCGTTGTGTCCGCCTTGAAAACGAACCACCAGGTCGGCCCGTTCAGACAGCCAATCAACAATTTTACCTTTGCCTTCATCTCCCCATTGGGAACCAACGACCACAACATTTGCCATAGTTGCAAACCTTCTTTGTTTTGCGAACTTCTTACAACTTCGTTTCCGCTACACAGGCCTCAAGGTCAAGGGTCGTACGGAGTTAACCCCTACTTGTGACAGGCTCAACTTATGATAAGTGTCGAAGGGAAAACAATATCGGACACGCATTTGACCTTCCTACGCAATCCATTTTTACTGCTCACAATCACCACCTTGGTATGGGGTGGCAATGCTGTGGCGGGTAAATTTGCGGTTGGTCACATTTCACCAATGATATTGACCGCTTCCCGCTGGACTGTGGCTCTATCTGTCATTTTACTAATTGCCCATAAAAATATCAAAAAAGACTGGCCTATAATTCGAAAGAATTGGCTTTACCTTCTGCTTATGGGAGGGTTTGGCTTCACTGCGTTTAATTTTTGTCTTTATTCTGCCGTCCATTATATCTCCGCCATCAACGTGGCGCTTGAGCAATCTGCAATGCCGCTTGTGATCTTCGTGCTGAATTTTACCTTCTATAAAACAGGCATTAAATGGGTTCAGATCATAGGGTTTTCAATTACCTTGATCGGGGTTTTGGTGACAATCTCAATGGGCGACCCATTAGGCTTCATTCAAGCGAAGGGCGAGGGAATAAATCGCGGCGATTTATTCATGCTGATTGGTGCATTGTTTTATGGTGGTTACACGGTCGCCCTCCGCTCGAAACCCGAAATGCACTGGCAAAGCTTCCTTGCTTCCCTCGCATTTGCAGCCCTTTTATTTTCAATCGTTGGGGCAGCATTTGAAACCGCTCAGGGCAATGCGATCTACCCAACATCCATCCAAGGCTTCATGGTTGTCATCTATACGGGCGTCTTTCCGTCACTGGTTTCCCAAGCTTTTTACATCAAAGGTAACGAGGCCCTTGGCGCAAACGTCGCTGGATTGTTTATCAATCTTGTCCCCGTGTTCGCCGCCCTGCTTGCTGTTCTCCTGTTAGGAGAACAGCTGCACTGGTATCACGTTATCTCGTTTGGGTTGGTGATGGGTGGAATATTACTTGCCCAACGAAAGCCAGCCTAAAGCACAAACTCCAATTTTTTGGCTGAAGCAATCTCCGGTGTGTTCTCCAACACATTCAAGAACTCGTTACTTACAGGAGCATCCAATTCCACAAGCGCGATTGCATCACCGCCTTCTTTGTCGCGTCCAAGATAGAAGTTCGCAATGTTCACACCGGCATCCGCAAACAACCCACCCAATTTACCGATAATTCCGGGCACATCGCGGTTGGTCGTATAGAGCATATGCTCGCCAGCTTCCGCTTCCATATTGATGCCTTTAATCTGGATGAAGCGCGGTTTGCCATCTGAAAACACCGTGCCTGCAATAGAGCGACTTGAATCTCCCGTAATAACGTTCAACTGAATATAACCATCAAAAACACCCGACTTCTCGCGGGTCATCTCAACAAGCTTAATACCCCGTTCGCTTGCCATAACCGGCGCAGACACCATATTCACATCGGCAACCTGAGGTCGCATAAGGCCCGCAAGAAGCGCACTCGAAAGTGCCTTTGTGTTCATTTTCGAAACATGACCATCAAACAGAATTTCCACCTGTTGGATGGGCCCATCTGTCACCTGCCCAACAAAGCTTCCCAGCGTTTCTGCTAATTTCACAAAAGGCGTTAACCGCGGTGCTTCTTCTGCAGTAATAGACGGCATGTTAAGCGCGTTGCTCACTGCGCCACGCGTCAAATAAGCCGACATTTGTTCGGCCACTTGTATCGCAACATTCTCCTGCGCTTCCGTTGTCGCAGCCCCAAGGTGGGGCGTGCAAACAACATTATCTAGGCCAAACAACGCGCTATCTTTTGCAGGTTCAATCTCAAAAACGTCAACACCAGCACCCGCAACTTTGCCAGATTTCAGAGCCTCCGCGAGAGCTTCCTCGACAATCAATCCGCCCCGCGCGCAGTTCACAATTCGAACGCCATCTTTCATTTTAGCCAAAGCTGCTTTGTCAATAATATTACGTGTTTTGTCTGTTAGCGGTGTGTGGAGGGTGATGAAATCTGCCTTTGCAAAGAGCTCATCCAATTCCACTTTTTCAACGCCCATTTTTTCTGCCCGCTCTTCCGTTAAGAAGGGATCAAATGCGATCACCCGCATTTTCATACCAATAGCGCGATCAGCAACAATGGAACCAATATTCCCACAACCAATAAGCCCAAGCCGCTTACCAGTGAGCTCTACCCCCATGAATTTAGATTTTTCCCACTTACCCGCTTGGGTAGATTGATCGGCCGCAGGGATTTGACGGGCAACGGCCATCATCAAAGACATCGCATGTTCAGCCGTTGTGATAGAATTCCCGAACGGAGTGTTCATCACAATAATACCGCGCCGTGATGCCGCTTTAATATCAACATTATCAACGCCGATCCCAGCACGACCGATAACCTTCAAATTAGTCGCCGCTTCGATCAACTTTTCTGTCGCCTTACTTGCAGAGCGAATTGCAAGGCCGTCATATTGAGGGATAGCCGCTAGCAACGCCTCTTTGTCCTTGCCAAGCTCAGGTAAAAAATCAACATCGCAACCATTGTCTCTAAAAATCTGAACAGCAGTTTGTGAGAGCGCATCAGAAACGAGAACGCGGGGTTTTGTTTTAGCCATAGTATTTACTTTCAATTAGATACGGGAGCCTTGCTCACCGCCGAAGAGGATTAAAATTGAGACGCTTTTACTGTAGAAAAAGCCCAATCGAGCCAAGGAACGAGCGCCCGTAAATCAGACGTTTCCACCGTTGCTCCTGTCCAAATACGAAGTCCAGCGGGCGCATCGCGATAGCCACCAATATCGAAGGCCACACCTTCTTCTTCCAGCAGCTTAGTCATGCGCTTCACAAACGCATTTTGCGCATCGTTATCGAGGACTGCAACATCAGGGTCTGCAAATTTCAAACATACCGACGTATTAGAGCGGGTATCTGGTTTAACCGCCAAAAACTCTACCCAAGCGGTTTTCTCTACCCAATTGTTCAGCGTAGAAAAATTAGCGTCAGCCCGGCTCATTAACCCGTCCAAACCACCTAAACCTTCAGCCCAAGTGAGGGCGTCTATGTAATCTTCAACACACAACATCGAAGGTGTGTTGATGGTCGCGCCAGAGAAGATTCCCTCGATCAATTTTCCACCTTTAGTTAGGCGAAATATTTTTGGCAAAGGCCAAGCAGGAGTGTAATTCTCCAACCGCTCGACAGCCCGTGGTGAAAGAATAATCACACCGTGAGCAGCTTCCCCCCCCAGCACCTTTTGCCAAGAGAAAGTCACAACATCGAGTTTATCAAAATCCAAATTCTGAGCAAATGCGGCGGAGGTCGCATCACAAAGGGTAAGCCCTTTTCGATCAGCAGGAATAAATTCACCGTCTGGAACCCGCACACCAGAGGTCGTGCCATTCCAGGTGAAACAAACATCATCGTCGAAATTGACAGCTTCTAAATCGGGTAACCGTCCATAGTCGGCAACAACACTTGTCGTATTCTCCAACTTCAGTTGTTTGATTGCATCCGTAATCCACCCAGCGCCAAAGCTTTCCCAAGCGAGCATGGTAACGGGCCGTTGCCCTAACATTGTCCACATAGCCATTTCAAAAGCGCCAGTGTCAGAAGCTGGCACGATACCAATGCGATGGCCTTTAGGCACGCGCAAAACGCTGCGGGTCATGTCTATTGCTTGTTGGAGTTTTGCTTTTCCTTCAGCCGCGCGGTGTGAACGACCAAGGGAAGCATTTTTAAGTGCAGCCAATTCCCAACCAGGGCGTTTGGCGCAGGGGCCCGAAGAAAATTTCGGGTTATTCGGACGCACCTGTGGCGTCACGACGTTATGTCTTTCAGTCATCATCTATCCTTCCAGATAGTTAGCCTCTCGTTGGGGAGAGGTGTCCCACCGCCGCAGTTATGGTAAATGGGGATGCCCGTCAACAGTTTTTGGCGCAAATTGAAAACAAAATGTCGCTAAGATTACCAAACAATAAAAAAGGCCAGTGCTTTCACACTGGCCTTTTGCATAATTACCTTGAACAAGGTTTACCAAATTTCTAAGCGGATACCCAGTTTCAAAGAATGAAAGCTCGTTGGTACACTTGCATCAACAATCCCACTTGGGCCACCCCAAATTGGATCTTCCAGAGTCTTCATGAACGTATAAGAAGTATCCAAGAACAAGTTGTCTCCAAGAGAATAAGAACCACCAAGGGTCAAAGCTGTTGCGAGATGATAAGCCGTGCCGTTATTGCGCGTGCCCTGTTGTTGATAGGTTTCACCAAACTCAGCATTACCGCCATCCGTTGGGCCACAACGCTCTTCAGCAGAAGGCGTACAAGTTACTGAGCCAACTGTTGAGGTGAATTGATTACGAACCAAACCAGCAGCAACCCCGATAAACGGGCGCATACCAAGGAATGTGCTATCAAAATCATAAAATATGTTCCCCATGACATTTTGGAGCTCGTAAGAAGTTGTACTTTCTTCTGTACAGTTTGTGATTGCGTGACCACCTTGAATGGCCTCGATTTGCCCACCTTGGCCATCAGGAAGTAAAACCCGCTGAAAACCGCTAGCACAAGGTGCTCTTAGCACTGTCAAAGTCTGGGTTTCACTGGCGTCCGAAGCCCCCATTGAAGCAAGACCTAGATCAGCGCGGAAATTGTTTGAAAATCGAAAACCAACACCGACACCAGCAGAAAAAACATTGCTTGTCTCTTTAGTTTTCACAAGTTGGTTAGGCGTACCGATAATTGGTGTCGATGATTCACTTGAGAATAAGTTCTCGTGGGCGGTTAGCGAAACTTCCCCACGCAAATACCAACCAGTGCCATATTCGACTTGGGTTGTTTCTTGAACTTCACCAGCAAGCATATCTGCCGCGCTCGCGCTGGAGGCAGCAAAACCGCCTGCAACTTGAGCTAGCAAAACCAGCGATGCAGCTAATGAAATAGATTTTTGGCTTGGATTCTTCATGACGCAGTTACTCCCCGAATCTTCGGTACGCAAATTACAAAAAAGGGTGGAAAGGCCGGGCAAACCGCCCCTTCCGAATTTTATCAGCCGTTACGGCTCGTTAGGCTGTGTGCCCTACCAAATTTGGTAGCGGATACCAGCACGGAAGACGTGGCTATCAATGCCCTTGTCGTATCCTTGAGTGCCTGAATTATCGAGCCATTTGAACATGTCGCCACCCGCGATATGGCTATAGGAATAACCAAGGTCGAGTTTTGTGTTATGAGCAATGTCGTAGGAGAAACCAGCGTGCAATGCGTAAGCAAAGCGCCAAGAATCTGTTCCGCCGTGGGAATTTGTTGCCGGTGGAATGGCACAGGTCGCATTACCAGCGATACAGGTTGCTGTATTAGACAAACTATCCCAGCTTACATAAGCACCACCGATACCAGCGCCAACGTAGGGCGTGAAACCATTGAAGTTGCCAAGATCGACATAGGCATTAGCCAAAAGCTTAAAGGCGCTATAGGAAGATGTATCCTCTGAAATACAGTTAGGCCCCAATGGGTTTGGCAAGCCGCCGACTAGAGGAGGTAAACCACCACAGTAACCGAGGGTTGAGCCTTTAAAGTCTGCCGAGAAAACATATTCGCCTGTTAGATCAACACGAAAGTTCTCGTTGATTTGATAACCAATACCAAGACCAAGATCGAAAGAATCTTCTAGATCTGCCGATGTAAATCCAACCTCGGTACCACCAGGAACGGAATACATTGGATTGTCCATTTGGTGCATATCATATGTGATATCACCACGAAGGTACCAACCACCTGCTTGCTGGGTAATAACCTCAGGTGCTTCAACGACCGGCGGGTCGATCAGCAAATCTGCGGCATTTGCCATAGAGGGAACGCAAACAGCTGCCGCAAAGAGCGCGGCCGATACAAGCGACTTGTGAATAATAGTGCTGCTCATTGCAACATCCTTCCTAAACTACCCTCCCCAACATGGAGCGGGTTTACATGAAACTCGGATGGATATTGCGATGAATAAGTTAAACTTGGATTAACTCTGTTTTTTAACTGCGATTTTTAACGTTAACAAACTGTAAAAAATGGATATTTTTGATCCACGCTGGTTGTTGTTTTCCAGCTTAAGACCTTGATAAATTTGCAGATATTTAATGTGCTGTGAACACAATATCTTCCCCATCAGCTTTCACGCTAAGTGCAAGTTTAGCATCATTTGCTAACAAAACTGTATAATATGGCTGCACACCATGGGCAGAAATCTCCCCCTCAACCGTGCCATTGAGCATATCTAAGAACTCTGCAGGTACTCGCGCTTTAGGGCCAACACAGCGAATTGTGAACGTCGCGCCTTCCCCTTCTCCATGAATTTGGATCGCCATTTGGCCGCCGCGAGGAATAGCGCCGAGGGCAATCAAAACCAAATTCAAAAGTAACTTTGCATGGTTCTTTGGAACCAGAGAGCGAATTCCCTCCCAAGTCACATCGGATTTTTCACCCTCCATATAACCACGAACAACCTCTTCGGCATCCCCTGTATCAATAGAAGCGCCTGCAGAACCAGATGCGCCATAGGCCAGTCTTGAAAATTTAAGTTTAGCTGTTGCCGATTTTGCGCTCTTGTTAATGAGCTCCATGGCGAACTCACGCATTTCCTCGCCCTGTTCCTCCTCCAACACTTCGAGACCATTAGCCAAAGCTCCCACTGGAGAAATAATATCGTGGCAAACCTTACTGGCCAGCAGGGCAGCAAGATCAAGAGCGGAAAGAGTTGGTAGGTCTGGCATGGAATTTCCTAAAATGGATTGCGGACAATGAACTGTCCCTTGAGGTTTCACACACTGATGTCCTTGGCTTCGGCAAAATGCCGAATCAGCCAAACACAATCATAGGGATTCGATACACAACCCAATGAATCCTGAAAAGCCCAAGGATGATTTAAGTGCACTACTGTGTCTTTTGATGAAAATCAGAATGTGAAGGATTTGTTTACCCTATCGCAAACATTTTAATTCAAATTGTAAGCAACTCCCCGAAACGGACTCAATCTCGTTTCATACAATTTAATGTCGGTCAGTTCTTTTTGAACTGTTTCAACTCCCTGTTTCGCATTTTTGGTGAAGGACATCTCCCATGAAAAATAAGTCGATCGTTACACTAAAGAAGTTTACCCTCGCTGCAGGCCTAGCATTTGGTCTAGCCGTGAGCACCCCAATTACCGTTAGTTTTTTGGCGGCCCCTGCGGCGGCCCAAGAGGTTCACACTTATTCTACAAACGAATTGGTCAATGCTGGCCATGGCTTCTTCGGACAAACTTCCTCTGGTCTCGCCACATTGGTAGAAAAAGCAGTTCAATCCTATGGCCTCCCCAATGGTTATATTTTGGGTGAAGAAGGTTCTGGCGCTTTGGTGGCTGGCCTGCGTTATGGTGAAGGCAAGCTTTTCACTAAAAATTCTGGTGAGCACCCCGTTTACTGGCAAGGCCCGTCCATTGGTTGGGATTTTGGCGGCGACGGCAACCGCACGATGATGTTGGTTTACAATTTAAGCTCAGTAAAAAAATTATATAAACGTTTTGTCGGCGTTTCTGGTTCCGCCTATCTTGTTGGTGGGCTTGGCATGACGGTTCTCAAGCGCGGTAACACAGTTCTTGTGCCAGTACGTACCGGCGTTGGTGCACGTTTAGGGGTCAATATTGGGTATCTAAAAATGCGTAGAAACCCAACCTGGAATCCCTTTTAGGAATTGACGTTGTAGCGTTTACGCTAACTTACAAAACTACTGGAGAAAGCCTGCCCGATGTGGCAGGCTTTTTTTTGATCACAAATTGCCTGTATGGTCGAACTTAGTTAAACACGCAGATACTCATTCGTTTAAGGAATCCAATACCGTGCTAGAAAGTGGCCTGTTTTTCGCCCTGGGGTTTTTGTGCTCGGCTTTGATAGCTCTTTTGGCTGCCCCTGCCATTTGGCGGCGCGCCGTGGTGTTAACCCGTAAACGTATTGAAAGTTCTGTTCCCCTTACCCTCAATGAGATCCAAGCCGACAAAGACCAATTAAGGGCTGAATTTGCCATGAGCACCCGCCGGCTCGAAGTCAGCCTTGATCAATTAAAAGAGCGCGCAGCAGAACAAAAAATTGAAATCAACCGCCGCCGCGATGAAATGATTGAGCTCGAAAGAACCGAAGCAGAGAAGTCTACTCGGTTATTAGAGCTTGAAGCTCAAGCTGCTGAGCTACGTTCAGAAGTCAAAACTCGTGAAGAGCGCCTCAGTCAAACAACATCATCCCTGACTAATGTTCAAAACAAGTTAGAAGAACGTGCCCTTTCCTTCGAAGAGTTAGACCAAAAGTACAACATAGCAGTCGATGACTTTGACAGGCAAAAAATCGAAATGGTAGCGCGCGAAACCCGCCTTGATACAATTCAAGGGGAGGCGCGCGACAACCGCGAAAAACTAAAATCTAAGGGGACTGAGCAAAAAGAGCTGGTCAAAAAGGTCAAAGCCCTCACCGCATCATTGAACAAACAAGAACGTCATAACCTTGAACTCAACGAGAAACTCACTCGCCTACAAAGCCAATCAGCAGACATGGAAGGCCGCCTAGAGCGACGGGATGCAGACATCACACGCCTGCGCGGGAAATCTGACGATACCGCTGATGATAACCACTCCCAATTAGTGAAGTTAGAAAAGGCTTATGACAAAAGCCAAGCCGAGAAACTCGAACTTGAGACACAGCTGGCGACAATGACATTGCGCATGGAAGCCTCTATCGGCAATGTCATCGGCAAACCCTCAAAGAGCTCAATCGCCTCTTACGAAAAAGAAAATCAAAAATCCCGCTCTGCCCTTGAAAAGCTCAAAGAAGAACGCGATGCCTTAAAGATCGAACTTAGCGCCGTACAATTAGCCGCCGAAGATGGATGGGACACCGACCGCCAAGAAAATGCAATTGTCCGCGAACGCATCAACGATCTTGCGGCCCAAGTCACCGCTATGACCGCTTCGATTGAAGGCCCCGACTCCCCAATCAACACCGCTCTAGCCAAGACAAAAAAACCCACAAAACGCAAAACCAAAGCAGCCGCTAAAGGAAAGGCCTCCGGCAACATAAGCCTCGCAGACCGTATCCACGCTCTGCAAGATGCCGCTGAGAAAGCTTAAGGTCGCAACCAATGGCCCATAAAAAATCTGTCAAAAAAGAAGAGTTCCCCGATAAAGACTGCGCAACCTGCGGCAACCCTTTTTCGTGGCGAAAAAAATGGGCTAAAAACTGGGCTGAAATGAAATACTGCTCAAAAAGGTGCGCCAACCAACGCAACCCCGTTGCTGCCCGCCATAAATAACCTTCCCCTTACGGGACACTTTGACACATAGAGCAACTCAGATCGAGGCGATATAATGCCTTGTTATTGCCCCACATGTTTGTGAGACAGGCTTCTCGATCAATTAAGGACCATCACCATGTTCACCAAAACGCTAGCAGCACTCGCTGTCACATCAGTCCTAACAACCGCAGTTTACGCTCAATCTGTTAAGGTTGGGGACTTAACCGTGAGCAACCCAATTGCCCGCGCAACACCTCCCGGTGCCAAAGTTGGCGGCGGTTACATTACCATCACAAACAATGGTTCCGCAGCAGACCGCCTGATCGGTGGCACAGCCTCTTTTGCAGGTAAAATCGAAATCCACGAAATGAAAGTGGCTGATGGTATAATGAGGATGAAAGAGATTGAGGGCGGATTAGAAATTCCAGCAGGTGAAACTGTAAAGCTCATGCCCGGTGGCAATCACGTCATGTTCATGAAGTTAAGCGACGCTTTGAAAGTCGATGAAAACCGCAAGGTCACCCTAACCTTCAAAAATGCTGGCAATGTCGATGTCATGTTCAACGTAAAATCCATCGCCGAAACGATGAAGATGCGGAAAATGGGCAAGCATAAAATGGGCGACCATAAAGGCCACATGAAAAAGAAAATGAAGATGAACACGGACGGCTAACCACTAGGTTTCCTAATCATGGTAATAGAGGGAACCGTCAGTTCTGGAAGCAGTTTAAATGGGTTTTCAGAAATTGTTTGAAACCCCAAACACTCATAAAACTTTATGGCACCAGCGCTGCTCTTTAGGACAGTAATTTGAACGGTGTTGTTGGGCTCATCTGGATCAATTGATTTCAACAACAGCCTCCTACCAAGACCCCGCCTTTGAAATTTTTCTAAAACGTAACACCCCCACACGTAAGTGACGCCATTTCTTGCAGCAAAAACCGTGCTCCCTACAAGGGTGTCGCCACAATAAGCAATCAAAACCTTCTCATCTTTATTTGGAGTTAATCCAGCCAAGTCATCAGAACTCAAACTTGCCACCAAAGCCATCGCCGCCTCTGTACCGAGTTCCTTCGTATAGGTTTCAACCCAGCTTTTGTGTAACATCGCTCTAAAAGCGCCACGCAATTCTGGGGTTAGCGTTTTCAGCACGCACATAATTGCTCCCTCAAAATCAACCCATCACCTCAACCCAGCTTTGCTTGATCTCATCGAGAATGGCTGGGTCGTCAATTGTTGCGGGCACTTTAAAATCTTCTCCATCAACAACCTTTTGCATCGTCGAACGCAGAATTTTTCCTGATCGGGTTTTGGGTAGGCGTTTCACTGGAACCACAATCTTGAACGCGGCTACGGGGCCGATTTTCTCACGCACCATTTTCACCACCTCGCTTTGTATTTCTTCAATGGGGCGGTTCACCCCATTGTTCAAAATTACAAAACCAGCAGGTAGTTGTCCTTTGAGTTTGTCAGCAATGCCAATCACCGCACATTCCGCAACATCACGGTGCTCGGCAATTACTTCCTCCATACCACCCGTTGAAAGGCGGTGACCGGCCACATTGATGATGTCATCAGTGCGCGCCATGATGAAAAGATAGTCATCCTCATCCATGATCCCCGCATCCGCCGTTTGATAATAGCCCGGAAACTCGTTCAAATAAGCCTCACGAAACCGCTCCTCCGCATTCCACAATGACGTAAACGCCCCCGGTGGCAACGGCAGTTTCACCACCACGTTGCCCAACTCCCCACGCGGCATTGGCTCCCCTTCATCGCTCAATATCTGAACATCATAGCCCGGCATTGCAACTGTTGGTGAGCCGTATTTAATCGGCAATTGTTCAATACCAAGCGGATTACCCGCAATCACCCAGCCCGTTTCCGTCTGCCACCAATGGTCAATAACGGGGGTTTTGAGCAACCGCTCCGCCCATTGAATCGTATCTGGGTCAGCTCGTTCTCCCGCTAAATAGAGTGCGCGGAAATTGCTAAGGTCATAGCCCGAGATAAGCTTCCCTTCGGGGTCTTCTTTTTTAATCGCCCTAAACGCTGTCGGTGCGGTGAATAGAACTGCAACATTGTGCTCAGCAATAACCCGCCAGAACGTTCCAGCGTCCGGCGTGCCAACTGGCTTCCCCTCAAACAAGATTGACGTATTCCCATGCATCAATGGCCCATAGACAATGTAAGAGTGACCCACCACCCAACCAACATCGGAAGCGGCCCAAAAAACTTCACCGGGCTTCACCCCATAAAAATTTTGCATCGTCCAATAGGTCGCAACCATGTGGCCGCCGTTATCGCGTACAACCCCCTTGGGCTGTCCTGTGGTTCCTGATGTATAGAGGATATAAAGCGGGTCGGTGGCTTTCACTTCAACGCAGGCTACTTCCGTTCCAGCATTTTTGTGCTTCGCAACTTCATCTGCATAGTCAAAATCAAACCCTTCATTCAACTCGCAAGTCTGTTCTTCCCGCTGTAAAATAATTGTCGATTCTGGCTTGTTTTTCGATATCTCAATCGCTCCATCCAACAGCGGCTTATAGGCAATAATTCGGCCCGGCTCGATGCCGCAGGAAGTAGAAATAACGCACTTGGGTGAGCAATCATCAATCCGCACTGCTAATTCCGCAGAAGCAAAACCACCAAACACCACAGAATGCACGGCCCCAAGCCGCGCGCAGGCAAGCAAAGCAAACGCAGCTTCAGGAACCATCGGCATATAGATAACAACCCGATCACCCTTGCCGACACCACGGTCTTTCAAAACAGCCGCCAGTGCCACAACTTCCTGTTTCACTTCGGAATAAGTATAGGTGCGTTGTTTCCCCGTTATCGGGCTGTCGTAAATAATCGCCGCTTGGTCTGCGCGTCCACCTTCAACATGGCGATCAACGGAATTATAGCAGGTGTTGCAAGTGCCATCGGCAAACCAGTGGCCGAATATTCCTTCATCGGGAAAGAACGCTTTTGAAGGTTTCTTCATCCAATCAATCTTGGAAGCAGCCTCCATCCAAAAGGCTTCAGGGTCCGATTTCCAGCCGCCATAAACTTCCGCATATTTACCCATAATAGATCCTCCCGATTAACTGCCATAAGGCTAGCAGAGAGAATATTCTTATGTCTATCAAGCTTTAGTTGAAGGCCGTTTATAAGTAGTCTTTTACGGCTGGGCTGCTGCGCGGGGTATCATCAAAATGATTCAAGATATGGTCTGCCCAAATACCATAGCCGAGCGCGTTGGCGTGAAAGCCATCCTTACAATAACCAAGCGTGTCTTCAATTTGTAACGGGGGG
Organism: Rhizobiaceae bacterium; assembly: GCA_036478985.1. Taxonomy (GTDB): domain Bacteria; phylum Pseudomonadota; class Alphaproteobacteria; order Rhizobiales; family Rhizobiaceae; genus Pseudahrensia. Next base: position 32,463 of record JAZGEY010000011.1, read on the forward strand.
ATACAAACCGCACCCCGTTCCAAACAAAGCTGCGCGCCCATGCGGTTAAATAAATCCACACGTAGATTCATAATCGTCGCCAGCGGTTCGGGCAACACAGGAGAATTACGAACATCAATCGCCTGATGCCAATAGATCTTTGCATCTGGAAATTTTGTCCGCAGTGCATAGAGCAGCGTTCCAAACCCTTTTTTCCATTGCGACACTGTGTGCCAGTTTTTTATATCATTTGTGCCAAGCATTATAAGAATATGGGTGTACTCAATGGCCTCCAAATTAGGCACTACATAATCACGAATTTCACCTGCAACAGCACTGTTATGGCCAGAAATATGCCACGCAACTGTGCCACCAATTTTGTTGCGAAGTTTATCAGCAAGTTGCGGTCCAATAGCACCATTCGTTTGCGGAATACCCACAGCAGCAGCTGAGGAATCCCCAATCGTTAGCAAGTTAATCTTCGCCTCACCCTTACCGAATTGCCCACTGCGCGGGCCAGCCGCTGGAGACATCCGCATTGCCCGTTCCCGCACCCAAATTCCTTGGGCGGCATAAACAGGAAAACAAATCCAAGAAAGAAGCGACGTTAAAAGAGGCGGCATGAAAAAGACTTTCAAAATCAATAAACTATACGGCGAGCATTCACACTACTTACTAAACTCAGCTCGCAAATCCAACCCATGCTCATCGAGTTCTGGAACCTTTCCGAATTTAGTGACCTCCCCCTTCACAACGGCGGCTGGCGAGAGAATTTCAATTTCACTATCTCCCGCTTCCACCACCATCCAATTGTTTTGCGGGTGGGCGACAAAATCATCCAAATCGGAAAGCCGCCCATAGGCAATTTTAGCTTTCGCCAAAATCTCAATCATTGCCTCACGAGTGTGTAGTGCGAAAGCCTCACTGACAAAACCATCCACCGCCTTGCGGTTGGCCAAACGCTCCTGATGGTTTCTAAACCCTTCTCGGGTTGGCAATTCTGCATCACCCAAGGCCTCGCAAAGCCAGTTCCATTCCCGCTCGTTTTGAATGGAAATCAACAAAGGTTTTCCGTCCTCACAATCAAACACCCCATAGGGGGCAATTGTCGGATGGTTTAACCCCATACGAGCTGGTGTTTTACCGCCGTACCGATGTTGCATCATTGGCACATTCATCCAATCCGCCATCGCATGGAACAGTGAAATCGCAATGGCGCGCCCCTCACCCGTTTTCTCCCGCGCAAAGAGTGCTTGCAAAATAGCCGCATGCGCTCCCATACCAGCGGCAATATCACAAACAGAAACCCCAACACGGGCGGGGCCTTCTTTTGTGCCATTGATCGCACTCAACCCGCTTTCCGCTTGAATCAGCAAATCATAAGCCTTCTGGTCACGCCAAGGACCTTCTTCGCCGTAGCCAGAAATAGAACAGGTAATAAGCCGAGGATGGGCCGCGCGTAGCTCGTCCAATCCCAGCCCCAAACGCGCCATCACACCCGGTGCTAAGTTTTGAATAAATACATCGGCTGTCGCGATCATATTCCGCAAAATCGTAACATCTGCCGCGGCTTTCAAATCAAGCGCAATGCTTTCCTTGCCGCGGTTCAGCCAAACGAAATAGGCACTACTGCCCTTGGCGAGCTTATCATAACCACGAGCAAAATCGCCTTCTGGCCGTTCGATTTTAATTACCCGCGCCCCTGCATCCGCCAGACGACTGGATGCATAAGGGGCCGCGACTGCCTGCTCGACAGTTACAACAGTTATACCTTCAAGATCCTTCAAAGAGATACCTTCGGATTAAGCGCTTTCCATACCCTTATCCCACTTACCCAACGCCGCCAAACCGTTCATTTCTGCGCGGTGGCTAAAGGCGGCTTGTGCGGCAGGAACATTCGAATCTTCACCACTCCAAGCTTTCAAACACGCCGCCTGTAAAGCACGACCATAGGAATAGGTAACGGGCCAAGGCGTATCATGAGTCGCGTTTAGCGCGTTCAAATTTGCTGTAGCTTCTTCATCGCTTTGACCGCCAGACAAGAATGCTATGCCCGCAACTTCGCTAGGTACAGTGGCTTTCAATACATCAGCTGTTGCCGCCGCCACTTCTTCAGGGCTTGCTTGAACAGCACATTTGCTGCCGGGCACAATCATGTTTGGTTTCAACACCATACCTTGTAAATTCACATTTTGGCTTTTCAACTCTGCAAATACTTCTTTCAAAACGGCCATTGTTACTTCGCGACAACGCTCAAGCGTGTGGTCAGCAGGATCAGCATCCATTTGCACTTCTGGTTCAACAATCGGGACAATTCCAGCTTCCTGGCAAAGCCCTGCATAGCGCGCCAAAGCGTGGGCATTGGCATGGATTCCGCCAGCCGTTGGCAGTGTGTCGTTGATTGAAATCACAGCTCGCCATTTTGCAAACCGCGCACCGGCTTCGTAATATTTTGCCAACCGCGCCCGAAGTCCATCCAACCCTTCAGTAACCGTTTCACCTGCAAAAGCTGGAAGCGGATGAGCCCCCATATCTACTTTAATTCCAGGCACTGCGCCTGCTGCTTTGATAAGATCTACAAACGACGTTCCATCCGCTGCTTTTTGAAACAATGTTTCTTCAAACAAGATCACCCCAGAAATCCGGCTGTTCATTGCATCATTAGAGCGGAACAACATTTCGCGATAATCACGGCGGTTAGTTTCCGTATTTTCCACCCCAATTGAATCAAACCTTTTTTTAATCGTTCCAGTAGATTCATCCGCAGCCAAAATACCTTGGCCTGCCTGCACCATAGCTTGTGCAATATCTTCAAGTCGTTCGCTCATATTCTCATTTCCAAGTGGTCAAGTTTGAAAATATCTTACCAAGCCTATGAGAAAAAGAAAATATTCAAATCATCTCAATTTCCAACTCAATCGTTTGAAATTGGAATTACCGACAAGCTTGGTAAATTTCTCAGCCATTTCTCTCTACGGCTAACCCATTTTCCAGCTTGCAGTCTTTCAAATCGTTTTTAGCTCATAATAAATTCAACAAACATGGAGTAAGCTATTTTGGCAAATCCCCTTCTGAAAAAACCCCGCCTAAAAGCCGTTTTTTGCTATTCCAAACATAACAAACCGCATGCTTAACGCTCCCTTAAACAGATTGCAGAATAATGCCCCTATCTGACAACGAAATTTTCATGCGTATCCGTTAAATATTGAATCTAACGTAGTGAAGTTTCTAATCATCGAGTTAAAACCAATGATGAAAATTGCTAATAAAATACAATCACCAAAGCCTCAGCATACGCAAATGGCTATTCCCACAAAGCAGGTACCCCATGACAAAATTGGCACAAAAACTAACACCCATTCAAGCCCAGCCAAAACTTTCAGTTCCTTCCACTAAGGCTCCTGCCCCAACTGATATGGACCGCGACCAGCTGGTAGCGGAAGTATCACGCCTCAAAGGCTTGCTTGCAGATATGCGCAGCCGAAACGATGTGATGGATCCAATTTCAGGATTGCCTAAGCGCGCGCGCTTCATGGAATTGGCTGCCGCCGAGTACAACCGTACACGCCGCTATGAGCACAAACTCACACTCGTTGTTGCAACCATTGCTGGTCACCAACGCATTATGAAAACTATGGGCGAAGATGCTGCTGATCAGGTGATCACCAGCGTTGCCGAAATCTGCACCTCATCAACCCGTTTCGGCGTTGATATTCTTGGCCGCATAGCCCCAGATAAAATTGCCATGTTGCTTCCAGAAACTGGCCTAAAGGGTGGCGAGCAATGCCTAGAACGTATGCGTCAACTGGTTGGTGCAATGCCAATCATGATTGATGGCGAACAGGTAAAAGTCGGCCTAAGCGTAAAAGCCCGCGCCCTAAAAGATGAGCAAAAATCTATCGTAGAATTGCTAGTAACAGCGGCTTAAACAGTCAGTTTTCAAAATTTTCGTCGCGCCGTTTATCTAGCCGCGCGGCGAAATAATTGTTATTCTTCAGGTAGTAAATGACGAATTGACTCCCAAGCGTACCGCTTAATGAGCTCCTTCCCAGTGAACCTAAATAAAAGATCGGCTATCACTGGTTTTTGCGAAAACTCAGAACTATCTTCAATATCATTCGGTATCGGTCCTGGATGCCATTGATCGTCACTACCAGCAACACTGCTAATTCTTCGAATAATAGCTTTTCAACTGAAGTCATTTTCATTTGAAAGTCATCAGCCCTCATCAACCACCAAATCAGCCAGCTTCGCACCCGCGGCTGCAACCACGACTTCAGCAGTTATCCCGAAGTGGGCGTATAGCTCTTTGTAGGGTGCTGATGCTCCAAAACCTTCCATGCCGATAAACACGCCATCATTACCGATGAACATATCCCAACCCTGGCGGATTGCTGCTTCAACCGCGATTTTTATGGGCGCATTACCGATTGTCGCGGCACGATATTCGCAAGACTGCGACTGGAACAACTCGAAACAAGGTACGGAAACCACACGGGTTGGATGACCAGCTGCGTCCAATATCACCTTGGCGGCATTGGCGATTTCAACTTCTGAACCGCTGGCAAAGATAGAAACAACGGCATCTTCTTCTCCAGATGAAGCACTCTCATAAGCACCAAAGCCGCAAAGGTTTTCAACTTCATAACTATGGCGCATGGGCTCCAAGTCTTGGCGGGTGAGCGCAATCACACTTGGTGTTTTGTCGCTTTCCATCGCCAACTGCCAACATTCCGCAGTCTCCGTCATATCCGCTGGACGGAAAACATTGACGTTTGGAATGGCGCGCAATGAAGCTAAATGCTCCACTGGTTGGTGGGTTGGGCCATCTTCACCAAGACCGATTGAATCGTGGGTCATCACGTGAATTGCGCGAATTCCCATTAAACCTGCGAGGCGAATTGATGGGCGGCAATAATCAGCAAAAATCAAGAAGCCGCCAGAATAAGGAATGAGGCCGCCGTGCAACGCCATCCCATTCATCGCCGCCGCCATCGCGTGCTCGCGAATACCGTAATGAATAAAGCGACCCGAAAAATCATCCGGCGTAATTGGTAAAGTTTGGCTCGTGTTGGTGTTATTCGATCCGGTCAAATCTGCTGATCCACCGATGGTTTCACTCACCACCCCATTGATAACTTCAAGCACCGCTTGTGAAGCTTTTCGGGTCGCTTTCTTTGGTGGTTCCTCTGCCAATTCTTTTTTGAAGGCCAGCATTGTTTCCGCAAAGTTGCTCGGTAGATCGCCGCGCATACGCCGTTCAAAATCACCGCGCTTACCCGCATCAGCATCCTTCAAACGAGCTTCCCATTCTTTACGGCATTGGGTCGAGCGTAGCCCAGCAATCCGCCAAGCATCACAAACATCATCTGGAACAACAAATGGTTCAGCTTCCCAGCCCAGTGCCTTGCGCGCACCCGCTAGTTCTTCTTCGCCCAAAGGCGCACCGTGCGCACCAGATGTGCCGGCTTTTGTAGGTGCACCAAACCCGATGGTGGTTTTGCAGGCAATCAAGGTCGGCTTGTCAGATTTTTGTGCCGCTTCAATCGCATCAGCTATTGCATCTTGGTCATGGCCATCAATTGAAATTGTATTCCACTGGCTCGCCTCAAACCGTGCAATTTGATCGGTAGAATCGGATAATGAAATTGGCCCATCAATTGAGATATTATTGTCATCCCAAAAAACAATCAGCTTACTCAGCTTCAAATGCCCAGCAAGGCCAATTGCTTCTTGTGAAATACCTTCCATCAAACAGCCGTCGCCGACCAAACAATAGGTGAAGTGGTTTACAATATCGCCGCCAAATTCATCATTCAATTTACGCTCAGCCATCGCCATTCCAACAGCATTGGCAATGCCCTGCCCCAGTGGACCAGTGGTTGTTTCAATACCGGCCGCATGGCCGTATTCAGGATGGCCCGCAGTTTTCGCCCCAAGTTGGCGGAAATTTTTAATCTCCTCCATCGAGATGTCTTTATAACCCAGTAAATGCAGCGAAGAATAAAGCAGCATAGATCCATGGCCCGCAGATAACACAAAGCGGTCACGGTCTGGCCAATTTGGATTCTTCGGGTCAAATTTCATATAGCGGGTAAATAAGACGGTCGCTATATCAGCCGCCCCCATGGGCAAGCCAGGGTGGCCTGAATTCGCTTTTTGAATTGCGTCAGCTGAAAGGAATCGAATGGCGTTGGCCATACGCATGTTTTTATCGGCTTGGGTCATAGTTTATCCAACGGCAGCGCCGTATTTCTCTCTGGTCACGAAGCCCACAGGTATTTTCAACACCTGTTTTGGCTCTCATTAAATAGCGCGGCACACATAGCACCCCCAATTAACTGAATCAAAGCAATCATCTATCAAAAATCAATTTTTCTCACAGGGCATTTTTTATCCCTCCCAGTCGACTCAAAAGAATTAGGACAACGCATTAAAGTGATTGACGTTTTCACCATTATACCTTTTGAGTGGTGTCATTCAGCGTTAACGAATCTACGTGGGATAGTGGCTTGAATTAGTAATAACGAGGACACATGAGCTCGCAAAACGATACATCTAAGGCTTCAAACGATCAGAGCAACAGCTTCTCTGAGGCAATAGCGCGACTTAATTCGGCCCTTAATTCACTTGATGGGGTGGTTGAAACCTCCATTGAATCCAGCAACAAAACCCGCAGTGCTGACGAAGAAGTACAGCGCATGGCCGACGATCGCACAAAACTTGCAAAAGAATTAGATGCATCTGAAGCCCGCGCAGGACGTTTAGCAGACACCAACAGCGAAGTTTCCAGACGCCTGGTTGGTGCTATGGAAATCGTCCGTGGTGTTTTAGATAAATCCTAATTTGAATTACAGAAAGTATTGAATGCCCCAAGTCGCAGTTCAAATTAACGGAAAAACCTATCGCATGGCATGCGATGAAGGTCAGGAACCTCATTTACTTGACCTCGCTCAACGGTTCAACCGCACTATCAATCAGCTCAAAGGTTCCTTTGGTGAAATCGGCGACCAACGCTTGACCGTGATGGCTGGCGTTATGGTCACCGATGAATTGGTCGCCATGCAGCACAAAATCACTGGCCTTGAAAATGAGCTCGCCAAAATCCGCAATGATGCAGGAAGTGATGCCGTCCGCGAAAGCTCTATCACTGAAGCACTAAATGGTGCTGCCGAGCGCATTGAAACAATCAGTAAAAAACTAAAAACCACGCTATAGAAAGCAAGTCAGGACTGGCAATTCGTCTTGCCACCGCTTATATAGATAAAGCGCGGGCTGCGCGGTTGGTGTGACAATCATCCTCGGGCCTTACGATTTCAAAAGGGAGCTGTCCCTGTCCTCGCCCGTGGGCTTGGGCACACGGTGCCCACCTATACTGTAGGTTTTCGGGATCATAAAACTCGCACGGCTTGTGCGGCTCGCCACCATTTTAATATAGAATAATTTTATGACCTCCCTCAGCACCCAAAAATCCGAATTGCGAAATGAAAGCCTGAAAAGGCGCGATGCTCTTCCAGAAATAACCCGCATCGAAATGTCGATTACAGCCTGCGACCACGGCCTCACGGCTCCAGCACTTAACATCGAGACATTTATTCCAGGCACTGTTGTTGCTGGCTTTTACCCCATCCGTAGCGAAATAGACATTCGCCCAATGATGTTTGAATTAGCCAAGATCGGCGCGCGGCTTTGTCTTCCCGTTGTCACCAACAAGACCACTATCGAATTTCGTGAATTGGTCAAAGAAGCACCATTGGTGAGTTCTGGCTTTGGAACCATTGGCCCAGATGAACACGCGGCTGTCCTTGACCCTAAAATTCTTCTCGTCCCTTTAAGTGTCTTTGATAACAACGGCGGCCGCATTGGTTATGGCGCAGGCTATTACGACCGTGCCATAGAGCGGTTGGAGCAAAAAAACATTAAACCAGTTTTACTAGGCATGGCTTTTTCAACCCAGAAAGCCCACTCTGTCCCGATGGAAGCGCATGACCGTTTCCTAGATGCCATTATAACAGAGGCGGGATATTTCCCTCCTGCTAGATAATTCATTTCAACAGGCGAAACAGTATGCGTATTTTATTTTTGGGTGACATGGTGGGAAAAACGGGGCGTGTCGCGGTCTATAATAAGCTCCCCGAACTGCGTAAGAAATTGAATACCGATTTCGTTATCGTTAATGGAGAAAATGCAGCATCGGGCTTTGGCATCACCCGCAAAATTCTACTCGAAACATTAGACGCAGGCGCCGATGTGGTGACCAGTGGCAACCATGCCTTCGACCAAAAAGAAACGCTTAATTGGGCTGATGGTGAAACCCGTTTCCTACGGCCCGTAAACTTTCCGCAAGGAACCGCTGGCCGTGGTAGCAACCTTGTCGAAGCTAAAAACGGGGCGCGAGTATTAGTCTCCAATATCATGGGCCGCGTGTTCATGCATCCCGAATTGGACGACCCATTTGCTGCCGTAGAAAAAGAACTTGCCGCCTGCCCAATGGGTGAAGCCGCCGATGCCGTGGTCATTGATTTCCACGCAGAAGCAACAAGTGAAAGCCAATGCTTTGGTCACTTCTTAGATGGTCGTGTTAGCCTTGTGGTGGGAACTCACACCCATGTGCCAACCGCTGATCACCAAATCCTAGTGGGTGGAACGGCCTATATGAGTGACGCTGGGATGTGCGGTGATTACGATTCATCCCTCGGCATGGACAAGGAAGAACCCCTCAACCGCTTCCTCACCAAGGTCAATAAAACTCGCATGGAACCGGCCAAAGGCGAGGCAACTGTTTGTGGCGTTTTGGTAGTGACCGACGACAAAACCGGCCTGGCAACAGCCATTGAGCCGTTACGAATTGGCGGCCGTTTGAGTCAAATAATGCCAACGATTTAGTTACAGAACAGTTCGCTCAACCAACCACCACGCCCCCATCACAGCAATACCAATGGACGCAGGGATTGTAATTCGGTCGCGATACCATGGCTTGGTCACAAGCCAACCAACAACCAAAAATGCCAACGCAATAACGGTAAGTTGCCCCAATTCAACCCCAACATTGAAAGCAATAAGACCGAGGACAAAATCACCTCTGGGCAGACCAATTTCTGTTAAAATTCCAGCAAAACCAAGCCCGTGTAAAAGACCGAACAAAAATACAATCACAGGCCGCCAGACGTGTAGCTTCCGCGTAAAAATATTTTCAATCGCAACATAAACAATTGAGAGCGCAATCAATGGTTCAACGATTGATGGCGAAATTTTTACCACCCCATAGAGCCCTAAGCCCAAAGTGATTGAGTGGGCCAAAGTAAAGGCGGTAACTTGGGTCAGCAATGGCCGCCATTTTATCGAGAGTAAAAACAGCCCCAATACAAATAGGATGTGATCCAATCCCTTCGGCAAAATATGGGTGTAGCCTAATTCTCCATAATTCAAGAATTTCTGCCAAGCAGATTTCGGTTCCGCAATCCCTATTTTTATAGGTTCACTCACCTCCCCCGGCTTAAAAAATTCTGCCTGTAATTCTTGGCCGGGTCGCTCTATACGCAAAACGCTACCACCAAATTTTTCAGGGTAGGCCCAGATCAAATTCTTTGCACTGCTGGGAACTACTCCCTTCAATATCACGGTGCTTTCTCGAGCAAGATCAATATCTCCAACTTTAGGAATCTGAGCGGAAAATATTTTCAGTGCCGCTGGCGCGCCTTCAAAAGTAAGCCCAAAATTACTCACCCACTCAGGCGAAAAACTCTTGAAAGCATCATTGAGTTTTGAGGGCTCTTGCTTGCGTAACTGATTATACAATTCAGCAGCTGGTGCATCATCTGTATCGTCCTCATCGGGCCCAATTTTAGAAATAAGCGCTTCAATATTTGTGCGCACCTCCAGCACAAAGCTGCGATCATCGGCAAGCTTCAAAGTCATAATTGAGGGTTGAATTTCATGTGCCCATGCTCCGCCTAACAAGAACATAAAGCCTATGAGATAACTCAAAACCCTCATGGAAAACCGTATCATTTTATTGTTACTCATTTACCTATCGCCAAGCTTGCCAAATTTGTAGCATACAGTCTCGCCATAGTTTACGGTCATTGTTCGTTCGTTAAAAGGAAGAAAATTTGCCCCGCCCCGTTTTATTTTTTACCGCTCTATTTTTCATAGCAATGGCCAACACAACCGCCATGGCCCATGAGTATTACCTCATGCCCGAAACCTTCGCACCAAAATCTAATACAGAACTCCCCGTGCGCCATCGTTTAGGACAATTGTTCAAAGGCAACGAACTGCCATGGATTACAAAATGGAACATCCGCTCCGAAGTCTGGGAAGACGGCAAGATGCGAAAAGAAAAACGTATTGATGGTGATAAACCCGCCCTGAACATCAAACTTACCTCACCGCGCCTTGCCACCATTGTCCACCAAAGCAACGTGGATTTCATCACCTTCAAGACCTGGGAAAAATTTCAAAAATACGTCACTAAAGAAGGCATGACCCATTCTCTAGCGCCAAGCATTGCGGGAACAAAACCCAAGACTGGTTTGAAAGAAGCCTATAGCCGCTTTGCAAAAACAATCGTCAATGTTGATGGCGATACAAAAGGAAAAGACATTGCAACAGGTCTAAAAATTGAGTTGATAGCACAGGCTAATCCGTTGGCCCTTGGCAACAATGACCCGATGCCAGTACAGGTTTTATACAATGGAAAACCACTCGCTGGTGTTTCGGTAAAAGTGTTTATTGGTGTTGGAACGGAATTCGCCTACCACACCCCAACCGATAAAGAGGGCATAGCCATGATTAAGCCCGCCGGCCCCGGCCCCTATTTGATCAATGCCATTCACATGACGGAACCCCAAAGCGAAATTGCTAAATCAAAGGGCGCTCACTGGGAAAGCTTTTGGGCATCCCTCACCTTTAAGCGCAAAGAGTAATTGGGTCAGCAATGCGTATCCTCATCGCTCTTCTCTTAGTTACAGCTGCCGTTTGCTTCGGCCTCGGTATAACCTTGCCCATCGTACATTTCCAAAAGCTCTATTTCTTCAACGACAGCCCGTCTCTGATCAATCTTTTTTATGGTCTTTGGAATGAGGGAGCTTGGATCATTGCGATTGCTATTTTTATTTTCTCGATTCTCTTCCCGCTGCTTAAACTCACAATTGTTTTCATATCAGCCATCGCGCCAAACACAGCCCTTGCCCACTCCCCCATTCACAAATGGGCGGGTTTATTATCAAAATGGTCGATGATGGATGTGTTGTTAGTGGCGCTTGTTATCTTCGCAGCCAAATCTTCAGGGCTGGCAGATGCCTTCGCCCAACCGGGATTATGGTTCTATGCCGCAAGCGCAATCAGTGGTGCTGTCGCCGCTAATCTTCTGAAAAATAATGAAACTCCAGCGGAAAATTCTACTGCGGAATAGTTGCGCCCGGCTGAAAGCTTTCCAAGGTCGCCATATGCGCCTCTTCTTCCGAGCGGTTGCGACGGCCAACGCGTGGTGGAATATCTTTTGCACTATTATATTGAAGCATTTTATTACGAAGAGTGCGCACGGAAATCCCAAGAATGTCAGCAGCCCAAGTACGGTTACCACCGCATCGGGTTAAAGTACCCAAAATCAGATCCCGTTCAACATCGTCTAACTTACGGCCAACATGGGGCTCAATATCAAACTGACTCATAACGTGTGACACTTGCTTCATTTGCGGGCATTCCCTGTCATTCTTTTTGCTTCTTGCTCGATCAATTCGAACTTACAAATGAATACTGAACAATTATGGTAAACCAGCAGTTAAACTTTTGAATAAAAATGCAAAAAACCGCGCCGCTAAATTCAATTAGCGAAGCGGTTTTGCAAATAGCCCCATTTCATCCCGTTCCGCCAAAGAACGAGACCAATAGCCCCTAATAAATTAGTGGCGGTATTGTTGAATTCGAGTTGTGCGAAGGCCAGCAAGGCCATAATCGTCGATAGAAGCCTGCCAAGACAGGAATTCTTCAACAGTCAACGTATAACGCTGACAAGCTTCATCCAGACTTAAAAGTCCGCCGCGTACAGCAGCGACAACCTCGGCCTTACGGCGGATCACCCAACGACGGGTGGAAGTTGGCGGAAGATCTGCAATCGTAAGCGGACTTCCGTCCGGTCCGATAACGTATTTCACCCTTGGGCGCATGTGCTCGGTCATATTACTCTCTACTCAATACTAAAAACTGTGTCTGACCAGACTTAGGCAACTTACGCCTTAGGACTTAAAATTTACTGAAGAGGTGGTTAGGAGTTTGGTAGGGTTTGCTTCCACAAAACGGCACTTCTTCGGTTCAACATAAGTTTTATTCAATAAGTCTGTCGCATTGGGGGTTACTTCCCCCATTTTATCGGGGCAATAAACCTTTGCCCCGATGCATCTTTGTTGTCGTGCCTAACGGTGGAGGTCCCCCCGATTGCGCCAAGTCTCGCGGAGAACCTTGGTTAGCGCACCAACACTCATATCTGTTGAGATGTTTTGATCGTAGGGGTCGGAACCAACAGCGGCATAGACCGCCGCAAAGGCATTTTGCAAATCGGCGTAGGCAATATCATACTGAACAGCTGCTACCAGCGTGTTCATCTCTTCGCGAATAAGCGTCTGTTCTGAAGCAACATGAGCACGCACAGAAGCCTTAACCTGTGCCTTCAACTTACGCTGAACCTGATAGTATTCAGCAGCTGTTGACGCTGAGCGATGCAGATATTTATAACGGGCTCGAGAAACGTAAACTTGAGTCATGATCGCCATAGTCGTTGCTAAAGCACGTTGATCGAGAACCTTATTCTTCGCTTCAACCGACCCTTTACGTGCAGGATAGGCAAAGACTTTCATCAAGTTCCATCCAACTTTTGCACCGTAGCTCACCCAATTGGCATTAAAGAGAAAATCATTCGTATCGAGGTTGGTTCCCGCATAAAGAGAAGCACCGGGCAAGATTTCAAGCAACGCAGCTTTTGCCTCTTTGGCATTGATCCGTTCCTCATATCCGACTTCACGAAGTTCAGGCCGATTGTTCAAAGCCAGTACCACCATATCTTCACCGCTCGCCTTGATCGCAAGATCCGTCAAACGGCGCTTTGGAATATGCAGTGTGAATGTTGATCCAGGGTTGATATTCATCAATGCAGCAAGTTGCATTTTTGATGTTTTCAACTCTCGTTCCAAGCGATGAATTTGCCGTTTGATATCGACCAGCTCACGTTGATAAGAAAGAGCTGCCACTGGCGAAGTTTGACGCGCCTTATATAGCCTACGCGATTGCGCCAGTGCCCGTTCTGTACGATGGCGTAATTTGTGGAAACCATTCAAGAGACGATCAGCACTAACGGCACGCCAATAGGCTGTACGCACATCTTCAATAATTTTGTTGATAGTCTTGCGTTTACGCTCTTCAGCAATCAGCGCACTATCAGCCGCCTGTTGAGCGCGAATATAAGAAAGTCCAAAATCTAGTATGTGCCAAGAGAAAGTTACGTCACCAGCAAAAGACCCTTGTGTTTTAGAATAAGACGGATCAACAGAACGAACTCCTGCGAACAGAGTTTTTGAATAGCTGGCCGCAGAATTATTCCGATCAGCCCAGCCCCCGTTTGCAACAAGCTTTGGCAACATGCCAACTGATTTCAACCGTAAGTTTTTGTTTGCCAATTGCCTGTTCATAATCTCAACTTTGTAATCAAGATTATATTTCAGCGCCCGCGCCATGGATTCATACAAGGTAATCTTCCCAGCAATAGGTTCTTGGTTGGCAGTCACTCGCGCTAACTTATCATCAGCATAATTTGCCAAATCGGTTTCGGTAAAAGCTGTGGGTGTAACCTGACAACCTGCAAGGGCTGTCAGGGCAAACGCAGCCACAATGCCTTTTGTTTTTGTGGTCGCGTTCTTAGTCATTTCGGGTCTTCCTCGTGTTTTCATCGTTAGGATGTGGTTAGAATTATTTGCACTTTTAAGTTGTGTTGAATGGCGTAAAAAAGCCTTTGGTTGCGTCATTTTATTTCCAATCAAGTATTAAAGAGTGCGCGAGTTGCATCACCGCCGGCATTTGCCAGACGAGTAATCTCATCGCTTAAAGGGGTGGCTGAAGCTGTTTGTTGATTTTGAACAGTTTCCACACTTGAGATTTGATAAGCTCTTGCATGTAAGACAATCTCACCGCTCGTCATATCTAAATGCACTGGGAAGACAACCTTCTCGCCTGTTTTCAAATGGGCAATAATATCAAGGTTGACCCTACCGACATCAGCAACCCGCTCAATCAAGACCAAATTCGAACCTGGCATATTGATCCAGCTCGGAACAGGTTGACCGTTACTCATCCGCACACTCCAGTCTTTCAAAGGAGCGTTTCCGAAGGTCATCAAATCCACATACATGTGCGTTTGGTAAACCATGGTGCGAACAGTAATGTCGCCGCGAGAGCTATGAAGCCCTGTATCAATCTGGCCCCCTAGATAGAGATACGGCCCTTCAAGCGCGATACCTTCACGACCATAAATGCTAAAGCCAATTCCAGTTTCGCGGTCCGTTTCAATCTGATTGCGAATAGCCTCGGTAATTGGTTGATTACTATCAAGTGCGGTTCCGCCACCAAGTGAGCGAATACCATTCACCGCATTGGTAACAACCAAATCTGGTCCAAGCGCTGTGCTATTACCCAATGGAGTAAATCCGTTCACTGTACCCGTTACAGTCAACCCAGGGTCGCCATTCGGCGGATCATCAGGGCCATCTGGTGGAAGTGGCAAGCCAACTGGTGGCACATCTGGGAAGCTCACAACAACAGGGTTCGCATCAAAGATGAAGGTGGTAGAAACTGTGCCGCCCTCCCCGTCATCAACCGTGATTGTAACAGGATAGAAGCCATCATTGCCTGGCCCACCATTCGAGGCATTGCCATCCAAAGTACCAGTGATAAGGCCTGTGAGGGGATCAATGGTCAGCCCTGTTGGTAGGCCAACCGCACCATAGGTAAGATCATCATTATCAGGATCATCAAAATGAGGCGCTGTATCAATTGTTACATCATACCCATCAATTCCTACCTGATCAGGGATATCGACCGTCACTACTGGCGGCGGATTTGTAATCGTGAACACAACATTAGTCGTGAATGTCGCCCCATTTGGATCAGTCGCGGTTACGGGAATTGTGTAAACCCCCGGTGTGCCCGGATCACCCAATTGGCTGGCGTTACCTGCTGGCGTACCAGAGATTGTATTGGTCACTGGATCGAATGTAACGCCCA
>JAZGEY010000012.1:0-63984 GCA_036478985.1 Rhizobiaceae bacterium
AGACGTGCCCGAACCGCGCGGCACAACTTTAATTCCCTCAGCGTGGCAATATTTCAAAACCGCCGCCACCTGCTCTACCGTCTCAGGCAGCACAACAATAAACGGCAAGGCGCGGTAGGCGGTTAAGCCATCGGATTCAAAAACCCGCATTTCGTTTTCATTGGAAACCACCCCTTCACCGGGCACGATGCGTGAGAGTGCAGCAATAATGGTTGAACGCCGCGAAAGAACAGCTTCATCAAGATCGGGCATTTTTGGGCCGTAGTGAGGGCTGGACATGAGTATCTCCTGAAAGAACTTCAAACATTTAGATACAGGTTCCCGCCAAAAATTGTAAGGGCAAATAGCCGATTGACCACTTGCAAAAACAAGGGATAATCTGCATCAAAAGAGAAAGGGCGAGTGTTACGTCTATCCTTCGGAGTGAATACCTTGAGCCAACCAAAAGTCGGATTATTTGTTACCTGTTTGGTCGATTTGTTTCGCCCCAATGTGGGATTTTCTGCGGTTGATCTTTTGGAAGCTGCGGGATGTCTCGTTTCCGTTCCCCCCGCTCAAACTTGCTGCGGACAGCCAGCCTATAACTCAGGCGACCGGGCCGACACCCGCGCCATTGCCGAACAGGTGATTGGAGCATTTGAAAAATTCGATTTTGTCGTTGCCCCTTCTGGCTCCTGCGCCTCAATGTTGAAGAAGCATTATCCTACTTTATTCGTTGGCGATGAAGCTTGGGAAGAACGGGCCAAAGCCTTCGCAGACAAAACCTTTGAATTGGTCAGCTTCCTAACCGATGTCATGTTTGTCTCCTCCCTCAACGCTAAATTTGATGGCAGTGTCACCTACCATGATTCATGCGCTGGCCTGCGCGAGATGGGCATTGAAAAACAACCGCGTAAATTGCTCGCCATGGTGGAGGGAACATCTATCAAAGAAATGAAAGACCCGGATGTGTGTTGCGGATTTGGCGGCACGTTCTGTGTTAAATATTCTGAGATCTCCAACGCCATTGTTGAAAAGAAAACCACCAACATTGAAGAGGCCGGAGCAGACTTATTACTCGCGGGCGATCTTGGATGTTTGATGAACATGGCGGGGAAATTACATCGCGAAGGTAAGACAACAAAAGCCCGTCATATCGCAGAAGTATTGGCGGGGCGGTTGGATGGGCCAGCAATTGGTGAATCCAAATGAAGATAACCACCCCAGAATTTAAAGCGAATTCTACTGATGCGCTGGCCAATGAGAATTTGCAAAAGGCACTGGGGCATGTTCAAAAAGGTTTCATCAACAATCGGGCAAAGGCTGTTGTTGACCTGCCTGAATTTGAAGCACTGCGCGATAGTGCAAAGGAAATCAAAGACCACACCTTAGCGCATCTCGATCTTTACCTTGAGGCCTATAGCGACAAGGTCGAACAATCTGGTGGTCATGTGCATTGGGCGCAAACGGCGGAGGATGCGCGCAATATCATTCTCGATATTTGCCAAAAGGCTGACGCCAAAACCGTCACCAAAGGCAAGTCGATGATTGCCGAAGAAATAGCCATCAACGGCTTTTTGGAAGACAACGGAATTGCCCCGATTGAAACGGATTTGGGTGAATACATTATCCAATTACGCGACGAAGCCCCAAGCCATATCATCGCACCTGCGGTGCATGTCTTGAAGGAGGAAGTGGAGGCCGATTTTCGCGCTGAACACACGCACCTGCCAAAGGACCGAAACCTAGATGAAGCTGAATCTCTGCTTGATGAAGCGCGCACCGTCTTGCGTCAAAAATTCTTAGATGCAGATGTTGGTATAACGGGCGCAAACTTTCTCATCGCCGAAACGGGAACCTCCGTCATCGTCACCAACGAGGGCAATGGTGATCTTACGCAAATTCTGCCACGGGTTCATATTGTGCTGGCAAGCATTGAAAAAATAACACCAACGCTTGAAGACGTAAGCCAGATCATTCGCGTTTTGGCGCGCTCCGCAACGGGGCAAGAAATCTCTGTTTACACTACGTTCTCAACCGGCCCTAAGCGGGAAACTGACGTTGATGGGCCAGACGAATATCATGTGGTGCTGTTGGATAATGGGCGCACAAATATGATCGGAACTGAGTTCCAAGAAATGCTGCGCTGCATCCGCTGCGGGGCGTGTATGAACCATTGCCCCGTCTATCACGCCGTTGGTGGGCACGCCTATGGCTGGGTTTATCCTGGGCCAATGGGGGCAGTGCTTACCCCTTCACTTCAAGGCGTGGAAAAAGGCGGGAACCTGCCAAACGCCTCGACCTTTTGTGGGCGGTGCGAAGCAGTTTGCCCGATGCGAATACCCTTGCCAAAAATGATGCGCCATTGGCGGGAACGAGAGTTTGAACGTGGCCTAAACCCCGCGACCCAACGATGGGGGTTGAAGGCTTGGGCATGGTTTGCAAAGCGGCCAAGGCTTTATAATTTTGGAGCGGGTATCGCCATGAAGGTACTTTCAATTTTGGGCAAAAAGAAAGGTCGGTTATCCTCCCTGCCGCTGGCGAGTGGATGGACAAAATACCGAGATCTCCCCGCCCCTGAGGGTAAAACTTTTCAGTCCCAATGGGCCGCAAAAGGAGGGCGCGTAGAATGAGTGCTCGTGATGCAATTCTCAATAAAATTCGCGCCCAAGTTGCGGGAAACGAAAACGATGTAAAACGCCGGGCCGCAGTTGCTAACCGTTTGCAAACGGCTCCCAAAGGGGTGGTTCCAAAACGCGGCCAATTGAAAAAAAGTAAGCAGGTTGATTTGTTTTGCGAGATGGCAGAGGCCGTACAAACCACCGTGAAGCGGGTTAATAACTACAATGCTCTACCCAAGGCTGTGGCGGAATACCTGCGTTCACGAAACCTGCCGCAAGCTGTGCGTATGGGTAGTGACGAACGGCTTGCCCAAGCTGATTGGTCAACGACACCGAACCTCACCCGCGATTTTGGGCCGAGTGATGGTGACGATCCTGTTGGATTGAGCCACGCGGAAAGCGGCGTATCGGAAACCGGAACACTCTTTCTAACCTCAGGGGAAGCCAACCCAACCACGCTAAATTTTCTGCCAGAAAACCATATTATTGTTGTACGCGCAAAAGACATTGAAGGCGATTATGAAACGGCCTTCCAGAGCATTCGCGAAACCCACGGAAAAGGAAAAATGCCCCGTACCGTCAACATGGTCACTGGCCCCTCCCGCTCTGGCGACATAGAACAAACCATCCTCCTCGGCGCCCACGGCCCGCGCTCGTTGCATGTGATCGTGGTGGACGAATAAATGAGTTCTTTATGCAAATTCTTTAGTGCCACACTCGTCGTGCTATTCAACATGTTCGCTACTAGCGTCGTGAACGCAGGAGATGCTGGGGACTTTATCGTTTCATTCGAGGAATTTGAAGTTCCATTGCTAAGCTCCAAACCATCTGGAGAGCAACTCACTATACAATATGCAAGAATCCAACGCCGAGGGGCCAAGGGTGGCATACCTACTTTTTACTTCTCTGGAGGTCCCGGACAATCTGCCATCAGAATCGTCAAAAATTACCAAAGCCGTGGGCGTCTAAACAAAATTTTCCGAATGCTGAGCCACCATGGCCCCATCTACTTTATGGACCAAAGAGGAACAGGCGGATCGCAGCCCGACCAGAGGGTATGTAAGCCAGAAGATGAATTACCAGCGATCGTGAACGGCTCGGAGAAAGAGTATCAGGCACGCGCCAAGGCACTTGCAGAAAAATGCAGGCGAATGATCCATGACTATGCAACGTACGTGCAGTCAGTGGACACCATCCTTTCCGCTGCAGATTTCGAACATCTAAGAACACATATTGGAGCCCCAAAAATCAGAGTTTTTGGTATCAGCTACGGATCGCACATCGCGCTTTCATATATTAGGTCATTCGGCCAACATGTTGATCGCGCAATTTTAGCGCTTGTAGAAGGCCCCGATCATAGTTTCAAATTACCACTTCAATTTGATGCAGCCGTGAAAAAAATAGATTTAATGCGTGTAAAAAATTCGCAGCCACCCATTTATGATTTACTAAAATCAACACTTAAGAAATTCAAAAAAAATCAACTCGTTATCGTGAGAAGCGATGCTGGTTCAACCAGCAAATTAAGCATCTCTCAATTTGAACTAAAGATGTTCGTAAAAGGGTTTTTTGGAAGCAATCGGAAAATCGATAATTTACACAGGCAGTTGGCTAAGAGTGACTACAACCGTCTCTATAAATATGTTCACAGACGACGACAGTTAAGAAAACTTCGCCTTAAATATTACGTTACTGATTGCGCCTCGTATTCTAGCGAAAGTCGTATGGCACTTATCACTTCTCAACAGAAAACATCCCTCTTGGGAAACGCATTGAATTTTCCATTTCCATCAATCTGTTCAGAACTCAACGTAACTCCGTTGGACAACCAATTCAGATCACCCGTGAAATCAGGCGTTCCAACATTACTGTTTAGTGGCGATCAAGACTACAAAACACCGACTGCCAATGCTGTCGATGTTTCCAAAGGATTTACCAATTTCTTGCACGTTGTGGAACGTGA
Organism: Rhizobiaceae bacterium; assembly: GCA_036478985.1. Classification (GTDB taxonomy): domain Bacteria; phylum Pseudomonadota; class Alphaproteobacteria; order Rhizobiales; family Rhizobiaceae; genus Pseudahrensia. Next base: position 4,564 of record JAZGEY010000012.1, read on the forward strand.
AGGCTTCCATAGGATTTGCACGAAAAAGGAATGCCTCAACATCTTAAATAAGTTCTTGCAGTCAAAGTCTATTACCTCCTCTTCCCAGCTTATTATGGTTGATTAAATGACTGCTCAATTGATAAACCACTTCAAATATTATGCTACATGGACGAATAAATGAGCGTTAAAGTTGGCACGGCCCATGCGGGCAAGAAAATGCGTATCTATGCGATTGGCGATGTGCATGGTTGTCTTGATGAAATGAAGGACATGTTGAAGTTGATAAAGCGCGATTTGAAAACGCGGCCAATCAAGCATCACCGTATTGTATTTGTCGGTGATTTTGTTGATCGGGGGCCGGATTCAAAAGGCGTGGTGAAATATCTAAAAAAACTTATTCGTAAAAACAAGCATGTCACCTGCCTGTTCGGTAATCATGACGAGAAATTACTACTGGCACGCAAGGAAATGCCGCTTGATAAATTTGACAGCTATTTCCGTTTCGGGGGCGCTGAGACAATGCTCTCCTATGGAGTTAGCACGAAAAAATTAAAACGTATTTCCGACAATCCAATTAACAAGAAGGCCGCAATATCATTTGCTAAAAAAGCAAAAAAACGCATTCCAAAATCTCATGTAAAGTTCCTCAAGAAACTTCCGCGCTCCATAACCATTGGCGACTATTTCATTTGTCATGCGGGGGTGCATCCGCAGGTGGCGTTGGATGAACAAAAAGAACAGGATTTGATTTGGATACGCGAACCATTTCTTTCGTGGGATAGGCCACTCGATAAGGTCATCATTCACGGCCACACAAGACGTTCAAAACCGGACGTACGCAAAGTTCGCATCAACGTTGATACGAGTTGTTGTTATGGCGGGGAACTAACAGCGGTTGTTCTGGAGGGGGTTGATCACCATTTTCTAACCGTCAAAGCGCGGAAAAAATATTGGTCAAAATCATAACGACAATCAATAATAACCCCGCCTCAATTTTATATTGAAGCAGGGCTGATTATAACAAACGTCATTTAAAGAAACGTTTAGCCAAAATCTAGGATGTCTGAGCCTGTAGTTGGCGCATCCATAATGGTGTCGTTGGCAACTTGTTCAAGAAGTGCTGGGTCAATCTCTTCCAAATTCACCACCTGATCTTCTGGGGCCGGTTTAACTGGCACAACATCAACCTGTGGCTCCTCGAACTCAATAACCTCTGGAGCGGCTTCAAATTCGATTGTGCCTTCGTCAACGACTTCTGGTTCTACCGGGGCTTCTTCTTCAACCTGCGCATCACCATTTCTCCAATCCTCACGGGCATCGCGCATGTCTTGGCGAGCTTCGCGGAAATCATCGCGGGCTTGGTCGCGGGCTTCACGGGCATCTTTCAATGCTTCGCGGGCTTCACGAACAGCTTCGCGGCCTTCGCCACGGGCTTCACGTAATGCGTGGCGGGCTTCGCGGACATCATCACGGGCTTCGTTAAGAACTTCACGAGCAGCAGAACGTGCTTCTCTTAGGCCCTCGAAAAAATCAGACCGTTCTTCACGCATTTCATTACGGGCTTCACGAGCTTCTTGGCGGGCTTCACGCATGGCACCTCGGTCGCCATTTTCCATGGCATCGTTAAATTTGACCATCGCCTCATACATCGCATCTTGATGTTCGAGAGACGCGCTTTGATTCTTTTCTAAAAACCGTTTCATTCGTGCGAGAAATTTCATTTTGTCCAGCTCCTGCCTAATAATTATTTTGGGAAACTATCAACTCAGTTCTATTTGTCATGCGGTTATGACGGGCGTGTTAAACGGATTCCAAATGCCCTAGTCGAAATATTCCGTGAAATTTGAAAATGGTTTTCATAAAATTTTCCCTAGTTTCAACACAACCCTTTGCAACCAAGGCTTTGACATTGGAGAACTTAGTTTTTTGAAGTTTTGGCTTTCATTCTTGTAAAAATTTAAGCAAATTACCCCAATGCCCAGATATGATTTCACCAGCCATAGAATGTACATTACCCACCACCTAAAAGTTGGAGAGCAGGTTGAACTTGATCGCGCCCAGGCCAATTATCTGCTCAATGTACTGCGGTTAAAAGTGGGAGATCATGTGTTGCTGTTCAACGGACAAGATGGAGAATGGCGCGCTAACATTTCCCCAGAAGGGCGTAAGAAAGCCGTTCTTGTTTTAACCGAACAGTTACGCCCGCAAACGCCACCCTATGATTTGCACTACTTGTTTGCCCCGCTGAAACAGGCACGGCTTGAATATATGGTGCAAAAGGCTGTGGAAATGGGGGTTGGGGTTTTGCAACCAGTGCTAACTGAGTTCACCCAGCTCAGAAAAATAAATCACGAGCGTATGGAGACCCACGCCATCGAGGCGGCGGCCCAGTGTGGCATTCTTTCCTTGCCTCAAATAAACAAGCCGCTCAATTTATTGGATGCAATAGCAAACATGAATGGGGAGCGTCAGGTTATCTTTTGTGATGAGGGAGACAAAGGCCAAAACCCGCTAGCCGCGCTCGAAAGTCTAAAGCCAAGCCCACTCGCGCTTCTTATTGGCCCCGAAGGTGGGTTTAGTGAGCAAGAGCGAGAAGCACTCCACGCCCTGCCCAATGTAACAGCAATTCCGTTAGGGCCACGTGTCTTACGGGCGGACACGGCGGCGGTGGCGGCACTGGCAATTATTCAAGCCAAGCTTGGCGATTGGCAAAATTGAAATAACCCATTGCAAAACACACCTGCGTGATTACATAGTTTGTCTCTTGCTAATATGAACATTTCGCGGTTACCGCTGTGTTCTTTGAAATTGGAATTTATTGCATGGCCCGCGATACCGTAGATGAAACCCCGATTGAAAACCGCGACCAATTAGTCAGCGCCTTTTCCGATGGTTGCAAACCAAAAGACAAATGGTTGATTGGCACGGAACACGAAAAATTTGGGTTCTACAAAGAATGCTTCTCTCCCGTTCCCTACGAGGGCGGTCGTGGCATCAAGGCATTGCTTGAAGGAATGCAAAAGAGGACCGGATGGGACCCGATTGTCGACGCCGGTAATATTATCGGGCTGGTGGCATCTGATGGCATGGGGGCTATATCGTTAGAACCGGGTGGGCAATTTGAACTTTCAGGAGCGCCGCTAAAAACTATTCACGATACCTGCCGCGAATCCAATAAGCACCTACGACAAGTACAAGCCGTTGCTGATGATATGGGCATGGAATTTCTTGGCCTCGGTGGAAGCCCTAAATGGACCTATGAAGAAACACCTAAAATGCCAAAATCGCGCTACGATATTATGCGCGCTTATATGCCAAAGGTAGGTAGCCATGGGTTAGACATGATGCACCGCACTTGCACCATCCAAGTGAACCTCGACTTTTCTTCCGAACAAGACATGCGCACGAAAATGCAGGTTTCAACAAAACTGCAAGCGGTTGTCTCCGCCATGTTCGCCAACTCTCCCTTTACAAATGGCAAGCCCAACGGGTTGCTTTCGTGGCGGTCTGAAATTTGGCGCGATACCGACAACCAACGGGCTGGGCTGCACGAATTCATGCTCTCCGACAGTTTCGGTTTTGAAAGCTACACAGATTGGGCGCTTTCTTGCCCGATGTATTTCATCCTGCGTGCTGGGGAATATATTGATTGCACCCACATCACTTTCCAAGAATTTCTCGATGGCAAGTTGAAAGGCCATGTGGCCAATGAGGGGGATTGGACCAACCACATTGGCACTTTGTTCCCCGACGTACGGCTGAAGAAAATACTTGAAATGCGCGGAGCCGATGGTGGCCCGTGGCGGCGCATCTGCGCCCTCCCCGCGCTTTGGGTTGGCTTGCTTTATGATGAGGGAGCTTTGGCGGATGCTAAAACCCTTGCCGATGAATTGAGTTTCGAAGATGTGCGCACCATGCGCGATGCCGTTCCCCGCGAGGCGCTTAATGCACCAGCTGGCAAGCGCAAGGTGCTCGATCTCGCCCGTGAAATGGTAAGCATATCCCATAAGGGGCTGACTGCGCGCGGCGCAAAGAACGACACAGGCATCGACGAGAACCACTTCCTCGCACCACTGGATGAAGTTGTTACCTTAGGCGAAACGCAAGCGGAGCGGTTGCTCAAACAATACGGCAGCAACTGGGACGGCGACATCAACCACATCTTTGAAGAATATGCTTATTGATGGAGTGCGGTTCAAATTGAATGACTGCTTGGAGCCCATAGTGGCAGTGTTTTGCGATGGTTCAATGTCGGCTTTTGTCATTATCAGGTGACCCCAACTCTAGAAAAGAGTAGTCTTCAATCTTCTTCAACCGTGCTGGGACCATAAATGCTGGAATTTACCGAAGAAGAGAAAGAGGCTGTAACCGACTACTATCTGTCACAATCGAAAGACGCCTCTGTCACATTCGCCCAGAAGGTCTACGCTGAGTCTGTGATTGGACACACCCATAATATTTGGGACCTCCACGCCAGCGATGGCAGGTGGTGGATTATCACCAATCCAACAAATCTCTATTCACAAGAACAGTTTCCCAATATGGATTTGGCACTGACGTTTCACGTGGGACTTTGTCTTCGTATTCCGCGAAGTGAGAAACACGGGATAGATATCACCAGAGTTCGCCTTTTTGGCGACGTCCTACAGGCAATTTCAGACTGTGATAGCGCTCTTTCACAAGCCAATGACGCGGGCGCATATAGAGCAATCGGTGTTAGGTCTCGTGAGAATTTGTTGGCCTTCATCCACGCGACGCAAGATGCCTTAGAGTGGCCGGACAATGACCTACAACGATCAAACTTCATCGATTGGGTTGACCTGATCGGTGACGAGATACTGCCTAGCCCCGCAAACAAAGAACGAAGACGAATTCTCAAGGTGGCCCTGAAAGAGGCTTGGTCTTACGTTAATTGGTTGACCCATTCACAATCAGGGACGTGGATTGACGCAGAGGTTGCTACTACCACAGTCTCGTACGCACTTGGTATGGCAACGAGCATCGTAATGCGGCAACTTAGAGGAGTGCCCGACCAATGCCCCGATTGTGAGTCAGGTAACCTGAGTCCTGTTGAGGGTTTGGACCCTGACAATCCAGAAGTGATCTTAGAGCGCCCAGCCTGTGACGACTGTGGTTGGATGGGAGATGTAGTCCCCGCGGGTGAAAGGTCAGAAGAAGAGATTAAACAATGGATCACGCGTGAAGGCGATAAAGACGATGCGTGCGGTATGATGGCAACGCCATTGATGGGTCTTTTGCGGCCATCGAACAGAAATCCATAAACACGGCACAAAAATGCAATCTACCGCAAACCAGACCTTCAAACGAAATGTCTGGACGGTCACTTTGTCCGCATAGCCGCCATTCACGCTCTGACACAGCTAGTATTTCCAAACTCACCCCTTGTCATCCTCGCGAACAGCGGGGATCTATTTTTCTGCTGGTTCGGTATTGATTGTGGGATGGTTGTGCGAATTACGAGGATAAGTTGCGGTTCGGTATTTGCTGATAGATGGATCCCCGCTGTTCACGAGGATGACAACTGTGGTTTATTCAATCATTCTAAAAAAACTTATCCCCGCGCCAAGCACCTCCCGCATAATACGTCCACCTTATGAAACGGGGACGTGGGTGTACACCGCCATTCATTTCATTGGGTTCGGATCTGGTATGTTTTGCTTGGGTCAGCAATTCATAGCAGACGCCCTAAAGGACCAAGTGCGTGTGTTGGAATACCACTTCGGCTGGGCCGCGTTTGTGAGTTCTTGTAAAAGAGAGCTAGTCAGTCAGTGATGCGCAAGCGGTATATGGAGCGATAAGTAATGCCGAGGCGGAGCTAATTGGATAGCCGTCATTTTATTAAAAGCTTTATTGGCGATGCCAATAAGCTCCGCCGTCCCTCGCAATATGGGGACTAAACTGATGTTTACTCTAGTAGGGAACTACGAGGAGGACTTTAGCATATGTGGGTGTTGCGCTCACGCTGTCGGGCTTCGCCCTGCGCTGCGCGGGCGCGCGAAACGGTTCGCGGTCGCTTTTCGCTCCTTGAGAGTAACACACAAAACTTTGCGAGGAGCTTCAAGCGAGCGAAGAGCGAGCCGGCGCTAGTGCGTCGCGCCCACGCAGGTGGATTGCGCAGCAAGCCTACCGTGAGTGCAAACAAATAAGTGCAAATAACAAGTGCTTCGTGCGCCTGCTCATACCGATAATACCATTCCTCTATTGAATGCTTGAATGGTGAACCTACATTTGCAATGCTACGGCAGAAACACGAAATCAAAGGCTCAAAAAATGAACTTGACCAAACTGTTAGTAACCCAAAGAAACGTCAACGAAATAAGTGCAAAGTTTGGGCTGAGTGAAGAGCAAACTTTGGAAGCCATGGCCGCTGTTATTCCGGCTTTTTCCGAAGGGCTAAAACGTCAAACTCAAACAGCGCAAGGTGCTGCAGGGCTAATCCAAGCTCTCTCATCTGGTCGCCATCAGGTCTATGTGCAAAACCCACTTGCTGCCGTTAGTGCTGAAGGCATTGCCGATGGTAACGCAATTTTGGGCCACTTATTTGGCAACCAAGAAGTAAGCCGCGCAGTTGCAAATCAAGCATCCGCAATGACTGGTATTGGATCATCGATTTTCAAAAGCCTGCTTCCTGTATTGGCATCAATGGTAATGGGCTCCCTATTTAAAGGCGCAACGGGTGGTTCGCGTCGCGGTGGCGGCGGTGGTCTTGGTGGCGCATTGGGCGGCGCTGTTGGAGGCGGCTTGCTTGGTAAAATTATTGAAGGTCTTGCAGGCGGCATGTTGGGCGGTGGCGCACAACCACAACGCCGCGCCCCTGCCCCACGGCGTAGACAAGGCGGGCAAATGCCAGGTTCTCTTGAGGACCTGCTTGGGCAAGTTTTGGGCGGCGGACGCAAACAGCAACAACAAACACCAATGCCGCGTTCCCGTGCTCCATCACAGCGCACCCAGCGCCGCCAAAACCAAGGTGGTCTTGGTGGTTTGCTCGAAGAAATGTTGGGTGGTGGCCAACGCCAACGGCAAGACCCACGGGCGCAAATGCCGCGCCAACGCCGACCACAACAGCAACGCCGCGCACCACAACAGCGACGTGGTGGTGGCCTTGGAGAAATCTTTGGCGATATGCTTGAGCCAGGTGGAAACACCAGCAATGAATATCGCAAACAAACCGGTAGCGTGTTTGATGAATTTCTAGGGAACTAGAGGCGCGTTCTTTAATGCTGTGTGCTAGAATATCTCATGGCTAAAGAATCAAAATCCAATGCCCTTGAGGTTACTGTTACTGAACTGTCCGCTAATCTAAAGCGGACAGTTGAAGACACCTTTGGCCACGTGCGGGTGCGCGGTGAAGTCTCTGGATTTCGCGGGCCGCACTCCTCTGGCCATTGCTACTTCTCATTGAAAGACGACAGGGCGCGACTTGAAGCCGTGATTTGGAAGGGGCAAGCGGCGAAGCTGAAGCACATGCCCGAGGAAGGGCTAGAGGTTATCGCCTCTGGAAAATTGACCACTTACCCCGGCTCCTCAAAATACCAGATTGTCATTGATAATTTAGAGCCCGCAGGGGCTGGTGCTCTAATGGCTCTGCTTGAAGAGCGACGTAAAAAACTGACGGCTGAGGGATTATTTGAAGAGGGACGCAAGCAACTCCTGCCCTATATGCCCCGCGTTATCGGCGTTGTTACATCGCCAACGGGTGCGGTTATTCGAGACATATTGCATCGCATCAACGATCGATTTCCAGTTCATGTGATTGTCTGGCCGGCGCGGGTTCAGGGGGAAACAACAGGACGAGAAGTTGCGAACGGTATTTACCAACTCAACAATTTACCTTTGGATGGCCCTACCCCGCGCCCAGATGTGATCATTGTTGCCCGTGGCGGTGGTTCCCTCGAAGACCTTTGGGGATTTAACGACGAGGTCGTTGTGCGCGCAACCGCCGATTCAATGATCCCAGTTATCGCGGCGGTTGGCCATGAGACAGACTGGACACTGATTGACCATGCCGCCGATTGGCGTGCACCAACACCAACGGCGGCGGCGGAAAAAGCTGTCCCTGTAAAAGCCGATCTAGAAGCACTTGTTGCCGATCTTGGCGCACGGTTACGAAGCAGCGTGAGGCGCTTGAACGAAATGCACGTAAGCAATTTACGTTCCGCAGCGCGGGGCCTAAAAACGCCTGACATGTTGCTCGCCATGCCGCGCCGTCAATTTGATGAAGCTTCGGGCCGCTTGGGTCGCGCGCTAGGAACTCAAGTACAAAAAGCGGGGCAACGGTTCACCTTCTCCAGCGGCAAGCTCTCCCATGATATATTAGTGCGGCGGCTGGGGCGTGCCCGCGAAAATTTCGCAGCCCTTGGTCGCCAAATAAGAGTTGCCCCCTTACAGGAACAATTGGTTCGTGGACAAAAAAGTCTCGATGGCTTTGGTCGCCAGTTGGACACACGTATTCTTGAGCGGATTTCCAATGCAGGTGAAAGGATAGCTAAGTCTCAACGGTTGCTCGATACACTTTCCTATACGAACGTCCTTGCCCGTGGTTACGCCATTGTTAAAGATGCAAATGGCAATCTGATTCAATGTGCAGCTAACGCTACAATTGGCGATCGCCTTGAGATACAATTTACAGATGGCCACTTGAACGCCATCGTTGAAGAAGGTGGAGGGAAACCTACTCCAAAAAAGAAAACCCAAAAGATTAAGCCGAAAACGCCCCTAACAAATCAAGGCGATTTGTTCTAATTTCCTTCAAAATTTAGCTTTTCCGACAAGCTCAAATTTAGAAAAATCTGCGATACCATTGTCGTTCCGGGTGGAATCTATCCACATAAACGGGCACACATAGGATCGCACTTAATGCACGACTTTCAAGCCAATCAGTTGAAACAACCGCCTGCGGCCCTGTCACAACCTCTATTGTTTGGCCAGGAAAAAGCCATTTTGGATATACTCAGCGATGGCGTATTCATTATTGAGGCCCCGCTAATACAAAATACTGCGGCGGCTGAATTTACCGTTCAATACGTCAATGAAACCCTCCGCGATCTGGTTAAGAAGGATGCGGTAGATATTCTTGATCAGTCTATAGGTAAGTTATTCCCGCAATTCTATTACGCCGCACTATACGATGCAATTTCACAGGCACAAATATTGCTGACACGGCAAGATGTTGAAATTACATATAAGGCGCGCAACAGTGAGCAACAATTACGAATTGCTTTGATGCCGAGGAGACTATCCTCAAAATCAACAGATCAAAAAATCCAAATCGTCGGTTGTATCAACAATGTTACACCGCTAGCGAAACGGGCGAGCTATCTAGAAAACCGTGCAGTGAAATTGATTGACCACGCAAACGGGCTTGAGACATCACGCCGTGATCTTGAGAGTAAGGTAAAAAGCCTGCACCGATCCATAAAGAAATTAGAACGAACGGCCCGCTACGATAAAATTTCGGGTCTCTCAAAACGCGTGTATTTCCTTGAACAGGGCGCGGCAGAATTTCAACGGAGCAAACGTTACGGCCATACCCTCTCCTTGGCTGTCATCTCCTTACAAGGGCTAGAAAAAATAGCCCAAGCCCATGGCGTGCCTTCGTTGGATAAAGCAATTACTGGCCTTGCCCAGATATGCGAAACAGCTTGCCGGTCAGGAATAGATATGGCGGGGCGTATAAATGAAAACGAAATTGCTATGATACTGCCTGAGACAAATTTAACCGGTGCACTGCAATTCATGGATCGGTTAACAGCTCTTGTTGGTGAAACCCCAATCCAGCTTAACAATGGATTCGTACGACTTGGAATACGTTCAGGGATCGACACTATGCAAGTGGATGATCACAGCTTTATGCAATCGCTCATTCGCGCCCAAAAGGGGCTAGCTGAATAGGTTGAATGAAAATGGTACGGCTGGAAGGGTTTGAACCATCGACCTCTGGATCCACACTCCAGCGCTCTACCAACTGAGCTACAGCCGCACATTTATCAATTCCAGAATGGCAAAGCACCATTCAAGAACCTGCGTGTCTTAAAACCAAAAAACAGGCGGGGCAAGCCTGTTGATGCTGGTAATTGGGAAAAAATACACCATCTACAATAATGGCGGTTAACCGTGCCCTTCGAAATATACCCGAAAACCGCTAAAACTGTGGATTCTAGCGCCAAAAAACTGTATTTACACTTTGTTAAGTAAAGAAGAGTGGTGCTTGCTTCCAATAATAATTGTCCATGGGTGGATCAATGGAAACATTCAACGGCCCTACTCCTCAATCGAACATGAGTAACAGTGAGTATCTTGGTTATGACGCAGGTGAACTATCCCTATTTGGATTTAACAGTTCTTGCAGAGATTCGGACTCACGTAATCGCGGCAAACGCAGCCGTTCTGTTTGATCGTCAACTTGAGCAAATTCTCTGGGTAAATGGTGAAGGAGCCAATCTTGTTGGTGCAGATACTGTGCGCCCAGTATTAGAGGGTTCAACTACACCCAATCCCGCAATGATGCGCCAAATTACAACCGCCGTTGGAAAGCTTTCATCAAACGATGAAGCAAGCGCCATGATGCGGGTCAGTAAAGGATTTCAATCTCAGCTAATCGGTTTCACCGTTCGTACGATAAAATTACCCCAAGGCGAAAAAGCGGTGCTGTTACTAACAGAAAAACTGCACGGACGACGCCATAACGAACAAGATATGGCGCGTGCGGCTGTTGATAGCCTTGATGGCTACGGTCATGCTTCTGCGATCCTTGATCAAAGTGGAAATCTAATCGCCGCATCAGAACACTTCAATGCGCTTCAAGTCACAACAAAAGAGCTATCGGCTTTAGCCCATGAAGTAGACACAGAAGATGACCGGCTGATTAAACGCCTGATCGAAACACAGAACGGGAAACTTCCTACTGGAATTGCCCGCCTTAGCGATAATCCAGCCCTGCACTTACTGATCGTGGCAGATGCTGATGAATACGCTGAGGAAGGTCGCGAAGCACTAGCAGCAAGTGATGCTGTCATTGCGGCTGTCACCAATACTGCTGGGTCAGATGAAGCGGCTGTTGTTAAAGAGGGCAAAGAAGAAGCTTCTTCGGTTGGTTCATTTACTAATCGGCGCAAAGACACTGAAAAAGATTCCAGCCGTTGGTATTACAAATCTCAAGCTCAAGATAATGATAATGATGAGTTTGATGACGAGGATACGGATGTCGTTCCCGCAGACAATAAAGCTTTACCAACTCCTAAGGTGACAATTGAAGACACCAAATTTGAGAGTGAAAAACGCAAACCAAAACCAAGTGTCTTGGTTCAAGATATTGAACACACATCTACCACGCGGCGCATTTCGGATCAGGACTTAGAAGATGTAGAAAAAGCACTGCAACTTGATGATGAAGAGTTAAGCCCTGAAGAATCAGAACATTTGGTACAGGCCCATTCCAAAGGCAATGATGACTTCCGCTTCCAAGCAGGCTCAACACCAATTCGCTTTGTTTGGGAAATGGATACCGACCATGAATTCCGAGTTGTCTCCAGCGAATTTGCCCAAGCTGTTGGCCCACTTGCTGCAGATATAAAGCACAAGACTTGGGATGAAGTGAGCAAACAATTTGGTTTGGAAAATGGCACAGAAATCAGCAAGCTGCTGCAAACTCGGGACACATGGTCAGGAAAGACTGTGCTGTGGCCAATTGAAGGTACTGATTTACGCGTTCCCATCGACCTTGCCGGCCTACCTTCATACGGTCGCACCCGCGATTTTGAGGGCTTTAATGGCTTTGGTATTGTGCGAATTGGTGATGCCGTTGTCGACCCTAATGAAACTGGTTTAACGCTTGGCAACTCTCTATCAGAACTCGAGACTAAAAACAGAATCGGTTTCTTGACGGGAACAAAGCCTCTTGAGGAAACGTCTGAGCAACAAACGGAACGGGAAGAAGCCCGCACTACGCCACCTCATGAGAAGGGTGGAAATGATAATACGGTGGTCGATTTAGATAGACGACGTAGTTCAAGTTCCAAACGAGCGCTCTCTTCCCATGACCAAGAAACTTTTGAAGAGATCGCTGAAGATCTGAACAAACGAACGCACTTTGGCAATAAAACTGCTGAAGCGACAAGCCCGAGCGTTGCTAAAGACAAAACAGAAGTAAAACTGGATAGCCCTCAGAATATTCGAATCCCAAAGCATGATGTCGACACTTCGATTTTGGCTCGCCTGCCTATTCCAGTGTTGGTTTACCGCGATAATGAATTGCTGTTTGGTAATGATGGGTTTTTCAATCTAACTGGTTATCGGAGCCTACAATTATTAGCCGATGCTGGTGGAGTTGATGCTTTGTTTGGCTCTTCCAAAATATTAGATACTGAATCCCCTGCGCAATTATTCCACAGCGACGGCACAAACTTAGATGTTCAAGCCCACCTGCAAAGAGTTCCATGGGACGACGACCGCGCTATGTTGCTTACCCTTCGTGCTGGACAAAACGACCAAGATTATTTCAAGGGCGCTTCCGTTAATCAAACTATAGTTGAGAAACCAAAAAGCGAGCGCCTTAGCGTGAGCCCGTCCATTGCTCCTGACGCTGCGCCCTCAACAACATACTCCCCCAGCCAACAGTTCGAAGCCTTTGGTGGATTGGGGGCTGAAGATTTGCGTAGTATTTTGGATACGGCCACCGATGGTATTATTATCTTGTCCGATGAAGGTATTGTGAGAGCAATAAACCGTTCTGCCGAGGCCTTGTTTGACATTAAGCCAGAACAAATTGTGGATCGAAATTTCACTAAATTACTAGCTGTTGAAAGCCACCGTTCAGCTTTGGATTATGTTTCGAATGTTACGGGTACTGGTGTTGCCAGTCTTTTAAATGATGGGCGAGAAGTGATTGGCCGAACTGCAAAGGGTGGCCTTGTCCCGCTGTTTATGACGATTGGTAAATTGGGAAAAACTGATGCCTGCTGCGCCGTCGTGCGGGACATTACCCAATGGAAAAAAACAGAAGAAGAGTTGGTCACAGCTAAATCACAAGCCGAAATAGCCAGCCAGCAAAAAACGGAGTTTTTAACGAAAGTTAGCCACGAAATACGCACGCCTCTAAATGCGATAATCGGCTTTTCCGATATAATGATCGAAGAGCGCTTTGGAAAAATAGAAAACGATAAATACAGGGGGTATTTACGCGATATCCACCGCTCAGGGAATCACGTCCTAGAACTCATCAACGACCTTCTCGACATTTCTAAGATCGAAGCTGGAAAAATGGATTTGGAATTCGATTCCTGCGATATCAATGCAATCATTGCCGAAACCGTTGCGCTTAATCAGCCTGATGCAAATAAGCAGCGGGTTATCATCCGCACCAGCCTTTCCTCGGCTGTGCCAAAAATCGTAGCAGACCCGCGTAGCCTACGGCAGATAGTTCTAAATCTCGTCTCCAACAGCATTAAATACACCAACTCTGGTGGACAAGTAATTGTCTCTACCGTTTATGAGGAAAGTGGCGAGGTTGTCCTGCGGGTTCGCGATACAGGAATTGGCATGAGTTCCTTAGAGTTGGCAAAGGCATTAAAACCATTCCAGCAAATTGGCTCTACTTCGGAAACAGGGACTCAAGGTACTGGCCTTGGCCTGCCTCTCACAAAGGCCATGGTAGAAGCAAACCGGGCGCAATTTCACATAGAGAGCAAACCAGAAGAGGGCACTTTGGTGGAAATCCACTTTCCTTCCCAGCGGGTGCTGGCTGATAGATAAAGTGCAAGGTATTGATGTTGCTTATTAACTTAGGTTGCAGGTAAAATGCGCACCCTAGTTTATAATTAGAATATTTCTAAGGTATTGTTTTATCAGCGAAAAATACTTGACCTTGGTTCCCCAACAGCCTAACTCACGGGAACCATAATCCTATGGTACATAATCCACTCATCGGGGCCTTGAACCTCGATTGCTGAAGGAAAATACAATGACCACTCCCCTAAAACGGGCAACTTTATCTGTTGCTATTTGCACTCTTGCAATGGGCACAGCCCTCACCCCCCTCATGGCGGCGGATACCGTCAACATCTATTCCTACCGTCAGTTGAAACTCATCAAGCCTTTGCTTGATAGCTTTACTGCGCAAACTGGAATTAAAACAAAAGTTCTATTTGCCAAAAAAGGGCTTGATCAACGCATTGCTTCTGAAGGTAAAAACTCACCAGCTGATATTTTACTTACGACCGACATTGGCCGCCTTGATGCTGCATCATCGCTGGGTATCACCCAAGCTGTCGAGAGCGGTTCTATTGCCAAAAATATTCCTTCGCAATTTCGCGATCCAAAAGGCAATTGGTTTGGCCTCACTATGCGCGCGCGGATTGTTTATGCTTCCCGTAAACGGGTAAGCCAAGAAAATATTACCTACGAAGAACTAGCCGATCCAAAATGGAAAGGTCGCGTTTGTTCCCGCTCAGGTCAACATGCTTATTCTATTGGTCTATTTGCTTCCATGATTGCCCACCACGGCAAAGAAAAAGCTGAAGCATGGATGACCAGTTTAAAAAATAATCTAGCGCGAAAGCCAACCGGCAACGACCGCGCACAGGTAAAAGCAATTTATTCTGGCGAATGCGATGTTGCCTTAGGCAACACCTATTACATGGGAAAAATGCAGACGAACGAAAAAGAGCCTGAACAAAAAGAATGGGCAAAATCTGTAAAACTCTTGTTCCCAAATGCTCTTGATCGCGGAACGCATGTCAATCTTTCCGGAATGGTAATGGCTAAAAATGCGCCTCATCGGGAGGCGGCACTCAAACTGATGGAGTATTTAGCAGGTGAAAACGCCCAGCAAATTTATGCTAAGTCAAACTTTGAGTACCCTCTAAAAGAAGACATTGCGGCTGATCCGCTGGTTTCTTCATGGGGCGAATTGAAGGCCGACAATTTAGCTTTGGCAGATATTGCAAAGCTTAGAAAAGAAGCTTCCGAAATGGTGGATCGGGTTGGCTTTGACAACGGGCCCGATGCTTAGCAGCTTCTTCCCTTTCACAAAAAATACTGGGGCCAGCAGCTTGAAGGCTGCTGTGCCCCTTGGTTTATTGTTGGGGCTTGTCGCCCTTCCATTTCTTGCTTTGATTTGGATTGCGATAAACGCGTCCTTTGATGGATGGCCTCACCTATTGGCCTATGTCTTGCCTCATTCTGCGTGGCAAACTTTCGTGTTACTTTCATTTGTCACTCTTGGGACCACGCTTGTTGGTGCTGGAACTGCTTGGCTTACAACCCTTTGTCAGTTTCCTGGGCGACGCGTATTCGCCTGGGCTTTGGTTCTACCACTTGCCGTACCAACATATATTGCTGCCTATACCCATGTAGAGTTTTTTGACTTCTCTGGCCCATTACAAACGATGGTGCGCACTATTGGCGGCTTCTCAACTGCGCGTGAATATTGGTTCCCTGACATCCGATCGCTTGGCGGTGCTGGTTTAATATTTAGCGCTGTCTTGTATCCTTACGTCTACCTAACTTGCCGCTTAGTATTTTCGATGCAGGGAGCTTCGGTGCTAGACGTTGCTCGCTCGTTGGGGGCTCGGCCAGTGCGACAGTTTTGGGAAATCGGTTTGCCAATGGCACGCCCTGCCCTTGCCGCTGGGGTTGCGTTGGCCCTCATGGAAACTTTGAATGACATTGGTGCTGTCGAAATTTTGGGGGTAAAAACTCTCTCTTATGCTATTTTTGAAACTTGGTTGAATCGCGATAGCCTTGCTGGGGCGGTACAACTTGCCTTGCTAACACTGCTACTAGTTGCAGCATTGATATGGATAGAACGGGTGGCGAGAAGAAAGCGCAGCTACGCCTCTTCAACAAGAGATAAGCCTCCCTCTTTATTACAGCTTAATCCATTCAAACAGACACTATGCATTTTAGCTTGCTTGCTCCCATTGATCGCAGGGTTGGGTATTCCATTGTTCGTTTTAGGGACATATGCCCTGCGCCGTCTCGACGGATTGCTTGATCCTGCACTCTACAGTGCAGCAACAAACAGTATTCTGATCGCCTTTTTGACAGCAAGTCTTGCCACACTTATCGCCTATGGAGTTCTCCAATATGGCCGTATTAACAAACAGGCTAGCATCAGCACTATTGGCCGCATTGCCAGCCTTGGCTACGCCGTACCGGGAACTGTGTTGGCTGTTGGTTTACTCGTGTCTTTGGCAGGGTTCGACAATTGGTTGGATGGAATAATGCGGACGCAGTTTGGCGTTTCAACGGGCTTATTGTTTAGCGGGTCGATCATCATTGTGGTCTATGCTTGCACCTTACGGTTTCTTGCTATTGCCTATGGCACGATCGAAACTGGCTTTTCCAAAGTATCGCCACATATAGACATGGCGGCAAGAGCTCTGGGTCGCAGCCCTTTACAAACTGCATGGCAGGTTCACCGCCCAATTATGGGGCGGGCATTAGGAACTGCGTTCTTATTGGTGTTCGTTGATACGATGAAGGAACTTTCAGCAACGCTTCTCTTGCGTCCATTTGATTTTGAAACACTTGCTACTTTTATCTATGACCGCGCATCACAATCAGCATTAGAGGAAGCTGCAATTGCAGCTTTGCTAATTATTCTCATAGGCCTGATTCCAGTAATCTTCCTATCTCGGCTCAATGTGAAAAGATAACGATGGACAAAAAAATGGCGCGAACATTTCTGTTCGCGCCAATAAAGTAGTTAATTTGCTGTCAGGCCGTTTGGATATACTAGTCAAATTCCTGAGGAAGAGTTTAGCTGATGAGAGCTAGTTTTCTTCCGATATAAGCATTTTGCACCCCATCTATTAAGCTGTACTTGCCAAACTTGTTCAAATTGTAACGATCTCGCCCTGTTGGCGAGCAAGGTAAATATTTTGGTAGTGAAATATTAACCACGAAACTTAAACTCTGAAGCCGTGCTCAAAGCCTTTTGAACCACCTGAATTTCGGCAGAAGCAAGAGCGGCAATATTTTTTGCCAAAATAACCTGAATTATTTTTCCGCGTTAATAAATTTTTGCTGCGTTTGTTCAACGAATGCCTCTCTTTTGGTTCAAAAAATCGAAATTCCGCCACATTGAGGTTCTCAAAGGACTGTTCAAACCCTAGTGTTATCTCTAAGAAGGTATTCGCTTCACATGCGGTGAAGCTGGTGTTTGGGGAAATACTAATTTCTAGTTGGGGCGTAATCGGATATGATCCGTTTGATAAAATTTGGTGTTGTGCTTGCCATCTTGTTGATAATCGCAACAATTGCGATTCCTAACCTACTCTCAACCTCCTATGTGAAAGAGCGGATTGAACGGCAGCTCTCTGAAATTACAGGGCGATCTGTATCCTTGAATGGCGGCAGCTCTATTTCCTTACGCCCTTATCTGAGCGTCTCCTATGACAACGTTAGTATCGGGGAAGAAACACCAAGCTCCCGGCCTGTTATTCAAATGGATAGCCTGCGGGCAAAGCTCGGTATCCTTTCAGCTCTTTGGGGCGATGCGCAACTGGCAGAGCTTGAGTTGGTGCGCCCGAGATTCAATTTACAAGTTAGCGCTAACGGCGAGGCAAATTGGAAAATAAACAGGGGCCCGCTCGCAAAGCGCCTAAAGCTGAAACAAAACGAAACGCTTGAACCGTTATCCCTCGGGAAAATAAAAATCATTGATGGCATTGCCAAAATAAATAATGAATTACAGCGTAATACTCAGGAACTAACCGGAATAAATGGAACCCTGACTTGGGTTGATGTAACGAGCGCTGGGGCGATTGATTTATCTGCCGTATGGCAAGGGGAAAACATAGAGCTTGTTGCAACCTTGGGCTCTCCATTTGAGTTACTACGGGGGGGGCCATCAGCCGTTGAGGCTGATATGACAAGCAAGCCCCTTTCCTTCACCTACTCAGGAAATCTCGATACCAAGGCAGGAATTGCCAAAGGTAATATCATAGCGAGCTCGCCGTCTGTGCGCCGTCTGACGGAATGGTTTGGATTCCCAATTTCAGCTACCAATTCATTAGGAGCAACATCTCTTGAGGGAAGTTTGATCGCGACTACCACATCCTTAGAGCTCCCTGAAGCCGAGGTACGGGTTGGCGAACATACTGGAAATGGGCGGCTCCAACTCACCCGTGACGATAATTCTACCCCCGCCCTTACAGGTACGCTCGCCTTTGACACGATTATTCTCCCTGGTTTGACTCAAATTTCAACCGCGACTGGTAATAATAACTTTGATTTCTTGAAGGGGTTCAACCTTGATTTAAGGTTATCTGCAAACACAGCAACAAGCGCTCCAATTGAATTCGAAAACCTTGCCGCTGCTGTGATTGTTCGCGAGGAAAAAGCCAGTTTTGATATCGGTTATGCAGATACATTAGGGGGTACACTGTCTGGATCAATCACCCTGCAAACGGAGAATAATGAGGGGCAATTTTCCACAAATATGGCTCTTAAAAAAATCAATCTAGACGAATTGGCAAAGCTGTATGGGGATACATCCATTACCTTGAATGGCAAAGGAAATGCTAACCTCAAGTTAAAATCCAGCGGCAAAGGTGATGATATCTTTCTCAAGCGTTTAAACGGTGAAGGGTCTATTCAGGGGGCCAATGGCTCTATCATCGGGATTGATTTACCTAAGCTGTTCGCGGCGGCTAGAGAAAATAAACAGGCCGTGCGGCGGTTAATTGATGGCACTACAGATTACGAGCAGTTGAAAATAGATTTCTATATCGCCAATGGCACGGCGTTTTTACGTGGCACGCAAATGCAGGGCGATGAAATAATTGTTTCCATCGGTGGTCAATCAGACCTTACCCAGCGTAGCCTAGCGCTACGTGGACAAATTCACGCAAAGGATGACGGGGGCAACCCAGACCCAGATAAGAGGATGTCTTTCTTTGTCGGCGGGACAACCAGCGCACCGCTCATAATCCCCTTGCCTAATCAATAAATGAATTATTGAGCCGCCAGTTGCTCTGCTTGCAAACGCTTCACTTCTTGGCGCTTTAAACTCAAAGACGCGATAATAACACCGATGGTTACAACCGCGACCAGTATGGTGCAGACGGCGTTGATCTCGGGGGTTACCCCCAAACGCACTTGACTATAAATCTTCATCGGTAAGGTGGTCGCCCCTGGCCCTGAATTAAACTGAGCAATGACGAGGTCATCCAGCGACAGGGTAAATGCCAACATCCATCCCGCAAAAACAGCAGGCGCAATTATTGGGAGCGTTACCGACAGGAAGGCCCGCATCGGTGTTGCCCCTAAATCTAACGCTGCTTCTTCCAGTGAACGATCAAAAGTTGCTAATCGGGATTGCACGACAACGGCAACAAAGCACATGCAAAAAGTAATGTGCGCTAATATTACCGTCGTGATGCCACGGTCCATTCCGATAGCCACAAACAACAACAAGAGTGATAGGCCCGTGATAACTTCTGGCATTACCAAGGGCGCGTAAATCATACCTGAAAATAAAAACCTCCCGCGAAAGCGAGTGAAACGGGTTAATGCCAAGGCAGCTAATGTTCCCAATACGGTTGCGACGGTAGCGGAAATGATAGCGACTCGGAATGTCACCCACGCAGCGTCAATTAGACCTTCATTGGCAAAGGCGCGGGCATACCATTTAGTTGAAAATCCTGCCCATACCGTCACCAAACGAGATGCATTAAATGAATAAATAATCAGCAATAGGATCGGGATGTAAAGAAACGCAAAGCCTAAAACGACTGAGGTAATATTGAAGGGCGACCAAGTTTTATTCATCTGCCCGCCTCCCGCATTTTTGCTTCACTACGCTGGAACAACATGATTGGGATAATCAATAATAACAATAAAATCACTGCAACAGCTGATGACACTGGCCAGTCTCTATTTTGAAAGAATTCATCAAACAGGGTCCTCCCAATCATCAACGTGCTGGAACCACCAAGGAGAGAGGGAATAACGAACTCACCAACAGCTGGAATGAACACGAGGAAACACCCAGCAATCACGCCAGGCATAGAAAGCGGCCAAGTGATTTTCCAAAACGATTGGGCGCGGGTGCACCCAAGATCAGAGGCGGCTTCTAATAGGGTGTAATCTTGCTTTTCGAGATTTGCGTAAAGTGGTAAAACCATAAATGGAAGGTAGGAATAAACGATGCCAATATAGACCGCCCAATTGGTGTTCAAAATTGTTAGCGGTTCAGAAATAACGTTCAGCCACATCAAGAATTGATTAAGCAGGCCTTCCTTTTTTAAAATCCCGATCCACGCATAAACACGAATTAGGAATGAAGTCCAAAACGGCAAGATCACCAGCATCAGCAGAACGGGCCGCAGTGTTCGGGGCGCACGAGCCATGCCGTAGGCTAACGGATAACCGATCAGCAAAGTGAGTGCCGTTGAAAAAAAAGCAATTTTAATGCTGGAAAGGTAACTCTTCCAATAGAGGGAATCCTCCGTCAAAAACACGTAATTGCTGAACGAGAATTTCTTTATATCTGCCCACCAACCTGCTGGCCCGTCAGCAAAAGACATTGCAGGAATATAGGGCGGTTGGGCAATGGCTGGTTCAGAAAGTGAAAGCTTCGCCACCAATGCAAATGGCGCAAGAAAGAAGATCATCAACCACAAGTAGGGCAGCCAAATGGAGGCCTTGCCTACTATATTGTGAACTAAGATTTTCGATATTGCCTTCATACCGTCAGTACCAGAGCAGCATCTGGTGAGCAATATAAGTACACTCGGTCCTCCCAAGTGATAGGATTTTCTTGGCGCAAGGTTCTATTCAATACAGAAGCCTTTGCAAATTCCCCGCTGTCGAGCTTCACTTTATAGATTGTCAAATCACCCAAATAGGCGATGTCCCAAACCTCCCCAGCAAATACATTTACCTTGGCTTTTGGTTTGACGCGGGTAATATCGAACTTCTCCGGACGCACTGCAAAAAATGCTTGTTGCCCGACAGAAACAAAAGTTTCGCTCTTAACGGCAATGGGTGCGCCACTTTCGGTTTCTAGTTTAACAACGCCTTTCGAGGTGCTTTTTACTTTGGCTTCAACGACATTAATGTCGCCCAGAAAATCAGCCACGTATTGGCTATTGGGCCGTTCATACATTTCAACGGGTGGGTCAACTTGTACGATCCGGCCACGGTCCATAACGGCAATTCTATCGGCAACCGTCATAGCCTCTTCTTGGTCGTGGGTAACGATCATAAAAGTAATGCCGAGGCGCTCTTGGAGGTCAACCAATTCGAATTGAGTCTCTTCGCGCAACTTACGATCGAGCGCGCCGAGTGGTTCATCTAGTAATAGTAGCTTGGGTTGTTTGGCCAATGAACGCGCTAAGGCAACCCGTTGTTTTTGACCGCCCGAGAGTTGATCAGGCTTGCGCTTAGCGAATTCTTCCATCTTCACGAGCGACAACATTTCTGCCACGCGATCATCAATTTCACTTTTTGCCATGCCCTCTTGTTTCAAACCAAAGCCAATGTTTTTCTCCACATTCATGTGAGGAAACAAGGCATATGATTGGAACATCATATTAACGGGGCGTTGGTGCGGCGGCACGTTGGCAAGGTCTTGCCCCTCAAGAAATATTGCGCCTTCAGTCACAGTTTCAAACCCTGCTAACATCCGCATCAACGTGGTTTTGCCGCAACCAGATGGCCCCAAAAGCGCAAAAAATTCGCGCTCGTAAATACTGAGGGAAAGTTTATCAACCGCCGTAACTGCGCCATAACGCTTGGTGACATTCCTGAATTCAATAAAGGGAACAGCCGTATCATCTTTCCATGGCTGGAACAGACGGCGCGATGGGGTGGGTTGGTTACTCATTATCTCATACGAAAAAGGGCTGCAAAAGATTGCAGCCCTTCAACGAACCTATTGGCCGGTTTTCACTTTAGTCCAAGTACGGGTTAGCACCCGTTGCGCTTTTGCAGCCCAAGGGGTTGTCACATAGAGCTTAGAAAGTGTTGCGGCATCTGGATAAATGGCTGGATCGCCAGTGATGTCTTTTTCTAACAATGGCTGTGAAGCTTTGTTGCCGTTAGCGTAATAAACATAGTTTGACGCTTTAGCGATAACCTCAGGGCGCATCATGTAATTCAAGAACTCATGGGCTTCATCTACGTTTTTTGCGTCCGTTGGAATGGCCATTTGGTCGAACCACATAAGTGCGCCTTGGGCAGGGATTGAATAACCAACTTCTACACCAGCTTTTGCTTCAGCCGCACGGTCGCGAGCTTGGAATACATCGCCAGACCAACCGATTGCGAGGCAGATGTCTCCATTTGCAAGGCCATTGATGTATTCTGAAGAGTGGAATTTTTGAATGCTTCCTCGAACACTTTCCAATAGAGCACCCGCAGCTTTCAAGTCTTCTGCGCTCTTGCTGTCTGGGTTCTTACCCAGATAAAGCAATGCTGCTGGAACAATTTCGGCTGATGCATCAAGCATGTGCACACCGCAGTCTTTGAATTTTGCAAGTTTGGCAGGGTCAAATACAACATCCCAATTTGTGATTGGGCCGCCGAGGCGTTCTTGGGCTGCTTTCACATTGTAGCCAATTCCCGTTGTTCCCCACATGTAGTTGATGGAATATTTTCCGCCTGGGTCATAAACCTCGGTGCGCTTTTTCACTTCATCCCACAAATGTTTCGCATTGGACAATTTGCTCATATCGAGCGGCTGGAATACGCCGGCTTGAATTTGGCGCGCGAGGAAAGTTGCAGATGGCACAACCACATCATAGCCCGTGCCGCCAGCGAGCAATTTTGTTTCTAGAATTTCGTTGGAATCGAAAACATCATAGGTAATTTTAATGCCAGTTTCTTTGGTGAAATCCTTCAAGATACTTTCGTCTATATAGTCTGACCAATTATAAACATTGACGGTACGGTCTGCTGAAAAAGCAGAAGAAGAAAGCGCTAAAGCAAAAGCTGCGAGTGTTGTCTTTTTAAGAATTGAATTCATGCCCGTTATCCTGTGTTGTTACTCGGGCACTTATCCACCCTTGCAAAACACTAGGATAGAGTTTGCTTAATTGGCAAATAGAATCTTGATGCAAACCAGTGGTTGTGAATAACCCATGCTTACAAGAATGTGCGTCGTTCAAAGGCTGACATATCAGCAGCGAAACCATTTATTTCCGCTTCCTTGATGGCGCACAGCATAGATTGCATTTGCTCACCCAAGGCGCGTTTGGCAAAACCGCTTGTTTTGAAAACTGCAAGCGCCTGTTTTTGACTTGAGGGCAGCGGTTCCCCTCTGTTGGGTGTTGCTTCATCATAGGCGTTGCCAATTAACTCTGGTGGTGGAGCTTTGCCCGCTTCCAAGCCTTCAAACATGCCTTGTAATATTCCTGCAAGAACCAAATATGGATTTGCATCAGCACCTGAAACGCGGTGCTCAACCCGCTTTGCAGCTTCAGGCGCCGCAGGCAAACGCACGGCGACGGAGCGGTTATTGGCCCCCCAATTGGAGCGGGTTGGCGCATAGGATCCCGGAGCCATACGGCGAAAGCCATTTCTGGTATTTACAAAGGCAAGAGTCATTTCTTCCATGGTTGAAACAAGCCCAGCCACCGCATGGTGTTGACGCTTAGTGCCCTCATCGCTGGCGAAAATATTTGTACCTTCGTCATCAAGCAGGCTGGTGTGGACATGCATGCCGTTGCCCGGCTGATCGAGGAAAGGCTTGGCCATAAAAGTGGCGATCAAGCCATGTTTTCTAGCAGCTTCCCTCACGATACGCTTTAACAAGATAACATCATCTGCCGCGCGCATTGCATCTGCACGGTGGTTGAGGTTGACTTCGTATTGGCCGGGGGCTGCCTCTTTCACTATCGTATCAATCGGTAAATCTGCCCATTTTGCGGCACGGCGAATGTCGGCAAATACAGGAGCCTTTTCCGCCAATGCATCAAGCCCATACATCAATTGCGCATCTGGCGCTTCATGGGGGGCCGCAACTTCGGGTTGGCCATCGCGCCATTCAGCTTCTGACTTCAACAGATGAAACTCCATCTCAAAAGCGCAAACAGGGGTAAGCGATTTCTCCGCCAGCCGATTGACCACAGTTTGTAAGACAGTACGCGAGCACCCCCCAAAAGGTTCATGTTCAGGTGTCAAAGTTTGCAACACCACTTGCGCCGTTGTCGACTCCCCTTCTTCAACAGCATCGCTTCCCCACGGGACCGCTGATAGGGTATGTGGAACAGCCGTGCAAAAACCATCCAGATCACCAGTAGAGATATGGAGGTTGGTATCACTTACCTCGTTGCCCCAAACATCGAGACCGTGGAGAGAGAGGGGGAAATTCACCCCATCACTGAAGGCTTTCTTGAGCGTTGTAACAGGAGCCCATTTACCACGGGCAATCCCGCAGGGGTCGATCAAAACCAGCTCGACATTTTCAACCTTTGGGTGACTGTGTAAGAATTTTTCAAGCTTCGACATTTAGTGCTCACAAATTAGAAAAGGGCCACCCTTAGGCAGCCCTTTAGAAATACCTTGTCCTACGCGCTTAAAGCGAAGAGGCGAATTTCGCAATTGCTTTTCTGTAGGCTGTGGAAGCATTCCATTCCAACAACACATTAAAATTACGAGTTCCTTGGCCATATGCGCCACCGCGCTGCCACCCGTGGGCTCTAAGATAATTAGCTGTTGAGGCTAACACATCAGCCTTGGAGCGGATCAAATCGCGGCCACCGCCATCATAGTCAACGCCAAACTTCACATAGTTTTTTGCCATGAATTGGGTTTGGCCAATTTCGCCATGGCGCGCACCACGCATTTTCTTTCTTGATATCCACCCCTTATCAATGATCTTCAGCGCTGCCATCAAATTAGGTCTAAAGAAACCAGTACGACGGCAATCATGGGTTAGTGAAGCCAATGAAGTAACGATGTCGTGCTTACCAGTGAAACGG
The DNA here is from genome assembly GCA_036478985.1 of Rhizobiaceae bacterium. Lineage (GTDB taxonomy): Bacteria > Pseudomonadota > Alphaproteobacteria > Rhizobiales > Rhizobiaceae > Pseudahrensia. The sequence goes on from JAZGEY010000012.1 coordinate 29,496, forward strand.
CCAAAGCCTGTTTCCATTCCCCAGATCGTAACGAGGACTTCTTTTGGCACGCCATATTTTTTCTCTATGCCGCGCAACAACTTCGCATGTTTTTTCAACCTAGATTTTGTCGGGCGACGAAGGCCAGCCGTTTTCTTTTTATAGAATTTGCCGAAGTTGCTTTTGGCCTTTTTGAATTTACGGTTGATGCTGCGATCGTATTTAATAACTCCTGCAGAATATTTTGTGCTGGCAAGTGCCGCCAAGCCTCTTTTACCGATCCCTGCAGCCCTCGCTTCACGGGCAAAGTCTTTTTTGAAGGTATTAAAACCTGCACCAGAATTACCGCACTTTGCAGCGAGTGTTGGTGTAGCGACCAGCGTTAATGCAAGTGCTGTGGCAGTTAGGCTGAAATATTGTTTCATAGTGTCCTCTTTGTAGTGGCCAAACCCTTAGCAAGTTAGGGTTTTTGGTGAATCACATTTGACCCCAAGCCTCACTTATCCAAGATGCAGGGCAATTGCGCAATGTATTCTATGCTTTTTTTACGGTGCAATTTGACACAATTATGTCAGACCATAAGCACCAAAGCCTTGCACGAGATCATCTAACCCCAAAGGACGCGTAAGTGGTGGGGCAGAACGGGCAATACAATCGTGGCGTTCACAGAGGCGACAAGCAGGGCCAACTGGTACGGGAGGTTGCTTTTCTGGGTCAGGAATAAGCCGCGCATGGGCAATAGCACGGGCGTGCATGTCCTCCTGTTCAACAATAACGGTTCCTCGTTTGCGCGGTGTTGAGCTTTTGGCCGCCATGATTGCTTTAGCGTAGTTATCTTCAACCCCTACCAGCACTGCAGTTCGTTTTGGTCGTTCTCCAGCACCCGCTTGCGGGCCATCAACAGTACGACAAATGGTAAGATAAACATCCCCCACCTGGTTGATTACCCGCTCCGTTATCACTTCACCTGGCGTTGAAAAAGCTGCATGGATGGCTAGTTTGGGACAATTGCCGCCAAAGCGAGCAATCGGAAACCCCTTCGCGCCAACACGCCTAAGCAAGTTGCCGCCTTGGTCAACTTCCATCATAAAAAACGGTAATCCAGCCTTATGACCTGCGCTTTTGTCCTGCATGGAAACAAGCCGTTGAGCCACTTGCCCAAAACCTGCTTCAAACCGAGTGGCCAGCACCATTACATCATGAGCAACCCGTTCAGCGGTGCGCAAGAACTTATCGTAGGGCATAAGAACCGCCAAAGCGCCGTAACGGGCGAGCTCCATCCGTGCGAGTCTGACCGCTTCATCGCCTTCGATTTTTAGAAGTTCCAACTCTTCGTCTATGATCTTGCTTTCTCGCAACAGAATAAGCTCTTGGGCCAGCAGCTCAGCACGCTCCCAGCGGGGCACACGCTCTGACAAAAACAAGCGCTGTGAATGGCGGTCATAGCGCTTGCGCCAAACAGGCATAGTTTCAACGGGCAACACCTGCACCGAAATTCCATGGTCTGAGCGTAATAAATGATAAAGCGCAGCCATGCGGCCTTGGTGCTTATCCAACGCCTCATTGATGCGCTCTGCCGCCCGTTCGATTGCAGGAAAACACCACGGTGCATTTTCCAGAGTGTTGCGAACTGTATCCACGGGAAGCTCTCTAACTTCCGTAGAAACTGCATGACCCGCTTCCCCCATTAGCCGGGATAGGTCGGTTAGTCTTTCCTGTTGCTCACGATAAGCACGATACAGCTTCACCACCGCAATAGCCGCGTTAGGCGCACCATCGGATAATTCCACAAGCTCCGTATCGCCGGGCAACTCGCCCGATAGTAATGGGTCAGTGAAAACTTCTTTCAGCGCCGCAACAGACCCCGCCTCGCCGGATGGTTGCAACTCCTCGACATCAATCTTGAAGGTAGAAACAAGCTTCATCACCAATTGCGCTGTTAATGGACGCTGGTTCCGCTCAATTAAGTTCAAATAACTCGGCGAGATACCTAATGCGGCGGCCATTGCTGTTTGGGTCAGCTCCATATTGGTGCGGATACGGCGCACCCGAGGACCAACGAAAATTTTTGTGTCTGCCATAGAACAGGGCCAATCTTTACAAATACTGTATATTTACCCTGATATTTTATGACATTTGTGACAATATGACAAATGATAAGAGTCAAAAAACCTACAGAACGACCATTTATTTTAGTTATAACAATATTTTTTGGTGATTTTGCCGCTTTTTCGGTTCACTAGACTTGAACACGCTTATTTCTATCGAACTCGACAAGAATTTACAAAACAAATTCTTTTTGAACTAATTAGGTAAGCGCAACCTCAACGACCGGCGCCAAATGCTCGGAACCCAAACCAAGGAAAATTTCATGACTGATACAGCAACACCCATCAAAAAAGCCAAAGAACGCGCAGCGAATATGTCTAGTGAGCGCACATCAGCCGTGAATTCTGACCAAGAAAGCGCCATTCGCCAACTGGCAAATGATCTACACCGCCTCAACCACGCTGTTATGCGGGCTGTTGATGCAGGTGTCAGCGTTGAACTTGTTCGTTCTGCCCGCCACCACGGTGGCGATGGTAACTGGGGTGACATGATGGTTCCCGTTATCGTAAAAGGCTAACCCCACCCCTTTAGTATCCTCCCAATTCAACTCAGCTGGCCGCTATATAATTGGCGGCTAGCACCAAAAAGAAAGCATCAAATCATGTCATATTCAGAAGACATTCAGGCTATCGGCGATCTCGTAAAAGCCAACGGCAGCAGCTGGGACGCAATCAGTCCTGAATATGTGGCCCGCATGCGCGCTCAAAACCGCTTTAAAACAGGCCTCGATATTGCAAAATATACGGCTGGCGTGATGCGCAAAGACATGGCGGCTTATGATGCTGACCAAACAAAATACACCCAGTCATTGGGTTGCTGGCACGGGTTTATTGCTCAGCAAAAAATGATCTCTGTGAAAAAACACTTTCAAACAACCGACCGCACTTACCTTTACCTATCAGGTTGGATGGTGGCTGCGCTTCGCTCAGAATTTGGTCCGCTACCAGACCAATCAATGCACGAAAAAACTAGTGTGCCTGAATTGATCGAAGAGCTTTACACATTCCTTCGCCAAGCTGACGCTCGCGAAATGGGCGGCATGTTCCGCCAAATGGACGAAGCCAGCGCGAACGGCGACGAAGTAACTGCAAAACGTTTGCAAAACGAAATCGACAATTACGAAACTCACGTTGTTCCAATCATCGCTGATATTGATGCGGGATTTGGTAACGAAGAAGCGACTTACTTGCTTGCCAAAAAATTGATCGAAGCTGGCGCTTGTGCACTTCAAATTGAAAACCAAGTTTCCGATGAGAAACAATGCGGACACCAAGACGGTAAGGTAACCGTCCCCCACGAAGATTTCATCGCAAAAATTCGCGCTTGCCGTTACGCCTTCCTAGAGCTGGGCATTGATGATGGCATTATTGTTACCCGCACAGACAGCCTTGGTGCTGGCCTGACCAAGCAGATCGCTGTGAGCAATGAGCCGGGCGACTTGGGCGAGCAATACAACTCCTTCCTTGATTGCGAAGAAGTTACGCAAGCAGAGATAAAAAGCGGTGAAGTGGTTCTCAACCAAGGCGGAAAATTGATGCGCCCTAAGCGCCTACCAAGCAACCTGTTTGAATTCCGTAAAGGCACAGGTGAAGACCGCGTTGTTATGGATTGCATTGCATCCCTTAAAAATGGCGCTGATCTTCTTTGGATTGAAACTGAACGCCCGCACGTTGAGCAGATCGCTGCAATGGTTGATCGCATCAAAGAAGAATGTCCTGATGCCAAGCTTGTTTACAACAACTCACCATCCTTTAACTGGACACTGAACTTCCGCCAACAGGTGTTTGATGAGTGGAAAGAAGCAGGCAAAGACTTGTCGGCCTACGATCGCGCTAAACTAATGAGCGTTGAGTATGATGAAACTGATCTTTCAATTGAAGCCGATGAAAAAATCAGAACTTTCCAAGCTGATGGTGCAAAACGTGCTGGTATTTTCCATCACCTCATCACATTGCCAACCTATCACACAGCGGCCCTTTCAACAGACAACCTTGCGAAAGAATACTTCGGTGATGCAGGAATGTTGGGCTACGTAAAAGCTATCCAGCGCGAAGAAATCCGCCAAGGCATTGCCTGCGTGAAACACCAAAACATGGCTGGTTCAGACATGGGTGACGATCACAAAGAATACTTCAAAGGCGACGCAGCCCTTAAAGCTTCTGGCAAAGACAACACTATGAACCAATTCGGCTAACGCCATCTGGTTCGTAACCTAGAAAAAAAGGCCGCTTCGGTTCCCCGAAGCGGCCTTTTTGCATTCAAATAAAGCTGGTAAATTACGCTCCAGCGCGCCATTGGCGGAAAACCATCTCAGCTTGTTGAGCGTCAACAACTGGGGTCGAGTTGCCAAACACATCGGCCTCCGCACCTGGTAACCATTGCTTTGGCAAGTTACGGAATTTGAGCCGCATTGGCGTACTCATACCCTCACCAAAGGCAATACATTCACGGTTCGACAAGGACGATATAAACGATATCGTACTTGCTGATGATGATGAAATAGCGCGACGAATAATATCTTGGTCAAAGTCGTTGGTTAAGCGCAACGAGAAAACAGTTGAACATTGCGATAGAATTGTTGGGTCGAGTTCTGAAGGTCTTTGCGAAATAATCGCCATGAAAGACCCATACTTACGCCCCTCCTTTGCAATACGAGCAATGGCGCGGCGCGTTGGTTCAAAACCGCCTTGGCCAGCTGGTACGTAACGGTGAGCCTCTTCACAAACCACGAGCACTTTCATATTGCCCTTTGCAGCAATCGCCAGTTCAAAAGATAGACGGCAAAGCACTGATGCAACAGCATTCACCACTTCTGCTGGCATGCCTGCCATTTGGATTATCGTTGTGAAAGAGCCATTGCCTGGAAGGCAGAAAAAATGGCTAACAATACTTTGAGCGATGTCTTCAATCGTCTTGTGGCGAAACATAAAAGCATATCGGCTGTCGCTGGTATGGGCGTTAATACGAGCCTTCAATGATTTTAGTGTCGATTTATCATAGCGTGATTCCAGCAAGCCCATCTCTTCGTCGATAAAGCCCAACAAATCAGCCATTCGATATGGAGCCGCTGTATCTGCGGTTAACTCTCCACCTGCATTTGAGCGTAATTTTACGCGATCTTCGCCATCGCGGAAACGGGTTTTCGCATCTGGAATAAACTCTCGTAACGCATCAATTTCTTCATGCACCAAAGGCTTACCACGGAAAAGAACCTCCACATACTCCTCAAGCTGGAACATCCAAAACGGTATGTCGAGGGAGGATTGTTCAACCGTATTCGCATTGGGAAAGGCACGGGTGTATTCGTTGTGAGGATCAAGGATAATTGTACGCAGATCAGGAACAAGCTCTTGGGCGCAGTGTAGTAGCAAAGAAACAGATGCGGATTTACCGCAACCCGTAGAGCCCAAAACTGCAAAGTGTTTGGAGAGCATGTCGGTCACATCAACGAGCGCCGGGATCGAATCATCTTGAGATAGATTACCAATAATGCCGTTCATATTCCCAGTGGCGGCATAAAGAGACGCAAGATCGGAAGCACGAATTTGGTGAACAACAGAACCAACACCTGGATAGGAGGTAATCCCTTTTACAAATGAAGGTGATCCATCTTTATCGCTCACTTCACCTTGGAGCTCGATTTGAAAGTGAAGTATTGATTTTTCACCTTCAGCATAACTCCCATTTGGCATGCTGATATCACAGATCATTCCTACCACGCGGCTATTACCGACGATAATGGAAAGCATACGTCCAACGGCCCATGTGAGACCTGTGATGGTGTCGATACAATTGGTGTCCCCTTGAACGATTGCCATAGTGCCATCGCAGGCGGTTATGAACGCTTGAGGGCGATCTTCTTTGCGCATCGGGCGAACATCTGGCTTTGGCTCATTACTCGGTGGCGGCGGAGTAAACACCAACAATGGTTCTTCTCCAGCTGGGGCCGATGGCTGAGGTGCAGTTTGTTGCGGAATCGCCTGAGCTGCGGGTTGAGCTGGCGGTTGTTGACGGGCCACAGGCTGAGTCATTTGAGGCGCAGGGGCAGGTACTGCTGGAATTTGCGTTCGCTGAACAGGTGATGGAGCCGGGGTCGGTCTTGGCTGCAAAGTTTGCATAGCGGGTGCTTCAACAGATTTGCGCAATGTTGGCCTAGCAGGGGCTGGCGTTGCCACTGGTGCTGCTGCAACAGGTGCCCTTGATGGTGGGGTTTTCTTTACTGCGGAAATGCGCCGCATCAATGCTTCGTTGTCCATGGTCACGCCTACTGCCAAAAAATCTCCCCCATAGTAGGAAGAACATGGTTAAAATTCTGTGAGCGAAAAGTGTTTCCTCCCATCTCAAGCTCTGCTAACTTTCTGTTACTATCCCTCAAATTTGTGTGCCCCATGCTCGCCTCAGGCAATGAACCAAAAAACAAACCTTCCCCAACCATCGAAAATGCCCGTGGAGTGAAGTCCATGGAAGAAGCCGCTCAGTGGCTTCAAGCACGGGGGATTGAAGACATTGAGTGCATTACACCGGATATCGCTGGTGTTGCACGTGGCAAAATGATGCCCTCTTCAAAGTTCCTAAATGCATCAGCGTTGGCCTTACCAAGCTCGGTGTTTATGCAAACAATTTCAGGAAGCTATCCAGAAGAGACCGATACGTTTGAGTATCCGCCCCATGATGGCGATTTGCGGATGATCCCTGATTTATCCACCCTTTCTGCCGTTCCATGGGAAAGCGACCCAACAGCGCAGGTCATTTGCGACATGCGCACCCATGACGGAGGTGATGTAAGCTACACGCCGCGTAACGTATTACGCCATATCGTTGATGCCTATGCATCGAAGGGCTGGAAACCTGTTGTCGCGCCTGAAATAGAATTTTATCTGGTTAAAACCAACGAAGACCCAGATGTTCCACTGCAACCCCCTGTTGGCCGTTCTGGCCGTGCTATTGCTAGTGGCAACGGCTATTCGATCTCTGGTATCAATGAATTTGATGAGCTGATTGACGATATTTACGATTACTCCAGCGCCCAAGGGCTTGAGATTGAAACCCTCATCCACGAGGAAGGGGCCGCTCAACTCGAGATAAATTTGAACCATGGCGACCCACTCGAACTTGCCGATCAAGTGTTTTTATTCAAACGCACCATCCGCGAAGTGGCCCTAAAGCATAGCATGTGCGCAACATTCATGGCGAAGCCGAGCCAAGGACAGCCGGGTTCAGCCATGCACATCCACCAATCCGTTATCGACAGTGAAACAGGCAAAAATATTTTCTCAAACAAAGACGGTGGCGAGAGCGATTTGTTCCGCTCCTTCATCGGCGGTATGCAGCATTATTTGCCGAAATCGCTGGTGATGATGGCGCCTTATGTGAATTCCTATCGCCGCTTGACCACCCACACATCTGCCCCCGTCAACGTTCATTGGGGTTACGATAACCGTACAACGGGTTTGCGCATACCGACATCCGATACCGTGGCGCGGCGGGTTGAAAACCGCATCCCCTCATCCGATGCCAATCCCTATCTTGCGCTAGCCGCATCCTTGGCTTGTGGTTACCTCGGGATGACCCAAAACCTTGTACCAGAAAGCGCCGTTGCAAAAACGGCAAATGAAGGGGAGAATGATTTACCCCGTGGTCTGCTGGATGGCATTACGTTGTTTGAAACGGACGATAAATTGATTGAGTTTTTAGGCGAAGAATTTGTTGGCCTCTACAGCGCAATCAAGCGTGAAGAATATGAAACCTTCATGCAAGTTATCTCTTCATGGGAGCGGGAATATCTGCTCATGAATGTGTAGACGCACATGACGAACACACCCTATCAATCCCCCATTTCGCCGGGCGTATCTTGGTATGAAGACAGCTGCGGTGATCGTCCAAGCTACCCAACATTAGATGGTGATGTCAGTTGCGATGTCGTCATCATTGGCGGTGGATTTTGTGGCCTATCAGCGGCCTTACGGTTGGCTGAAGCAAGCACGAATGTTGTGCTTCTTGAGGCGCATAAATTTGGCGATGGGGCATCGGGGCGCAATGGTGGACAGATGGGTTCTGGCCAACGAGAAGGCGTTCTTGAGGCTGAGAAATCTTTAGGTTTTGAACGGGCAAAAGCGCTTTGGGATATGGCCGAAGATGCCAAACATTCTTTGCTCGATACAATGCAAAAATATGGTTTTGATGCAGACTATCAAGTCGGCCAACTCACCCCCATGCACAAGCGTCGTTATGAAGCCGAAGCCCGTGAAGAAGTGGAAGCTTTAACAGATCGTTACGGGTGCGAAAATATTGAATACCTCAACCAAAGCCAAATGGCAGGCGCGCTTGGAAGCGAACACTACTTTGGCGGAACCCGCGATACTGGAACGGGTCACATCCACCCAATGAAATATGTCATTGGATTGGCTGCCGCCGCGCAAAAAGCGGGAGCAATATTGCACGAAAACACACGGGCAATTGAGATCAAACGGGGTGGAAAAATATCGGTGAAAACCGCCAGTGGAACCGTTACCGCTGAGCGGTGTTTGTTAGCATTAAACGGCCACCACGATGACCTGCGTCCAGAACTTGCATCGCGAGTTCTACCCATTCAAAGTTTTATTGGTGCGACAGTTCCGCTTCCCCAAGGCACATCCATTATCCCCGCGTTTGAAGCGGTTGATGACAGCCGCTTTGTTGTCCGCTATTTCAGAAAATCAAAAGACAACCGCCTGCTTTTCGGTGGCCGTGAAGCCTATGGCAAAGCAACCCCCAACGACATTGAGCGCGCCATTCGCAAACAGATAACGCAGATTTACCCAGAGCTTGCCGATATAGAAATCACCCACGCTTGGGGCGGCAATGTCGCCATCACCATGCAACGCATGCCCTATGTGCGCGAGCTTGAACCGGGGTTGTGGACAGCTGGTGGGTTTTCAGGCCATGGAGTTATGATGTCTAATTATACAGGCCGCCTAATTGCCGAGAGTTTTTTAGGCCAAAGCGATCAAATTAAACTCTACAAAGAAATGAAAATTTCAAGTTTCCCCGGTGGTGCAACATTTAGAAATCCGCTGAAGGTTTTGGCGCTGACTTGGTATGCGATGCTGGATCGGGTTTAGGTTGTTGGGCGATTTGAATATTCGCTTGAAAGTCTTAGCTGGCAAGGAGCGGTTTGCATGATGTATCTGCTTGTTCTAAAAAATGTTTAGGAAATGATTGGAGCTTCCATGAATACTCTCAGTAAAATATCCATTTTTACATTTATATTGTTTTTTCAAATCACGGTCTTTTATCCAATTGCCAATGCAAATACGACCTGTGGCAAAGCGGTTATTTTGATGAAGGAAATCAAAAAGCGTTTTGGCGCTTCAAATGGAGAATTGTACTATGCCATGGCAAGAGGCGCGAACAGAAAGTCCGCATTCTGGAAATCCTGTGGTTATGCTAGACATGCCAAATCAGCTTCCACAGCCAAAAAAATTGCGCTGAAACACTGCCGAAAACATAGCGATTCTTGCAAAATAACAGCCCAATTTAGGTGGACTCAGAAAAAGTGTCCAACGAAACGTTGTTATGTTTGGGTGCCGCGTTAATTATCACCACCCCAAAACTAAACGCGTCTCACAATCACATTACCGACGGAATACCCCGCACCAAACGAGCAAATTATGCCCACTTCATTCGGCTTCATATCATCGCTGTGTTGGGAGAAGGCTATGATGGAGCCGGCGGAGCTTGTGTTGGCGTATTCTTGTAGGATGTTGGGTTGTTCGTGGGTTTCTGGGACGCGGCCCAAGACCTTGCGGCCAATGAAATCGTTCATGCTTTTGTTGGCTTGGTGGAGCCACATGCGGTCAAGTTTTGTGGGGTCAATATCGTTTTCATTACAATGGGCAATCACCATTTCAGAAACAATCGGCACCACCTGTTTGAACACTTGGCGGCCATTTTGCATGAATTGCATATCGCGCCGCTCCGCCACGCGATCAGGTCGTGTGCGGCGGAGGAAGCCGTGGTTGTTGCGGATGTTGTTTGAAAATTTAGTCAGGCACTTTGTAGCAATAATATCAAACTGCACATCGGAGGTCGCTTGTGATTTTTCTTCCAATACAACCGCCGTGCAGACGTCGCCAAAGATGAAATGGCAATCGCGGTCTTTCCATTCCAGATGGCCAGAGCAAATTTCTGGGTTGACCATCAAGATGCAATTGGCGGTTCCAGCGCGGATCATATCACTGGCGGCTTGGATGCCGAAGGTGGCGGAGGAGCAGGCGACATTCATGTCAAAGCCATAGCCCTCAATTCCCAGCGCATCTTGTATCTCAATTGCGATCGCTGGATAGGCGCGTTCGTGGTTGGAAGCCGCGCAAATTACTGCATCAACATCAGCGGCAGTTTTGCCCGCTTTTGCCAAAGCATCCCTCGCCGCATCAATCGCCATTTCAGTCATAATGCTGTGTTCATCATCTGGGCGTTGTGGCAAATCTGGGTGCATTAAATCTGGATCGAGGATACCTGATTTATTCATCACGTGGCGGCGTTCAATTCCTGAGGCCTTGAAAATGAATTCTTCGTTGGACTGGGGGATAGGTTCGCGCTCGCCAGATTCTATCTCGGCGGCGTGAAGTGCATTTTGTTTATTGGCGTAGGCATTGAAAGCAACCACCAACTCTGCATTAGTGATGACTTCTTCCGGTGTATAAACTCCGGTACCGCTTATAACCACGCTGCGCATAATGCTATTCTACTCCCTTACTTCGGTATCGAACCGTAGTACTACAGACACCACCAAACAAGCCACGAGTGAACCAAACCAATGATATCCACTACCCCTTCCGCAAAAGACTGTATCACAATGCTCGAAAAACTGGTGGCGTTTGATACGACTTCACGCAATTCCAATCTCGAACTTATTGATTATGTTCGCGGCCTTCTGGACGACATCGGCGTGGAAACACGGCTAACCTTTAATGAGGAGCGCACCAAAGCAAACCTATGGGCGACCATCGGGCCAACGGACAAAGGCGGGGTTGTGCTTTCTGGTCATACGGATGTTGTGCCTGTGGACGGTCAAGACTGGTCATCTGATCCATTCCAGTTGGTAGAGCGCGATGGAAAACTCTTCGCCCGTGGCTCAGCCGATATGAAAGGTTTTGTTGCCTGCGCCATTGCCCATGCTGCACGCATGAAAGAGGCCAACCTTAAAACACCTATTCACTTTGCTTTTTCCTACGACGAAGAAGTCGGCTGCACTGGCGTTCTTGGGTTAATCCACGACATGCGCGATAATTTGCCAACGCCACTGGCAGTGATTGTTGGCGAGCCGACCTCAATGCAAATTGTTGGCGGCAATAAAGGTGGGCAAGGATTTTTTACCACCGTTCACGGGGTTGATGGTCATTCGAGCCTGCCAGATTTGGGCGCAAACGCTATTATGGCGGCTGGGCGTATCATCGCATTCCTTCACGATATGCAGCAACGATTGAAGGACAATGCCGACCCATCCAACGGTTTCAACCCGCCTTACACGACCATTGATTGCGGTGTGATAACGGGCGGAACGGCGGCAAATATTATTCCTGCACACTGCGAGTTTCATTGGGGATTTAGGTGCGTTCCCGAAGACAATCCGGATGCACTTGTTGCTGAAGTTATGGATTTCATCGCCGCCGAAATAGAGCCGGGATTAAAAGCAATATCTGAAAAGGCTGGCGTTACCCACGTGCAACGGCACAATGTTCCGGGGCTTTCTCCAGATAGCGATTCCCCTGCAGAAATGTTGATGCGACACCTAACGGGATTGAATGAATCGGGGCGGGTATCTTACGGAACTGAAGCTGGGCAATTTCAAAAGGTCGGCGTACCCGGAGTAATCTTTGGACCGGGCTCTATTGAACAAGCTCACCTGCCCGATGAGTTTATAGCTGTTAGTGAGATGGAAGACTGCCATGACTTTATGCTCAAGCTAACTGACTGGGCCGCGAATTCTGAAGGCATCGGCTAATGCGGGTTGTCCTTTTACTGCTAATGATTTTTACCATGCCGCAACCATTGCTGGCAGGGCAAATGTATGAGCTTAGCAAATGGCAATCAAAACATTTTACAGGCCACTCCTTACTGCATGCAATTTATTCTGCCGATGGAAACAAAGTCGAGGTCGATGAACTAAAGCTGGCAATGTATGCGGCAGACCATTTATTGCTTGGCGAAATACACAACAATCCTGATCATCATATTCTACAGGCGAACTTTATTACTGAATTTGTGCGGCAAAAAACAACAAAACCCGTAGTGGTCTTTGAAATGATACCAACACGGCTACAAACGGTTTTGGATGAAGCCAAAAACACGCCGCTCAAGGAACTAGCGCTAAAACTTGAATGGGAAAAGCGCGGTTGGTTTAGCTGGGAAATTTACCAACCAATTTTTAAAGCCGCTCTTGCAGAGAAGCTACAGCTCAAGGCTGGTAATCTTGATCGCAAGCTAACGCGTCAAATCTCACGGCAAGGAATTTCAAGTCTCAGTAAGCCGCAACAACTAAGGCTTTCATTGAGTAACGAACTCAATTCGCAAATGAAAACCTCACTGTTAAATGAACTCAAGGACTCCCATTGTGGCATGCTACCCGCATCAGCCCTTGGCCCGATGTCACTCGTACAAAGGGCGCGCGATGGGGCAATGGCAGATGCGATAAACCGGAGTGGAGCGAGTGGATCAATCCTAATTGCTGGCAATGGGCATGTTCGAAAAGACCGTGGCGTACCGCGCTTGCTTGAGGGCTTAAAAACCCTTGTTATTGGCTTGATAGAAGTTGACGGTAACAGCACAAAAATTACCGACTACCCAATACATAACCAGCAGAACGCCGCGCTTTACGACTTTGTGGTTTTTACACCCAAATTTGACACAACCGATCAGTGTGCCGCGATGAAGAAAATGTTTAAAAAGAAAAACAAAGCAAGCGAGTAATTTGATATGAGCAACCGTAAAAACACCCAATCTCTCGATACACTGTTTGCCCAAGCCAATGGCGCGATTGATGCTCAAACAGGAGGCGTTGTACCACCGATACAATCTTCAACCACCTATGTTCGAGATACCGATTACAACCCTCTCTCGCCAAACCATGTTTATGCCCGCGATCAAAATGACCTGCTTCGTCTTGGGGAAGAAATACTTGCAAAAGCTGAGCATGCCGAGGATGGACTACTGTTACCATCAGGCATGGCGGCGGTTGCAACAGTAATTCGCACCGTACCAAACGGCGGTCGGGTGATCATGCAAACGGGCATCTATTGGGGTGTAACAAAATGGACCCGCGATTTTTGCGAACGCCGTGAGATTGACCTCATCGAAGTCGATTGCTCCGATATAAGCGCTCTTAAAGACACTGCTAGAGCAGCTGATATTTTGTGGATTGAAACTCCCTCAAACCCCTATCTAAAAACTGTAGATATTAACGAATGTGCGAAAGTGGCTAAAGAAATTGGCGCGTCATTAGTGGTCGATTCAACTGCCGCCACCCCTGTTATTTCTCAGCCGCTCGATCACGGGGCAGATATCGTAATGCATTCAGCAACAAAAGGGATCAACGGCCATAGCGATGTGCTTGCAGGGTTTTTAGCTTGCAAAGATGCTTCATCTGAACTTTGGGCAAGACTTAAAGCTGACCGTTATGAGGCAGGCGCGATGCTTGGCTCATTTGAAGCTTGGCTTTTAATTAGAGGCATGCGCACCCTGCCGCTCAGGGTGGAACGCATGTGTTCAAGTGCCTTGGCCATTGCTGAATATTTAGAAAAACATCCCAAGATTGAGGCAGTTTTGTACCCAGGCCTACCCTCAAACTCAGGCCATGAAATTGCCAAACAGCAAATGAGCGGGGGGTTCGGTAGCCTGCTATCTGTACAAATAAAGGGAGGGCGCGAGGCAGCGCTCAAAGCTGTTGGCAAACTCAATGTTTTCAAACGCGCAACATCACTTGGTGGTGTGGAGAGCCTTGTAGAACATCGTCACACAATCGAAGACACCGTCCCTGAAAACTTGTTACGACTTTCTGTAGGCATCGAGAATGTGACCGACCTCATTGCAGACGTTGAGAATGCGTTAACCTAACTGATCAAAACACTGGACGTTTTACGGCTCCGTTAAGTTATTCTCGGCATTGTCATCTTCATATCGCGCGGGGCGCACATTTTTTGGAGACAACGATGGTTCAGTTAAAACGCCGTAAGGGTGACGGTAAAGAAGATAACGGTGTAGTTAGCAAATCTTGGCCGACAGTGGCTCGCCAAAACGAAAAGCGTGAGGCATTACTCGCTGGTGCGAACCGTGGCGTAGGCGTTTTCAACACAAGCGGATTGCTAATAGATTGCAACGTAGCTTATGGCGAAACATATGGTCTACCAGAGGAATTGGTGGTTCCGGGTACTTCATTGGTTGAAATTCTCGAACATCAAGTTGGCATGGGCAATATTCCTGGTAGCGATTCAAATGACTACGTAATCATGCACCTAAACATGAGCCGTAAAAATGAGCCGCAAACCCGTGTTGAAACATTACCAGATGGCCGTGTGCTCAGCATTGGACACATCCCTGTAAATGGCGGCGGTTGGATCACAACGCTCGACGATATTTCAGACCTTTATGCAATCGTAGAAGAAATGGAGCATTCCTCTTTTTACGATCGCCGCACTGCACTGCCTAACCATAAGATGCTTATGCAGTCGCTCGACAACGCATTTGCACAGCAGTGGGAAGAAGAATCCTTTGCACTTATCGCGGTTGATTTTTCAGCGTTCGATGGCCTGGTTGATCCAGAAAGCGAACTTCAATTACACACCCATGTAGCAGATCGTTTAGCTAAGACTGTTCGCACAGGCGATGTTCCAGCAAAGTTGGAAGGCTCTAATTTTGCAGTACTTCAATCTGCAGTCACCACCGCAGATGACGCTGAAGCCTTGGCGCGCCGCTTGGCTACACTCTTGGCAATGCCTTATCAGGTTGGTGAGCAAACACTCATGCCAAGCTTCCACATGGGCATTGCTTTACCTGGTCAAGATGACATTGGTGAAAAAGCATTGCTCGAACAGGCACAACAAGCTGCTAAACAAGCTCGCGCAATCGGTCAAAAACGCTATGCGTTTTACATCGAAGAAAAAGAAGCGCTATCTGCTTAAAAGCGATGAAGAAGGTGCGTTAAACGCACCTTCCCCCATCTACCTCTAAGGCGACGCCGGTGATAAAATCGGCTTCGTCTGACACGAGATACAGCGCAGCATTGGCCATATCTCTTGGCTGGCTAAAGCGCCCAATTGGAATAACGCTTTTAAATTTCTCGCGAATTTCTGGCGTATCCTCCCCCATAAAATCTACCAGCATCCCCGTTTCCCCGGCCACGGGGCAAAGAGAATTGACGCGGATATTTTTCGGCGCAAGCTCAACCGCCATACATTTACAGGCGTTGATAACCCAAGCCTTCGAGGCGTTATACCAAAGAAGCCCAGGGCGCGGACGCAGGCCTGCTGTTGAGGCTGTCGCTAAAATATTGCCCCCGCCTTGCTTCTCCATGATGGGAACAATTGCGCGGGTCGCGTGATAAAGCGCTTTCATATTTACATCACTGATGCGGTCGAAATCTTCTTCGGGGACATCAAGCAAGCTCGTGTTTTTGTGAGTAATGCCAGCGTTCAACACAAAAATATCAAGTCTGCCGAAATTTGAGATTGCGGCATTTGCCATTGCTTGGTTATCTTCAGCACGAGCTACATCGACCTTGATCGCAATGGCACTGCCTCCTATTTCAGAGGCCACCCGCTGGGCTGCGGCTTCGTTCAGATCGGCAATTATAACATTGGCCCCTTCTTCGGCGAACCGCTTGGCCATGCCTTCACCAAAGCCAGAACCCGCACCCGTTATAACCGCTGTTTTTCCTTCTAAACGCATGGGACAATCCTTCTTTATTTCGATACATTCAGCTATGCTGAGGTAAAGCGATTTACAGATTCAATTCAACCGATTAAATACTAAATAAACAAGCACTGGAATTGCCTATGACCAGTAAAATTATACCTGTTGATCCATTTGACTACATCATTTTTGGTGGCACGGGAGACCTTGCCCAGCGCAAGCTGTTGCCCGCCCTATATCATCGCGAACGCGATGAACAACTGCCAAATGATGCACGCTTTATCGGTGTTTCCCGCTCTGCGAGGTCGCAAAAAGAGTATCAACAATTCGCCCGTGAGGCTTTGCAGAAATATGTCAAAGACGAATTGCGTGACGAAAAGAGCTTAGAGCGATTCATTGCGCGACTTGATTACCTTCAAATTGATGTAATGTCGGACGATGGTTGGCCCGAGTTGAAAAACCTACTCGACAAAGAAAATGATGGCCGCATACGCGCATACTATCTCGCAGTTGGCCCCTCTCTCTTTGGCCCAATTTCGGAACGATTAGAGAAATTTGATCTCATTGATGACCGTTCCCGTCTGGTCATTGAAAAACCACTTGGTCATGATCTTGCTTCGGCTAAAAAACTCAATGAAGAAGTCGGGCGGCATTTTCGCGAAGATCAGGTTTTCCGCATTGACCACTACTTGGGAAAGGAGACGGTGCAAAATCTTTTAGCTCTTCGCTTTGCCAATACACTTTTTGAACCGCTTTGGAATTCCGCCCACATCGACCACGTTCAAATTACGGTGGCTGAAACGGTTGGGGTTGGTGATCGCGCCGCCTATTACAATCGCTCAGGCGCTATGCGTGATATGGTTCAAAATCACCTCATGCAATTGCTTTGTTTGGTGGCGATGGAGCCCCCGGCCACTGGGGACGCAGATTCCATACGTGACGAAAAACTTAAAGTGTTGCGTTCACTCGCCCCTATCACGAAAGAAAACTGTAACGCCGACACGGTACGCGCCCAATATAAAACAGGCGCAGGGCCGGACGGTAAAGTGGAAGGTTATCTTGATGAGCTTGGAGAAGAAAGCGACACGGCTACCTTTGTTTCGATCAAAGCAGGTATCGAAAATTGGCGATGGGCTGGGGTTCCATTTTATTTGCGCACGGGTAAACGCATGGCCATGCGGATGTCTGAAATTGTTATTCAATTCAAACCTGTTCCCCATTCAATCTTTGGCGATGATGCGGGTGCACCGATTTCTAACAAACTAGTGCTGCGATTACAGCCCGACGAATCTGTGAAACAATGGATCATGATCAAAGACCCGGGCCCCGGAGGGATGCGTCTAAAACACTTGCCGCTGGATATGAGCTTTGCTGAAACCTTCCACGGGAGAAGCCCTGATGCCTATGAGCGATTGTTACTTGATGTTATTCGTGGAAACCAAACCTTGTTCATGCGCCGTGACGAAGTAGAAGCCGCATGGCGTTGGATAGACCCGATATTTGAAGCATGGGATGAAACCAGCCAAGCTGTTCGCAGCTACACCGCAGGTACTTGGGGGCCAAGTAAATCTATCGCAATGATAGAGCGAGATGGTCGCACGTGGAATGATGGGGGAGAATGATGGAGATGAATAATGGCCATTGCTGAGTTTCACGAATTTAAGACCCGCGAAGAATTAGCCGAAGAGCTGGCAATTACCGTTGCAAACAAATTAGTGCCGGATATTGAGATCGGTCAATTTGCATCGCTTGCACTTTCTGGCGGCTCTACCCCAAAACTATTTCTGAACAAGCTTGGGGCAATGCTCGGCGAGATTGGAGAAATGATCTATCTGGCTTTAGTTGATGAACGGTTTGTTCCCTCTGATGATCCGCGCAGTAATGAGAATATGGTGCTCAAAGAATTGGGGTTTAATGAGCATCCCGAAACTGAATTCTTATCGCTGTTTGCGCAGAACTCCACACCTGAAGAAGCCGCAACATTGGCACAGGTGAAACTCTTGGAAGATGAAGAACTACCGTTTGATGTCCTAACCCTCGGCATGGGGTTAGATGGTCATACAGCTTCGCTTTTCCCTAAGGCCGATAACTTATCTGCCGCCACCGACCCAAGCACGAACAAGCTGTTCCAAGCCATCACAGCACCAGGCGCAGATGAACCACGCATTACAATGACCCTTCCCGTCATTATCTCCGCACACTATTTAGTGCTGCATATTGAAGGGGCTGAAAAACGTGCTGTGTTTGACGAGGCCATGAAGGACGGCGATGCGGATGCTCTGCCCATCCGCCATGTGCTGCGCCATAAGGGTGCCAACTTGCACGTCTATTGGACACCATAAAGAAAGAACACCATGACCATCGCCGCCATTGAAGCTGTTACCAAACGCATTGTTGAGCGTTCAAAACCAACTCGTGAAGCTTATCTTGAACGGCTCAAGAAAGCGGCAGATGATGGTCCTCACCGCTCTAGCCTCACCTGCGGAAACTTGGCCCACGGCTTTGCTGCGTGCGGAACTGCTGACAAGGATGCACTCTCCGGTGATAAGGCACTCAACCTTGCAATTGTCACTTCCTACAATGACATGCTTTCCGCCCACCAACCGTTTGGAGCATTTCCCGATATCATAAAAAAGGCGGCCCACGAAGCCGGCGGTGTTGCGCAAATAGCCTCTGGCGTTCCTGCCATGTGTGATGGGGTTACACAGGGACAAAAGGGCATGGAGCTTTCACTTTTTTCCCGTGATGTCATTGCCATGTCCACGGCCATTGGCCTCTCGCACAATATGTTTGATGCGGGTCTTTATCTTGGGGTTTGCGATAAAATTGTGCCCGGCCTTTTGATCGGCGCGTTGAGTTTCGGCCACCTGCCGGCCGTTTTTGTTCCTGCTGGGCCTATGCCTTCAGGCTTGCCCAATGATGAGAAAGTACGAGTACGCCAGCTTTATGCCGAAGGTAAAATTGGCCGTGATGAATTATTGAAAGCCGAAAGTGCTTCCTACCATTCCCCCGGCACTTGTACTTTTTATGGCACTGCCAACTCCAACCAAATGCTGATGGAATTCATGGGGCTTCATCTTGCTGGTGCAAGCTTTGTAAACCCCGACACAACCCTGCGTGATGCGCTCACCGTGGAAGCTACAAACCGCGCTTTGGAAATTACGGCTTCGGGAAAACAATTCACCCCTGTTGGCGAGGTGATCAGTGAGAAAACAATCATAAATGGCGTTATTGGACTGCACACCACGGGCGGCTCTACCAACCATGTTCTGCACTTGGTCGCGATTGCGAAAGCTGCTGGTATCACTCTCACCCTCGAAGACCTTTCTGATCTCGCTGCCTGCACGCCGCTACTCGCACGGGTTTATCCAAATGGCATGGCGGACGTGAACCACTTCCACGCGGCGGGCGGACTGCCCTATCTTATCGGCGAGTTACTTCGCGCAGGTCATTTGCATGAAGATGTGAAAACGATTTCAGGCGACGGCTTACACCATCAAGCCCGTGAGCCAAAACTAAAAGGCAAAAAGGTTATCTGGGAGGATGCGCCCAAGGTTGCAGGCAATGAGAAAATTCTCGCCACCATCAAGAGACCATTTTCTGAAAACGGCGGCCTCACCATGTTGGATGGCAACATTGGCCGCGGGGTTATTAAAACTTCCGCCGTCAAAAAAGAACACCACATTATCGAAGCCGAAGTACGGGTTTTTGAAACACCCAATGGTATTAAAGAAGCATTTGATGCCGGTGATCTCAATATGGATGTTATTGCGGTTTGTCGCTTCCAAGGCCCCCGCGCCAACGGTATGCCAGAGTTGCACAAACTCACTCCGCCGCTTGGCGTGTTGCAAGACCGAGGCTTTAAGGTGGCGCTCGTAACTGACGGGCGCATGTCTGGCGCATCAGGAAAAGTACCTGCCGCAATTCATGTTACGCCAGAAGCACTTGATGGCGGTGGCATCGCAAAATTACGCGATGGCGATGTCGTGCGGCTGGATGCAACGAAGGGAACGCTAGAAGTGTTGGTCGACAAAAAAGAATGGGCATCACGTAAAGCTGCAACGGCGGATATGAGCGGCAATCAATTCGGCATGGGGGTCGATTTATTCCGCGCATTCCGTGAAAATGTTAGCACGGCTGATACGGGCGCAAGCGTGCTTTAGCTCCAACGCGCGCTATTTAAACCCAAGAGGCCAAAGCACTCTCGTAATCCACCGCACTTGTTTCAACCTTCGCGGCCTGCGGCTTCTCCCCATTAAAACGCGGTGCTGGAGCGGGTTGTACAATACCATCGACAGTTTGGAGAATATCACGAGCTTTAATATGAGGATGATCGGGGGCCTCCTCCATTGTTAAAACTGGGGCGAAACAAACGTCGGTTTGCTCGAGTAGATCAACCCAATGGTCGCGGGGCATCGCCGCTATTTTCTCTCCAATCAACGCACGAATATGCGGCCAGAAACGCCGCTCCATTCTGTGTTTCAGCACGTCTCCCTTAAGGCCAAGAAGAGTTATCAACTCCTGCCAAAACGGTTCTTCAATGGAACCAAGCGCAATCCATTTCTTATCTGCCGTTTCAAAAACCCCGTAAAATGCGGCCCCTCCATCGAGCAGATTATCTCCGCGCCCACCATCCCAAAGCCCTTGGGCTTTCAACGCAAAGGGCATCATCATTAGGAGTGCGGTTCCATCTACCATCGCCGCATCAACCACAGTTCCGCGCCCTGAAATTTTAGCAGGTAACAGGGCCGCTGAAATTCCGTAGGCCATCAACATGCCGCCGCCGCCAAAATCACCAACCAAGTTCATCGGCGGCATGGGGCCTGAACTTTTAGTGCCAATGGCATCAAGTGCGCCGGTTACCGCAATATAATTTATATCGTGGCCAGCGCGCAGCGCGAGCGGACCATCCTGTCCCCAACCCGTCATGCGTCCATAAACAAGAGCTGGGTTACGGGCGTGACACGGCTCTGGACCAACCCCTAAACGCTCAGCAACACCCGGTCGAAAGCCTTCTATCAATACATCCGCCTTCGCAATCAAGGCTAAGGCTTTGGTTACGTCATCCGCTTTCTTCAAATCCAATTCAACCTTACGCCGCCCGCGCAACATTGGATCATTGCTTGAAAGCGCCATGCCAATATCGCGACCACCGGGCTTTTCAATACGGATCACATCCGCCCCATGGTCAGCAAGCATCATCGCCGCAAAAGGCCCCGGTCCAATAGAAGCAATTTCAACAACTTTAATTCCCTCTAGCGGTTTAGGCATTGGCGCGCCGTTCCTCTGATGGAGAAACTCCTAAATGTGTCCTATAGCTTTGAGCAAAATAGGAGTGGGAGGTGAACCCTGTTGAGAGCGCTACATCCAATATTGGGGCGTTGGTATGGCGCAAAAGCTCGCGCGCTCGTTCTAACCGCACAGACATGTAATAGCGGCCGGGCGTACAATTAAGATGCCGTAGAAAGAGACGCTCCACTTGGCGCAATGAAAGACCGACACGACGCGCAATTTCCAGCGCGGTTAGCGGTTCTTCCAAATGCTCAGCCATCAGCTCAACCGCTTTTTGCAGCTTCTCAGATTTCCCAGCCAGATCTCGTTCAAGTCCAACCCGTTGTCGATCTTCGCGGGTGCGAATACGTTCGTGTTGAAATTGGTTGGCCACTTCGTTGGCAACTTTTGGGCCAAAATCCTCCTTAATAACATGGAGCATTAGATCAATTGAAGTGGTCCCCCCGGCTGATGTGTAGCGGTTGCGGTCAACTTCAAATACATGACCGGTACAGTTTGCCTTCGGAAACGCCTCTTGAAATGACGCACGGTTTTCCCAATGAATTGTACAATCGTAGCCATTTAACAAACCAGCCTGCCCCAAGATTTGGCTGCCAATTGATAGGGCGCCAATAGAACCACCTTTGCGAGAACGTTCGCGCAGTTTTGCAAGTAGGTGATTTTGGCCAGGTACTTCTAGTCTATGGCCTGCACAAACAAAAAGCACATCGCATTTTCCCATATCATCAATGGATGCATCAATATTCACAACCATGCCGTTGGAGGCAAGAACTGGTTCGCCATCTATCGAAATGAGGCTCCAGCGATAATAATCTGATGCCGCCATGCGGTTGGCAGAGCGTAGAGGGTCCACGGCGGCGGCCAAGCAGAGCATGGAAAATTGGTCAATGACCAAAAAAGCAAAGTGCCTATGTTCTTCTTCCTCAACCATGGCAAAGCCCAGACTCATTGTTGAATTTGTCGATCTTACTCTGTGTCGAATTTTTACAAATGCGCAAGCAAATAATTCGTCATGAACAAAGAAATTGCCGCATTGAATTCTCACGTTTTTCGCGTAAGCTTTATACCAACACCTAACGCAACACCCTCGCAAACAAGGCTTTCAAGCTGATGCGCTATTCGGCACTCGCCATTTTGAAAAATGCCCTTGGCGGCAATAAAGACTGGAGCCCAGCTTGGCGTAAGCCTGAGCCCAAGGCTTCCTATGATGTGATTATTATCGGTGGCGGTGGCCACGGACTTTCCACAGCCTATTATTTGGCCAGCGTTCATGGCATTACTAATATTGCGGTTGTTGAAAAAGGCTATTTGGGTTCGGGCAACATTGGCCGCAACACAACAATAGTACGCTCCAACTATCGCCTCACCCCCAACACGCAATTCTACGAAAAATCAATGGAGCTGTGGCGCGAGCTTTCTCATTCCTTGAACTATAATGTCATGTTTTCTCCGCGCGGGGTTTTGAATTTGGCCTGCACACCAAGCCAAATGGATGTGTTTGCAGAGCGCGGAAACCAAATGCGATTGATGGGAGTCAAAAGCGAACTCCTTACCCGCGATCAAGTTGCGAAGCTGAACCCTGGTCTTGACGTTTCTGGTTCCGCCCGCTTTCCCATTGAAGGCGGGTTGTTGCAACCGGACGCTGGCTCTGCGCGCCACGATGCTGTGGCTTGGGGCTATGCACGGGCCGCTGATCAACTGGGTGTCGATATATTAGAAAACACCGAAGTGACAGGTTTCTTGAAAGAAGGCGATACCGTTGTTGGCGTAGAGGTAAAACGCGGCGGCGAGCAATCTGAAATTCGCGCCCAAAAAGTCGGGGTAGCTGTTGCAGGCCATACAAGCCGTGTGATGAAAATGGCAGGGGTTGATAAGCTACCAATCGAATCGACCGTGCTTCAAGCCTTCGTTTCAGAGAGTATCAAACCGATCATTCCAAATGTCATCACCTTTGGTGGCGGGCATCTTTATGTCTCCCAATCCGATAAGGGCGGGTTGGTTTTTGGTGGAAATATTGATTATTACAATTCCTATGCCCAACGCGGAAACCTACCTGTTTGGGAAGAAGTGATGGCCGAACTCGTTGCTATGTTCCCCAATTTTGCACGGCTAAGGCTGTTACGGTCTTGGGGTGGCATTATGGATATGTCGATGGACGGCTCACCTATAATCACCACGGGCCCATTGCCCGGCATGTATTTGAATGCGGGTTGGTGCTACGGCGGTTTTAAGGCAGCCCCTGCGAGCGGCTGGTGCTTTGCCCATACAATCGCCAACGACAAGCCCCACGACTTAAACAGCGCCTTTACACTAGAGCGTTTCAAAGAGGGCCGACCCATAGACGAGACAGGGCATGGCCCTACTCCTTGGTATCATTAGGGAGCAATGAGATGAGATTTACCTGTCCCCACTGCGGCCCCCGCGACCACCAAGAATTCACCTATCGGGGCGACGCTTCTGCTATTCGGCCTGATATTAAAAACACATCAATAGGTGATCACAACGCCTATGTTTTTGACCGCGCAAACCCAGATGGCGAACACCGCGAAATCTGGAACCACACCTTAGGTTGCCGCACCCATGTAATTGTAACTCGCAACACTGTGACCCATGAAGTAACGGTTTGCGAACCTATTGGACCATTCAAAGAGGTCTTGTCATGAGCGGCTTTCGGTTAAATCTTCGGGATGGTGTTGGTAGTGCCATTGATGGCGATAAAACTATCTCGTTCCACTTTGATGGAAAATTATACGCGGGTCATGAAGGAGATACGTTAGCTTCAGCGCTTCTTGCCAATGGAGAAACAATCCTTGCCCGTTCTTTCAAATACCACCGCCCGCGCGGCGTTTTTTCAGCGGGTTCAGAGGAGCCCTCAGCACTCGTAACTTTGCGAACTGGCGGACGGACAGAACCCAACATTCGGGCAACAGAAATCGAGATTTATCAAGGTCTTGAGGCTCAATCTCAAAACCGTTGGCCTTCACTTGGGTTTGATGCGATGGCGATAAACCAATTGGCTGGTAAAACATTCAGCGCCGGCTTTTATTATAAAACATTTATGGGGCCTTCACGGGCTGGTCATAAGGCTACTAATTTTTGGTTCTTCTGCGAGAAGTTCATTCGCCGTGCCGCAGGTTTGGGAAACGGGGCAAAGCTCGCGGACCCTGATCACTACACCCGTATGAATTCTTTTTGTGATGTACTTGTTATCGGTGGCGGGGCTGCAGGGCTTGCCGCTGCAGATCGCGCGGCATCAACAGGTGCAAAAGTAATTCTATGCGATGAGCGGGCGGCAATGGGCGGTTCGCTTAATTCTGCGCCTGATATTATTGACGGTGAAAACTCGGCTGAATGGGCCGCAGAAAAAGCGTCTGAACTGGCGGATATGGGCAATGTAACCGTGCTACCCCGCACCACAGTTCAAAGCTATTTCGACGACAACACCCTTCTCGCCATTGAGCGGGTGGCAGACCATAAAATCAAGCCCGCCGAGAACGAACCGCGCCAACGGGCTTGGAATATTCGGGCTAAATCTGTGGTCATCGCTACGGGTGCACTAGAGCGCCCGATCATCTTCGCAGGCAACGATAGACCTGGCGTTATGCTAGCGGATGCCGCTCGGCGCTATACCCTCGAATATGCCACCGCCCCTGGGAAGGCCGTTGCCGTTTTCACCAACAACGATACAGGTTGGTTAGCCGCGCGGGATATGGCACGGGCGGGGGTTATTATCACCGCAATAATTGATGTTCGCTCAGATGTATCGGATGAAATTCATGCGGCAGGCGAAGAGTCACGCGCAACAATTCATCTGGGCTCTGCGGTGGTTTCCACAGCTGGGATGCGATCTCTTTCAGGTGTAAAAATAGCCAATTTTAATGAAAACACGGGCGAAATTAGCGACACCGTAACAAAAATTTCTTGCGATTGTTTGGCTGTATCAGGTGGCTGGTCACCAGCCTTCCACCTGACCTCCCAACAGGGCGGTAAGCCCGAATGGGATAGTGAGTTGCAGGCATTTTTACCCGGAGAGCCATTACAAAAATGGCATGGCGCGGGGTCAATGGCTGGGCAATTTGGTTTGCGGAAAGCTTTCCGTTCTGGTGAAGAAGCTGCGGTTAAGGCACTTGCTGATGCAGGGTTGGGTGAAGGAGAAAGTGGCGTTCCTTCGATCGAAGGCGATGTGATAGACCATGCTCCCGCCCCTGTTTTCGAGATCAAATCAGGGGGTAAGGCCTTTGTTGATTTGCAGCTTGATGTGACCGCTGATGATGTAAGGCTTGCTCACCGCGAGGGCTATATTTCCGTTGAACATTTGAAACGCTACACCACTCTAGGCATGGCCACTGATCAGGGCAAAACCTCGAATATCGCTGGACTAGCGATCATGGCGGATTGTCGCGAATTGACTATTCCTGAAGTTGGAACCACGCGCTTTCGCCCACCTTATACGCCCGTTGCTATTGGCGCGATTGCGGGCGAAAAATATGGTCACCTAGCAGCTGAACGGCTTACTCCGATGCACGATTGGCATGTGGAATACGGTGCACATATGTATGGCAATGGACCATGGTTGCGGCCTGAATCCTACAACCGCGCAGGCGAAAATGTTGAGCAGGCATATGTCCGCGAGGCCAGAACTGTGCGTGCATCAGTCGGCATTGTTGACGTATCGACGCTCGGTAAAATTGATGTGCAGGGGCCAGATGCGGCGGAGTTTTTGAACCGTGTCTATTCTAATGGCTTTGCGAAGCTTCCCGTTGGCAAAGCCCGCTATGGTTTGATGTTGCGCGAAGACGGTATGCTGTTTGACGATGGAACCACTTGGCGTTTGGACGAAGACCGCTTCTTGATGACCACCACCACCGCAGGCGCTGGCCTAGTGATGGAGCATTTGGAATATCATCGCGATGTGGTTTGGCCTGATCTAAAAGTCGCGCTTACTTCCGTTTCCGACGAATGGGCGGGGGTCGCCCTTGCTGGGCCCAAGTCGCGAGACGTTTTGAAAGCCTGCATCAAGAAGTGCAAAGTGGACGATAAGTCCCTCCCCTTCATGGGCGTTCGTGATGGGGAGATTGATGGAATTCCGGTAAAAATTGCACGACTGTCTTTCTCTGGAGAAATGGCATTTGAAGTGTTCTGCGGGTCCCATCATGGGTTAGCTCTTTGGGAAGCGTTGATGAAAGCAGGTAAGCCTTTTGACATCGCTCCCTATGGATTAGAGGCGCTTTCAACTTTGCGTATTGAAAAAGGCCATGTGGCAGGACCAGAACTGAATGGCCGCACCACGCCTTACGATCTTGGTCTTGGCGGCATGGTATCTACAAAGAAAAACTTCATTGGCTCGGCTTTGGTGCAACGTGAAGCTTTCCACGAAGAAGGCCGTTTACAACTGGTGGCGATTAAGTCGCTTGATGGACAGCGT
Source organism: Rhizobiaceae bacterium (assembly GCA_036478985.1). Taxonomy (GTDB): domain Bacteria; phylum Pseudomonadota; class Alphaproteobacteria; order Rhizobiales; family Rhizobiaceae; genus Pseudahrensia. The sequence goes on from JAZGEY010000012.1 coordinate 56,188, forward strand.
ATTCAGGGTGGCTCTCATTTGGTCAAAGGTAATGTGGAGGAACCGGGACGGAGCGAGGGCAACAGCTCATCCACCTGTTTCTCACCAGAATTGAATTGCTATATTTCTCTAGCGATGTTGGAGAATGGCACAAAACGCCACGGTGAAAAAATGTGGGCTGCGAATCCAATGCGTAATGCCCATGTGGCCGTAGAAATTATCAGCCCTCATATGGTTGATCCAGATGGAGGACGGATGCGTGGCTAATTCCCCAGATAGATTATCCCCACTCGATGAACTCGCTATGCCCGTGGCCAGTGAAGGCAAAACAGGTGTGGAACTCTCCGAACGGCTTTGTGGTTCACTAATTCAAGTACAGGCTTGGCCAAAAACGATTACCAAAACGAAAGCGGCAATCACCAAGATCACCAAAAAACGCGCTGCCGTTGTTATGGAAGTTGGGCCTGGTCGGTGGTTGATAGATGACGATGGTGAAGAGTTAGAAGAAGAACTACGTGGCGCTGTTAACAGTAAAATGGGCGCGGTTACGGGCCTCACCCACGGACGGGTTGTTGTTGGTATCAGCGGGTCAAAAGCCACTTGGGTATTGGCCAGTGGCATCGCTCTTGATTTCGACTTGAGCGCATTTGCCGTTGGAGAAACGCAAGTCAGCCACCATCACGAAATTGGCGTTACAATTCATCGCACGGGCGTTGATAGTTTCGACCTTTATGTGTTCACAAGTTACGCCCGCGCCTTGTGGGGTTGGATAGAAAAAGCCAGCCGTGAAGTTGGCTATTCCATAAGCTAATGGCCACTCCCCCCATTCTTTATTCCTTCCGTCGTTGCCCCTACGCCATGCGCGCACGGCTTGCTGTTGCAACAAGCGGCATAGAAGTTGAACTGCGCGAAATTCTACTGCGCGACAAAGCGCCTGAACTCTTGGAAGCTTCACCAAAAGCCACCGTACCTGTGCTGGTGCAAAACGATGGCACGGTGCTGGAGGAAAGCCTCGCCATCATGGATTGGGCCTTGGCACTTGCAGACCCCGAAGGCTGGATGAAACCTGAACTGGGCACGGTTGCTGAAATGCGAGAGCTGATAGAACGCTGCGATGTTGAGTTCAAACCCCATCTCGACAGCTACAAATACGCCAGTCGCTATGACGAGGTGGACGGCACAAAAGAGCGCGATTTAGCTGGCTCGTATTTATGGGAATTAGATAAGCGTTTAGAAGAGCAAGCCTATCTGTTCGGCTCACGTATATCCTTCGCCGACATGGCTATCGTCACCTTCATTCGACAATTTGCCAATGTTGATCGGGCGTGGTTTGATGCTCAAGAATGGAAAAACCTCAACCGTTGGCTTGTGGAGTTTTTACAAAGCGAACGGTTTCTTTCCATCATGGGAAAATACAAAAAATGGGAACCAGAGGATGCGACCGTTCTGTTTGGAAGTTAGCTGTTAAACTTATCCAGGCGATAGTCCGCGCAACCGTTCAGAGCGCCTTCTCAACAACTCGACCATTGTCAGCAGAATAACCGACATCAACACTAATATTGTCGCAACAGATAGAATGGTTGGGCTGATTTGCTCGCGCAAACCAGAAAACATTTGGCGCGGGATGGTGCGCTGATCGACGTCCGCTAAAAAGATAACGGCCACGACTTCATCGAGTGATGTGATGAAGGCAAACAGTGCGCCAGAGATCATGCCAGGGGTAATCAGCGGCATGATGACTTTCGTAAATGTCGTCCACCCATTCGCCCCAAGTCCTTGGCTGGCACGAATTAAAGACTGATCAAAACCTGAAAGGGTAGCGGTAACCGTGATGATAACAAACGGTACGCCCAGAGTTGCGTGCGCAAGGATGATGCCGATGTTCGTATTCACTAATCCATCAGGGAAGAAGGGAAAAAAGTTTTTCGTTGAATAGAAGAAGAACATGCCAGTCGCGGTAATAACCAAAGGCACGATCATCGGCGAGATCAACAGGCTGGTGATGGCGGCTCGAAAAGGCATCTCTGAACGGGAGAGACCAAGAGCCGCGAGCGTTCCAATTGCGGTAGCCAGCAAGGCAGATACCAAGGCGAAGAAGAACGAGTTCCGCATGGCGCGGATCCACGTGGCATTTTCCCACATATCGCTCCACCAGTTTTCAGTCCCATTCGGGTTGGTCATACCGAAATGCAATATGTCGGTGTACCAGCGGGTAGAATAGGCATTAGCATCAAGCGCCATCATGCCTTCAGTGAAGGAAAAATACGGCTCGGCATTAAACGACAAGGGAATGATTACGAGGATCGGCATGATCAAGAAAATGAAGATCATCGTGCAGGTTGCTAGGAAAGCATACTTGCCAAACTTCTGCAGTGGCGTTGTGTAGGGCGGCATGTCGCTCATGGCAAAATAGGGAATGCCAAAGAGTATTAAAAACCCAAACGTACCCGAGAAAGAACGGGTGAGCAGCAAGAACAACAGGGTTGCTCCTGCAAGGATAAGAAAGCCGGGTCTTTTCATTTTTTCTAACATAATGCCTTACCCGAACTTCAGCTTATCGACACCGACAAGCTTGTTATAGAGCCAATAGAATATCATCACGACCACAAGGAGGATTGTTCCAAGCGCCGCACCAAGCGACCAGTTCAGTGATTTTTTGATGTGACCCGCAATCAGATTAGAAATCAATTGGCCATCATTACCACCCACCAATGCCGGAGTGATATAATACCCAATCGCCAAAATGAAAACGAGCAATGTGCCTGCGGCAATTCCCGGAATTGTTTGCGGGAAATAAATACGAGTGAACGCGTAAGTACCAGAAGCACCCATGGAACGGGCCGCCCGCATGTAGCTCGGCGGTATCGTTTTCATCACCGAATAAAGCGGCAAGATCATAAACGGTAGTAGAATATGCACCATAGCGATCACTGTGCCGGTCATGTTGTAAATCATTTGAATGCGGTTTTCGTCGGCAATAATACCGAGGTAAACGAGGACATTGTTGATAACTCCCTCTTTTTGCAGCATGGCAATCCACGCGCTTGTTCGCACCAACAGTGATGTCCAAAAAGGCAGTAACACTAGGATCATCAAGATGTTTGAGGTTGCCAACGGCAACGTTGAGAGCAGGTAGGAAACTGGATAGGCGATAATGAAACAAAGCGCCGTGATGAGCGCCGAAAGCCAAATGGTTTTCCAAAGGATTGGAAGATAGATTTGATATAATTCATCCACGACTACAATTGATCCACTTTGATCAAATTTGCGATCGGTTGCAGCCAAATAAAAGGACATCGTATAGTCCCTAGAAACCCGTTTGAGAGTTTTCCAAAGGGCTGGGTTTTCCCACTTTTTATCAATCGCAAAGAGCGCCTCTTTATAGGGCCCTTCTGTAATTTTCTTCGCTTTACGGGCAGTTTTTTTAATCAAACTTGTGGAGCCAGGTAATTCGTAGTTCACGCGGATGGCCAGATTACCAACGGTCTTTCCGACCTCGCGGCTTTTCTTAGCTTCGGCCAAATCTTTGACAAAAATTTCGAATAATTTTTCGGAGGGTAATCCCTCTCCGTCCCAACTTTGAATTTCTTTTGCAAAATTCGGCATCACGCTTGAGCCCGTTGGATTGTGGATTGATTGGTATAACATTTGACCAATCGGCATAACGAATGAAATGAGCAGGAACAGAACGAGCGGCAGGGTTAAAAGGAAAGCCTTTATCTTCATGCGGCGGGTTGTGCGGGCTAGCTTTTGCTTTAGCGGCGTGCCATCGGCGGCCACCAGCGGGGCATTGTTTATCGCATCACTCACAGTCGTGTCGGTCATATTGGAGTGCGCCTTGCCCTAAAAATTTTGGGAGTTTGATGAGTAAAAAAGGCGCGAGAGAATTCCCGCGCCTTTTTAATTATTTAGACTTACTTAGCCAACCAAGCGTTGAAACGCTCACCGAGCTGGTCAGCGTTGTCTGCCCAGAACTCAAAGTTAGACTGAACCGCATTGGTCAAGTTCTTTGGGTTAGTCGGCATGTGCTGAGCCATTTCGATGTCTTTGCCAGCATATTTACCAACAAGAGCACCAGATGACTTACGCGCAGGACCGTAAGAAATGTAAGACGCTTGTGCAGCCAACTGCTCTGTTGCAGTTGAGAACTTCAAGAAGTCCATGGCTGTGTCTTTGTTCTTTGCACCTTTTGGAATTACCCAAAGGTCCAAGTCCCAAATTTGACCGTCCCAAACGATTTCGAATGGCTTACCTTCGCCTGCAACGGCGTTGAAGATACGGCCGTTATAAGCAGTGGTCATTGTCACTTCGCCATCAGCAAGAAGCTGTGGAGGCTGAGCGCCCGCTTCCCACCAAACAACGTCACCTTTAATGGTGTCGAGTTTAGCGAATGCACGATCAACACCAGCTGGTGTACCAAGCACTTTATATACGTCAGCAGCTGGAACGCCGTCAGCGATTAGAGCGAACTCGAGGTTCACTTTAGCGCCTTTGCGAAGGCCACGTTTGCCTGGGAATTTTTTCAGGTCAAAGAAGTCAGCCATTGTTGTTGGGCCGCTTGCGATCTTAGATTTATCGTAGGCAAAGATTGTTGACCATACGATGTTTGCAACAGCGCAATCGTACAATGTACCTGGCAAGAAATCGTCTTTAGCAGCAACACCGTCAGCACCAGCTGGCAAAGTTGACGCGTCGATTGTTTCCAAAAGACCTTCATCGCACGCGCGGATAGCATCGGACAATTCAACATCAACGATGTCCCATGTCACGTTACCAGCAGTTACTTGTGCTTTGATTTCAGCGATGCCGCCGGAATAGTCTTCAGATTTAATCTTAACGCCTGACTTCGCCATATATGGCTTGTGATAGGCTTCTACTTGAGACTTGGTGTAAGCACCGCCCCAAGAGACAACAGTTAGTGATTTAGCGTGGCCGTCAGCAAATGCTGAAGTTGCGCCAAAAGCAATCGCAGCGCTGATCGCGGTGGATGCTAGTAGGTTAGTGAGTTTCATTGGTAGTCTCCCTTTAAGATGATCTGGTGTTTCCACCGGATCTGTTTGCGGAGCGAATAAATCGCCCTGCATGATTGGTCGGTTAGCTTATGTTAGTGGATCGAGGGCTCTACAGTCCTCGGCCTTCCAACCGACTTTAACTTTCGTCCCTTGGCGTAGCGGCTTGTTGCCTGCGCTGTTGGGCATTTTAACGATGAAGTCCGTATTACCCGCAACATTCATGCGGGTACGGATATGGTCGCCGAGATAGATGGGTTCTAAAATTTCACCCGTAAGAATATTGGGCATAGACCCAGCCTTCGGGGCTATTTCAACCCGTTCTGGGCGCAAAGACAAGGTTGTGCGTGTACCAACGCCGCCGACATTGACCGCTTTGGCTGTAACAGTGCCGCCGCCATCGAGGTCAACGGTTGCAATTCCTTTAGCGAGTTTTGTGACCTTGCCGTGCAATTTATTGTTCTCGCCAATGAATTGAGCAACAAAAGAATTGTCTGGATGCTCGTATAAGTCTTCCGGTGTTGAAAGCTGTTGAATGATGCCATCTTCAAAAACCGCGACACGATCTGACATGGTCAAAGCTTCGGATTGGTCGTGGGTCACATAGACAACGGTCACGCCTAAGTTCTCGTGGATGTGTTTGATCTCGTACTGCATTTGCTCGCGCAACTGCTTATCAAGCGCGCCCAAAGGCTCATCCATCAAAATCAATTTCGGGTCAAAAACCAAAGCGCGGGCCACAGCAACACGTTGTTGTTGACCGCCTGACAATTGCGCTGGACGACGGCCGCCCATTTGCGGAAGCTCCACCATTTCCAAGGCACGTTGAACTTTCTCTTCTATCTCCGCTTTTCCCATTTTGCGAACAATTAAAGGGAACGCCAAGTTCTCAGCAACGGTCATGTGGGGAAAGAGCGCATAGTTTTGGAATACCATACCAATGCCGCGTTTGTTCGGCGCAACATTGTTGATGCTTTGACCGCCGAGATAAATATCACCGTGGGTGGCGGGCTCAAAACCTGCAAGCATCATCAATGTGGTGGTTTTACCCGAACCAGATGGGCCCAACATAGTGAGAAACTCACCTTCTGGAATATCGAGGTTTAGGTCTTTAACAACCAGTATCTCGCCATCGTAACTCTTTTGAACTTTATCAAAACGAACGAATGCATCGTTCGCTGAATTAGCATCCTGCTCTGCGGTTAAACTCAAACCGTACTCTCCCAATTTCCCGTGATGCTTTGTGCATCTTATCTCGGGAATAATTCAAACAGCAATTTGGAACGGTTCGTCTGCAAGGTCAACAGCAAGGCGACATCAACTTGTAGATAATTCGACTAAGACTGTTCTCGCTCATGAAAAATAAAGCCAAGGAAATTGAGCAGAATTTGCGCGGCAAGAATCCCCGTGGTTCCAGTGGGATCGTAATCAGGTGCAACCTCGACCAAATCAATACCGACGATCGTGTTGCGTTTGCTGAGTGCCTGCATGAACTCTAACACCTCGTAATACAAAAACCCGCCGTGGCTTGGGGTTCCTGTCCCAGGGGCAATTGAGGGGTCAAAGCCGTCGATGTCTATCGTAACATAGATCCGCGCGCCTTCTGGGACCCGCTCTGCCATAGTCAGCGCGCCCTGATTACGAAATTGGCGGACAGATTGAATGTCGGAACCCATGGAGCGGGCATCCTCATAGCCTTCTTTCGCGGTGGAGGAGACATTGCGGATGCCAAATTGCGAAAGCCCCGTGACGTAGTTTTTATCTGCGGCGCGGCGCATTGGATTGCCATGGCCGTTGCGAACCCCGTGACGTTCATCAACAAAATCAAGATGGGCATCTATTTGCACCAGATGAAACGGTTCTTCTTCGCTAAAGGCATTAATGCAAGGAATGTTGATCGAGTGGTCGCCACCCAGCACAACAGGCAATGCACCTGCGGCTAAAATTTTACGCACGCCATGTTCAATATTGGCATGGCTTCGTTCAGTATTCGTGTGAATGATATCCGCATCCCCCATGTCAACGATATCTACGGAGCCAGGCAAGTAGGTCACGTCATCTTCGTGGTCATAAGCGCCGGCATGACCAAAAGAAAACAGCGTCGAGGCTTCACGGATTGCACGGGGGCCAAACCTTGCACCGGCGCGGTATTGAGTACCAGCATCAAACGGTGCGCCAAGAATAGCGCAATCGGCTTTGAGCTTATCCCAGTCGGTGCAAATTGATTTCTTGCCAAAGCTCGCAATACCGACAAACGGCAAATTCAATCTTCCATCTTCGTATCCGTGATCACTCATATTGCATTACCTCGCTTGCATTTATCCACCCTTCCCCGCTACGCTTGCAACGGCTTGATTGCAAGCTTCACAATGAGGGGAAACGACAATGCATCACATCAAAGTTTTACTTATCCTACTTTTTACTTTCACCACCCAACAGCTTTACGCCGCAGATTGGGCCACATACTCTAATCCACGCTATGGGTTCAGTGTCGATTATCCGTTGGATATTTTCGACACCACAAAGAAAGCCCCCAGTGGTGATGGTGTGACGATGGAAACCCACGACGGTAATGTGGAATTCCGCGCATATGGTTTTATGAACGGGGACGAGCTTCCGCTAAAACAAGTACAAAACATTATACTTGAAGACAGCGATGGCCGCGACGTTACCTATAAGCGCATCAAGGATAATTGGATCGTCATTTCTGGATATGAAATGGAGGGAGACGTGCGCATGATCTTCTATCAACGGCTAGCTGCCAGCGCAGATTTAAGTAAGTTTTCCGTCTTTGAGATGATATATCCCG
>JAZGEY010000013.1:0-28436 GCA_036478985.1 Rhizobiaceae bacterium
AAGAAGTTCTGCAGCGCTATAAAGCTTTGCAAGACATCATCGCTATTCTCGGCATGGACGAATTGTCTGAAGAAGATAAATTGGCTGTTGGCCGCGCTCGTAAAATCGAACGCTTCTTGTCACAACCTTTCTTCGTTGCTGAAGTGTTTACAGGTTCACCGGGTAAATTGGTTGATCTTGAAGACACAATCAAAGGCTTCAAAGGCCTTGTGGCTGGCGAATACGATCACCTTCCAGAAGCCGCCTTCTACATGGTTGGCAACATGGACGAAGCGATCGAAAAAGCACAAAAAATGGCTGCGGAAGCCGCTTAATAAGAGTGTTTGGATAAAAGAGCATGGCTGATAATTTCACATTCGAATTGGTTTCTCCGGAAAAGCTTTTGCTTTCTGGAGACGCTGAAATGGTGACAGTTCCTGGCGCTGAAGGCGACATGGGCATATTGGCCAACCACTCTCCTGTAATGACAACATTACGTCCGGGCTTGATCGAAGTGAAAATGGGCGATGGCTCAGAATCATCCTTCTTCGTACGCGGCGGTTTCGCGGACATTACGCCTACGGGTTTGACCGTACTGGCAGAGTTCGCAGTTCCTAAAGCTGAATTGACGCGGGAAATGTTCGAAGAGCAAAAGAAAATCGCTCAAGAAGAACATGATGCCCACCACGAAGCCGGCGACGACGAGAAAAAGCAAGCCGCCCGCTCGTACCTCGATCAGCTCAACCACCTAGAGCCAACATTGCTTCCTGCTTAGGCACCCCAAGAATTTTAATTGGTATTAATTTTTGCCTACTTCTTGTGGCTAGACTGAAAGTTGGGATGGCCCGGAAGCCCCTCAGCTTGAAGGGCAGCTATGCGGACGAAGCGCCGAGTTTACTTTGGTTTGCTGGCCAACAGGCGACTTAAAGTGAAATGGCGGTTGGTGTCGATATCGACAATAACAAGACTTAGTTTCGACGCTGAACATATTTGCATAACAGAAGGTGGTTCATACTTTCTGGAATTTATTTTTTGGTACCCTGCACGGACGTAATTCTGCTTTCTTCTAATACTGGTTTCCTCTACCATTATGTTCATATTGTCATAAAGGGGAAAATATGTGGGCTGCAATTCGTTCTTCTTGGCCGTTGTTTATGGGAATGATCTTTCTCATGATCAGCCACGGGCTTTTGGCAACTCTGTTGACCTTACGGGCGGGCGAACTTGGCTTCAGCGAGTTAGTGATTGGTTTAGTGCAGTCTGCCTATCCTGCTGGATCTTTGCTGGGATGTTTGATCGCACCTAAATTAATAATGCGGGTTGGTCATATTCGTATATTTGCTGCATTCGCATCAATTGCCAGTACCGCGGCACTCATCCACCTTGTTACCTATGACCCCTATAGTTGGGGCGTTATGCGACTTCTTACTGGCTTCTGTTTTGCAGGCCTCTATATCGTTGCGGAAAGCTGGCTGAATGGCAGCGCCACAAATGAAACACGTGCCAGTTTACTTTCTGTCTATTTCATAATCCAAACTGGTGGTGTGATGATCGGACAACTCCTCCTTAATTTCTCCAGTCCAGATGGGATTTTACTCTTCATCATCGTCTCGGTTTTAATCTCATTTTCACTCGTTCCCATGTTGGTTTCGACGAGTGCAAATCCACCCTATGAACCGCCAGAAAGGATTTCGTTGACAGAATTATTTCGCCTCTCTCCTATGGGTTTGACGGGAATTTTTCTCAATGGCGTCGCACAAACAACACTCTATGTAGTACTCGCTCTCTATGGTCGTGCTATTGGGCTTTCTAACGGCGAAATTGGGGGGCTCATTGGCGTAATGACTTTGGGCGGCACATTGTTTCAATTTCCACTCGCTAAACTTTCCGATCGGATAGACAGACGTCATGTTATTATTGGCGCACCAGCTCTCGCCATCCCAATCTGCTTTATTCTTGCAACGATGGAAAATCCTGCCGATAAGATCATCCTTCTTTACACAATGGTTGCGCTACTAGGTGGGCTTACTTTGCCGCTCTATTCGATATGTATGGCTCATACGAATGACCACCTAAAAGCTGAACAAGTCGTTGCTGCTAGCGGTACTTTGGTTTTAATACTGGCTGTAGGAATGATTTTAGGCCCCACACTGGGAGGTCTGGCCATCACTTATTACGGCCCTGCGGGGATATTCTATGTGCTCGCCGCAACATCCGCCTTAACTGTCATGACTGCGCTATTCCGTCTTTGGACTGGTCAACCCCGTAATGAAAACCAAATTACGGCTGTTGCCCTGACGGCCAATTTGTCGCCAGAGGCGACAAGCTTATACCCAGAAGCATCAAATTCGGGAAATGATGGTGCCTCTTAAGAGCGACTTTCAAAAGTTCTCATGAATACCAAAATGGTGAAGTCATCATTGCTTATCAATCCTTCTTGCGACATGAACACGATGACTGCAAAGGGCTCTAAGCTGCCATTCAGCAAAATCAAAATGACAGAACCAGAGAGAATAACTCCCAACTCTCCCCTTGTCATTCTAGCGACAGCGGGAATCTATTTTTACTCTTGTTCGAATATATTATGGAGTGATTGTTGCGGGGCGCGGGGTAATTAGACTCTTTGAATTTGTGGATATATGGATTCCCGCTGTCGCTAGAATGACAAAGTGGTGGGTATGACCTCAAACCAAAAATTCAAACTAGCCCCTATCCAGTCAAATGAGCGAACCGTTTGACGACTTGCTCATAAACACCGCGTTTGAACTCGACGATTAACTCGGGGAGGCGGTGCATTTTTTCCCAGCGCCAGTTGTCGAATTCAGCTTTGTGGCCGTCGGGCGGTGGGTTGATTTGGATTTCGGATTCGTCCCCATCGAAGCGGTAAGCGAACCATTTTTGTTTTTGGCCACGGTATCTATCGGTGATTTTCTTGGCAAGCTCGCTTGGGAAGTCGTAGTAAATCCAGTCGTCCGTTGCGTCTAATAGGGTGACGGATTTTATTCCGGTTTCTTCGTAGAGTTCGCGGAGCGCTGCAAGTTGCGCGTCTTCGCCCTCATCAATTCCGCCTTGGGGCATTTGCCAAAGGTTGTTGGAGTTCTCGTATTCCGTGCCTTTGGTGTTGGCGCGATTGCCCGTCCAGACTTTGCCTTCGGCGTTCAAGACCATGATGCCAACATTGGGGCGGTAGGGAAGTTCGCTCATTTTACGGGCTGTAATCTGTAATGAGATTACTGGCTGGAACGATCAGAATGCCGCGCTTTCTGGCCTCTTCTGCCCAAGCTTTTACAATAGCCACACTTTGAGGAAAGGCGGTTGCGGAACCGAGGGCAAAACCTTTTTGGCGAGCCAGCGCTTCAAGGTTGCGTAGGTTGGAACGAATTTTTGCTTCCTCACGGACTTTATCTATGACAATTGCACCACGAACATGGGGGAGGGATATGTCCTTTGCAATGTTAAGAACTTGGCTGGCCCGTATGGAGCCATCGTCGATATAGCCTAAACCACGTTTGCGGATTTCTTTCAAAATTGGTCGCATAGCCCCTGGCTTGTTGCTCATTCCAGCACCAAGATAATTCATCACAAGGGGGTAATTGGTCATACGCCCAAGCGACCATCGTAGATTACGTAAATTCTCACCCTTGGTGGTTTTACTGTTTAAGGTATGGGCGCCGGGGTTTATTGCGGGATAGCCGAGTGGTTCCATCGGGAGTTGCAGGACGACTTCATGGCCGCCTTTTTTTGCGGCCTGCATCCAACGATGTAAGGAGTTTCCGTAGGGAGAAAAAGCTAGGGTAATACTGGCGGGCAAGTCTTCTATGGCCTGCTGGGTTCCTGTTTGGCTAAGACCCAAGCCGCCGATCACGATAGCAATTCTGTTAGCGCCAATCATGCCGCTGGATTGTGAATAGGCATCGAGGGGGCGGATGTTGCCAGCGGACACACGGGGCAGATGGCCAAACTCTGAACGTTCAATGAGATCAGGAATTGGAACCCAAGAGGCCCTGGTTTTTTGTGGTTTAACTTTTGGGATAAATACTGGAGAAACGGGCTTTTTGATTGCTTCCAATGGCTCAAGCGGACTTAACGGCTTCATTTTAGAAATATCAATTTCGCCATTTTCATCCAAGGGAAGAGGGGCGAGTTGTGGATTGTCTGCCGTTGGCTTTATAGGCGTAATGGGCGCAGTTTTTTCCGATGTGGCATCGTTAAGAGCGACAACAGTTTTAGTTGCATCGCGGGCATCAATGAAGACATAAGCAGCAAGACTTAGGAGGCAGATTGAACCGACGATCATGGCTGGTTTTTGCCACTTGATTGCTTGGGTTTTTTGTTCCGTTTGGCCTAACGGTTTATGCAAATCGTCCATTACTGGATTTCCCCCTGCGATAAAACCCAGCTAAATTATAGCTGGGTTAGAATCGGGATGTGTTGTTTAGCGAATGTTACTAGGCGCGTTTACACGTTTTAGTCGCGCCTGTTACTTTATCCTTATTAGGAGGAAAGGCTGCATCTTTTTTTGTGCCGCGTAGCAGTTCCAAGGCATAATTTAATTGCACGTCATCTTTTGGATCCGGTGGAACATAGGCGAAGGAGCCTGAGCCTGTATCGTCTTGGCTTTCCCCGGTGATTGAATTGCGGAGGCTGGATTCGCCGCGCACTTCAACTTTACCCTGAAGTTCTTTTGGCAAAGGTTGATTAACTGAAATGTCTGGATCAATACCTTTGCCTTGGATGGAGCAACCAGAGGGCGTGTAATAAAGCGCCGTTGTTAAACGGAGCGAGCCGTTGTTACCGCCCAACGGAATAATTGTTTGGACCGAGCCCTTGCCGAAAGACCGGGTTCCCAAAACTGTTGCTCGGCGGTGGTCTTGCAGTGCGCCGGCTACAATTTCAGATGCACTGGCGGAACCGCCGTTCATCAAAACAATAATGGGTTTCCCATGTGTTAAGTCGCCGGGTGTTGCGTTACGGCGCTCGACATCATTTTTTTCGCGGCCACGGGTGGAGACTATTTCTCCACGATCAAGGAAAGCATCTGAAACACTAACAGCTTGGAAAAGGAGGCCGCCCGGGTTGAGGCGAAGATCCAAGACGTAGCCTTTTAGTTTGTCGTCTGGAACTTTAGCGCGAATTTTCTTGATGGCAGCTTCCATGCCAGAGTAGGTTTGCTCTGTGAAGCCGTTCATATCAATATAACCGACATCGTCTCCTTCAACGCGGAATTTAACCGACTTCACGGTGATGATGTCGCGGATGATTGTTATTTTCAGAGGCTTGTCAGCACCTTTGCGTAGGATGGTTAAAACGATTGGCGTTTTAACCAGGCCGCGCATTTTTTCAACGGCTTGTTGTAGCGATAAGCCGCGAATATTCACACCATCAATTTGGCTCACGAGATCACCGGCAAGAACACCTGCTTTTGAGGCTGGAGTATCGTCAATAGGGGCGATGACCTTCACAAGTTCATTTTCCATTGTGACTTCAATACCAAGGCCACCAAATTTACCTGTGGTTTGCTCTCTCATCGAGGTGCTGTCTTTGATGTCGAGATAAGATGAGTGAGGATCGAGAGACTGCAACATACCGTTGATGGCGTGTTTGATTAGTTTTTTCTCTTCAGGTTTTGTCACGTATTGAGAACGTATACGCTCGAAAATATCTCCAAAAATATCTAACTGGCGATAGGTCTCGGGAGCAGCAGCAGTAGCAGGTGCTGTGAAATTGCTGAGTTGGGTGAGGCCAACCATACCAATTGCGCCAAAGGCAATTCCTGCCATGAGGGTGGAGTGTTTACGAAGCATATTTAAAAACCTTTTTTACCTTAACCGTCTCCCGCAGTGAAGCGGGTTGTGGTGTTGGGGCCCCACCACGGGGCTGGATCAATTGACGAACCGTCTTTGCGGAACTCTACATAGAGAACGGGCCTATTGGAACCCAATTCTGCAGGAAGTGCAGTTGCTACACGGGTTGCTCCCATGCGACCAATTGGTTCTCCTGCAAGAACGAATTGGCCAGACTGCACATTTACCTGTGAAAGCCCAGCTAATACCATGTGGTAGTCTTCTCCTGCGTTCAAAATAAGGAGCTGGCCGTAGGATCGGAAAGGTCCAGCATAAACGACCCAGCTGTCCGCAGGCGCTCTAACGCGCGCATTTGGGCGGGTGGCGAGCGCAATATTTCGGCTTTTTGATCTACTGCCTGCAACAGCTTTACTCGTGCCGTTGGTCATATCGCCAAAGCCGTAAAGTTGTATTCCGCTTACCGGTAAAAGTAAGGAACCTTTGGCTTTACTAAAGGCAATTACAGGTTCTATGCGGGTTGTGTCGGCCAAACTTGGGTTTTCAAAGACGCCGTCTTTGAGTTGCTTTTGTGCGCTGGCCAACCGTTTGGCCTCGTTGGTTTGTCGGCGAGCATCAGCTTGCCTTGCAGATTTTGCTGCAGCTGTAGCTGAGGCAAGCTGTGTTTCTAAACTCCCAATAAACTGTTTTAGAGATAAGGCTTTTTTAGCAAGAATTTCTGCTTGTTTTTGTTCTGCTTGGAGGTCTTCTTTAGAGCGGCTGGTGAGGCTGTTCTTTTCTTCGACAAGTAAGGTAAGCCGTGTTTCGTCCTCAGAAAGGGCGTTTAATTTTTCTGTGAGTTTTGTTTTTTGAACTTCAATTTTTCGTGTGGTTTCTCTCAAGGCTCGTAATTCTGAAGCAAGGGTTCCGGTTTCGGCGCGAATCTCCGGCACAACGGCTCCAAGCAAAATTGCGCTACGAACAGACGAGAGCGCATCTTCTGGACTTACTAAAATTGCGGGCGGCGGATTCTTTCCCATGCGCTGAAGAGCCGCAAGAACTTCCCCCATCAATGCTCGTTTAGATTGGAGGGATTTGAGAATTTGAGATTGAGCTTTTGTAAGCGCATTCAGATTTATTTCTGTATGGTTGATACTGGCCTCTAATTCTTGCCCCCGTTTTGTTGCTTCTATCAATGCTCTGTTGATCGCGCCAATGTCTTTATCAAGGCCGATAATTTCTACCCTTAACGCTTCGCGGCGCTGTTTCATTTGTAAGAGCTTCTCATTCACCTGATCAAGTTCGAGTTGATTTGCTTGTTTGGTGGTGAGGTTTTCTTGAGCTGTTTGAGAATAAGCATGAATGGTTGCGAAGAACAAAACTGCACACAACCCGATAATGGCTTTTGCGCTTTGTTTCAGCGCTCGGTTGAAATGGGGCGTTTTGCGGGTCATGACCAAGCCAGTTTAACAGGTGATAGCGCACCGTAAAAGAGAGGGCGTTAAGAGAGTGTTAACCATAGGAAATGGGTCAAAATTAGTTGCACTGCTAGTCGCGGTGATAGGGGTGGTTCGTTAAAATTGTGATGGAACGATAAAGTTGCTCTAGTACCAAAATACGCACCAATTGGTGGGGCATGGTGAGGGAGCCAAAGGATACAATGTGATCGGCTTTTTGACGCAATGATCTTGATAGGCCATCGGGGCCGCCAATGATGAGGGCGATGTTTTGTGCGCCGTCATTTAGGGTTGTTTCTAATGTGGTGGCGAATTCACGGCTGGTGGGGCATTTTCCACGTTCATCGAAGGCGATTAAAAAACAATCTTGTGGCAGGCGAGAAAGAAGGCTTTCTTCCTCATCGTCTTTGCGTTGCTGCGAAGATGAGCCGCGGCTTTCCGTTATCTCTATCGTTTCAAGAGCGGTAATGCCGATGGCTTTGCCAGATTTTTTAATGCGGTCGCTGTATCGGGCGACAAGGTCCTGCTCAGGACCTTTTTTCAAGCGGCCAATGGCGGCGATTATAAACCGCACAATTATTCCGGCTCGTTAGCCGCAATCGCCTGCCACATTTTTTCGAGGGTATAAAAATCGCGTACTTCGGGGCGGAAAATATGAACGATAACATCGCCTGCATCGACCAAGACCCAGTCGCAGGCTGGCATGCCCTCAACTTTTGGTGTGCCGAAGCCTGCGTCTTTAAGATCGCGCATAAGCCGGTCGGCCACCGCGTTGACATGGCGGTGTACCCGTCCACTGGCAACGACCATATAGTCAGCCACGGGGGATTTTCCGGTGATATCGATATTGATGATTTCTTCAGCCTTGGAATCGTCCAGACTGGTGAGAATTATATCCAAAAGTTCCTTGGGGCTTTTATCGCCCTTGGTGGCCTTAGATTTCTTAGCTTGAGCGTTCAGCGTCGTAGCCTCTCGTCAGTTTTGTGAATGGGATGTTAGAAATGTATAATAGGGGTGAATGGGTGCAGTTTCAACACCGATTTACTCACTCATTTTAGCCCGCAGTGCCGTGGATGAAAGTAGGTTTCTGGGGCCGTGGAGGAATGTCCATGCTGGGGGGCGCATGGTGGGTAGGAGGACGGCATCGCTTTCGTCAATTTTGAAGGGGCGCAGGGCTTGGGCGGCTTTGGCTGAGTGGAGCGCCATGGTTGAGCCTCGGCGATCAACGACGACGATGGGCAATAGGGCAGCGATTTCACGCCATCTTTCCCACTTGTGAAATTGTCCGAGGTTATCGGCCCCCATAACCCAGACAAAATCTACGGACGGATTGCGGGAAACAATGTGGCTTAACGTGTCGGCGGTGTAGCGGGTGGGAAGGCTGGCTTCGCAGGCGGTTATTTTCATTCGCGGGTTTTGAGTTATCTTTTCGCAGGCGGCGATGCGCTCTTCTAGCGGAGCAAGATTGGAGTGGTCTTTGAGTGGATTTCCAGGGCTGACGAGCCACCAAACTTGCGAGAGTTCTAATTTACGCAAAGCCTGTTCGCAAACGTGGACATGGCCAAGGTGCGGCGGATTAAAGGAACCGCCAAACAGCCCAATACGCTGGCCCGATTCAACATGGGGCATGCGTAGATAAGGAGCGAGGGGTTTGTTAATGGTCATGATTATCCGCGAATTTGACCGTTGCCGCGCACGACATATTTGAAGCTGGTGAGCTGTTCAACACCAACGGGGCCACGGGCGTGCATTTTACCAGTAGCGATGCCAATTTCAGCCCCCATGCCAAACTCGCCGCCATCGGCAAATTGGGTGGATGCATTGTGCATGAGAATGGCGCTGTCGATTTCACTCATAAAGCTTTCTACCGCGCTTGCATCATCCGCGATTATTGCTTCGGTATGGTTTGAAGACCATTTGTTGATGTGGCTGATTGCGCCGCTTACGCCATCGACTAAGCCAGCGGTGATGATGGTGTCTAGATATTCGGTTGACCAATCGTCGGTCGTGGCGAGATTGATTTCTGGCACAAGTTTTTGCAAAGCTTCGTCGCCACGCACTTCACAGCCCTTGGCGATGAGTGCTTCAAGTAATGGCTTGGCGAGACGGTCTGCATCGTTTTTATCAATCAATAGAGTTTCTGCTGATCC
This sequence comes from Rhizobiaceae bacterium, assembly GCA_036478985.1. GTDB lineage: Bacteria > Pseudomonadota > Alphaproteobacteria > Rhizobiales > Rhizobiaceae > Pseudahrensia. The sequence continues at coordinate 9,367 of JAZGEY010000013.1, forward strand.
GCAAATTCCGGTGCGGCGTAGTTTTGCGTCAACGATGATGTCGATGGCCATGGCGAGGTTCGCTGATTTATCAACATAGACATGCACTAAGCCTTCAAGGTGAGCAAAGACAGGTACGCGGGCATCGGATTGAACGCGGGCGACAAGCCCTTTGCCGCCGCGCGGTACAATAACATCAACATTGCCGTTTAAACCTTTGAGCATTTCACCAACAGCGGCGCGATCGGTTACGGGTACAAGTTGAATTGCAGTCTCTGGTAGGTTGGCAGCTTTTAGCCCTTCAACCATGCAGGCGTGAATGGCGCGGGAGGAATTAAAACTATCACTGCCGCCGCGCAAAATAACGGCGTTGCCAGCCTGTAAGCAAAGCGAGCCTGCGTCAGCTGTCACATTAGGGCGGCTTTCGTAGATAACGCCGATAACACCGAGAGGTGTTCTCACGCGGGAAATATCCAACCCGTTGGGGCGTTGCCAATTGGCTATAACTTGGCCAACTGGATCGGGAAGCGATGCGATGGCCTCGGTGGAGGCCGCCATATCAAGTATCCGGTTTTTTGTGAGGTTTAGTCGATCAAGCATAGCTTTTGACAGGCCAGCTTCTTCGCCGTTGATCATATCAACTGCATTGGCATTGAGAATTTCATCAATATTATTTCGGATCGCTTCTGCTGCGCCAATTAGGGCAGCGTGCTTACGGTCAGTTGAGCAGGTCGCTAAAATTTGGGCAGCAACACGGGCAGCTTTACCCATGTCTCGCATGATGGTGGCGATTTCAGCTTCTGTGTGGTTGGTCTTATCGAGCATAATCTAGCCTTTAATATCCTTCTCCACTGTAGCAGTTGCTGCGACCAATGCCATATCATCTCGGTGAATAAGCGCGTTGCGGCCAGCGTAGCCCAAAATATCTTTTTGATGATCAGAGTGGACGCCCTTGATGAGGTTCGCTTCTTTTGATCCATAGGCAGTGAGCCCACGACCAAGAAGCGAGCCGTCTAAGTTCAATATGGAAATAGCATCGCCCCGCTCAAATACGCCTTCGACTGCCGTTACACCAGTTGCCAACAAGCTTTTTCCCCGTTGCAAAGCATGCGCCGCACCTTCGTCTACAATGATACTTCCAGTTGTTTCTAACTGTCCCGAGATCCATGTTTTACGGGCCCCTGATTTTATCGCGTGGGCAGTGAAAGTGGTGTGAGGGTCGCCCCTAGAAATTGCGGTGATCGGGTTGTCGCGCTTACCAGATGCAATAATCATTGTGGTTCCTGCGCGGGTTGAAATTTTACCTGCCTCTATTTTTGTGACCATGCCGCCAGAAGAAAGCTCGGACCCTGCGCTTCCCGCCATAGCTTCGATTTCAGGCGTGATGTCAGGGACGGTGTTGATGATTGTAGCGTTTGGATTTTCCAAAGGCGGCGCTGTATAGAGGCCATCAATGTCAGACAGTAGTATCAATAAATCGGCCCCCATCATGGTGGCAACGCGGGCGGCTAAGCGGTCATTATCGCCGTAACGAATTTCGGAAGTGGCGATGGTGTCGTTTTCGTTGATGACGGGAATGGTGTCGAGGGAAAGCAATCGCTCTATTGTGTCACGAGCATTCAAATATCCGCGCCTGCCAGCACTGCCTTCTGTGTCGTTCAAAGTAAGTAGGATTTGACCTGAGATGATTTGATGCTTTGAGAGAGCTTCAGACCATGCACGACCCAATTCAATTTGTCCTACGGCGGCGGCGGCTTGGCTTTCGTCGAGCTTTAATGGGCGATTGGATAAGCCAAGGACATTACGGCCAAGGGCGATTGCTCCAGATGAAACCAGCAAAACTTGAGCGCCACGTTTTCGCAACACGGCGATGTCTTCAACGAGCGAACTTAGCCAAGCTTCTTTAAGGCCATTTTGAGTATCTACCAAAAGGGCGCTACCAATTTTAATTACGATGCGCTTTGAGTCTTGAAGGACGTTAGTCATCACGGCTGGTATCGAGGTTTTTCTTTTGCCAACGCGGGTCTTCTGGTTCTGGCTCTTCTAGTGCTTTTGAGTCTTCGATGTTATCCAGCATGGCGCGTAGAACCTCATCGGTTCCTAAGTGGGTTACGGAAGAAAGATGCATTGGCGTTTGGCCCGAAGCTTTTTTCAACTCTTTGGTTTTTTGTTTTAGGACTTCTGCATCAAGGCTATCTACCTGTGAGAGAACAAGGACTTCACGCTTGTCTTTCAACTCGTCAGCGTAGGCTTCAATTTCGGTGCGCACAGTTTTATAGGCCAGCGCTACATCTTCTTCGTTGCCAGAAACCAGGTGCAGCAAAACGCGGGTGCGTTCTACGTGCCCCAAAAAGCGATCGCCAATGCCGACCCCTTCATGGGCTCCCTCAATGAGGCCTGGGATATCGGCAATCACCAGATCGCGGCTATCAATGCGAGCAACCCCAAGGTTGGGGTGCAATGTTGTAAAAGGATAGTCTGCAATTTTTGGTTTGGCCGCACTTACAGTTGCAAGAAATGTCGATTTCCCTGCGTTAGGTAAGCCAATGATACCAGCATCCGCGATGAGTTTTAGTCGCAACCAAATGGTGCGCTCATCAGCAGGTAAACCGGGGTTAGCGCGGTAGGGGGCTTGGTTGGTAGATGTCTTAAAGTGCATATTGCCAAAGCCGCCACTGCCACCTTTAGCGATGAGGACGCGCTGACCTTCAACGGTCAAATCGGCAATCAGAGTTTCGTTGTCTTCTTCGAGAATTTGCGTTCCCGTTGGGACTTTCAAAGTGATGTCCCCGCCATTTGCGCCGTGGCGATTTCGTCCCATGCCGTGAACGCCCGTCTTGGCTTTGAAGTGTTGCTGATAACGGTAGTCGATGAGGGTGTTGAGGTTATTGACTGCTTCTGCCCAGACATCGCCACCATTGCCGCCGTTGCCCCCATCGGGGCCGCCGTATTGAATAAACTTCTCACGGTGAAACGACACACAACCCGCGCCACCGGCTCCGGACTTAATATATACTCTGGCTTGGTCTAGAAATTTCATGAGATTGTTATTCTGTTTCTTTGGTTGCGTTTATCTATTGCATATTATGCGGGTTGGGTAGTGCGCGCCCCATCCCTTTTCAAGAAAAGGGGGAGGTGATGGGGCGCGGGCTTAGGACCTTTGGTTATGCGGCCTTGGTTTCATCAAGAGAGCCGAACAGGTTCTCGAAGGTTGAGCGGGTGAGCTTCGCCTGCTTGCACGAAACTTCGCAGTTGCGTGTTTTGTTGAAATGCGGAGAAATTTCTGTTTGTTCGAACCCTAGTTTTTCCAATACTCGTTGTGAACCAGGGTTATCTTCATACGCCCCGGAGGTGATCTCATCATAACCGTGTTTGCGGAAAACATGGGAGACCACGGCACGGGTGGCTTCGCTCATGTAGCCTTGGCTCCAATGAGGTTCATCCAACCAGTAACCAAGGTTGGCTGTGTTGTTGTCGGCCTCAACGCTTACAACGCCCATAAGCTTTTGGCTGTAAATCACAAAACAGGTTTTATCTTGTTTATCCTGCCATCTGTTAATCCAGCTTTGGGCATCAGAAATCCCATAGGGTTGTGGAGCAGCAGAAAGCATGCGGGTGACGTTGGTATTTTGTAGTGCCGCCGTAATTGCTTCCGCATCCACATCTAAGGGCGGTCTCAGTGTTAGTCTTTTTGTAACGAGGATATCCATCGGGGCAGTCCTTCTTCGTTGATTGCCCTTTATGATTGTTTGCAGAATCAAAAAGGGGAGATGGTGTCCCATCTCCCCTTTGATAGTGTCTGTTTAATGACATCCGGGGTTTTGAGACACCGGATGAAATTTTAATTTCCGGTTATTCAGCAGCTTCCGCCATCGGTTGGACGGAAATATAGGTGCGTTTGTTGGTCTTGGTTGCAAAAGTAACCTTGCCTTCGATCAGCGCAAAAATGGTATGGTCTTTGCCCATGCCGACATTGTTGCCAGGATGCCATTTTGTACCGCGTTGACGGCAAATGATGTTGCCTGGGATTACCAGTTCGCCACCAAATTTCTTCATGCCAAGACGACGTCCTGCTGAATCGCGACCGTTTCTGGATGAGCCACCGGCTTTTTTATGTGCCATGTTGTTTCTCCTTCAAGAGGTAACCCTAAGGGTTAGCCTTTTGCCTTTTCTTTAGCCTGGGATTGCCAGTCTGTGATTTGATCCGCGCTGAACGGCATATATTCGTCTACTGTGACGATTTCTGCTTTGGTCAGTGCTGCGATTTGAGCGAATGTAGTGATACCTTGCTCGTTTAATTGCTTTTCCGCAACTGGGCCGATGCCGTTGATGTCGGTTAGCTTGTCTTTGTCGCCCTTAGGAGCTGTGAACAAAGGAGCGCCTGCTGCTGGTGCGGCGGCTTTCTCTTTTTTCTCAGCCTTAGGCTTTTCTGCCTTCTTGGTTTCAGCTTTTGCTTTAGGAGCCGCTGCTTTTTTCGCAGGAGCTTCCTTTTTAGCAGGCTTTACCTTTGGAGCCTTGGTCAATTTTGTTGCGCCTGTGGCTTTTTTCGAAGCTTTTGCGCCGCCAGTCAAAATTTCGCTGATTTGCAACAGCGTGAAATGTTGGCGGTGGCCGATGGTACGGCGTGAATTTTGGCGGCGACGCTTTTTGAAAGCGATAACCTTGCGGTGGCGGCCTTGTTCAACGACTTCTGCAGTGACCATTGCACCCTCAACAAGAGGAGCGCCAATAGTTGTGCCAACCATCAATACTTCGTTTAATTCGATCATGTCGCCGGCTTCGCCAGCTAGTTTTTCGACCTTTAATTGGTCGCCTACGGCAACAGTATACTGTTTCCCGCCGGTTTTAATGACTGCGAACATCGTTTTTTCCTTAAGTGCTCAAGCTGTGTTTTGTCCTTGAGAACAAACACCTTTTTGCCAGTCTGGGTTGATAAAAAGCAAAGGGCGCGGTTAACCCACGCCTCAATACAGGCCGATGTATATAGAAGTAGGGTTGGGAGTCAAGGAAAAGTGGGCAGTTTTGACTTGCGATGTCTTGTAAATCAGGGGCAGATTGAAACAATCTTTAAAGTGATGGATAGCTTGGATGGTTACGGGTATATATTTGGTTCTCGCGCTCTTGGCAGGGTATGCTGTCTACCGCTCCCTTGATCTTGATGTTCCGCTCGATTCGCTTCTCGAAGTGCGGGCAAAACCGCCGTCTCAATTTCTTGAAGTTGAGGGGCAGTCAGTACATTACCGAGACCAAGGCGCAAGAGATGCGCCTGTTATCCTCTTGTTGCATGGAACGTCTGCCAGCCTTCATACTTTTGAGGGTTGGGCAGAGAAACTTCAGGAAAATTGGCGCGTTATTAGTGTTGACCTTCCAGGTTTTGGTTTAACCGGACCGTGGATTGGGGCTTTGGAGAGCCAAGATTACTCGCGAGAGAATTACGCGATATTTTTGTTCCAATTCATGGATAAATTGAAGATTAAACGTTTTGCGGTGGCGGGTAATTCTTTGGGTGGCGAGGTGGCTTGGCAAATGGCCGCCAGTTCCAAGGAACGAGTTTCGGCTCAAATATTACTCAACGCAGCAGGGTATGCAGATACGGGCGGACAATATCCGTTGGCGTGGAAGTTGATAACGTGGCCGATCACAAGCTCCATCAGTATGTCTATGCTTCCCCGAAGCGCCGTTGCGCAGGGTTTGCGGCAGGTGATGGTCGATCAGAACTTAGTCACGCCTGATAAGATTGAGCTTTATCGCGATTTGGGATTGCGGGCGGGCAACCGTAAAGCGCTCCAGCAAAGATTGCGGTTTATAACCGCCGATGGCGGAGTTCAACATCTCCCCCAAATTGAGATACCAACGTTGATAATATGGGGTGAGCAAGATGTTTTGATTCCATCCTCAACGGCTAAACGATTTTTGAAAGATATACGGGGGAGCGAGTTGGTCATATTTGATGATCTTGGTCACATTCCGCAGGAGGAAAATCCCGAACGAACCGTGGCAGTTGCGATAGATTTTTTGAGAAAAACCAACAGCGCATGAATCGTTTTCTTTGTTGGCTTAAGGAGCTGAAAAGCTTTGAAATAGGCGCTAGGTCAATATGCCGCAACCTGCTTTCGCAGTAAAAATGTACTGAATATGTCCTCTCGAAATTCAGCGGCGGAAAGATTTATCCCTCATGTTAATTATTTGATTTCATTATTAAACTTGAGATGCGTGTGGTGATTGTTAACCAAGGGCTGCGACAAAATGGCAATGATTTCAAGTAGATACAATCAATAATATGAATATGTCTATATAAAAAATAGGGTGGACACGCAGAACTGTGGGTCTAGGTGGGAAGGTAAGTTGGGGCGTTTTTCATATGCCTCAACAAAATAATTTTTACCGTCTCATGGAGAGAGAAATGACAATTAAACACGAAGACCAATATAGCATGGTTCAAAACAGTGTATCTCGCAGAAACTTTCTTTCAGGAACCGCTGTTGCGGGTGCTGGTTTAGTTCTGGCTGAGGCTGCGCTTTCTTCTGCCCACGCAAAAGCACCGGCAGCAACAGCAATGGCAACTCCTGCCATGAGCGAAGAGCAAATCGCGGCACTACCGCGCATTACTCAAGAAATGGTAGCGCCTCCATATTTACCAAAGCACGACCAAGTAGCCAAAGGTGGCCCGAAGGTTGTTGAAGTTCGTTTTGATATCGAAGAAAAAATCATGGAGCTTGATGATGAGGGTGCTGAAATTTGGGCACTGACATTTAACGGATCAGTTCCAGGCCCGATGATTGTTGTTCATGTGGATGATTACATCGAGCTGACTTTGGTCAACCCAGCAACAAACGCCATGGAACACAACATCGACTTCCACGCCTCAACGGGCGCATTGGGCGGCGCTGGGTTTACCCACGTTTCGCCTGGTGAAGAATGTGTGTTGCGCTTTAAGGCAACGAAAGCTGGAACTTTTGTTTATCACTGTGCACCTGGTGGAGCGATGATCCCTTATCACGTTGTCCACGGCATGAACGGAGCAATCATGGTGTTGCCGCGTGAAGGCCTGACTGGAAAAGACGGCGAAGCGATTACTTATGACAAAGCCTTCTATATCGGCGAGCAGGACTATTACCTCAAAAAAGACGAAGACGACGAGTACATCAAATATGAAACGGCGGGTGAAGACTATGCCGATTCAATGGAAGTGATGGCGACGCTTACCCCAAGCCATATCGTGTTCAACGGTGCTGTTGGTGCTTTGACTGGCGACAATTCCTTGAAAACTTCCGTTGGTGATACGTGCTTGGTTATTCATGCCCAAGCCAACCGCGATACCCGTCCGCACCTTATTGGTGGTCACGGCGACCACGTTTGGTCAACTGGTTCGTTTACAGACATACCGCAAACTGGTTTGGAAACTTGGTTTATTGCCGGTGGTGTTGCCGGAGCTGCGACCTACACATTCCGTCAGCCTGGTGTTTATGCTTACGTGAACCACAACTTGATCGAAGCGGTGCTTAAAGGTGCAACCGCGATATTTGAAGTTGATGGTGCTTGGGACGACGATTTGATGAAGCAAGTGAAAAAACCAACGGCAATTGCTAAGGGCTAATTTCAACGTATTCATTGATTAACGTGCTTAAAAGCATCAGGAGAATGTAAATGAACAATATTAAAATAATCCCATTCATTGCGGCGGCGGGCATTATGCTCACCGCAACAATGGCAAATGCTGGGGATGCAGAAAAAGGCAAGAAGGTTGCAAAAAAATGTACCGCTTGTCACACCCTCGAGGAAGGCGGCAAACATCGTCTTGGGCCAAACCTTTTTGGCATTTTGAACAAGACTGCTGGACAGGCAACGGGGTACAAATATTCCAAGGATATGATGTCGTCTGGCATCACTTGGGACCCAACCACTTTCCTTGAATTCGTGACCAAACCTAAACGGGTTTTGAAAAACACCAAGATGAGTTTTCGCGGTATTAAAAGTGCGGATCAACGAGCTGATCTTTTAGCTTATTTCAAAACACTTGGCGCTCAAGAAGGTGTTGACCTTTCCCATGGCGATCCGGTTGCAGGAAAACGGGCGGCGGAGAAAAACTGCGTTGTATGCCATTCTTTCGAGAAGGGCGGCAAAGTCGTTTATGGACCAAACCTGTTTGATATTGCTGGTAAGCCAGCAGCGGCAATCGAAGGGTATAATTACTCCCCAGCGTTGAAAGCTTCAGGGCTTACTTGGACAGACAAAAACCTAGCAGGTTTCGTTGCTAATCCAGAGCAATTCGTAAAAGGCACAAGGGCTCGTTTCCCAGGTGTTAGGTCAGTGAAAGACCAAGCGGATATTCTGGCTTATATCAAGTCACTTAAATAAGAACGGACAACAATCTACAAATGTTGCGTACCGTTGTTTCATTAATTGCCGCCCTTGGATTGGGAGTTTTTTTAGCTCTCAATTGGGCGGCAATTTCTAATTTATGGACTCCAAAAAGGCAATTGGCCGGATTGGAAATGGTGGATATTAAGCCGGGTAATTTTAATCTTACCATCCTGCTTCCCAATGCGATTACTCGCGAATATTTTACCAAGCTGGTCAGCATCAAAAAACCTTTTCAAATTAGCCGGTATGAAATTACGGTTGATCAGTGGAATTTGTGTTTTGAAGATGGGGGCTGCCCTCGCAAAGCAAAATTGCGACGTTATCAAAATGGTGAGCACCCCATGACGAGAATTTCTTGGTTTGATGCTTACGGTTTTACCAAATGGCTCTCTGAAATTACGGGCGAAAATTACCGACTTCCAACTGAAGAAGAATGGTCCTACGTGGCAGGATCTGGAAAAGATATTACCGAGCTTACAATCGAGGATTTGATTCAAAAAAGACAAATGGCTGGGACAACGCCTTTGGGTCGTTTTAAGAAAACAAGAAAATTTGGCGCCTTTGGCAAAACTGAATGGTCGGTATCCGATATGACAGGAACCGTTTGGGAATGGACGCTTACTTGTAAATTCGGCTCCGATGAAGAAAGCCGCAAGCCATGGACGGTTGAGCAATTGAGCGATGTGAACCTTTGCCCAAACCGTATTGTGCAGGGGGAAGAGCGCGCCCATGTACCGTTTTTTGTTAATGAGGTTTTCACTGGCGGCTGTGGTACAGGAACGCCTGTTGATCATATTGGTTTCAGGGTGTTGAAGGAATTGGGATAGTTTCTCCAAAACACGACGCTCGAAAAAGTGAACACCTGCTTGATGACAAGTCTTTGAGTTTGTGGAACGCTTATCTTTCAACCAATTTAGATTGAAAGTTTTTTTACATGGCCTCTACAAAATTATTAAAACGCTCCTTGATTGCAGGGACTGTCGTTGCTTTCTCACTTTCCATCTCTGCCTTTGCGGGTGGTAATCCCGCGGTTGAGCGGCAAGCCATGATGAAAAATGTAGGGGCTGCAACAGGTGCAGCTGCTGGCATGATTAAAGGAAAAATACCGTTTAATGCGGTTGCGGCTCAATTGGCATTGCGGACTATGAATAATGCTGCTCTTGGGTTCGGCGCTCTTTTTCCTGAGGGATCTGAAAGCGGAGCTGAGACAGAAGCTTCTCCGAAAATTTGGTCCGATCGAGCTGGATTTGATAAAGCCATCGCTGATTTTTCAGCGGATACGGCGAGTGCCGAGACGATTAAAGATTTAGATTCTTTGAAAGCTGCATTTGGAATTGCAACTGAAAATTGCGGTTCTTGCCACAAGGCCTACCGAATTAAGAAAAACTAAGTCGCTGGTTATGAAAAAGCTTGTTTTCATTGGTGTCATTTTGGCAGCGGTGGGCGTAGTGGTGGGTTTAATTCTTTCCGCTCCAAAGCCTTTGTCAAACGCTTTCCTTTCAAAGTTACCGGAAGGAAATGTTGCGTCAGGTGAGCAAGTGTTTTGGGCAGGGGGGTGCACTTCTTGCCATGCGGCGCCAAAATCTAAGGGTGTCGAAAAGCTCGTGCTTTCAGGCGGACTTGAATTAAAAACGCCCTTTGGAATTTTCAGAACGCCCAATATATCCCCTCATGAATTGCAGGGCATTGGAGGGTGGTCGTTAGGTGATTTTGCAAATGCGATGAAGCGCGGATTACGCCCAGATGGCGCTCATTATTATCCAGCTTTTCCCTATACGACATATACCAAAATGGCTGATAAAGATGTTGCCGACCTTTGGGCCTACATGAAAACCCTGCCTAAAAGCTCTAAGCAAGTTGGCGATCATTCGATTTCCTTTCCATTTAATATCCGCAGAGGTTTAGGGCTTTGGAAGTTTCTATATTTAAGTTCTGATCCAGTTTTAAGCGTCGATGAAACAGATAAACCCCTACTAAGAGGACGGTATCTGGTTGAGGCTCTCGCCCATTGCGGAGAATGCCATACGCCGCGAAATAGTATTGGCGGGATGGATAAAACCCGTTGGCTTGCTGGTGGAGTAGGGCCTGAGGGGAAAGAAAAAATTCCCAACATAACACCTCACAAAGATGGTCTTGGGGATTGGAGCGTCGCCGATATTATCAATGGGTTGGAAACTGGTTTCACGCCAGAGTATGATTCATTTGGCTCTAGCATGGCGGACGTTCAAGAAAATATGGCCAAGCTGTCGGATGGCGATAGGGCAGCCATTGCCGCCTATCTTAAAATCGTGCCGCCGATTAAAGGTAAGCCTTAACGCTTTAGTAAGCTTACTAAATTGCAAACGGAAACCTTTTGTTAGCCATATTTGAATATGTTTTACGCAATTGAAGTAGTGAGTTGCGTACCAAATAGTGAAAAATAAGCGGGATACAGAAGCATTGAAAGGTAGCCTCCTGAAGAATTTCAGGTGGCTTTTTGTGTTTTCGGTCGCGGCCAATTTACTCCTTCTTGCTATGCCTCTTCATATGATAGCGATCTATGATCGGGTGTTGGTTTCTGGCAGTAAAGAAACGCTACTTTACATTACCTTAATTGCCTTTGTTGCCCTGATATTGTTGGGTTTAACCGAATCTGTACGGATGATGATTGCGCAACGGATGTCTGCAAAATATGTCACGGAAACGGCTGGTAAGCTGTTTAGTGGCCTTATTTATTCGTCCGAACCATCTGGTCGTAAATCCCAACTGATGCGCGATTTTTATTCGTTGCGCTCTTTCTTAGGTGGCCGTGCCTTGATTGGTTTGTTTGACCTACCTTTCACACCGATATTTTTGATTCTACTTTTTGCGCTTCATGTTCAGTTAGGCGTGATTACCTTAATTGGCATTCTTGTATTAGCGGGGTTGGCCTATGCCAACCGAAAGCTCTCGTTAGATGATAGCGAGCAAGCGACCCGTAGTAATTCGGATGCGGTCGCTTTTTCGCAAGCTCTCCTAAATCGCAGTGAAGACATCAGGGCCATGGGGCTCTTTCCTACGTTTTTACAACGGTGGGGCGCTAAGATGGATGGTGCTTTGAACTATGCTGACCGTTTGGCGCAAGTTCAGGCATTGTTTTTCGGTTTATCACGCACTGTACGTCAATCCTTGCAGATTATTATTATGGCTTGGGGCGCGTATTTGGTTCTTGGTGGCGACCTTTCAGGCGGTGTTATTTTTGCGTCTTCGCTTATTTCTAGCCGAGCATTTGTGCCAGTGGAACAGGTTATTGGGTCTTGGGATCGTATTATTCATGCTCGATCTGCCTATGCAAATTTGAACGATTTCATAACTTCACAGCCTGTAAAAAAACGCGCTGTGATCCCTCAGCTAACGGTTGGTGATATTGAAGTCGAAAACCTTTCCTATGATATTGAAGTGGGTAAGCGGGTACTTCCTATTCTAAGTAATGTAAATTTTAATATGAAGTCGGGCAACATTCTTGCAATTATTGGCCCTACGGGTGCTGGTAAAACCACTTTAGCAAAACTTCTTGCGGGAGCCTTAAGACCGACCGAAGGTTCTGTGCGATTAGACGACTTTGAATTGTCACTTTGGTCGGATGAGCGCAAGGGCGAGTCTATTGGTTTCGTACCGCAAGATTCACACTTGTTCCCAGGAACGATTGCTGAAAACATTTCACGATATGAAGAATTCCCAGATGAAGAGCGCATCATTGCAGCGGCGCGTCGGGCTGATATTCATACGCAGATTACAAAATTACCAGAAGCTTATGCGACAATGGTGGGCCCAGAAAGCCGTGAGCTTTCTGGCGGACAGCAACAACAATTGGCATTGGCTCGGGCTTATTATACGCAACCCAGAGTTCTGATTTTGGACGAGCCGAATGCGCACTTGGACCAAAAAACGGAAGATTCACTTCTACGTTCTCTTTCACAATTGCGAGAAGAAGGGACTTCTTCAGTGGTTGTTTCACAGCGCCGCTCCATATTGAAAATTGCAGATTTTGTATTGACGATGAATGAAGGCCAGGCGGTTTCATACAAAGAAAATCATGGTCAATGGAAAGCGCGGCTTGGGGACGATAAGCCAAATGAAACAAGTATTATTCTGGGGGGGATGCCTGGAAAACCTGAAATTTTAGTGCAGACATTGAATGCTGCAAAGCCACGAGCGCGTGGGCATATTCGGGTTGAAGGGGGGCAAGGAAAATGAGCGCTACAGTAAATAATGACGCAAGCATTCATTGGCACGCGAGTGCTAATACGGATAGCAATTCTATCATACGTCTCGGCCTATGGTCGGTGGGAATAATGATGTTTGTGTTCTTAGTGTGGGCTGTATTGTTTCCGCTTTCATCGGCAGTTGTGACGCCTGGGACATTTGTTAGTGCGGGAAATAATAAAATTGTTCAGCATACGAATGGGGGGCGTGTGCAGAAGGTTTTTGTGAGTGAAGGCGAAAGCTTGTTTGCGGGCCAAGCCATACTAGAGCTGGATAACGCTCAAGGGCAGGCGGATTTAACGAGACTGCAAGCGCGGCATGCTTCGCTAAATGCCCTGAAACTACGGTTGGATGCGGAGCGCTCAGGTGGTTTGCGTGGTATGGGCCAACCTTCATTAAAATTTAAAACTACTTCCTTGCGCGGAGCTCCAGTTCAGTCAGCGAGTTTTGCTCTACGGGGGACTGCTGGGAAAACAATATCGTTTGGCAAACAAATGAGCGGTGTGACCACACATTCAAACAAAGGCTTTTCTGGGCGAGATGAGTTGGTTGAAAGTCAGAAGGATGCTTATCTTTCTGGTCGCAATTTGCTGAAACAGGAAATTGCTGGATTAGCCAAAAAAGCAGAAACATTGCTACGGCAAAAAGAGGGTATGTTAGCGCGGGCTGATGCTCAACAGTCGCTGTTTAATATGGCAAAACGTGAGTACCAACGGCTGAAGCCTTTAGCGATAGCTGGCTATGTTGCCCGTAACAGACTGAATGATCGTGAGCGAACCATGCTTGAACTTCAAGGGCAGGTTGCAGCTCTTAAGATGGATGTTATTGGTGTTGAAACGCAAATCGGCGAAGTGCGTATTCAAATTCGTAAGGCTCGCGCTGAAAACTCGAATGTGGCCTCCAAAGAATATACAAAAATTATTGGCGAGCTTGCTGAAATTTCTGACCAATTGGTCGCGGCGCAATCCACTGTAACGGGGTCGATTGTTCGTGCGCCAGCAGCGGGTACATTATTGCGATTTACAGCGACAACCGTTGGCGGTGTTGTTGGCGCTGGAAACAACATTGGTGAGATTGTCCCTGACAATACACCGCTGGTTGTTCAAGCGCGGGTTTTACCGAGTGATATTGATTACGTCCACGTTGGCCAAGAAGCCGATATTGCTGTTACCGCATTTAATCGCCGTGTCGATGATATGCTGCAAGGTAAGGTTGTTTATAAATCTGCGGATGCTGGGAAAGATGAAAAAACTGGCGACCCGTATTTTACTGTTCGTTTGGAATTGATCGGAGTGACCGGCCGAGGCCGCAATCGTCTTGGGGATGTTCAAGCGGGCATGCAGAGTGAAATTTACATTCACACCGGATCGCGAACTTTCATGAGTTATCTAGCCAAACCGATGATTGATAGCTTTAGAAGGGCTTTTCGCGAGCAGTGAATGAGTAGAACCCGAGCTTTTTAATTAAGGAAATTGAAGAGCTTGAATGTGAATATAGGCCTGAGCGTTGTGTTCAGGAGTTTGTTGAGTAACCCCAATTTGTTTTTGGGGTATTGAGTGGTGAGTTGTTATGGTGCGTTTGTTTTGCCAAAATGAAAATTCTGAAGTGAAAAGCAACAGATGGGGCGGTTCCCTTATGCTGGGGTTTTCTGCGATGCTGAGTATCAGTGTCTTTTCGGCTGGTTTTGCTGAGCAAGCCTCGCCCAACGGCGTTATTCAACTGCGCGGTTCGAATGGCACAGTTACAGTGCCAGCAGAGACTACAACTCCCGTTGAATATATCGAAGATGCACCGACGAGAGATGAGCATGATACTGGCTTCATGAGCGATATGGGGTCGGCTCTGTTTTATCTGCGCGATAACATTGTGCCGGTTACTTTATTTCGTGGGTCTACTAACGCGATTTCTGATCGTAGCGTCACATATACGTTGCCAGACCATGGCGCGCTTCGATATTCGATGATGCACAGCACCAATGTTTATGAGGGGCTACGCGGCGGAGTAGCTGGAGTTGGTGATACAGTTGCCACTGCATTACGGGGAAGTTATTCGGCCCGTGCTCGGTTGGAACGGGTTAATGTGGACCGCGCTCGCGTTCATGGCGCACTGGCAAACTTTTTGCCTAAGGTTACTGGAACTCTTGATACAAACCTAAGTTCCCCAAATAGTGCTACGTCAACGAACGTTGGTGGTAAAATCATAACCGGTGGTATCGAGGTAACGATGCCGCTTTATACCAGCGGTGTTAACTTGAACACCTACCGTCAAGCAAAACACATAAGCCGTGCTTCCGAATACAATTATTTGGCTGAAGAACATCGTGTTGCGCTTGAGGCAATTACGGCACACATCAATTTACGTTTGAACCGAAAAATTGAAAAAACGCTAAAAACGAATGTCAAAGCAATGCAACGGATTGCAGCAATAGCACGGAAGCTTTTTGCTGCTGGTGATGCAAGCCGAACAGATATAGCAATTGCTGATGCAAATGTTGAAAGCGCCCGAGCTGAGGTGGATCTTGCGCGGAAAACCCGTGAAGAAACGCAAAGTGATTTCGAGAGCATCACAGGTATGCACGCTCCTTCACGGTTAGGTACGCCAAATTTCAAACAGCTTATTCCAAGTAGCCTTGAGGAAGCTGTTGAAATGGCAATGCGTCACAACCCGACAATTGCGTCCTCTGTTCATTCTGCAATGGCTGGTAAACATGCTGCAAAAGCTGAACGTGGCCGCTATGGTCCTCAGGTAAACCTCTACGGTAACTACAATCGTGATCTGTATAATTCTACGAGTTCTGCAACCCGTGATGAGTGGCGTGTTGGCGTTCGGTTGAGGGTTCCGCTGTTTGATATGACCATGTCGCCCAATGTTAATGCTGCACGACACCAAGCACTTGAAAGCGGTTACCGGGCGTTGGATCAGGGCCGGTTGGTCGAAAAACAAGTGGAACGACAGTGGTCGTCTTTCCATTCTGCAACGCGCCGTACGGCTATCTTAAAAAGACAAGTTAATGCAATTGGTGTGAGTGTTACTGGGGCGAGGCGTGAATTTCAGGCTGGATTTCGCTCCATCACAGATGTGCTGGGCGATCAAATCAAACTGGCGCGCGCCAAGATTTCATTGGAAAGTGCGCGGCACGAAAAGATGTTGGCCGCCTACGAGTTGGCTTTCACCACAGCCAATCCCAATCTTCAAAAGTTAGCCGGGGTGAGGACAAATACTGTTTCTCGGTTGGGGAAATAAAATGAGAGAAGAAACTTCGCAAATTCCAGGAGTTGTATCAGCACCCTTGCAGAATGCTCCACAGGGAAGCGGGATGGTTTATACCGTTCCAGGTAACTCTACGGCCTATGGTTGGAAGCTTGCGCCAGGTTCATCTGGGATTCTTTGGACTGATTCAAATTATAGTGTTTTGCCAGAGGCAGTAATAATTGAATTTGATGATGTTGCGATCGAGCTAGGGGCGGACGGGGAAACAAGAACCCGGTTCCATGGCGAGACAACTTATTCGGCTCCGGAATCTGTGGCTGTTGATTTTAAAGAAGTGGTTGTCGAAGGTTTCGATCAAGACAGTGTAGGTGATACTGTAGAGCTCGAGAACCAACTTATTCCAAACCAGTTGGATGAAATGGGCGCCGAGATCAGTTTCGATATTGGGTCTTTCTTAACTGAGAATATGATGGACGCAGATTGCAGTCTTGAATTGCACGGAATGCCGTCTGGCCTGGTTTATAATCCTGCGCGGATGCGTGTGGAGGGGACGATATCTGACGATGCTCCCACGGGTCATCCCCATCACGTTACGATTATCATCAATGTGGGGAACGGAAAATCCATAAAGAGTGGTTTTTCTTGGACCGTGCGGGATGTGAAGGCTGTCGATCAAAACTCGGTCAATACGATGGTTGTTCCATCTTTGAACAATAATGACGACGCTTCTTCGGCCGCTGTTTTGTTTTCAGTTGCTGCTAGTATGTCGCTTGCTTCGCGAGGGTTTTCTTTAGCAAAAAGTGGCAATGATTTAGGCGGCGATGGAAAACCACAAGCGGCAAATGGGAACGGATTATTACAGTTTTCACCGCTGGCAGGTGCCGGCGGGGAAAGTGTTTTAACCGGCGGTGAGGATGATGATTTAATAAATTTAAATGCCGCAAGTGGCGTACCAATTTCTCGTGAGGATGATGATGAAAACTCGCTTCCCTCTGAATTTACGGCGCCAACAGCACAGTTGAGTCGTGGCGGTGACGATGAAAGTCCTCAGCAAAATGCACAGCCATCGCTTTCTAAGGATGATGTTCGCGGTGCAGAAGAGGTGAACGCTGCTGCGGAAAATGGTTCGCAAAATCAAAATACAGCTCCATATGCGGCCCCGCCGCCAGCAACCACTGCGCTTGAAGAAACGTTGCGGACTGACATAGATGTTCTTTCCTATGCCTTTGACCTTGATCAAGATATATTAAGAGTTGTGGAAGCCTCGGCCCAACATGGCTCGGTGACTGTTACGGCGGAAGGTAAGTTGAATTACCAGCCTGATAACTTGTTTAATGGCATTGATATTATTTCCTATACGCTCGACGATGGTAATGGCGGTCGTTCTTCGACATCATTTGAGATTGATGTTCTGCCGCTTAATGATGCGCCTGTCGTTGGCAATATCATTCCACAAAATACAACAGAAGACGTGGCCATTGGCTCTATCAATGTTCTCTCCTCAGCCATTGATGTGGATGGAGATACGCTCTCAGTTCAGGCGGGCTCAGTTAATGCCTTGCATGGCTCGGTCAACATCAACGGCGATGGCACATTGAACTATACGCCGAATTCAGATTATTTCGGATCTGATACGATTAGCTATACGATAGATGACGGAAGCGGAGGAAGTAACGCGACAGCTTCAGGGTTTGTAAATGTCACCGTTACTGCAGTTAATGATGCCCCCACGGCAGGTACTCCAAATGCGGAAATGATGAACGAGGATGGTTTGCTTGCAAACATCAATGTGTTGAACTTCGCGGCTGATATTGATGGCGACTTAGTGAGCATAACCCCTGGTTCAGCTTCGTCATTGAACGGCAATGTTACCGTCAATGGTGACGGGACTTTGAACTATATACCAAATGCAAATTTTAATGGATTGGATACAATTAGCTATACGGTTGAGGACGGGAATGGCGGTAGTTCTGTTGGTTCGGTTACCGTCAATATTGGTGCTGTAAATGACGTGCCTATAACAAATACCGTTGGGCCGTTTACGACTAACGAAGACAACGTTCTCAATAGTATTGATGTGCTTTCTGCCGCCTCTGATATTGATGGAGATGCGTTAAGTGTAGCGAATGGATCTGTTAGTGCTTTGAATGGTGCTGTGACAATCAATGCTGATAATACGCTGAATTACACGCCAAACAGTGATTACTTCGGTTCGGACACAATTAGTTACACGATTGAAGATGGCCATGGCGGCAACGTAGCGGCGACAATTGATGTTACGGTCAATTCCGTAAATGACATTCCTTTGTCGGGCACGCCAAATACACAAACTACTGATGAAGATACAGCGCTTACAAGCATTGATGTTTTGTCGTTTTCCTCAGATCTGGATGGGGATGTTGTTAGTGTCATCTCTGGTTCAGTATCGGCGGCAAATGGTAGTGTTGCAATCAACGGCGATGGCACATTGAACTATACGCCAAATGCAAATTTCAATGGTTCAGATACGATTAGTTATTCGGTTGAAGATGGGAATGGCGGGACCGCTGTTGGTTCTGTTGCGGTTAACGTCAATACAATAAATGACGCGCCACTTGCAGGCTCTGTTGGGGCGCAGGCAACTACCGAGAATACAGCTCTCAATAATATTTTGGTTCTGCCATCAGCCTCTGATGTTGATGGTGACACGCTTAGCATTGTGGCTGGGTCAGGCAGTGCCTTGAATGGTGTCGTGTCGATTAATGGCGACGGCACTTTAAATTATACTCCGAATATAAATTTCAACGGATCAGACACAGTTTCTTACTCTGTTACGGATGGCAATGGTGGCGTTGTCGTTGGTACGGTGGATATTGCGGTTGCTTCCGTAAATAATACGCCTATTGCTGGCTTGCCGTCGGCCCAAACTACGAATGAAGATGTGGCGTTGAATAACATCAATGTGTTGTCTGCGGCTTCTGATATTGATGGCGATACGCTTACGGTGCAAGCGGGTTCTGCGAGTGCGCTGAATGGTGCGGTGAGCATTAATGGCGACGGCACTTTGAACTACACACCAAATGCGGATTACTTTGGTTCTGATACGATCAGTTACACAGTTGATGATGGCAATGGCGGGACGGCTGCTGGTTCGATTTCGGTGACCGTTAATTCAGTCAATGACGCACCAACTGCATTGGCGGGACTTGGTGGAGGTTCAGATGAAGATAATGGGCACGCCTATTCGGTGGTGGGATTTGGGAGTGATATCGACGGTACGATTGATCCTGCAACAGTTCAGTTGGTTGGCACGG
>JAZGEY010000014.1:0-111616 GCA_036478985.1 Rhizobiaceae bacterium
GTGCCTGTTCACCACCGGACAGAAGCGTCATTGTTTGCGGTTTTTTACCGGGTGGGCGGGCAAGAATTTCTAAGCCAGCTTCAAGTGGATCATCTGATTCTACCAATTGTAATTCAGCTGTACCGCCACCAAACAGGTGGGTGAACAACTTTTGAAACTGCAAGTTAACTTCATCAAAAGCCACGAGCAGACGTTCACGGCCTTCTTTGTTTAGGCTTTGAATGCCGTTGCGCAGTTGGCGAATGGCTTCGATCAAATCGTCGCGTTCGCTGACCATTGTATCGCGTTGTTCTAGGATTTCATTTTGTTCTTCTTCGGCGCGCAAGTTAACCGCGCCAAGGCGCTCGCGTTCACCTTTGAGGCGTTCAAGCTTGCGTTCTACGGCCTCTGGTTCCGGTAATTTAGCTTCATCATCAACGCCAGTTTGCTCAAGAGCCAAGTGCGGTTCGCAATCGAGGTCTTCGCGAATGCGGGCTTCAACCTCTAAACGGCGCTCTTTAGCGGCTCCTACCCGTTCTTCCGCACGGGCACTGACTTGTTTAACTTCTGACAAAGCATTCAAAGCGCCTGTAGCAACCTTATCAGCTTCACGTTGGTCGTTTTCCATTGCGGCCAGAGTGTCGGCGGCCACTTTGCGTGTGGCTTCAGCGGCATCTATTTGATTGATGAGGTCAACGCGGCGCGTTTCAATTTCGTCTGGCGCGGCTTCAACTTCTTGTTTTTGTGTGACGGCCTCAGCCAAACGTTCTTTCAGGGTTCTGATTTGACGGTCGGCATTTACCGCCCGCTCATTCCATGCAGCGCGTTCGCGGCTAATCGCTTCCAAACGATCTTGGCGCATAGTGTTTTCTCGTGCCAAGCTTTCAAATTCAGCTCGCGATTCAGCAACGGCGGCACGGTGTTGTGCGGTTAGCGTGCTTGCGGCTTGTGCCTTTTGCTCAAGCAGTTCTAAATCAAGCAAAGTAGCTTTCGCAGTTTCTGCCTCCGTGAGTACGGCTACGGCTTCATCTAAGCTAGATGACAAACGAACTTTAGCCTCTTCGAGTGCTGATTGACGGTTGGATAATTCACTTATAGAGCGTTCCGCTTCAGATAATGCCTTGCGAGCATTGCCCAATTGATTTTGCTGATCGCGCAGTGCCTCTCGGGTGGCTCTCTCATTCTCGCGGGTGCTAATTGCCTCAACGCGTGACGCTTCAAATTTTGTTTCCGCTGCTCGCAAGTCTTTAGTCGCCTGAACAGCGGCAGAATCAAGCTCGGCTAAACGGTTCTTTTGCTCAAGTTTCAAGGCAGCAGAAGTTGGCGCTTCAGAGCTGGCCCGATAACCGTCCCAGCGCCAAAGATCACCGTCTTTTGTGACCAGTCGTTGACCAGGTAAAAGCTGTTCCGAAAGGCGCTCGCCTTCCGCACGAGACACAACGCCGATTTGTCTTAAGCGGCGAGACAATTCCTTTGGCGCAGAAACATGGTCAGAAAGACGTGCAACGCCTGAAGGAAGACTCGGGTCGCCATCGGAATTTGCATAGGACCAATGGGCGGGAGCTGAAACATCGAGCGGTACATCGAGGTCTTCGCCAAGAGCCGCACCGAGTGCCTTCTCAAAGCCATTATCAGCACTAGTGTTTTCCAACACAGCTGGGAACAGGTCTTGCCCGCCAGAATTTAGTACTCGCGCTAAGGTTTTCGCCTCTGTTTCAATTTGGTTCAGTGTTGCTTGCGCTTCTTGGACGGGTGCCCGGCCAGCTTGCTCAGTTTCGCGAGAAACCTCGGCACTTTTTTCAGCGCTCAATGCTGCAGCCTCAGCGGCAATCAAGGATGATTCTAAGGTCGTCACCGCTCTGGCTTTTTCTTGAACACCAGTTTCCGCTCCAATTTTGGCAGACAGCTGGGAGAGGTCATTACTGACGGTTTCTATTTGGCCTTCTAGTCTTGTTTTACGCTCTCCACCCTCGCGTAAGTTGCGTTCTATTTGGCTGGCCTGTGCTCGATTCAAGGCCAGCTCATCGGTCAATTTCGCAAGCACCTGCTCGCTTTCGCTCAATACGGAAGTTGCATTTTCTAACTTGGCTTTTGTAGCGGCTTCTTTATCAGCACGGCCTTCGGTTTCTGCCGTGAGTTGCTTTTCTTCCCGTTCTAGATGCGAGATAATGTCACTGTTTTCAGCAACCATTTGCTCTTCGCGTTTGATGTCTTCTTCTAATTGCGCTGCACGGGCCTGCATTTCTTGCTTACGTTTTTCGATACGTTTGGCTTCTTGGTCCAACTGATCGCGGGCAATAACAACGTGCTGCAAAGCCGCAGCTGCCTTGGCTTCCGCCTCACGCAATTGGGGTAATTTGTTGGCGATGATCGCTTGAATTGTTGCGGCTTCTGTTTGTACTAATTGAGTTTCACCAACTTTGACGGTGGCATCTTGGTAAGCTGTTTCAGATTCAGCCGTGGCAAGTTTTGCGGCCGCCCAACGTAGATGCAAAATACTTGCTTCTGCCTTACGAATGTCACCAGCGATATTGCGATAGCGGTTGGCCTGACGGGCTTGACGCTTGAGACTATCCAGCTGGGTTTCAAATTGAGAAACCACATCGTCAAGCCGCTCTAGATTGGTCTCCGCAGCACGCAAACGCAACTCAGCTTCATGACGGCGCGAATGAAGGCCTGAAATACCCGCAGCCTCTTCAAGCAATGCGCGGCGGGCCTGTGGTTTTGCTGAGATCAACTCACCAATACGCCCCTGCCCAATCATCGAAGGCGAACGAGCGCCCGTTGATACATCTGCAAACAGCAATTGAACATCTTTGGCACGAACGTCTTTGCCGTTAATTCTATAAACTGACCCAGATTCACGCTCGATACGACGTGAAACTTGTAATTCGTCAGCATCGTTGAAGGCGGCAGGTGCGCGACGGTCTTTGTTATCCAAAAACAATACGACCTCGGCCATATTGCGCGATGGCCGTCCGCCGGAGCCTGAAAAGATCACATCGTCCATAGAGGAGGCACGCATGTTTTTATAGGAATTTTCGCCCATAACCCAGCGCATAGCTTCTACAAGGTTGGATTTGCCGCAACCATTTGGACCGACAACGCCAGTTAGACCTTTTTCAATAGCGAACTCGGTTGGTTCGACAAAAGACTTAAAGCCCATCAGGCGGAGCTTGTTGAATTCCATAGTGCTGCCTCGAAGTGACGCCCCAACATAGGACGCTGATACTAAGCAAAAACGCTGCCCAGCATTACTTTTCAAATTGCTTATAGCACTAGAGAGCCGCTTCAATGGCTTTCGTGAGTGTTTTTAGTGATGAATCCCCAAGTTTTTCACCATTGACGAAAACAGTCGGGGTTGAATTTACTCCAAAATCTTCAACCGCCTTGTTGCGCCCTTTGACAATTTTATTGAGCAATTCTTCATTTCCAAGGCAAGCCTTGAATTCAGCTTCACTCATGCCGCCCATTTTCGAGAGCTGTAGTAGCTCTGGAACGGGGTTGCCTTGTGTCCCCCATGATTGTTGCGTGGAGAAAAGTGCATCAATCATGGCGTAGTAGTTGTTGTCCGGTGCGCATTTCGCCAGCATAAAGGCTGCTTCTCCACGGCGGTCACCATCAAAAGGGAAAGGTCGCAAGATGTATTTCACCTTGCCCGTTTCTACATAAGTCTTCTTGATTTCGGGCAAAACTTCTTCGTGGAATGTGCGGCAGTGGGGACATGTCATCGAAGCATATTCAACAATCGTCACCTTGGCGGTTGCGTCACCCATGACATTATCTTCCAAGGGAATATCATCGAATAGTCCGCTAACTGTTTCTGCTTTAACGGTTGTAACAGGAAACGAACTCAAAAATGGAAGGAGCGTTAACGCGCTGGCGGCCGCGAGAAGCTTTCGACGTGTAATCGCTGGAGCTTTGATCATGATGAGTATCCTTGTTCAATCTTGGCATTATGATTCGCGTAAAATTACGGCGATTACGCGGCACTGGCCAGTGCAAACTAGCTGGAGTTGTCTGAACCTTCGCTGAACACGCCTTTTCCCATTTTCTCTAATGCGGCCTTTAGCTTCGGTTCAGTAACCTCTTCTAACATCTCATTCAAATCTCGACGTTTGCTTTCGTTGAGTACGATAGTTTTTTTACGCTTTCGTTCTTCACGTCGCCCGATTGGTTTTTGTGTGAGTTTTAACCGCGCCACCGCAGAGAAACCAAAATAAGTATTGATGCGAGCAATAATCGCGGCGCTGTCGTGCTGCAAAAAGAGTGCGTGGCCCCCTTCACACGCAACAACCAAGGTTGCAGGCTCGAAAGGGTCATCATCGCTTGCCTGTCGGGGCCAAAGAAGTTTCTCTGGTCGAGATTGGGCCGCGTGCTGAACACCCGCTATTTCGTCCCATGAGGCGATAAGATCGAGCGTCATTCCTGCCCTGCGCTCAATCACTGGATTCAAGAGTTTAGAGACGAGATCCGCAACCGGTTGTGCGGGACGCTTCATCAGCCATTGCTTTTTCTTGTCGTGGGACAAAGATACCTCTTATGGATTCGTTTCAAATCAGATTACTTGCTTGGTACGACAAGCACGCCCGTGTTTTGCCTTGGCGGATAAGCCCACAGGATGGCAAGCTGGGTGTTATGCCCGATCCCTACCACGTATGGTTATCGGAAGTCATGTTACAGCAGACAACTGTTGCCGCTGTGAAGAGTTATTTTCAAAAATTTATTCGCCAATGGCCAACGGTGTTTGATTTAGCACAGGCTGATACCGATGATGTTATGAAAGCTTGGGCAGGGCTTGGCTATTATTCAAGGGCGCGGAACTTGAAAGCCTGCGCTGATATTATAGCTCACGAATACAAGGGCACGTTTCCTGAAACACAAGCCGAACTAATGGCACTCCCCGGTGTTGGCGACTATACGTCAGCGGCCATTGCCGCCATAGCCTTTGGGAAAAAATGCAACGTGGTGGATGGCAATATTGAAAGAGTCGTCACCCGTCATACCGCCAACGCCACCCCCCTGCCCAAGGCAAAGGAAGATTGCCGCACTTTCATGGGCAAAGTTACGCCTGAGGACAGGCCTGGTGATTTTGTGCAAGCCATGATGGATTTAGGGGCAACTGTTTGCACACCCAAAAATCCTGCCTGCGGGGAATGCCCTGTTCATCTAGATTGTGCTGCTAAGCAGTCCGATACTATGAGCCAATATCCTGTTAGGCCGGCCAAGAAACCAAAACCAACACGCCAGGGTGCGGCTTTTATCGTGCAGCGTAAAGATGGAGCAATATGGCTACATAAACGGCCTGATAAAGGGCTGTTAGGCGGAATGGCCGGACTTCCAACAACGGGTTGGACAGCTTCCCTAGATGGCGCTGTTGGCCTTGATGCTGCACCATTTTCTGGTGCTTGGAATAGTTTCAAATTCATTCGCCACACCTTTACGCACTTTCATTTAGAGCTTGAGGTTTGGCACATCCATTCTAATAACACTGTCGATGAGGGTTGGTGGTCTTTACCGGAGGACATCAAGAACGAAGCCTTGCCAACCGTGATGAAAAAGGTAGTTATTGCGGCCCTGCCCCATTTGTTTCAAGAACGGAAACCTAAATGACGATCAAGCATATTGTATTTGATATCGGCCAAGTGCTTGTTCATTGGGATCCGCATCTTATTTATACCGATCTCATACCCGATGATATCGAGCGCAAGGCCTTCATCGCCAATGTCTGCACGCCAGAGTGGAATATCGAGCAAGACCGAGGGCGGGATTGGAAAGAAGCGGAAGACTTACTGATCGCTGATCACCCAGAAAAAACAGACCTCATTCGCGCTTATCGTTCCAATTGGATGAGCTCAATTCCACACGCTTATGACGAAGTTGCAGCTATCATGGTAGATTTAGTCAGTAGCGGAATTGATGTGACCATGCTCACCAACTTCAACCAAGAAACCTATAAAATGGTGACTGAGCGGTTTTCGTTTTTTGGCGAACCACGCGGTGTTACCGTTTCTGGTGAAGTGAAAATGGTAAAGCCAAACCGTGACATCTACGAAGTACACAACAACAGCTTTGATCTGACACGCGAGCAGACGCTGTTCATTGATGACAGCGCACCTAATATCGCCATGGCACGAGACTTTGGCTGGAACGGCATTCAGTTTGCCGGCGCTGAAGGCGCAAGCAAACTCACAGAACAACTGGCTGAATTTGGAGTGGCTGCCTAAACAGCCGCTCCCAATTTTGCGCGATACTGGGAACGCAAATCGTCGATCTGCTTAAAGCCGTCACCCTTATCAATGTACCAAAAAGTCCAGCCGTTGCAGGCTTCCATTTCTTGTACCTTCGCTCCCATGCGGTGAATAGAGGCTGTTTCGCCGTTCCATTCTAGAGAGCCATCGAGACGTATTGTTGCCTTCCAGCGCTTCTTGCTGTCTTGCAATACATCTCCGACGTTGAGCAAGCCCGTTTCGATCATCGTACCAAATGGAACCCGTGGCTCGGCACGTTTTCCAGTTGTCACCACAAGTTGAGCTGCCTTAACAGGAACAATATCCTCAATACGCGCGGAAGCAGCGTCAATATAATCTTGCTCACGCTCAATACCAACGAAATTACGGCCTAAGCGTTTAGCAACAGCACCCGTTGTGCCTGTACCAAAGAAGGGATCGAGAATGACATCTCCAGGCTTTGTCGAGGACATAATAACTCGGTGCAACAAGGCTTCAGGCTTTTGGGTTGGGTGAACTTTTTTACCGTCCGCCCCTTTTAGCCGCTCACCGCCATTACAAATCGGGAACACCCAATCAGAACGCATTTGCACATCGTCATTGGCCATTTTCATGGCGTCATAGTTGAAGGTGTAACCCTTAGCGTTTTCATCACGGGAGGCCCAAATCATTGTCTCATGGGCATTGGTGAAACGGCGACCTCGGAAATTTGGCATGGGGTTGGTTTTACGCCAAACAACATCATTCAAAATCCAGAACTTCATGTCTTGTAGAATCGTGCCGACGCGGAAAATGTTGTGATATGAGCCGATCACCCAAATCGTGCCATTTGGTTTCAACACACGGCGAACGGCCAACAGCCAAGCGCGGGTGAAATCGTCATAGGCACGGAAGCTGTCAAATTGATCCCAATGATCATCGCACGCATCCACCTTTGACTGATCTGGGCGGGAAAGATCGCCGCCAAGCTGCAAATTATAAGGTGGGTCTGCGAAGACCACATCAACAGAATTAGCGGGCAAAGCTTCTAGGGCCGCAACGCAATCACCTTTGATGATTGAATTAAGCCATGGGGCTTGTTGGGTAGATTTATTAGATTGCGGACGTAACTCCGCGGCAGAAAGAACTCTCATGTAACACCTGAACGCAAAACAAAATTAGGCTAAGGGTAAGGTTACTCAACAGGGTGAATATTTCTTTAAGGGAAAATGATTTTGATATTTTTCTGAATATTGCTATGGGCGAGATTCATTCAGTTTAGGATTACACCATGCCAGCCTGTGAACTTGTTATCTTCGATTGTGACGGCACGCTTATGGACAGTGAAATGCTTGCTGCTGAGGTGGAAGTCGAAATGCTGAAGGAACTCGGCGCAGAAATGACCGCTAAGGAATTTTCCCATCGTTTTGCTGGCACGTCATCGCTCTTCTTCAAGAAAACCATCGAAGAAGAATTGGGGCGCAGACTACCTGACGATCACATCAGTAAAGTTGGAGCTAAGCTGAAAGAGCGGCTATGGCGTGAGGTGAAGGCCGTTGCTGGCGCTCAAGAGGTGCTGGATATGTTCGACCAGCCGCGATGCATTTGTTCCAATGCCGATATGGAAAAACTGAAAGTTGAATTGACCCGAGGTGAACTTTGGGATCGCTTCCGCCCTTACGTCTTCTCAGCCCACGATCTTGGAGAGGACAAACGAAAGCCCGCGCCAGATATTTTCTTGCACGCCGCAAAAGAGTTCGGCGTTGAGCCAGCCGCTTGCGTTGTAATTGAAGATTCCACACCAGGGGTGATTGGAGCCAAGGCAGCAGGTATGCGCGTTATTGGTTTTACTGGCGGGAGCCACACCTACCAAGGCCACGCAGATATATTGACTGATGCGGGAGCCGAAACAGTTGTTCGCCGCTTAGTCGATATCCCAGCAATCCTAGAAGCGTTTGCGCTTTGGGACGGCGCAGAGTCCTAATTACAGTTTTGTGTACTCGGTTTGCCGTATGGCCCTTCATCAAAGCCTATATACATGCGCACATTGAGCTCTTTTGGCGCAGGTATAATGATTTTGCCACCTACAAATTGAAATTTCCCGTGGGCTGAACCAGCAGGGATATGCATGGCCTGTTGATGAAGGGAAAAATGATGTGAGCAGGACCCTTCTTGTATCGCGACGCGAATAGGCATGCGAAAATCACCGCTTTTACCAGCTGGACCTGTAATGATCTTGCCTCGAGCGCCGATGGTAATCTCTAAGCTCTCTCCAACGTAATGACACTCGCGGGCAATTTTTGTAATTGTAGCTTGATAGCGTACATTGTTTGGATTCTCCCGATCGGAACCCTTTTTGTACACACGCAATGCTTCCGTACCTGAGCGAATACGCAAAGTCGGGCAATAATCACTCAATTTAGTATAGGTGTTTTTTTGAATGGAGCTGGCATTAGGGTTTGTTCCTGGGCTTGCATTTGCAGTTTGCCCTGGTTGTTGGTCACCATCTTTTGGAGCGGCATCGCCAAAGATATTCCCTCCAGACGTAGTGCAGGAAGCAAGCGCAAGCAGGGCTGGTATAGCCAAGACTGCCCAGCCGACCTTATGTCCAACTCTTGGGTATTTCATCAATTTCTAACTCCGCCAGTAACTCTTAAATCTGCATATAGCAGTCTCAATTTCGATTTGCGAGACATTCCATGAAAATCTCAACTAAAATACGGCTAAATCGCTTGGTTTCCTGTCACAATTCCATTACGTTCCGCCTGTTCTCAACATCCCACTCTAGAATCCAATGAAATATATCAGCACCAGAGGTGAAGCCCCCGAACTGGGATTTTGCGATGCAGTCCTAACCGGGCTTGCCCGCGATGGCGGTTTGTATGTACCAGAAGTTTGGCCGCAGTTTGACGCTGATGAACTTCGTGCGATGGCGGGGAAACCCTATGCCGAAGTAGCGAAAACTGTTTTAGCTCCCTTTATTGAGGGTGAGATTTCAGCGGATGACTTTAGCAAAATGGTAGATGATGCCTATGCATCATTTGACCATCCTGCCGTGGCGCCTTTAGTCCAAACTGGGCCAAATGAGTACATTCAAGAGCTGTTCCACGGGCCAACGATGGCCTTCAAAGACATTGCCATGCAACTGCTTGCTCGGGTAATTGATAAAATTTTAGCCGATCGCGGCTCCAAACTCACAATTGTCGGAGCAACTTCTGGCGATACTGGCGGAGCAGCAATTGAGGCATTCCGTGGTCGAGATAACTCAGACATTTTTATTCTTTTCCCCGATGGAAAGGTCTCTGATGTGCAACGCTGGCAAATGACTGGCGTTGGTGATGCCAATGTCCACGCATTGGCGATTGAAGGTAATTTCGATGATTGCCAAGCGCTCGTTAAGGCCATGTTCAACCACCACTCTTTCCGCGATGCTAATCATATTTCAGGCGTTAATTCGATTAACTGGGGTCGAATTATGGCTCAAATTGTCTATTACTTCACAGCGGCGCTGAGCCTTGGCGCACCTGATCGAGAGGTGTCATTCTCCGTCCCAACTGGTAATTTTGGTGATATATTCGCAGGTTACGCTGCAAAACAAATGGGACTTCCCGTCGACCAGCTGATTATCGCTACCAACTCAAATGATATTCTTGCGCGCACCGTTGAAACCGGACGTTACGAAACATCTGGGGTTCATGCCACGTCCTCACCAAGCATGGACATACAGGTCTCATCAAATTTTGAGCGTTTGCTTTTTGAAGCGTCCGATCGCGATAGCGCGATGATCAATCAAGCAATGTCTTCGCTTTCCCAATCGGGAGCATTCACATTGAAAGAAACCTTGTGGAATACGATTAGAGGGAATTTCACCGCAGGTCGCGCTGATGAAGCACGAGTGGCTGATACTATCAAAACAGTTTTAAAAGACAGCGGTTATTTACTCGACCCCCATACGGCTGTTGGTGTATCGGTTGCGCGTGAGCAGCCTGTTTCAAACTCACCTATGGTTATTCTTTCAACAGCTCATCCCGCTAAGTTTCCGGATGCTGTTGAGCAAGCTAGTGGCGTTCGCCCTGCCCTACCCGCGCGATGCGAGGGCTTGATGAATGGCGAAGAACAATTCACATTGCTTGCTAATGATCTACAAACTGTCGAAAATTACATTGCGGAACATACTCGCGCAGGCTCAAAAGCTTAAACATTCAGTTGGGTGCGCTGGAGGCGCCCGCATATGGTATCTCGTACACGGACAAACAAACTAAGACCAATAAATCCGACTTCTGCGGCTGGTAAATTACCACGCAACGTCGAAGTTACAAAACTCGCTAATGGTATGACCATCGTTACGGATCGAATGGACCATTTGGAAAGTGCAGCACTTGGTGTTTGGGTTCGCGCTGGTTCCCGCGATGAATTACCCACTGAACACGGCATCGCGCACCTGTTAGAACACATGGCGTTCAAAGGCACAAAAAGTAGAACAGCTCGTGACATTGCAGTTCAAATTGAAAATGTTGGCGGTGATGTAAATGCGGCAACAAGCGTCGAAACTACTTCTTTCTACGCACGCGTTTTGAAGAACGACGTACCGCTAGCTATTGATATCCTCGCCGATATTTTGAATAACTCCCTCTTTGAAAAAGAAGAGTTAGCTCGTGAACAGCACGTTATTTTGCAAGAAATTGGGTCTGTTAAAGATAGCCCAGAAGATATGCTTTTTGATGATTTCCAGTCTGTTGCTTTCAAAGGGCAAGCATTAGGCCGCCCGATCATGGGCACACCTGAATCTGTCTGTTCTTTTAATGGTGCGAATATCCGAGGCTATTTGTCGGACCATTATCATGGACCAAATATGGTGTTGGCGGCCTCTGGCAATGTTGATCACGACGCCATTGTGAAAATGGCAGAAAAGCGGTTTTCTGATTTTGGAGAAACCCCTGCGAGGGAACCGGAGAATTGTTCCTATACGGGCGGTGAAGTCCGGATTGAAAAAGACCTGCAGGAAGCTCACATCATTTTAGGCTTTGAGGGCAGAGCATATCATGGCCAAGATTTTTATGCCTCCCAGGTTTTAGCAACCCTTTTAGGGGGCGGCATGTCCTCAAGGCTCTTCCAAGAAGTCCGTGAAAAGCGCGGGCTTTGTTATTCTATTTACGCGTTCCATTGGGGGTTTTCGGATACTGGCCTATTTGGTATTCATGCGGCTACGGAAGCCGCCGATATCCCTGAACTTGTTCCTGTTATTTTGAGCGAGCTTAAGAAAGCTGGCGAGGAAATAACCCAAGAAGAGCTCAATCGTGCCCGCGCTCAAATCAGCGCTGGGTTGATGATGAGTTTAGAAAGCCCAGCATCACGGGCAGGCCAAATTGCCCGCCAGATTCTGTTGTTTGGTCGCCCAGTTTCAAATGAAGAGCTAATGGATAGGCTGAATGCATTAAGTACAGAGCGATTAAGTGATTTATCAGCTCGGCTGTTCACGCAATGCACCCCAACAGTCGCTTCTATTGGCCCAATATCGAGCGTGCCGAGCCAAGCGGAAATTGCCAGTATTTTAGGGGCAAAGCCCCGTCACGAAGCTGGATAGGTTGATCAAGATGCGACTGCTCAATTTCAAATCGCATTCACCGCAGCCAGCACAACTCGTTAGTGATCGCGTGATGGTTCGCCGCCCTTCAGCTGACGATTTCACTGCATGGGCGGGACTTCGGGCAGAAAGCGCCGAATTTCTAAGGCCTTTTGAACCTTCATGGGCAAAAAATGAACTCTCTCGTTCTGCTTTTCGTGCTCGCCTTCGTCGCCATGAAACAGATATTGCCAGTGGCCGCGGATTGCCGTGGTTTCTATTTTCCCGCGAGGAACCTGCCAAACTGTTGGGTGGGCTGACAGTTAGTAATATTCGCCGTGGCATTGCCGATACAGGAACCCTTGGATATTGGATGGGCGAAAGCTATGCTGGCAAAGGCTTTATGAGAGAAGCTGTTAAGATTATCTGCGCGAACCTCTTTGAGGAACATCATCTCCACAGGATTGAAGCCGCAACCGTTTTGAATAATGAGCGCTCGCAACAACTTCTAAGAAAGTGCGGTTTTAGTGAAGAAGGGAAAGCCCGCGCATACTTAAAGATTGATGGCCAATGGCGTGACCATATTTTGTTCGCACTCTTAGCCGACGATATTAGTTGAAAAAGCCCCCTTCTTTCTAATTTCATGGGGTTAAACATTTACGTTTCCAACCTACTCGCGTATCACTAGGGGAAGCGGTTGCGTAGGTAAAAATATAAAAATGAAGCTCGTAAATTTCAGCATCAGTATGAGAAGGTTCTTCGCCGCTTGGGCGCTCTTTTTACTTGCGATTTTATACACCTACAACCCGGCTTTTGCCCTTGAACCTGTCGATGTGACCGCTGAACAAGCCGCGATTGATCTTACCCGTTCTTTTGAGCTCCACCAGGGAGCAGGCTCCAAAATACAAATCAAAACAGCTCCAGACGCTAATGGCGTTATCAGCCGTATTGAAGTTCGTTCCTCAGCTGACAACGGCAGTGGAAATTGGCTAGCTTTTGCCCTGGCTAACAATTCGGAAAAACAAATTGATAGACTGATTGTTGCCCCGCACTTTCGTCTTGCGGGTTCTGGCTTGTTCTGGCCAGACCTTGGAAGCGGACGCATTTCATCCATCACCCCAAGCCAAGGCTTTGCCCTCGATCGACAAACCGATTCTGATGCAGACATTTTCCGCATAACGCTAGACCCCGGCTCAGTCGTAACACTAGTTGTTGAGATGTCGGCGGATAAGGTGCAACAGCTCACCCTTTGGGAACCAAATGCCTACAAGGATACCGTCAACAGCTACACCCTCTATGAAGGAATTGTTTTGGGTATTGCGGGCCTGCTAGCAGTGTTCCTTACCATTCTATTTGTGGTCAAAGGCTCGGCAATGTTTCCTGCGACGGCGGCGCTTGCCTGGGCGGTTCTTGCCTATATTTGCGTCGACTTTGGCTTCATAAGCAAAATGGTTTCTATTGGTCCAGGTGATTTAAATTTTTGGCGCGCTGGAGCGGAGGTGTTTCTTGCCGCAAGTCTTGTGATATTTTTGTATGCCTACTTGCATTTGAACCGTTGGAATACCCGCTACAGCTACCTTGTTCTAACATGGCTTGTTGGCTTGATCGTTCTTTTTGGAGTTGCTGCATTTGCTCCATCAAAAGCTGCCGGAATTGCACGCCTATCCTTCGCCCTAACAGCGGGGCTTGGATTGATATTAATTCTAGTTTTGTCACTACGTGGGTTCGACCGTGCCATCCTACTCATTCCAACATGGTCGCTCACGCTAGCTTGGTGTTTTGCAGCTTGGCTTACCGTTACAGGACAATTGGATAATGATATTATCCAGCCAGCGCTTGGCGGTGGATTGGTGCTGATCATCATGCTGATTTCATTTACTGTGATGCAACACGCTTTCGCAGGTGGCACGCTAGTACAAAGCTTTGTTAGTGATGTTGAGAGACAAGCTCTCGCCCTCACAGGATCAGGTGATGCTGTTTGGGACTGGGATGTTGATCGAGATGAAATCTACGCAGGACCAGAAGTTTCTAGCCAATTGGGCATGAAAGCAACAGGTTTAAATGGCTCTCCCAATAGGTGGCTTGAATTGCTCCACCCTGAAGATCGAGACCGATTTAAGTCCACCCTTGATGTTGTCTTAGACCACCGCCGTGGCCGTATTTCACAAGACTTTAGACTGCGGGCTAGCAACGGCCAATACCATTGGATGACCATCCGCGCTCGCCCCGTTATCGGCAACGATGGCGAGGTTTTACGCTGCGTTGGTACTATTACAGATGTGACAGACCAACGGGTTGCTCAAGAACGAATGCTCCATGACGCTGTGCATGATAATCTGACAGGGCTTCCTAACCGTGAACTTTTTCTGGACCGTTTGGATTCTGCCATTGCGCTGGCACGGACAAGCGAAAAACTTAAGCCTTCAGTTTTCATAATTGATTTTGATCGGTTCTCTGTGATCAACGATTCATTTGGTCTGTCTGTCGGGGATTCAACACTGGTTACAATGGCCCGTCGCTTGAACAGAATATTGAAGCCACAAGACAGCTTAGCCAGAATAAACGGCGATCAATTTGCTATTCTTTTGCTTTCTGAAAGTGATCCAGAAAAACTTGCGGTTTTAGCTGACGCTATCAAACGCACGATCGCCACTCCTGTAAATTTTTCTGATCAAGAAATAATCCTATCCGCATCCATTGGCTTGGTTAGTTGGTCAGTAGAACAGTTAAAAGCTGGAGATATGATCAAAGACGCTGAAATTGCTATGTACCAAGCCAAGCGCGTTGGGGGCGATAGAATCGAGCCATTCCGTCCGTCATTCCGTTCACAGCAAACGCCCGCTACGCATCTGGAATCGGAGTTACGGCGCGCGCTTGAACGCAACGAAATTGAAATGTTTTATCAGCCGATAATCAATTTAGAAACAAAATCTGTAGCGGGTTTTGAAGCGTTGATGAGATGGCGCCACCCACGTCGTGGATTGATTTCGCCAACTGAGTTTATTCCTCTTGCAGAGAAGACTGGTTTGATAATCCCTCTAGGGTTATTTGCTATGGAAAGCGCTGCAGGCCAATTGGCGGTCTGGCAAAAGCATTTCACAAGTGTTCCAATATTTGTAAGCGTCAACATTTCAAGCCGCCAGCTGCTGCGTCACGATTTAATAAATGATGTGAAGACTGTTCTTTCTCGACATCAAATTAGGCCTAAAACTTTGAAGCTTGAATTGACCGAATCCCTCATTATGGAAAACCCAGAACATTCTTCTCAAGTCTTGATGAGAGTGAAAGATTTAGGCGCGGGACTCTCGCTTGACGATTTTGGAACTGGGTACTCTTCCCTTTCTCATCTGATGCGCTTTCCATTTGATACCATTAAAATCGACCGCTCTTTTGTCGCCAATGCCGGGGGCAAAGGCCGACCTATCATTTTACGCTCCATCGTTGGGATGGCTCATGATCTCGGTATGCAAATTGTTGCAGAAGGAGCTGAAGATGAAACAGATGCGTTGGAATTACATCAACTGGGTTGTGAGTACGCACAGGGGTTTTTATTTGGCGAGCCAATGACAGCGGATACGGCCTTCCTAGCCTTGCAGCAGGACTACTCCTGACCGAGTTTAAGCGTGGCCCACATTGGTTGATAGGGTCGCTTCACTTATCCCCATAGCAGCAAGCGCAGCGTCATATTGCATCGTGTGATGGGTTTCAAAAACAAGAGCACGGCTAGCTGGCATTGTTAGCCAGCCGTTTTGTATAATCTCATCCTCAAGCTGGCCCTCCGACCAGCCAGCATATCCTAATAACATTATTGCATTTTCAGGAGGCGTTGGCCCGGCCAAACATCGAAGTGCCTCTAAAGTGGCGGTTACGCCCGCCAAATCACCAACTCTAGCTGATGCTGAGCTACTGAAATCAAGGGAATGGACCACAAATCCACGACCCTGTTCCACCGGTCCGCCCCGGAAAATAGGGACTTCGCGATTTTTACTTTCTGGATCGAGAATTTCCTCCTCAATATCCAACTCCTCAAGAATATCGGTGAACAGCGGAGTAGAGACAGGCTGGTTTAATATAAAGCCCATACTCCCCTCTTCTGAGTGGGAGCAAACCAACACAATGGCGCGAGCAAAACGGGTATCTTCCATGCTTGGCATAGCAATAAGAAGATGGCCTTTTAGCTCAAGATGCTTTTTTGAAGGATTCGTTTTATTGCTCATACAATCAGCCTATCAAATTAAATGGCTCCAAGGAACTCATCACATCAAAATGAAGATGCGTGTTACAGAAAGCGTCGATTTATTAAGTGTTAGACCCTAGTATAATACTATGAAAAAACTCAGCCTTTCCATCACTTGCCTTGCAACCTTTGCAATACTTAGCCCCGCCATGTCCGCTAGTAGTCCGTGGTTTAAGGCTGACGGCGCTAAAATTAGACTTATCTCTTTGCCTTCCCCAGATGGGAGAACTATTGATGCAGGCCTCCAAATTGAACTCGAAAAAGGCTGGAAGACCTATTGGCGCTCTCCAGGTGCTTCAGGAATACCTCCCGAAATTAGTTTTACCGGTTCGCAAAATATTGCCTCAACGAAATTACAATTCCCTATTCCAATAGCCTTCGGCGAAGGTGATAATCTTACCGCTGGCTACAAAGGTTCCGTTACTCTCCCAATTGCTGTCGAGCCATTATTTTCTGGCCGCAAGGTTGTTCTTAAAGTTACAGGAACTCTCGGTATTTGCGGTGAAGTATGCCTGCCGGTTGAATTCACTTTATCACTCACTGAAGACGGAAAAGGATTTACATCCCGAGATGTTAGTTCTGCGCTTTTCAATGGAAGCTCTAATCTAATAGGTAAACGACGCGATGATTTTCATATTGAAAGCTCTCATGTCGTTGATACCCCTTTGCGCACGCTTGCTGTTTCTGCGCGTGTTCCAGCAGGAACGGTGAACAGCACCCTTCATGTTGAGGGCCCAAGCGATTGGTACTTAACACCAGTTCATGCACAAAAAATTGAAGGCAACGTTGCCATGTTTCAAATCCGTTTGGCTGATATCCCAAAAGATGCAAAACCTCATGCTACCAAACTCCAATTCTCGCTCGTCGCAGATGGTGTTGGCATTGAGGAAACTCTAGTTCCGAGTAAATAATGCGAGCTTGACCTCGCTTCCCTGCACCTTATGGTCTCTAAAATACATTCCATGAAAGACATTCCCCATGACAATCAAAGTTGGCGATAGCCTGCCCGATACTCAATTTATTTTTATGAGCGACGATGGCCCCGCTCAAATATCCACTGCCGAGCTTTTTAGTGGAAAGAAGGTTGTTCTCTTTGCCGTGCCGGGAGCTTTCACCCCTACTTGCCACGCAAACCATTTGCCGGGCTTTCTGGAGCATTACGATACGCTGAAGGAAAAAGGTGTCGATGAAATCGCCATGGTCACGGTAAATGATGTGCATGTTGTGGATGCTTGGGCGCGAGCTTCTAAAGTTGGAAATAAAATTCATTTCCTAGCCGACGGTAGTGCAGAATTTTCTAAGGCCATTGGCATGGATATAGACCTTGGACCACTTGGAATGGGTGTCCGTTCAAAGCGTTATTCTATGATCGTTGAGGACGGAAAAGTGACAGCTATCAATCTGGAAGAAAATCCCGGCCAAGCGGTTGCCAGCTCTGCAGCAACTATTCTCAGCCAGCTTTAAGCTTATAGGGTTCCATCCCCATGCGGGCTAATTCGTCGGCGCGTTCATTTTCGTCATGACCCGCATGGCCCTTGATCCAGTGCCAGTTGATTTTATGGCGGTTGGTTGCTTCATCAAGCAACTTCCATAGATCTGCATTCTTTACGGCTTTTTTTGCGGCTGTCTTCCAGTTGTTTTTCTTCCAACCGAATATCCAACTGGTTATCCCCTCCATCACATATTTTGAATCGGTGTAGAGGTCTATTGTGCAGGGTTCTTTTAGGGCGTTCAAAGCTTCAATCGCCGCCATGAGTTCCATACGGTTGTTGGTTGTTTCGAAGTCTCCCCCATCCAACTCTTTTTCATGTTCGCCGAACCGAATGAGTGCCCCCCAACCGCCGGGGCCAGGATTGCCGGAGCAAGCGCCATCCGTCCAAATTTTTACGTTTTTCATATTAATCCAAATTCTTTGGCATCACCCACCGTCTGCAAAAAGCGCAGCCGTTTACTGAATGCTTTTGGGTCGTGGGGGGTAACTAAAGCGCCTGCTGGAACATTCAGCCAATCATTCAACCGGGTTAGCAGGAAGCGCAGCGCGGCTCCACGGGCAAGTGTTGGCAATGCGTCAACTTCCCCTTTTTCCAACTCTCGAACAGATTGATAGCCCGCAAGAAACGCCGCGCAGAACTTCGGTTGAAAATTAAAGTTCTCATCAAAGCACCAAGCGTTGATGCCAATCGCGATATCATAAGCAAGGAAATCATTGCAGGCGAAGTAGAAATCAATCACGCCGGAAAGCTCCCCCTCAAGAAAAAACACATTGTCCTTGAACATATCAGCATGGATGACCCCAGCAGGTATGCGTTTTGGCCAGTGATGTTGAGCGTGGTCCAACTCACCCGAAATTAAATTCGCCATGCCCTCTTCCACCGTATCAGCGCGTGGTAGACTTGCCTCAACAAGCACTGGCCAACCATGAGGAGCAAGAGCATTCTCACGTTCAGTTTTATAATCACCCGCAGCCAAATGGAGCCGCGCCATTGCCTCCCCCGCCATTTGGCAATGGCCTGCATTTTGCTGCTTGACCTCCATGCCTTCGAGAAATGAGGTCATGGCGGCTGGGCGGCCTGCAAGGGTTCCTAGAGCCTCGCCGTTTCGATCTCTCATCGGCAGTGGACATTGGAAACCTTGGGTTGCCAAATGATCCATGAGGCCAATAAAAAATGGCAAGTCTTTTGTTTCTACCCGTTTTTCATAAAGCGTTAGAATATAACTACCGGTGCTCATGTGGAGTAAATAGTTCGTATTCTCTACACCGCCAGCAATGCCTTTCAACGACAAGACTGTGCCCAAATCATATCGTTTGAGGAATTGGGTGAGCGCCTTATCGGAGACTTCAGTATAGACCGCCATCAAACTCCACCATTCACAAATGACATGTCTTTGGCTTCAAGCGATACATCGCGTAACTCGCGCATCACCATAAACTCCTCATCTTCTTTAGCGGTTTCCGCAATTTCAACACTCAGGTTATAGCGCTCTCTAAAAGCCTCTATTACCCCACTTATCAAGACCTCGGGAGCTGAAGCGCCAGCAGAAAGGCCGATTGTAATGTCGCCGTCCTTATCGCTTATTTTCGCCCACGGGATCTCCGTTGCATTTTGCACAAGCATCGCATGGGCCGCGCCTTCTCTTTTTGCCACATCCACTAAGCGATTTGAATTGGAGGAGTTTGGAGCACCAACAATTAGGAACAAATCGGTTCCTTCTGCGGCGGCTTTAACAGCCTCCTGCCTGTTGGTTGTTGCGTAGCAAATGCTTTCCGCAGCAGGGGCTTGAATATCCTCAAAACGCTGTTGCAGGCGCGCTATTATATCTTTTGTATCCTCAACCGAGAGCGTTGTTTGAGTGACAAAACCCAAACCTTTGCCCTCGGGTGGCGTATACTTATTGGCATCTTCAACTGTCTCAATCAGACTCACTGCGCCTTTAGACAATTGTCCCATTGTCCCCACAACCTCGGGGTGGCCTTTGTGACCAATAAGCAATACGTGACGACCACGGCGTTCGTGCAAAATGGCCTGTTTATGGACTTTCGAGACCAATGGGCATGTAGCGTCAAGGAATTTCAAGTTGCGTGCAAGCGCGTCCTCTGGGACAGATTTTGGCACTCCATGAGCAGAGAAAATGACAGGCTGATTTGTTTTAGGAATTTGCGCTAAATCTTCAACAAACACAGCGCCTAGATTCTCTAATCCCTCCACCACATATCTGTTGTGAACAATTTCGTGCCGCACATATATCGGAGTACCGTATTTCTTCAGCGCCAGGACGACTATCTGGATTGCTCGATCAACACCCGCACAAAATCCGCGGGGACCGCAGAGTAACAATTTTGCGTTTTGCTTTGATGTGCTCACAATTTTGCATCCCTAATTCTACTGCGCAAGAATATACCGCCAACAACAACCAATGCACCAGCCAAGCCAAACCAGGTCAATGCATATTGTAGGTGCGAATTTGTAAATCTAAGCAGAGTAACTCCGCCAACAGGAGAACCTCCTGCGACAGGTGCGTCATTGGCATCAAGGAAAAACCGGTTCGAATTGGTTTTCATTTTATCAATGCCCATGCCCAGCATTTGAGTTATGGATTTCCAATAAAACACATTTTTTGCGAGATCATTATTCGGCACAAAGGTATTTGGCTTTTCAGTAGGCGCTGATCGAGCAAGGCCAACGATAGTGACTTGCCCATCTATTTCACCAGCCTTTCGGGTCGCCCGATCTTTACCATCCATGGGCACATACCCACGGTTGACCATTATCACTGTGCCATCAGCTTGAACAAGAGGCGTATAGACGAAATAGCCTGGCTTGCTGTTATGGGTGGCAAAATAATGCGCTTCACCGTCATGGAGAAAATGTCCTGTCGCAGTTGCCGGACGGTATTCAATATCCTCTTCACGGTCGATCATTTGTTCGACTTGAGAAACACTAAGCGGTTCATTCTTCATGTTTGTTTCAACACGTGCAATCAGCGTTTCTTTCCAAGCAAGCCTTTTCATTTGCCAAAGGCCAAGGCCTGTTAAGAACAGTGCTCCAAACAATATACATGCAGTGAGAAAGAGGGTTGCTAGTTTCATAGGATTGAAATGGCCTTTTAGCGTTCAACATTCAATGCCTTACTTTAATGCAAAGCCTATCAAAGAAAAAGGCGGCTTTCTTGTGAAAGCCGCCTTTGAACAATTCAGTATGCGCTCAACTAGTGAGCAATTGTACCGCCTGAGCTTGCCCAAATATAGACAGCAACAAAAAGGAACAACCATACAACATCAACAAAGTGCCAATACCAGGCAGCAGCTTCAAACCCAAAGTGTTGCTTTGGTGTGAAATGGCCAGCCATGGCGCGGAACAAGCAAACGGCTAAGAAGATGGTTCCAATCAAAACATGGAAACCATGGAAGCCTGTCGCCATGAAGAATGTTGCTCCGTAGATTGAATCGCTGAATGTAAATGGTGCATCAGCGTACTCAACACCCTGTACGAAGGTGAACAAAATACCCAAAGCAACCGTAATGAAAAGACCCCACTTAAGGCCGCTTCTATCATCCTTCAACAGCGCGTGGTGTGCCCATGTTACTGTTGTACCCGAAAGGAGCAAAATAACAGTGTTGAACAATGGTAGATGGAATGGGTCGAGAACCTTGATGCCCGCTGGAGGCCATTGACCACCCGTGAAAGCTGTCCGTGCTACTTGCACTGCTTCATCTGGAAACAATGCGGCATCAAAGAACGCCCAGAACCAAGCCACAAAGAACATGACCTCAGAGGCAATGAACATGATGATGCCATAGCGGAGATGCAACGAAACAACGGGGGTGTGGTCGCCCGCGTGCGCCTCAGTAATTGTATCAGCCCACCAAGCGTACATGGTGTAAAGCACCAAGAGCAGACCAAGGACAAAAATCCATGGGCCACCCATATCTAAGCCAAGTAAGTTCAATGTGTTACCATTGAGCGATTGCATCCACGCAATGCCACCAATGGCCATTACAAAAGCACCGATTGAACCGATCAACGGCCAAGGGCTTGGGGCAAGAATATGATAGTCGTGGTTTTTTGTGTGCGCGTCGGCCATGTCGTATCCCCGTGAGGCTTTCTCTTTAGGTGTCTTTATAAAGGATTATTCCGTAATCTAAAGACTGGATTTCAATTTTTCACCATCCGTTTTTAACGGCTCGGCTTTGCTTAGTTTGTTATTCTCTTCTTCGTCTGGGAAGAATGTATAGGAAAGGGTAATTGTCGTCGTATTTTTTAACAGTGGATCATTAACGATATCGGGATCAACAAAGAACACAACTGGCATGTCTACGGTTTCACCCGCTTCAAGTTTTTGCTCTGTGAAGCAAAAGCATTCAATTTTATTGAAGTACACGCCCGCAACCTGTGGTGATACATTGAACGTAGCGGTTCCAAAGCTTGCTGTTTTTCCGAGGTTTGTTGCTTCATAAAACGCCTGCCCTTTTTCGCCAATACGCAAGGTAATGGCGCGTTTTTTAGGCTTGAATTTCCATTCTAGCTCTGGCGATATATTCGCATCGAAACGAACGGTGATTGTCCTTGCGAGTACCTCGCCAGTTGTATCGTCCGCACGCTGGGTTGTGCCAGCGTAGCCCGTTACTTGGCAGAATAATTTGTAAAGTGGAACGGCAGCATAGGCCATGCCGACCATGCCAAAGACAATGCCAACACAGATAGTAGCGGTTATCGCATAGGATCTATTTGGTGCGGTCTGCATCAGTTACTATCCTTCGCCGCTTTGTCTGCAGCAGCCTTTTCAGCGGCCACAGTCGCAGCGCGCTCACCTAACTTTGAAGAAAAGCGCGCAACGGAGCCGTAATAAAAAGCACCAACCATGAAGGCTAGCGCTAGACCGATCGCGATATTGCGGAATTTACGGGCACGCTTTTGCTCGTCCGTTAATTCAATCAATTCGCCTGGCTGCATTTTGCCTTCGCCAAATTCCATTAGAACGCTCCCAAAAGATACGCGCCCGATATGCGGAACGTAATCGCGTCAATCATCAACAATGCAAAAAGTGCGAAGAGATAGAAAATTGAATAACCGAACAATCTTTTTTCAGCGGTAAGTTTCTCATCGCGCCCTGCATTTTGCCAAACTTTAAAGGTGAGCCATAAAAAGACCACGCCAAGAACAGCGGAAAGAACCCCAACCAAAAAACCTGCAAACCCCATCAAGGTCGGCACAATGCTCAAGGGAGCGAGAATGACGGAATAGGCCAACATTTGATTGCGTGTCGATTTTTCACCTGCAACATTTGGCATCATCGGAACTTTGGCATCATCGTAATCACGCATTTTCCAAAGAGCCAGCGCCCAGAAGTGCGGAGGTGTCCAGATGAAGATAATGGCAAACAATACAAAGCTCTCAAGGCTCACGCTACCAGTAACGCACGCCCAACCGAGCATCGGAGGAAAGGCTCCAGCTGCCCCGCCGATAACAATGTTTTGCGGTGTCGAGCGTTTCAACCACATTGTGTAGAAAACTGCGTAATAGAATATCGTGAAAGCGAGGATAGCGCCCGCAACCCAGTTCACCAACATACCAAGGGTAAGCACTGAAAGAACCGACATCACCATGCCGAAGTTCAACGCTTGATTGCCTGTTAAGCGGCCTGCAGGGATGGGACGGTTTACGGTGCGTGACATAATCGCGTCGATGTCGGCATCGTACCACATGTTCAATGCGCCAGAAGCCCCTGCTCCGATTGCGATAGCGAGAATACCGATCACACCAAGAGTTGGATCAATCGAGCCAGGCGCGAGCAACATGCCAACGAGGGCCGTGAATACAACGAGGCGCATTACCCGCGGCTTCATCAGCGCGTAATAATCAGCCGGCATGGCCAGCGATATTTCAGGTTCTATGTTTTCGTTTACAGACATTACAAATCCCGATTGGTAGTAAAAACGCACTACCTTCTAATGACTAAGCCCGCACGTTCGGTAAGAAGTGCGGGCTATAGAAATCGCTTGCGTTATTTCACGCGGGGTAGCTGTTCCCACTGGTGGAATGGCGGCGGTGAAGAAAGCTGCCATTCAAGTGTGGTTGCACCTTCGCCCCATGGGTTATTGCCCGCTGGACGTTTTTTCATGAAGGCTTCAAATGTGCAGATCAAGAAAACTAGCACGCCGAAAGCTGAAATGTACGAACCGATAGAGGACACGTAGTTCCAACCTGCGAAAGCATCTGGATAATCCACATAGCGGCGTGGCATGCCAGCAAGGCCAAGGAAGTGTTGCGGGAAGAACAAAATGTTCACGCCAAAGAATGTGATCCAAAAATGCGCTTTAGCAAGGGTTGAGTTGTAGAGGTAACCCGTCATTTTTGGGAACCAGTAGTACCAACCTGCAAACACGGCAAACACAGCACCAAGTGACAACACATAGTGGAAGTGAGCCACGACGTAATACGTGTCGTGGTAAGAACGGTCGAGGCCAGCGTTAGCCAATTGTACGCCCGTTACTCCGCCAACAGTGAAGAGGAAAATAAAACCGATGGCCCACAACATTGGTGTGCGGAAGGTTATTGAACCACCCCACATCGTTGCAATCCATGAGAAGATTTTCACCCCAGTTGGGACCGCAATAACCATTGTCGCGAAGACAAAATAGCGCTGCGTGTTAAGCGAAAGACCAACTGTGTACATATGGTGAGCCCATACGATGAAGCCAACTGCGCCAATCGCAACCATTGCATAGGCCATGCCGATATAACCAAAGATCGGTTTTTTCGAGAAGGTTGAAATGATGTGGGAAACAATGCCGAAACCGGGCAAGATCAAGATGTAAACTTCAGGGTGACCAAAGAACCAGAACAGGTGTTGGAACAAGATTGGGTCCCCACCGTATTCAGCCGTAAAGAAGGCTGTACCGAAGTTACGGTCTGTAAGGAGCATTGTAATGCCACCAGCGAGAACAGGCAAAGACAAAAGAAGTAGGAAAGCCGTTACCAGCACGGACCAAGCAAACAACGGCATTTTGTGCAGGGTCATACCTGGCGCACGCATGTTGAAGATTGTTGTGATGAAATTGATTGCCCCAAGAATGGAGGACGCACCAGCAAGGTGAAGCGCAAGAATTGCGAAATCGACAGCAGGACCAGGGCCACCAGTTGTTGAAAGCGGCGGATACATTGTCCAACCACCGCCAACGCCGTTGCCGCCTGCCGGACCTGGCATGAAGACGGAAATCGTTAGTAGAAGGAGAGCCGGAGGGAGCAACCAAAACGAGATGTTGTTCATACGCGGGAACGCCATATCTGGCGCGCCGATCATGATTGGCACCATCCAGTTAGCAAAACCACCAATCAAAGCCGGCATCACCATGAAGAAGATCATGATCAGTCCGTGAGCTGTGGTAAACACGTTAAAGATATGAGGGTCAGAGAATATCTGAAGGCCAGGCTCTTGCAGTTCCATACGCATCACAACAGACAGGAAGCCGCCGTAAATACCAGCGATGATCGCGAAAATTAGATACAAAGTACCGATGTCTTTGTGGTTGGTTGAATAGAACCAACGCTTAAAGAATGCGGGCTTATGTTCTGCGTGGTCGTCTTGAGCGTTAGCTGCGGTTGCCATTTACGTTTCTCTCTTCGTTTTTATTCTCTTGGCTTTTCGGCCAAATCTGTTCCAGCGATGTTTGGCTTAGTTGCCAGCCACATCGACAGTTTTGTTTTTATTCTCGATTGAGGCCATCAAAGCTTTGTTTGCTGCTTCAACATCATCACCAGCCATATCTGCCCAAACAGCATACTGGTCTTCAGATACAACACGGATAGCAAGAGGCATATAGGCGTGGTATTTACCGCAAAGCTCAGAGCATTGACCGTAGAACAGCCCTTCTCTTGTTGCTTGGAAATATGTCTCATTCAAACGACCGGGGATGCCGTCCATCTTCAGGCCAAAGGCGGGCAATGCGAAGTTATGAATCACGTCCCCACCAGTCACGAGAACTCGAACGACTTTACCAACGGGAACAACTAGCTCGTTATCAACAGCAAGAAGTCTTGGATACTTAGCCAGATCAGTTTTTCCGGCATCTTTGCGCTCTTCGTCTGCTTCTTCTTTGCTGCCTGCAATTTCGTCAACGCCGATAGGGCGGGTTTCAAACTCTATTTCTGAATCACCTTG
Source organism: Rhizobiaceae bacterium (assembly GCA_036478985.1). Taxonomy (GTDB): domain Bacteria; phylum Pseudomonadota; class Alphaproteobacteria; order Rhizobiales; family Rhizobiaceae; genus Pseudahrensia. The sequence goes on from JAZGEY010000014.1 coordinate 25,649, forward strand.
ATACTCAAAACCCCAATACCACTGGTATCCTGTTGCCTTGATCGTCAATGAAGGTTCTTCGGGCGGGTTGAATTGGCTTTTTAGCAGTTGGAATGACGGGATAGAGATCGCGACCAAAATTGCTATTGGCAATATCGTCCAAACAACTTCAATTGCTGTGTTATGGGTAACCGTTGAAGGAACTGGGTTCGCGGAAGCTCGGAACTTAATCATTACATAAGCGAGCAAGAGCGTTACAAAAATAACGATCGGAACCATGAAGTATAGAGTGTACCAATCGAACCAAATAATTGCTTCCATATTCGGTGAAGCAGCAGGTTGGTGCCATTTTTGATAATCGAACAACTGTTGAGCGGAAACTTGTGTGGCCCAGGCCACCATTCCTGCGCCACTTAACAACGTTGTGCGCATAATTTTAGTAATCGGATTGGACATCCAACATTCTCCAATATTCAAAATTCACATGCCAAGATCAATAATCTATAGCTGGTTGCTGTGTTAGAACCATAATGTCGCACCCCCTGCAAGCTTTTGGGCTCAAAAAAACAGTGAGTAGGCGTACATTTATATTTGCTAATTAAAAAGAACATACATTTTGAATACAGCTTTTAGCTGTTCAAAATGCCACATGCCTTTGAGAAGCCGTATTCTTTTCTAAGTTTCATAGATGTAACAGGGCGCTAGCAAGGGATTGAATAAATCATTTGGTCTTTTGCTTTTGTTTCGCGGCTACGTGAGGCAATATCCCCAAAGGAAACAATATATGATTCGGCTACACCCTATGCGTCTTCTGCAGTTATTTGCTCTCTCTATTTTAATCCCCCTTCTTTCAGGTACGGCTTTTGCCCAAACAGGGGGCAAGGCGACATCTAAACACGGAGCATGGTCCATAATCTGCGACACGCCAGCAGGCGCAAAAACTGAGCAATGCGCCTTGATGCAAAATGTTGTTGCCGAAGACCGACCAGAGGTTGGCCTTTCTGTGGTTGTTCTCAAAACCGCTGATAATAAAGCCCGTATCCTTCGCGTGCTCGCTCCACTTGGTGTGATTTTACCAAACGGCCTTGGCTTGAATATTGACGGTAAAGACTTGGGCCGAGCTTATTTTGTTCGTTGCATGGCAGACGGATGCTATGCGGAAGTCATCTTGAAGGATGATCTTCTCTCCACCATGAAGACAGGGACCAGCGCCACCTTCATAATTTTTGCTTCCCCCGAAGAAGGCATCGGCATTCCCGTTGACCTTGATGGTTTCAAAGAGGGCTACGATAAACTCCCGTAGATAAATATTGCATGACCGACTCCCTTCTCGACCAATTTGACTGCGATACCTCTCAATTACAATCCATTCTAAGTGACACACTTTCTGGGGCCGATGATGGTGAGCTGTTTGTTGAAGCGACAGAATCTGAAAACCTGATATTCGACAATGGCAAGCTCAAGTCTGGCACGTTCGATACGCGTCAAGGTTTCGGGCTGCGCTCTGTTTACGGAGAAGCCGCAGGCTACGCCCATTCAGGAGATCTCTCGCAGGCCGCATTAAAACGGGCAGCCTCTGCCGTGCGTGCCGTCGCAGGCGGCCATTCTGGCACTTACGCCGATGCGCCGCGCAAAACCAACACCATTCTTTACGGGCCGGAAAATCCTCTCGGGCAGCCAAGCTTTGAAACTAAGGCGCGGTTGCTTGAAGAAATTGATGCCTATGCCCGTGATCTCGACCCTGCCATTCGGCAAGTTAGCATCTCTATTTCTGGTTCTTGGCAGGTGGTTGAAATTTTGCGTGCCGACGGTCAATTGGCGAAAGACATCCGCCCTCTAACGCGGCTGAATGTTTCAATCGTTGTGGGTGAAGGCGACAGGCAAGAATCTGGCTCTCACGGAGTTGGCGGCCGCCATTCCTTCGAACGATTGATTGGCGAGAACGATTGGAAAAACTGTGTTGGCGAGGCCTTGCGACAGGCTAAGGTAAACCTCACCGCTATCCCTGCGCCTGCTGGAACATTTGATGTGGTGTTAGGAAATGGCTGGCCCGGCGTTATGCTGCACGAGGCTGTTGGGCACGGGCTTGAGGGCGACTTCAACCGCAAGGGAACATCCGCATTTGCTGGGTTAATAGGAGAACAGGTTGCCGCCAAGGGCGTGACTGTTGTTGACGATGGCACGATGGCTGAACGGCGCGGCTCACTTACTATTGATGACGAAGGCACACCAACCCAATGCACCACGCTGATTGAGGACGGTGTACTCGTAGGTTATATGCAAGACCGCCAGAACGCGCGATTGATGGGAATGGCCGATACAGGAAATGGTCGGCGTGAATCCTACGCTCACATTCCCATGCCCCGCATGACCAACACCTATATGTTGGGGGGCGATATGGACCCTGCTGAAATTATTGAATCCGTTAAAGATGGCATCTATGCCGTTTCTTTTGGTGGCGGTCAGGTTGATATTACCTCAGGCAAATATGTATTCGGTTGTACCGAGGCTTACCGCATTAAAAACGGCAAGATCGGCCCTGCCCTCAAGGGTGCGATGATGATCGGCAACGGCCCTGCAGACATGAAACGGGTTCGGATGCTCGGCAACGACATGGCACTCGATACAGGCATCGGCATGTGCGGCAAACAGGGCCAAGGCGTACCAGTTGGAGTTGGCCAACCCACAACCCGTATTGACGGCATCACGATAGGCGGGACTGAGGCATAATATTCATGATTGTCGTCCCTCGATATTGGGAGTAGCGTTCTGACATCAAGAGCAACGCATTTTGGACATTACTATGTTAGACCGTGCAGATCATCTCAAAACTATTCAGCAGGACCGTGAAGACCTATCAGCGGCCATTCGGTTGGCGGCACATTTTGATTTCCACGAGGGGATTTGCAATCACTTTTCAGTGCAGTGCGAAGGGCCAGATGAACTCTACCTTATCAATTCTTACGGGTGGCATTGGACAGAGGTTACGGCAGATCGCCTGTTGCTCATAAACGGCAATGGAGATGTGCTTGAAGGTGACGGCGAAGTGGAGGCTTCGGCACGTAATATTCATATCGCCAGTCATCGCGCTAACCCGCGTCATAAGGCGGTGCTTCATGTTCACATGCCCTATGCAACTTCTATATCAATGCTCGAAGAGGGACGCCTGTTAATGGCGCACCAAACAGCGTGCCGTTTTCATGGCCGTATTGGGTATGAAAGCAAGTTTGGCGGCATTGCTACGACCCAAGCAGAGGGAGAGCGGATCGCCAAAAAAGCTAAAGATAACTCCCATGTCGATTGTCTGTTCCTCGCCAACCACGGCGTCGTTTGCTCTGGCCCATCTGTGGCGCAGGCATTTGATGATCTTTATTATTTAGAACGCGCAGCGAAACAACAGGTGCTGGCGCAATCAACGGGCCTGCCGCTACAACTCATTCCCGACGATGTGGTGGAACATACGGCAGAACAATTTCGGACTGACTTTGAGGTTTACGCCCATAAGCATTTTGATGCTCTGAAAAGGCTGGTTTAGTGAAAGTCTATACACTCAAGAACTGCGACACCTGCAAAAAAGCCTTGAAGTGGCTTGCCGACAAAGGCGTTGATTTTGACAATCATGATATCCGCGCCGACGGAGTGGATGAGAGCTTTATCGCTCCCATTGTTGAGGCGTTAGGTTGGGAAGTGGCACTCAATCGCCGCAGTACCACCTGGCGCAGTTTGAGTGACGCCGATAAAGACAGCATCGACAATGCCAAAGCGATCAGCCTGATATTGGAAAATCCAACACTGATGAAGCGCCCCGTTTTTGTTCAAGGTAATTCATACGTAGCGGGATTTGATGCAAAATCTCAAATGGCTGTTGAGGGGGTGCTTTAAGGGTACAACCTTTGACCCGTCCATCCTTCACCCTCACGGATGAATTTAACGCGGTCATGAAGCCTAAACTCACCATCTTGCCAAAACTCAAATTCATCGGGAATAACCCGCATTCCTTTCCAGTGGGGTGGGCGCGGGATGTTTTCAGTGCCGTATTGCGCCTCATACTCGGCCAACCTGTCGATCAAGATCTGGCGTTCATCTAAGGGACGAGATTGGTTGGAAGCCCAAGCCCCAAGCCGGCTTTGGGGGTGGCGGGTGTTATAATAGATGTCAGCTTCTTGATCCGAAACTATTTCGACGTTCCCACGAATTCGAATCTGTCGGCGTAAGCTTTTCCAATGGAACGCTAAACACGTTTTTCCTGAAGCCTCTAACTCCTGCCCTTTGGTACTTTCATAATTGGTATAAAATACAAATCCACGCTCATCATGACCTTTAAGAAGTAGCACGCGAGCATTTGGCATTCCGTCGCCATCAACCGTTGCTACGGTCATTGCATTGGGGTCATTCGGCTCGCTCTTTTCCGCTTCGCTTAACCATTCGTTAAACAAGACGAGAGGATCTTTACGTTTGGTGAAATTTTTCATGGCAATTTTACCCTTATTTTAACTTCCTCACGTAACAATACCACCTGTAACAGATGTATCTCGCGTTGGAACCCGTGGTTCTAGAGGACTGTAGTCGTGATTAAAGTGGTTGGCATTGGGGTGAAAGGTCGCATAGCGCATAAGCGTTCTGTTTGTCTTTCCATTTTGCTTATTGCAGCCCTTAGTGCAAGTGGTTGTGCTGTATCAGGCAACAGTCTTCCCGAAATAACGTCAGGTGATCAACTGGTTACTAACTCGGTTGTTGAAAAAGCAAAACCACAAGGGATTGCTGAGACCGACGCTGAAGTCATAAAAAATACAGTAGCCACCGCAAAAATCTCTTCGAAGATCGCGCCCCTTGCTTGGGACAACCCGCAAACGGGTTCATCTGGCACAATTGTCGCCATCGACAAATTTATGGGTAAGCACGGTCAACGCTGCCGAGGTTTCAAAACCAGTGTTGATAGTTTTATGGGCATCTCTTTTTATAACGGTGAAGCCTGCCAGATAACCGCTAATAAGTGGGTTTTGTCTTGGTTTAAATCAGCTGGTTAAGCGGTTTTCAAAATATTTCTCTTAAAATGCTGGAAATACATAGGGTAAGCACCCTATATGCCTTTTAATCATGTTATGTGAACAGGCTAAGAGGCAGGGCAATGCGCGACCCCTATCAAATTCTAGGTGTGCCAAATACGGCAAGTGAAAAGGAGATCAAATCTGCTTTCCGTAAGCTTGCGAAGAAATATCACCCGGACCAAAATAAAGACAACCCTGCTGCCAAGGCTAAATTCACTGAAGCCAGCAGTGCCTACGAAATTGTCGGTGATAAGAAAAAGCGCGCACAATTTGATCACGGCGAAATTGATGCTGAAGGCAAAGAGAAGTTCCAGGGTTTTCCCGGAGGCGGCAACCCATTTGGCGGCGGCGGTGGTGGCGGCATGGGTGGTGCAGAAGATATAATCAGCCAAATGTTTGGTGGTGGAGGCATGGGCAGCGGCTCACCCTTTGGTCATGCAGGCGGTGGACCGCAGGGAACTGCAGGTCGCCCACCCAAGGGGGAAGACAGGAAAATACATCTATCTGTACATCTAAAAGACCTTGCGGCTGGAAGGGCACCTGTTCGTTTAGGCAAAGACAGAACCGTCAATGTTGCAATACCTCCAGAAGCGAGCGACGGCCAGATCGTTCGCATCAAAGGTCAAGGCGACGATGGGCCTGGCGGCAAGGGTGATGTTTTGATCACCCTATCCATCTCAACCAACCCTGACTTCCACCGAGAAGGCGTAAATCTTCGTGTTCACGTTCCAGTTGCCTTAGAAACTGCCGTGTTAGGTGGAAAAATTCGCGTACCAACACTTGGTGGGGCTGTGGCCTTGAGTATTCCAGAATGGTCAACATCTGGCGCGGTGTTTAGAGTTAAGGGCAAGGGCCTTCCCAAAAAGGCAGGGGGTAATGGAGATATATTCGCTGTGCTCGCTGTTGAGCTCCCGCAGGAAAAAGACAAAGCCTTAATAGCGCTGATGAAGAAGTGGCAAAAGTAACGAGCTTGCTTGAAGCCATTGTGCGCTTATGCGATAGATCAATAATAATTTGAAGTTTGAAAGTAATTTTACATGGCTGATTCTAATGGTTTGATGGTGGGCAAACGCGGGCTGATAATGGGGTTGGCCAACAACCGCTCTATCGCTTGGGGGATTGCGAAGTCTCTAGCTGATGCAGGGGCCGAAATTGGCTTCACCTATCAAGGAGATGCATTGAAAAAACGGGTCATCCCTTTGGCTGAACAACTCGGCGGAAAAGTCTTTGGCGATTGCGACGTTGCTGATGCTGCTTCCATTGATGCAGTCTTTGATGCCGTTAAAAAAGAATGGGGTAAGATTGACTTTATCGTTCACGCCATCGGCTTTTCAGACAAGAATGAACTGACGGGTCGCTATATCGACACCACCTCAGAGAACTTTCAAAAAACGATGGACATCTCCGTCTATTCCTTCACCGCTGTTGCTCAACGGGCAGAGAAATTGATGACGGATGGCGGCTCTATGCTTACCATGTCTTATTATGGCGCTGAAAAAGTAATGCCCCACTACAATGTTATGGGTCTTGCAAAAGCTGCTCTGGAAGCCAGTGTTCGTTATATGGCTGTTGATTTGGGTAAGCAAAACATTCGCGTCAACGCGATTTCCGCTGGCCCGATCAAAACCTTAGCGGCCTCGGGCATTGGTGACTTCCGCTACATTTTGAAATGGAACGAATATAACTCGCCGCTCAAACGCACAGTGACAATTGATGAAGTTGGCAATGCTGCGCTTTATCTTTTATCTGATCTTTCCACCGCCGTCACAGGTGAAATACATCACGTAGATTCTGGCTATCACACTGTCGGCATGAAAGCCGTGGATGCGCCGGATATTTCGGTGGTCTAAGGGTGAGCACCCCAACCGTTTACTTTCTAAGACACGGACAGACCGACTGGAATGTTGAATTGCGGCTGCAAGGCCAGCAAGACATCCCGATCAATGCAACCGGTCGTGAGCAGGCTAAAACCAACGGCAAGGCATTGGCCAAGCTGCTCGATGATCCCAAACGCTTCCGTTATATTGCAAGTCCCCTTGGCCGCACCCGTGAGACCATGAACCTTGTTCGGCTAGAACTCGGCCTCCCCGCTCACGGATACGAAACCGATGACCGACTAAAAGAGATTTCATTCGGCCTGTGGGAAACCCACACCTATGCCGAACTACGCTTGGACAAAGCGGATGCCGTAAAACAGCGCAAGGCTGACAAATGGAACTTCCAGCCACCACAAGGTGAAAGCTATGCACGGCTATTGGAGCGGATAAAGAGCTGGTTACCCTATGTGAATGAAGACGCAGTCGTCGTTTGCCATGGCGGGATTCTACGTGCCCTAGATCATCATTTTAATAATGTTCCGCCCCAAGAGGCCGCGCGCCTTACAATTCCCCAGGACAAGATATTCAAGTGGGATGGAAAGACTGCTGGCTGGCTTTGATTGACTGTGTGGCTCAGCGCTCTTTAACTCGCCAATAAACATCAAACCCCGGATCAAAAACCGTGACAGGCCCCGCTCCTGTTTCAACTTGATCTGGAAATACGACGGGTTGTGTTTCTTTTACCAACGTCATTGTTTCCTCATTCTTAGGCAAGCGATAGAAATCCGAACCATTCGTTGAGGCGAAGTTCTCTAACTTATCTAGCGCGCCTTCCTCTTCGAAAACATGGGCAAGCAAACTCATTGTGTTGATCGACGTAAAACACCCTGCACAACCGCAGGCATTTTCTTTTGCATCGGTTGGGTGCGGAGCACTGTCTGTACCGAGGAAGAAACGCGGATCACCAGATGTCACAGCCTTGCGCAATGCAAGACGGTGTTTCTCGCGTTTGGCAACGGGCAAGCAATAGTAATGCGGATGGATACCACCCACCAGAAGGTGGTTACGGTTGATGATGAGGTGGTGAGTTGTAATCGTAGCACCCAAATCTTTGGGGTTGGAAAGGACGTAGTCCACCCCCTCTTCGGTTGTCACATGTTCCATCACCACCCGCAGGCCGGGAACCCGTTTTCGCAAGGGATCAAGAACTGTTTCGATAAAAACGGCTTCGCGGTCGAAAATATCAACATCGTGATCCGTCACTTCCCCATGCACACAAAGCGGCAGGCCAATTTCGGCCATTCGTTCCAGCACAGGCAAAACTTTGTCAAAATCTTTCACGCCAGAATCAGAATTTGTGGTTGCGCCGGCGGGATATAATTTGAGCGACTTCACGAGGCCTGATTTAGCCGCCTGCTCAACATCATCTGGGTTCGTTGTTTCCGTAAGATACAACACCATCAGCGGTTCAAAGCTCATGCCATTTGGTACGGCGCTCAATATTTGTTCGCGGTACGCTAAGGCGTGGGCCGCGGTCACAACCGGCGGAACCAAATTAGGCATGATAATCGCGCGGGCAAAGTCGCGAGCGGAGTGTTCGATAATGCCTTCCAACATAGCTCCATCACGTAAATGCAGGTGCCAGTCGTCGGGTCTTGGGATTATAATACTTGTCATTCTTTGTGTTTATAGAATTTATTCGTATTTCGGTAGGTCCAAAGGTCTTGTTGCCGACAATCTCCACAAACAAAAACGGCCACCCAAAAGGATGGCCGTCTTATTTGAATTCACGCTTTAGTCTAGTAACCACGAGCGGTGCGTGGATCTATTTTTTGGCTTTAGAACGAAGCGGTTTTCTTTTTTCTTCACGGCTTGCGCTATTATCATCAGCACCAAGATAAGCCTTAAAGCTTGTTAGTTTTGAATGACTTCTGATCATATCGAACATGATTTATCCTTTTCATGCGTATTGATGTTTCTGGGAGGAGAAACATCTGTTGGTTATTTCTACCGTAGATATAGGTCTCTTCGGTCAGCATTCAAGAATAGTGTAAACCATGGTTAAACTAAGGCTAAAACGGCTCATCCCAAGGCTATTTAAAAAATCACGATTTGACGCAGTTGCGTGGTCAACCTAGAACAATATCTGTTTCATCAGCCTAACGAACATTCCCATGTCGCATAACTCTTTTGGTCATCTTTTTCGCTTTACCACTTGGGGGGAGTCCCATGGGATTGCCTTGGGCTGTGTGGTTGATGGCTGCCCTGCAGGGTTGAGTATTTCTGAAGCTGAAGTGCAGGTGTTTTTAGATAAGCGCAAACCTGGCCAATCTAAATACACAACCCAACGACAAGAGGCAGATCAAGTACGCATTCTTTCAGGTGTTATGCCTCAAGAGGATGGTACGTGGCTGACAACAGGCACTCCTATTTCGATGATGATAGAGAACACCGATCAGCGCTCTAAAGATTATACTGACATTGCTAAACGCTACCGCCCTGGCCATGCCGATTTTACCTATGACGCGAAATACGGCGTGCGTGATTATCGCGGTGGTGGCCGCTCTTCTGCCCGCGAGACGGCGGCACGGGTAGCTGCTGGAGCAATTGCTCGCAAAGTTATTCCACAGGTAAACATCCGCGCCGCCCTCGTGCAAATAGGCCCCCATAAGGTTGATCGTACGCGGTGGGATTGGGATGAGGTGAACAACAACCCGTTCTTTTGCCCCGACCCAGTAATGGCCAAAAAATGGGCAGAAGAATTAGACCGTATCCGCAAGTCAGGCTCTTCTGTTGGCGCTGTGATTGAGGTCGTGGCCGAGGGTGTACCTGCAGGATGGGGCGCGCCGATATACGCCAAACTTGATCAAGACATCGCGAGCGCCTTTATGTCCATCAACGCTGTTAAAGGTGTGGAAATTGGCAATGGGTTTGAAGCCGCCGAAATTTCTGGCGAAGAAAACGCCGATCAAATTCGAATTGGCAAAGACGGACAACCAGAGTTTCTTACCAATCATGCTGGTGGCGTTTTGGGAGGTATTTCTTCCGGTCAGCCAGTGGTGGCACGGTTTGCCGTTAAACCCACATCCTCCATACTTACCCCACGCCAATCTATTACGGCAGATGGCGAAGAAGTAGATGTAATGACCAAAGGACGCCACGACCCTTGCGTTGGGATACGGGCAGTACCAATTGGCGAAGCAATGATGGCCTGTGTGCTTGCGGATCACTTTCTGCGCCACCGTGGTCAAATGGGCGAAAAATAAACAGGGCAAATATTATGACGACGGATATGGAACGAGTAGCAGATGCAATTCGAGCATTTGAAAAAGGCGAGATTGTTGTCGTTATGGACGACGATGATCGGGAAAACGAGGGCGATCTAATTGTCGCCGCAGTGCACTGTACCCCCGAACATATGGCCATGATTGTGCGCCATACTTCTGGTATTGTTTGCGCCCCCATGCCAGCTTCCGAGGCGAAGCGCTTAAACCTTGCTCCCATGGTTGCGGAAAACGATGCCCCCCATTCCACAGCGTTTACTGTCAGCGTGGATTACAAACACGACACCACGACAGGAATTTCAGCGGAAGATAGATGTTCCACCGTGCGCGGTCTTGCTAACCCCAATGCGGGGGCTAGCGATTTTGTCCGCCCTGGTCATATTTTTCCGCTGGTTTCCCGCGAAGGTGGCGTGCTGATGCGCTCTGGTCATACAGAAGCGGCGGTTGATTTATGCAACCTTGCTGGGCTTCCCCCCATCGGTGTTATTTCTGAACTGGTCAATGACGATGGCACGGTCATGCGTGGGCCTCAGATCAACGCTTTTGCTAAAGAAAAAGGCCTGAAGACTGTCACCGTTGCCGAGCTTATCGCCTATCGTCAACGCCGCGAGAAGCTGGTGAACAGGGTTGAGGAATTTGATATTCAAACCGCAACAGGCCCTGCGAAGGCTGTGACCTACACCACCCAATGGGACGCAATGCAACAACTCGCCGTTGTTTATGGAGACATCCGAGATGGCCGCAATGTTTTAGTGCGGTTGCACATTGAAAATGTGATTGACGACGCCTTTGGAGGTTCAAGCGCTCTACGCGACCACATGGCTATAATCGAAAAAGAAGGGCGTGGCGTTGTCATCTATCTTCGTGAGGGGTCAGTGGGTGTTGCTCACACAGGCAACCACGGCGAAGCCTTTGGAGATAGCCATGAATCACCACGCAACGAACCAGCCTACGGTGATGATTTAGAGGGCCACGGCACGGCACAAACTCGCCAAGAGGAATGGCTAGAAATCGGACTTGGTGCGCAAATATTAAAAGATTTGGGCGTGAGTTCCATAAAGCTTCTCGCTTCCAAAGAACGCCACTATGTCGGTCTTAGCGGCTTTGGAATTGAAATTTCAGACACGATCATTGTTGATGGTTAGAATTGTTACCTTACTGTTGCTTGTTTCCTTAGTGAGCCTAAACGCTCACGCGGGGGAGTGGCAAACTAAGAAAGTTACGGGCCCTCTTCCGAAAGTCACTACAATTCAAGCTGACAGCGGCTTGCCTGATGGTGGTGTAGCGATTGCTAATAAGGGCAGTGACATTCACTCCGCGTGGTACGCTGCTCCAACCACCCGCTACGGCCACGGAATTTTAGGAGACGCCATTGAGGGTGGCTCTCTGATTGTAAAAAACACACAAGGGAAATTGCTCACCTTCACCCTACCCAACAATCAAGTTTTCGAAGACATCACCCCTCGACTGCGTGACCTTGGGGTAACGGGAAAAACGAATGTGGTGACGATCCTATCCGATGTAAAACTTGGTGCTTCGCTGGCAGTCTTTGGCATCACAGACGGCAAACTCTTGCTCATTACCCAAACACCATACATCGGGCGCTCCAACCGCTGGCGCAATATTGCAGGGATTGGTGATTTCGATGGCGATGGCTTAATGCAAATTGCGGAAGTCGTAACGCCCCACATTGGCGGAACATTACGGTTTTGGACTTGGAAGAAAGGTAAGCTAGTTGCCTCCGGTGAAATGGATGGTTTCTCTAATCACTTTATTGGTTCTCGCGAGCTTGATCTCTCAACAATGGAAGATTTTGATGGCGATGGGGTGAGCGATATCGCTCTGCCAAGTGCTGATAGAATGTCTTTGCGGCTGATAAAATTCAAGGGTAAAGCGCGTGGCAAGAAAACACTTGTCGAGATTGCCTCAATCCCCTTCCCTGCACGTATCGACAAACAAATTAGCAGCGAGTTCAATGGCGAGTCTGTTGATATCACCATAGGGCTTGAGGATGGTTCTATTTGGACTGTGCATGAATAGATTGGCTTTGTTGACCTGTCGCCGCCCCTGCCGCAAAGATAGACCATGACAACGCACCTCTACACCCACGATATATTTGCCGAGCACCTAACACCTGAAGGCCACCCTGAACGACCTGATCGTATTCGTGCGGTAAAAGAGGCTCTGGCCGTTGGCAGTTTTGATAAGCTTGTGCGCTTCAAAACCACCATGGCTGATGAGGCAACCTTCGCCTACGCCCACCCCGAAACCTATGTTGAAGGAATGAGCAAGAAAGTTCCGCAAGAAGGAATTTCACAAATTGATGCGGATACCATCATGAGCCCCAAAACTTGGGACTGTGTGCGCCACGCCGTGGGCGGCGGATTAACCGCCGTTGACGCTGTGTTTGACGGTAAGGCTGATAATGCTTTTCTTGCCGCACGGCCTCCGGGACATCACGCTGAAAAAGTAACGGCAATGGGTTTTTGTATCATCAACACCGCTGCGGTTATGGCGCGCCATGCCCAAAAACAGCATGGAGTTGATCGGGTGGCGATTGTTGATTGGGATGTACACCACGGCAATGGCACGCAGGATATTTTCTGGGACGACGCAAGCGTGCTTTACGCCTCTACTCACCAAATGCCGCTTTTCCCCGGTAGTGGCGACAAGAACGAAACGGGCGCTGGTAACATTTGCAACGCGCCACTTTCGCCCGGCATGGGGGGGGACGGTTTTCGCGAAGCATTTCGCACACGCGTCTTGCCTGCCCTTGATAAGTTCCAGCCCGATCTGATAATCATTTCGGCAGGTTTTGATGCCCACCACCGCGACCCTCTCGCTAATATCAATCTAGAAGAAGATGATTTCGATTGGGCAACTGGCAAACTAATGGATGCCGCTGCTCGACATTGCGATAACCGCCTCGTCAGCCTTCTCGAAGGGGGCTATGATCTAAAAGGACTTGCTGATTCTACCACCGCGCACGTAAAGCGCCTGTTGAACGGCTAAACATAAAATGGAAACTCTTGATGGCCGATGACACAAAACCAGACGTTTCAAAACTAAGCTTCGAGCAAGCGCTCGAACAACTTGAAAGCATCGTCAATGACCTTGAACGAGGCGATGTGGCTCTTGATGATTCCATCAAAATCTACGAGCGCGGTGAAGCTTTGAAAGCGCACTGTGCTATGTTGCTAAAATCTGCCGAAGACAAGGTAGAAAAAATTCGCGTCGGCGCAGACGGAAGCGCCAAAGGCAGCGAGCCATTAGATGGGTAAGGCCGTAAAACTAATCATTGATTTGGTTTTCTATTTTACGATCGTCACGTTTTTAGGCGACTACATCGAAAGAGGGACGGCGAAATATATTCTTGTGTTGATCGCGTTGGTTTCTGTTTATCATGTGTTGAAACAGATGGTGTTGAAGGTTTTGAATAAATCGTAGCGCGGCCTCGGCGAGCAATTTAAAGCCTTTCTACAAACGCCCTCACCTCTTCCAAGTTTTTTAGGCGACACACCATTGATGGCTCAACCTGCTCGATGAGTGCTAAGTGTTTATCTCGAGAGCGTTTGCTTGTGGTCAAAGTGAAATGTAAAAATTTCAAGAATTCCTTATCCAATCTTTCAACGCATCCACTTGGTAGATCAGGACGGGATTCCCCTAAATTAAGAAATGCGCGGCGCACTATCCGAACCGCCCTGAGCGGTAGAGGGAAATCGAGCCACACCAGCATATCTGCCCTTTCGAGCCGTTCGCCGTAAGTCCCAGAGTTTCCACCTTCAAAAACCCATTCTTCTTTCATATGAATCTCATGGATCAGAGGTATTTTTTCCGCATTGCTTCTCGGCTCCCAATTTTCCTTCCAGTGAATCATATCCATATGAAAAATGGGCAGATTGAATTTTTTCCCCAACAATTTAGCCAATGTACTCTTTCCAGAACCAGGTCCACCAACAATCATTATTCTTTTCATATCGCTTCTCGATTTTGATTTCACTGGCTACAAATGCAGGATATAGTTCGAATTCCTACCCTACCGAAAAACCTTAGCATCTGCTAAGTTCTCCTTACACTTTGTACAATTAGTTCCTATATATAGTCTGCGCCCGCAAACATAGCAGGCACCGTTTCGAGCTTTGATTATGCTCAGAGAGAAAATTGTTTTAATGAGACCTGAAACCCCGCTTCTTGATACCGTCGAAACGCCGGATGATTTGAAAAAATTGAGCGATGAGCAACTGCCGCAATTGGCTACGGAGCTGCGGGCTGAAATGATTGATGCGGTATCCAGTACAGGCGGCCACTTGGGAGCTGGGCTTGGGGTTGTGGAACTTACTGTTGCAATTCACCACACATTCAACACTCCCCATGATCGTGTCATTTGGGATGTGGGTCACCAGACCTACCCCCACAAAATTTTAACGGGCCGCCGCGACCGTATTCGCACATTGCGCCAGCAAGATGGGCTTGCAGGTTTTACGAAACGCAAAGAAAGCGAATATGACCCATTCGGCGCGGGGCACTCCTCTACTTCAATTTCTGCAGGGCTTGGCATGGCCGAAGCTTCGCGGCTTGCTGGAGTTCAACGCAATGTTGTTTCTGTTATTGGCGATGGCGCGATGACGGCAGGCATGGTGTTTGAAGCAATGAACAACGCGGGGGCGATGGATGCGCGCCAAATCGTAATATTGAATGACAATGATATGTCTATTGCGCCACCAACGGGAGCGATGAGCCATTATCTGGCGCGGTTGGTATCAGGCAAGACCTATCTCTCCATTCGCGAGGTCTCGAAACAGTTGAGCGAGAAATTGCCGAAATTCATTGCTGACAAGGCGAAGAAAACAGAAGAATATGCTCGCGGCTTTTGGGCTGGTGGAACATTGTTTGAGGAACTCGGCTTTTACTATGTTGGCCCGATTGATGGGCACAATCTTAAAGCCATGTTGCCAATATTGCGCAATGTTCGTGATAGCGTAAAAGGGCCAATCCTTGTTCACGTGGTCACGGAAAAAGGTAAAGGATATTCCCACGCTGAAGGCGCAAAGGATAAGCTGCACGCGGTTGCAAAATTTAATGTGGTCACTGGCGAACAGGCCAAGGCCGTTCCTAATGCCCCCTCCTACACAAAAGTTTTTGGCCAAAGCCTCGTTCAAGAAGCAGAAGCGGACGATAAAATTGTTGCCATTAGCGCCGCAATGCCGGGCGGCACTGGTGTAGATATTTTTAGCGAGGCATTTCCAGACCGCACCTATGATGTGGGCATTGCCGAACAACATGCGGTGACATTCGCGGCAGGCATGGCCAGCGAAGGCTACAAACCGTTTTGCGCAATCTATTCCACATTCCTACAGCGAGCCTACGACCAAGTGGTGCACGATGTTTCTATCCAACAGTTGCCCGTACGCTTCCCAATAGACCGCGCTGGGTTTGTTGGCGCTGATGGCGCTACCCACGCTGGCTCTTTCGATGTTGCCTATCTTTCCTGCTTGCCTGGATTCACGGTCATGGCCGCCGCAGATGAAGCAGAATTAAAACACATGGTAACAACCGCTGCAGCTTTCGATGAAGGTCCTATTTCATTCCGCTATCCGCGCGGCGAAGGAGTAGGAGTTGAGCTCCCCGAGCGTGGTTCTGTCCTCGAAATTGGCAAAGGACGCATTACTCGCGAGGGAACCAAAGTTGCGTTACTCTCCTTCGGTTCTCGCCACGCAGATTGCATGGCGGCGGCAGAGGAGCTTGAGGAATACGGACTTTCCACGACAGTTGCCGATGCCCGTTTTGCCAAACCATTGGATACCGATTTAATCGAGCGGTTGGCACGAAACCATGAAGTATTGATAACGGTCGAAGAAGGCTCCGTAGGCGGGTTTGGGTCAATGGTTCTGCATCATTTAGCCAGCGCAGGCTTTCTCGACCAAGGGCTGAAAATCCGCACCCTGACGATGCCAGACACCTATGTTGACCAAATGCGCCCAGAGATGATGTTGCAATTAGCGGGTCTTGATAAGAGCGGCATATTGCACGCCGTTTTTGGTGCTCTTGGAAAAGAAGAAGCAAAACCAGTGCGCGCTTAGGCTCACGTTAAGTTGCGACAAATTGCATCCTTCCTGCCCTTCCCAAGCCATGCCATAAATCTTACATCACTGACCACACTGAAGCTTAGAAAATTCGTTTAGGAAAACCCAATGAAACTATTCCGCTACGCCATATGGGGCCTCGTTTTTGCCCTTGGGGCATTCCTTGCTTACACAACACTAAACTGGTCTTTGAACAGCTCCAACGGAAACACACCTATGGGGCGTGCAGATGTTGGCGGGCCGTTTACGGCAGTACTTACTAACGGAACGCCCATCACCCAAGAAAACATCAAGGGTAAACCCCACGTTATGTTCTTTGGCTTCACCCACTGCCCAGATGTTTGCCCAACAACACTTTATGAGGCGGGACAATGGCTTGAGGGCTTAGGTGAGGATGCTGATAAAATTCAAATCTATTTTGTTTCCGTTGACCCTTCACGCGATACAGTTCCCATTCTAGCTGAATATCTAACTGGTTTTGATAAACGCATTAAAGGCATCACAGGTAGCCAAAAAGAGATAGACGCAATGGTCAAAACTTGGCGCGTTTTTGCTCAAAAAGAAGGCGACGGTGAAAACTATAATATCAACCACACGGCCACTACTTTCTTGATGAACAGTAAAGGCGATTTCGTTCGCACCATCGCCTATGGCGAAAATAGCGATGTTGCGATTTCAAAACTCCGCAAACTGATCGCCGAAGAAGGTTAGACTTTCTTAACCTCATTTCTTGCCCCTTTTATAACTTCACTGCCCCATAATAAAACCTATGGTGGACAGTGGGTTTTGGTATGAGAATTTTTAAAATAGCTTTAGGTGCGATTTCAACTTTATTGGCTTTTAATCCTGCAGTCGTAAATGCAGAACAGATCAGTAAAGTGCGTCAGGCGGCGATTGAACAAATGCAAGGGCGGTTGGGGGCAATTCGCGGGAGCATCAAACCTAGTACTGAGCATATTTTTCTTACCGAAGCGATGATCGAACAGCTCAAACCTATTCGTCTTGCAGTCCCTCAAGTTAAAGCTACACCTGAAATAGCGGCAAACGACATTGATGTTGCTGCTGAACACCCGCAAGGGAAAACTTCTCGTCAACTTGCAGAAGAAATCTACACAGCAGTTGATTTGAAAACTATTGACCGAACGATGATCACGAACTCGGTTGCAGGAACATTACCAGAAACTGCAGATATAGAAGAATTAGAGCGGGCCGTTGATCGGATGCTTTCTGATAATCAATAGCTTGCAATAACTCGCGCTACGGATACTTACTTCGTCACATATCGACATTAAACCAGATTTCATCGTGCGCGATGTAAGATTTGTTTCTCTTACAATTACTCATGCAACGCTTTTGTAAAACCACGGTTTGAACTGGGTAAAGGTGGAAACGACAAGGGTGGGCTTGTTACCGATCAAGCTTTAATTGATACAACATTGCAGAGGGTCGCAGAATGGTTCAATAACCTCTCAGGTTGGTTTATGACACATCTCATCCCCTCCCCCATTCACGGTGGCGATGGAAATCTTGAATATCTTTTATGCGGAGTTCGTAGTGCCTGAAATTTTAATTGATAAAGTTGGAAGTCTCGGCGATGGCATGGGGCAATTGAACAACCAAACAGTTTTCGTTCCAAGCACCCTTGCTGGTGAACGGGTTAATGCCAGCGGGGAATCCCCACGGCTTCGGTTGGATGAAATTATTGAAGCCTCCCCGGACAGAGTTGAACCACTGTGCAAACATTTTGGAACCTGTGGCGGTTGCTCCTTGCAACATATGTCTCCAGAAAAAATGCTTCTATGGAAACAGGCAGAAGTCGCCCTCGCCTTTTCGCGGGCAAAGCTTGATGTTGAAATCGAGCCTTGCATACCTTCGCCCGCCCATTCCCGCCGACGGGTTACATTTACGGCCCGACGAAATGGATCAGATGTAACCTTGGGATTTAATGAACGGGGCAGCAATGATGTGGTGAACATCACGCAATGCCCTATTTTGATGCCCGAAATTGAAGCACAGTTTGATGGTTTCCGTGCACTAGCCACAACACTGTTGCGCGGTAACGAAGATATTCAAATTACGATCAACGGCTGTGACAACGGCCTCGATCTCGACTTCTCTCTTGAGCAAGTACCAACTGAAGACATGTTGGCTGCTTTTGTTCGGGCCTTTGCAAAAACGCCATTCCTACGGGCAGCCCTTGATGGGGACGTTATTGTCGAGAAAGAAAAGCCTTTCGTTACTTTTGGCCGCGCGAAGGTTGAGGTTCCCTCTGGCGGATTTCTACAAGCAGTTATTCCTGCTGAAGAAGCGATGGCAGAGCTTGTTTGCAACCATCTAAAAAAACGGAAACGAGTTGTTGACCTGTATAGTGGTAGCGGCACATTTTCATTGCGGCTAGCCATAACGGCACGGGTTCACGCAGTCGAAACGGAAGCGAAGGCTTTGACGGCGCTGGCTTCTGCAGTTGGTGCAGATGGTTTGAAATCAATTACGACTGAAATTCGCGACTTGGAAGAACTCCCTTTGATGGCCTCTGAGCTAAAACTCTTCGACGGGGTTTGCCTCGACCCGCCACGGGCGGGGGCCGAGCCTCAAATCGGAGAAATTGCCAAAGCCGATATCCGCTCTCTCGTATATGTTTCTTGTAATCCTACGACACTTGCACGGGATGCGGCGGTACTGGTGAAGGCTGGGTACAAAATTGAACGAATCGTACCAGTGGATCAGTTTTTATTCTCACCCCACATAGAAGTCGTTGCGCTATTTTCTAAAAAACCTGAGAAAGCTAACCGCTCAATTTTCCGCTAGTTATTTCTTTTGCATGAAAGCCATGAAAGCATTTTTCGCCTCATCGCTTTTCAACCGTTCAAAGAACAATGCACCCTCTTCTTCCATTCTTGCGATGATTTCAGAACGGTCACCACGGATAAGGCGGCGCGAAATAGCCATAGCCTCTGGTGGTTTTTCTGCGAGAAGCGTTGCCTTTGCTAAGGCGTGCTCTTCAATTTTTTCTGGTGAGATAATTTCATTCACCAAGCCAGCAGCAACCGCTTGCTCGGCAGTAAATTTTTCGCCCATCGCCAACAGAGCAAATGCCCGTTGATGCCCCATGATGCGCGGGGCGACTAGGGAAGATGCGGCCTCTGGCACAAGTCCTAAATCGACAAATGGTGTTTGCAACCAAGTACGAGGTGTTGCGTAAACCAGGTCGCAGTGCATGAGCATCGTAGTGCCAACGCCAACAGCCAGACCATCAACACCTGCCACCAGGGGTTTGGTTCCAGCGATAATTGCCTTCAAAAAACCAACAACTTCAGTACCTTTTTCGCCGCTTATAGCAACCTGCATAAAGTCCATCAAATCATTGCCAGACGTAAATACTTCGGGCTGCCCCAAGATTACCGTTGCGCCAATCGCATCATCGCTATCGGCTTCATTCAGCCCATTTGCGAATGTTTCGTACATGGTGCGGGTGATGGCATTTTTCTTATTGGCGCGATTAAAGCGAATGATTTGCACGCGGCCTGCGCGTGAAATTTCAATATCAGACATGGGAATTCCTTAAAGAGATAAGAGCAGGTTGCCAGCTTCGAGAAGGCTATCGGAACCATTTTCAATTGTATCGCGCAGGCTCACAGTTTCCCGTAACAAGTTGAAAGCCATAAAACGCATGGTTGCCGCTCGCATCGGTAAATCAGCATCCTGTGAGTTAAGAGCAGATTGAGCGAGATAGGTTGCGCCAGATGCCAAGCCGAACAAATGTTGGTAGGGTGTTGCTCCTGCAAGAGCTGTGTCTTTTTCACCCGCAGCTAGTTTCTTCAGCAAAAATTTTGTTGTTTCAGAAAAATCCTTGAGCGCATCGGATAGAGCATCTGCGACACCCTCAAATTCTGGGCGATTAGAAACGCGAACTTCCTCAACAATTTCGCTGAGCTCCGCAATATAAGTGTCAGCCACCTTTGCGTCACCCAGTGGCAATTTCCGCATCACCAGATCAATCGCTTGGATGCCGTTGGTTCCTTCATAGATTGGCGCGATGCGTGAATCTCGTAAAAATTGAGCCGCGCCCGTTTCTTCGACAAACCCCATGCCACCATGAATTTGCACACCAAGGCTTGCCACTTCGCAACCGATGTCAGTTGAGAATGATTTTGCAACGGGCGTTAGAAGTGCAGCGCGATCACGCCAATAGCCGTGATCATCGCTCCCCTCAGAGCTATCCTGCATATCAATCGCATGGGCGCAGTTATAAGAAATAGCACGGGCGGCAGAGGTAAGCGATTTCATTGTCATCAAGTTGCGTTGCACATCGGGGTGATAAACGATGGGGGCCATGCCCTCCCCGTCATAACCGCTGGCTTTGCCTTGCTTGCGTTCTTGAGCATAGGCTAGTGCATGTTGTGTTGCGGCTTCCGCCACTGCAACCCCTTGGATACCGACCAAAAGGCGGGCGTTATTCATCATCGTAAACATGCAAGAAAGGCCGCGGTTTTCTTCGCCAACGAGCCAGCCAATTGCCCCTGGGGTATCGCCAAATTTACCGTCACCGAAAATCATGGTGCAGGTAGGGGAAGCGTGGATGCCGAGCTTGTGTTCTAGGCTATGGCAAAACGCATCGTTGCGCTCACCCAAGGAACCATCCCCATTCACATGGAATTTTGGAACTAGAAAGAGCGAGATGCCACGCTGACCAGCAGGAGCATCAGGAAGTCGTGCCAACACCAGATGGATAATATTATCCGTCATGTCGTGTTCGCCATAAGTAATGAATATCTTTTGGCCGAAAATACGATAGCTGCCATCGCCGACTGGCTCAGCTTTGGTTTTCAATCCATTCAAATCCGAACCAGATTGTGGCTCTGTAAGGTTCATTGTTCCGGTCCACTCACCCGAGATCATTTTGGCAAGATAGATGTCTTTCAGCTCATCACTGGCGTGGGCGTTCAAGGCCTCAACCGCTCCGATGGTGAGAGTTGGGCCAACACCAAAACCAAGCGAACCAGAATTCCACATTTCAAAAGCAGCCGTTTGCAGGCTCATGGGCAAGCCCTGCCCGCCGTAAGCCTCAGGTCCTGTCAGCGCACCCCAGCCACCTTCGGCCCAGCGCTTATACATATCTGAGAAACCGTCAGGCATTTTCACAGCGCCATCTTTCAGCACCGCCATTTGCTCATCACCAACCCTGAGCAACGGCGCAATCTCTTCAGATGCAAATTTACCGCCCTCTTCGAGGATTGCATCGAGTAGATCTGCCGAGAGTTCTCCAGCTTGCCCTTTGTCCATAGCTTCACCCAAGCCAGTTACCTGTTTTAGGACATGAGAAATTTCTGATACAGGGGCACGATACATGGGAGAATCTCTTTCAAAATTTAACTTAGTGCTGTTTCGCACCTTTTGACGTTTACGTCAAAGTTTCTGGCCTTGCTGTTTCCATCATTTTAGACTGTAAACACCCTATGGATCGCATTTTTAATATCACCATTGGATATGACAAAGCCCTCGCCGCACTGAGAGCGGGTGGACTTGTGGCTGTACCGACAGAAACAGTGTACGGACTGGCGGCGGATGCAACCAACGGTGATGCGATTGCAAAGATATATTCGGCCAAGGGGCGACCAAATTTCAACCCGCTTATTGCCCATGTCAGCGGATTAGTAATGGCGGAACTGGTTGGAGAATTTGATGAGCTCTCTCAAAAGCTCGCCAGTAAATTTTGGCCAGGCCCCCTCACGCTTGTTGTGCCTCTTAAAACGAGTGCAGGAATTGTTGATGCTGTGACGGCAGGTTTGGGAACAATTGCACTTCGTCATCCCGCAGGCGTTATGGCCACGCTGGCAGAAGATCTAGGAAATCCCATTGCGGCCCCCAGTGCCAATACCTCAGGTAAAATAAGCCCAACTTTGGCGGAGCATGTGGCGGATGACCTTGGCGACAAGGTTGAAGTTATTTTAGATAATGGAGCCTGCGCCATTGGTGTGGAATCAACCATTCTCAAAGTGGGCAATGGTATTGTGACATTGCTGCGCGAAGGCGGATTGGCGATTGAAACTATTGAGGCCGAAGTTGGTGCGGTAAAACGCATCACTACAGATCCTTCAAAAATAGAATCCCCTATTGAAGCTCCGGGCCAACTCCTCGCCCATTATGCACCATCTATTCCGGTACGCTTAAACGCTAAATCCGTTGAGAAAAACGAAGCGCTTCTTTTGTTTGGTCCGATGCCCGTAAACGGTAATCCCCACGCAATGAGAAACCTAAGCCTTGAGGGCGATATAGATGAAGCAGCGCGCAACCTTTTTGCTATGCTCAAGGAATTAGACAAGAGCGGCGCGAAAGCCATTGCAGTTCAGCCCATCCCCCGCCATGGTTTGGGAGCCGCGATCAACGACCGGCTTGAACGAGCAGCAGAAGGGGCAAAGTTGAAATGAAGACGGGTGTCTTAGATCAATTCGTTGAAATAGTCGGCGAACGCCATGCCCTACGCACCGCCACCGATATTGCGTCTTATGTTGAAGATGCAAGAGGGCGGTTTGGTGGTTCCTGTTCTTTGGTTCTGCGTCCTTCTTGCGTTGAAGAGGTCTCTCGCATTATGGCACTTGCCACCAAAACCAAAACGCCGATCATTCCCCAAGGCGGAAACACGGGACTTGTTGGTGGTGGACTTCCGTTACGCGGCGGTTCTAGCGATGAAGTCATTCTCTCGCTTGGGCGGATGAATAGAATTATTCAGGTGGACGAGGATACAAATACGATCACCGTCGAAGCAGGCGTAATCCTCGAGAACATCCAAAATACTGCTGATGATATTGATCGACTGTTCCCCCTTTCACTTGGCGCGCAAGGAACTTGCCAAATTGGCGGCAACATCAGTACCAATGCGGGTGGCACTGGCGTACTCGCCTACGGCAATACCCGCGACTTGGTTATGGGTCTTGAGGTAGTACTCCCAAGTGGTGAGATATTGAACGGGCTATCCAAGCTGCGCAAAGACAACACCGGCTATGATTTAAAAAACCTGTTTGTCGGCTCGGAAGGCACATTGGGTATCGTCACCAAGGCAGTATTGAAGCTTTTCCCAAAGCCGCGAGGCCGTGAGGTTGGTTTTGTTGCCCTCAACTCCCCAGAAAAAGCATTGCAATTGCTCAATCAAGCAAAAGCTAAGGCAGGAAACGGGCTAACCGCCTTTGAATTGATGGCGGATATGGCGATGCAGTTTACCCTAAAGCATACAGAAGGGGCGCGGGCTCCTATCCAAGGCGATCATTCTTGGTATGCTCTCGTTGAAATATCCTCTGGAAAGTCTTCCGAAGATGCCCAATCCACACTTGAAAGCATTCTCGAGGAAGCTTTTGAGGCGGATTTGATAGCGGATGCAACGATTGCCGCCACGCTTGAGCAACAAAATGCCTTTTGGAAGCTGCGGGAGGATATGTCGGGGGCTCAGAAGCCCGAAGGCGCATCCATAAAGCACGATATTGCTGTTCCTGTCGGCGAAGTGCCCAATTTTATCGCTCTTGCCGACAAAGCAGTGCTCAAAATTGTTCCAAAAGCGCGGATTGTGAACTTCGGGCACATGGGCGATGGCAATTTGCACTACAATATCTCTCAGCCTGTGGGCTGGAGCGCGGAAGATTTCTTCGCCCAGGAGGCGCAAATTCATCAAGCCGTTTACAAAATCGTCAAAAAATTAAATGGCTCGATTTCTGCTGAACATGGCATTGGTCAATTGAAACGTGAAGAGCTCTTAACCGTTAAAGACCCAGTAACTATGGAGCTGATGCGCTCTATCAAGCAAACCCTAGACCCGCTGGGCATTTTGAACCCGAGCAAGGTTCTTAAATAGGCACATTTAGTAATACATTTGAAACTTCGCGGTAACTTTCGCGCAAGCTTACCGAAATCTTACCTACCGAAGCTTTTGTAAACCTTCTTATTCAGTCAGCATTTCTTAACCTCGATTTTTAAGCGGATCTGGGGTGTCGCACGGTATTCTTCCATTACACGCAGAGCCGATCAACGAGCCTGCGGAATATAACGAGAGACCAAAAACCCACTAAAGGGTGGCTCTTGAAAGTTTACAGGAAGGCCAAGGCAATGAGTGCATTAAATAAGAAACCAACATGGGCAAACCAAACATTACGGCTTGACCCATACGCACTACCACAAAAAGTAAGTTACGGTCGCGCAACGCAGTCAGGGGCAACGCGCGGCTCTCAGGTTGAATTCACATTAGACGCCGAAGGCGCGGTGATGAAACGCAATCTGAATTGTGGACTGCCTTTGTCTATGGCTCTACCAAACCGCGCCTTTGCTGGGGTTGCGGCCAGAGCCTACGAAAATGCAGACGGTTCCAACACCGTAACTTTGGAACTCCTGCACTTTGACGCTGATTTGAGCGTTCCTCTTTGTGTTGCTGACACAGTAGAGGAAGCCGCTGCCGATTGGCATTCTTGGGCCAAAAAACTTGGCCTACCTATGCTGTTGATCGATTCAGCTGGTAACGCAACGGTTGTGAAGGACCATTCAGGCGTTTCTTCACTCGCACCAAAGCCGCGTCGCCGTCGCAACTCCATGCTAAATCATCGCCCAAACTTCCTGCGCCGTCGTAAGACAGGCATGATCGGTCCAGTTGTTCGGATAAATGCACGTGAGATTATTGCGCGTAACTAAATTGCGCTAGATAAAAATCGCAACGACCAAACCTATAAAGATTATCCACCCAAAGGTGGAGTTCGACTTGAACAACGCTAGGCAATTGTCTGCGTCTTCTATTTCTAACCTTTTGATTTGCCTCAACATATGGCTGAAACCGAGTGCTAAACCAATGTAGGCTGGGTATGAAGCACTTGCTTGATAAAAGGCGGCGGCGAACAGAAACAAAGTTCCAAAATACAGAATTATCAAAGCGGGTTTGGTCTTATCGCCGAAGAGCCGCGCCGTGGAGCGAACACCAACTAGAGCGTCATCTTCGCGGTCTTGGTGGGCGTAGATTGTGTCGTATCCGATGACCCAGAGGATTGAGCCCGCGTAAAGAAGTAGAGGTGCGGGGCTGAGTGAACCGAATATTACCGCCCAGCCCATCAATGCGCCCCAAGAAAAAGCAAGACCAAGAACGAGCTGCGGCCAATCCGTTATCCGTTTTGCAAAGGGATAAAGCGCGACAATTGCTAGGGACGAAATGCCGAGAATAATTGCGAAGCTGTTGATATTCCCACCGAAAAGACCGAGCAGGGAAAGCAGCAGCAAGCACCCCAAACCAAACAGAGCCTGCACCCCAAGGAACACAGCCGCTTTCGTCTTCGTAACCCGACCGGAGGGGATCGGCCGCGAAGCTGTTCTCGCAACTGCTTCATCAATATCCACATCAACGATATCGTTATAGGTGCATCCTGCCCCGCGCATGGCAACGGCCCCAAGCCAGAACACAATGGCCCAAACAACAAACAGCGGCAGTATTTGCAGCTGGGTTGGTTCATTTTTAAGAGCGAAGCCGCTCCCCAACGCCAGCGACCACAAACAAGGCCAGAGCAGTAGCTTCCAGCCAATTGGCCTATCCCACCGCGCCAACTGAGCATAGGGCCAGATAGATTTGGGCAAAAACTGATACACCCAATTCTCAAGGGGCGCATCTGCAACTTTATCTTTTTCGGTGTTGGTCATTACTGTTCTGCAGCTCAACATGATTAAGTGGAAAACTGCGACAAGTTTCACAGCATTGTTCTACCCGTGCTAAACAAGGCCAACGGCAATCGCAAGTGTGGCTTTTTATCCTATGAACATCCTTTTAATCGGCTCCGGCGGCCGCGAACACGCCTTGGCTTGGAAAATTGCCCAATCGCCAATGCTCGACAAGCTGTTTATCGCGCCTGGTAATGGCGGTATGGGCGAACTTGGAGAGCAGGTGGTTTTAGATATTGCCGATCACCAAGCGGTCATTGCATTTTGCAAACTGATGGATATCAGCTTCGTTGTCGTTGGCCCCGAGGGGCCGTTGGTCGAAGGTATTGCGGACGATTTACGCGCCCAAGACATTGCCGTTTTTGGCCCATCAAAAGCCGCCGCTCAACTCGAAGGCTCAAAGCAATATACCAAAGCCTTGTGCGACAGAATGAATATTCCGACCGCCGCCTATGGTCATTTTACGGACGCAAAATCAGCCCGCGAATATGTGCAAAAACAGGGTGCGCCAATCGTTATAAAAGCGGATGGTTTGGCGGCGGGAAAAGGCGTCACAGTTGCGATGGGTTTGGACGATGCTTTGGCCGCAATTGACGATTGTTTTGACGGCGCTTTTGGTGAGGCAGGAGCCGAGGTTGTGGTCGAAGAATTTCTCACTGGCGAAGAGGCTTCAATGTTCTTTTTGTGTGATGGAAAAAACGCCCTGCCCTTTGGCACGGCGCAGGATCATAAGCGCGTTGGTGAGGGCGATACGGGGCCAAACACTGGCGGCATGGGGGCGTATTCACCCGCCCCCGTTTTAACGGAGGCATTGCAAAAGCAGGTGATGGAAGAAATTATTGAGCCGACTTTACGCGGCATGGCGGAAGCTGGCGCGCCATTTTCGGGCGTGCTTTATGCGGGGTTCATGATCAATGAAAAAGGCCCAAGCCTCATCGAATATAACGTGCGATTTGGCGACCCTGAATGTCAGGTTTTGATGATGCGATTGCAAAGCGATATTGTGCCATTGTTATTGGCCTGTGATGAGGGAACTCTCGAAAATGCAAAAGCCGCATGGTCTTCAAGCGTTGCTTTAACTGTTGTTTTGGCCGCAAATGGCTATCCAGCCGCTTATAAAAAAGGGAGTCAAATCAACGGACTGCCCGGTCTTGATAATGAACAGATTCACGTCTTTCATGCAGGGACTCAACAAGTTGATAAAATGATTCAAGCAATTGGTGGCCGTGTTTTGAACGTCACTGCGCTTGGAGAAACAACAGGCGAAGCGCAACAAAAAGCCTATGCGACGGTTGATAAAATAGACTGGCCAGAAGGGTTCTGTCGCCGCGATATTGGCTGGCGTGCCGTAGAGCGCGAGGCGTAAAATGTTCGAGCTTTTCAAGACATTTCATTTTCTGTTTTTGGTGCTCGGCGCGGGGGCTGGCATTGGCGCGTTGTTTTTGAACAGTGCCGTGAAAAGTGCAGAAGGGCCGCCTCCCCCTTGGGTTGGCAAGTTGAGATTTCAGTTGGTGCGGACAAGCCTCCTGAGCGTTATTCTCATTTGGCTCACTGGCCTCTATTTGATTTTCAGCTTCTATGGTGGGTGGCAACCGGGCCTGCCCTTCACGCTCAAAATGATTGCCGCGAGCTTGCTTTTGCTTGGCATAATTGCGGCTAATATTTTGCTTAATCTGGTGCGTAAAACGGGCACGCCAAACCCACTCATTCCTAAGCTTGGAATGGTCAATGTCGGGCTTACAATTTTGGCTGTAATTTTCGCGGTTTATGCGTTCAACAGTTAGCCCGTATATCCAGCCAATTCGCCGTTGATAACGTACTTCAAAATCTCCACCACTTGCTCGCTTGAAGTGGTGACTGCGAGTGCCGCCGCATCAATTTCTTTCAACGCGTGAGCGTGTTCTTCTTGGTGCATGATGATCGTTGGCTTGCCGAGAGCAGAGGCCGTGCCTGCATCAAAGGCTGCGTTCCATTGTTTGTATTTATCGCCAAAGCGCACCACCACAATGTCGGCGGCTTGAATGAGTGTGCGGGTGCGGATGGCGTTCACCTTTGCGCCCTTATGGTCATGCCAGAACTTGTTCGGCTCCTCACCCAATATCGCCACACCGCAATCGTCCGATGCCTCGTGGTGGGTGATTGCGGACGAAAAGGACACAGGAAGCTTCGCAGCCTCAGCCCCCGCCGCAATTTCCTCACGCCAATTGGTGTGAATTTCACCTGAAAGATAAATGTTCCACGTTTTCATGGGGTGTTCCTTGGTTATAAGGCAGCTTATCCCGCGATTTTGGAGAAATCCGCTACTGTGTTGGTTGCGTCTTTTATGCGGCGCATGAGAGCTAGGCGGTTGGCGCGAACCTTTTCGTCGTCGGCGTTGACCATGACGTGTTCGAAGAAATTATCGACAGGGGCGCGGAGCTTCGATAAGAACTCCATAGCCTTAGCGAAGTCTTCTTTTTCGATGGCCTGTTTAGCGAAACCTTCGGCCTCTTCTAAGCTATCAAATAGAGCGCGTTCTTCGTCCGTCTCAAACAATTTCGCATCGACACTTTCGGCGATGTTGGTCTTCTTCTTTTGCTCGGCGGCCAGAATGTTTGCGGCGCGCTTTGTACCCGCCAACAGGTTCTTACCATCGTCTGTATCAAGGAACGAACCGAGCGCTTCGACACGGCGGGCGATCATCAAAAGATCGTCTGATGAAGGAGTGATAACCGCATCAATCAAATCATGCCGCGCACCAGAATCGCGCAGGTAGACTTTCAGGCGATCGTGGAAAAAGGGGATTACATCTTGCGCATATTTGCCAAGAGGCAAGCGCAACTCATTCTCCAAAATCAACCGCACAACACCGAGTGCGGCACGGCGTAAAGCGTAGGGGTCTTTGCTGCCTGTGGGCTTTTCGTCTATCGCCCAAAAGCCGACTAGCGTGTCCAATTTATCGGCTAGTGCCACGGCGACGCTTACGGGTTCGTTTGGCACATCGTCGCTTGGACCTTGGGGTTTGTAGTGGTCTTCGCAGGCGGCGGCGACGGCCTTATCTTCCCCTGCCTTTAGCGCGTATTTACGACCCATCGCACCTTGCAATTCTGGGAACTCATAGACCATGGCGGAGTTCAAATCGGCCTTACAAATCTTGGCAGCGCGTTTGGCTTTTTTTGAATCAGCCCCGACTGTTAGCGCAAGTTCTTTAGCTAGTTTCTTAATACGCTTTACCCGCTCGCCTTGGCTACCTAGCTTGGCGTGGAAGGTGACGTTATCGAGCTTTTTGAGCCACGGTTTGAAGCCCTCTTCACTAGCGATTTGTTGCAGATCGGCTTCCCAGAAAAACTTGGCATCGGCCAGTCGCGCGTTGACGACTTTTGCATTGCCCAGCGCAATTTCTTTGCCGCCATCACTGGCTTCAATGTTGGCAACCATCAGGAAATTATTGCTGAGGGCTTTGCCTTTTTTGAGCACAAAACATTTTTGGTTTGTCTTGATGGTGAGCTGAATTACTTCCGGTGGAATGTCGAGAAATTGCTCCTCAAATTCACCCATAATCGCCACCGGCCATTCAACCAAATTACCAACTTCTTCGAGCAATCCATCGTCTTCCACCAAGTCCAAGCCCTTCGCAAAAGCGAGATTTTTGGCATCGGCTTTGATGGTTTCTTTGCGCCGTTCGGCGTCCAACATCACCTTGGCTTTTTCAAGCGATGTGACGTAATCATCGAAGCGTCGAACCTTGATTGGTTCGGGTGAATGGAAGCGGTGGCCGTAGGTTATGTTGCCACTTGTCACGCCGCCGATTTCAAATTTTACGACTTCTGGTTCTTCGGTTTCTGGGCCAAAAGTGCAGAGGATAGATTGCAATGGGCGCACCCATTTTAGGCTGCCGCTCTCGGCAGATTTTGCACCCCAGCGCATGGACTTTGGCCATGGGAAATTTTGGATAATGCCGGGCATAATGTCGGCAATAATTTCGGTGGCTGCGCGTCCTGGCTTATTGATAACGGCAACATAGAACTCGCCTTTTTTCGGGTCGGTGCGAATTTCGGCATCATCTTTTGAGGCCAAACCAGCGCCGCGTAAAAAGCCTTCGATGGCTTTTTCTGGTGCGTCCGTGCGGGGGCCTTTGCGTTCTTCATTCACATCAGCAGAACGGGCAGTAAGACCACGCAAATCGAGGGTCAAACGGCGGGGCGTCCAATATTCACGCGCGCCCTCGTAGGTAAGGCCAGCATCGACCAGCGCATCAGTAACAAGCTTACGCAGATCGCCAGCGGCCTTGCGCTGCATGCGGGCGGGGATTTCTTCGGAGAATAATTCTAATAGAAGATCAGGCATTACGCATCCTCCCCGACTTTAACGCCACCGGCTTCGGTGCGCAGGAAGGCTTCACCGCATGCCTTGCTCAAGTCGCGGACGCGACCAATGTAGTTTTGGCGTTCGGTGACGGAGATAACGCCACGGGCATCCAACAGATTGAACGCATGACTGGCTTTGATGCACTGGTCGTAGGCTGGGTGCGCCATGATAATCTCGCGGCCTTTTTTGGGGTCGATGTCTGGAGCTTCCAAAATGCGTTTACACTCAGCTTCGGCATCATCGAAATGTTGCAAAAGAATTTTCGTATCCGCGATATCGAAGTTCCAGCGCGAATATTCCCGTTCGGTTTGTTGGAATACTTCTCCGTAGAGAACTTTCTTTTCGCCTTCACCGCCGTTGAAGTTGAGATCGTAAATGCTGTCTACGCCCTGCAAATACATAGCGAGCCGCTCAAGTCCATAGGTCAATTCGCCCGCAACGGGGGAACATTCTTGGCCGCAAATTTGTTGGAAGTAGGTGAATTGGCTCACCTCCATACCATCACACCAAACCTCCCAGCCTAAGCCCCAAGCGCCAAGCGTTGGGCTTTCCCAGTCGTCCTCAACAAAGCGAATGTCGTGAAGCTCAGTATCAATGCCAATGGCTTTGAGTGAACCTAAATATAACTCTTGCAAATCTGGTGGCGAAGGTTTGAGCAGCACTTGGTATTGGTAATAGTGCTGTAGGCGCATCGGATTTTCACCATAGCGACCATCTGTTGGCCGACGACTTGGCTGTACGTAGGCGACGTTCCACGGCTTTGGGCCAAGTGCGCGCAATGTTGTGGCTGGGTGAAATGTACCGGCTCCCACTTCCATATCGAAGGGCTGCAAAATAACGCAGCCGTATTTTGCCCAATACTCATGAAGAGTGAGAATTAAGCCTTGGAAGGAGTTTTTGGGATCATTAGACATAGGGGAGGACATTTGCCAAATCGACTTTCATATTATGCTGAGCGAGCGATGCCACGGGGACGGCTAGAGGTCAAGAAAGCCATAGGAGTAAATGAATAGTGCTTAAAAATACGATGTGCGATTCTGCACTGCCTTATAAGTTAACGGGCGTTAACTTGTCTTCAAGGGGACTAACCAAGGAGACGTAAAATGACTAAGAAAATTTTCATCGGCGCTCTTGTCGCCATTACCTTAGCAGGCACTGTCAGTGCTATGGCGCAATCAACCGGTGCTAACAACGGCGGTAAAGGCGGCTTTGGCGGAGGAATTGGACGAGGCAGTGGTGGCGAGGTTGCCGCTATTATCATTCGGCCTAGTACGCCAAATAGACTGCCCCGCAAATACAAAAAGCCTGAGCGCTGCGGTTGCGTTGTTGCAATCGTGAGGGATAGCTACGGTGATGTTAGACGGCGTTCTTGCAATAAGCCAGCCCACTTTAATGATACCATCATTGAATACAGCTGCGGCCGCTAGGCGGTGAACCTGCAGAATTTACGGCAAAGAATACTTTATTCTTTGCCGTTTTTCTTAACTTGGTAGCGGCCCGTCTTTGGATCTTGCTTCAAATCGCCAACTATCTTTGGGCCTTTTGCTGCTTCGGCTTTTTTCACCTCTTCAGCTTCCAGCGCCGCCATATGTTTTTTGAATGAGCTGTAAGCATAAACGCCAACGGCTCCGATAGCGGCGGCGGCAACAAATTGTATCATTTTCTCCCCTTCCCCATTTTCTTCTCTAAAGGCCCAGACGGCTCCATAAGGCTTTTTCTTCCAGCGTGTTGACCAAACCATCAGCCAAGCCAGAGGCCAGTAATTCCCCATCCATAGCGAATGATTGTGCAATTCCTGAGGAGGAGCGGCCACCGAACAGGCCTTTTTTGGATTCAATCAACTTCAGCTTGGTCTTAGCACCATAGCGGGCTTTTAAGGATGAAAGGATATCGCCGATTGCATCAACAAGCCCCAACTCTTTGCCCGGAATTCCCGTCCAAAACAGTCCTGTGAACATGTCCTTGTTATTTGCAAGTCTATCGCCACGGCTTTCTTTGACGAGATCAATAAACACCTTATGAATATCAAGCTGCAGTGCTTTGAGGCGAACAATATCCTCTTTCTTTTCGGGCAAGAAGGGGTCCATAACAGATTTGTTTTGACCGGCGGTGTGAACGCGGCGTTTAACACCGTGCTTTTTGATAGCGTCCTCAAAGCCAAACCCTGCAGAAATCACACCGATAGAACCAACAATGCTGGATGGGTCAGCTGTAATATCGTCGCCTGCGCAGGCTATCATATAACCGCCAGACGCGGCGGCATCTTCAACAAACACATGGACTTTTTTGTTTTTCTCTTTCGCCAAATCGCGGATACGGCGATAGATTAAGCGGGACTGCACGGGCGAGCCACCCGGCGAGTTGATAACAATCGCTACGGCTGGCGCATCCTTCATGCCAAAGGCTTTATGCAGACGACCAGCGCAAGACCCTAAATTAAGAGCAGGGCGAAGGGCAGAACCACCCGCCATTATTGCACCGGAGAGCTTAACAACGGGAATAACAACATTATCACCGCCCATTTTACTACGGAGTTTTGCAGGTAGAAATTTTGTAACAATATTGGACAATTGAATTCTCAAAAATGTGGGTTGAAGCGATTAAAGCAATAGATGTGTCTTTTGCTGGCCAATTTCAACCACAATCTAAGCAAACAACCCCTCGTGCCCCCTAAATATAGCCTCAGCCTTGGGGGTAAAGCTACCATCGCGTTGATGAACAACGAGAGCCGGCAGGAGTTGCAAGGGGGCTTTACCACCCTGCTTGCCCAGCAGTATCACCCTATTTGCGGCATCGTGCTGTTTTGGGTGTATAGGCAAAACCTGCACACTTCCAAACCTTCCTGCCATGGAAGAAAGCGCTTCACCGAGGGTTTCAGGCCGCATTATCACAGCAATTGTTGCCTTAGGTTTTGCGAGGGCCGCAGCAGTTTTCAACCAAGCTCCAAACATCCCTTGCTCCATAGCGTGGGCACGGGCACGATTGCTGTTTGGTGATGTTTGGCGTGCATTTGTATTATAGGGTGGGTTGGCAATGATGAAGTCGTAGCTATTCTCAATCAATCCAGCTGCCGAACGCGCCTCGCCAGAGATCATCAAATCTGCCTCAATCACGTTTATACTTGGAGCTAGATGACGGTTTTCTGGAAGGGCTAGACTTCGGGTCGCCAATTCAACTTGGGACTTGTCTATCTCGATTAGATCAACCGTAAGACTATCGCACCGTTGGGCAACGGCCATGCCTGCCACGCCGCAACCTGCGCCAAAATCGGCAACATGGCCTTTTGCTTCTTGCGGAATTGTTGCGGCAACCAACAATGCATCCAAGCCAGAACGGTGAGCACCATTAGCGGGTTGTATGACCTTGAAACTATTATCAAGAAAGCCATCGAGAGACGTTTCGATATTCATACTACTTCATTCATGTTAAACATTGTCGCGCACTGGCCTTTCAGGTAATTCAGCCCCCAGCCCAGCATCCTGCATCAGCTTTCGAGCTTGGTGCAGTTTTTCCCCTTCCACCATAATACGGCGGGGAATTATGCCAAGGGTTCCCTCCATAATACTCATATGCTGGTCAGCGATAAAATGACCAATCCCGCTCTCACTCAAAAGAGCCTCGGCAAAGGAGATGGAGACTGGATTGTTGGTGCGAAATAATTCTTCCATCCTGCATTAGTGGGGTAGCTGTTACGTTAGAACAAGATGGTTTATCACTTTGTTGGAATTTCCTCCCCTGCAAACCCCTGTGCACCCTTGTGCGACAGCCACCATAGTTCTATCTGTAGTTCAGTCATATGAACTGTTTTTGGTGAGTACTATGGGTGTTGTTGTTCCAATTGGTGAAAGAAAAACGGCTAATTCTTCTGCCACCAACGCAAGCGTTAAACCGCTGATCGACTTAACCGCAGCAGATATGGCACGGGTCAACACATTGATCCTGTCTAAGACCGGATCTGACGTGGAAATGATACCGGAAGTTGCCAAACACCTCATTGATTCTGGGGGCAAGCGATTGCGCCCAATGCTGACCCTTTCTGCCGCGCAAATGTGTGGCTACGAAGGGGAGCATCATATTACCCTTGCAGCCAGTGTTGAATTTATGCACACAGCTACGCTTCTTCACGATGATGTGGTGGACGAAAGCGATATGCGCCGTGGCAAACAAGCAGCGCGTATGGTTTGGGGCAATCAGGCCAGTGTTTTGGTTGGCGATTTCTTGCTCGGGCAATCTTTCCGCATGATGGTTGATGCTGGCTCTATGGAAGCCCTCGACGTGCTTTCCACCGCCAGCACCGTGATTGCCGAGGGCGAAGTTATGCAATTGGCCGCGGCCCAGAGCATGGAAACCACGGAAGACGATTATCTGGAGGTCATCAAAGGCAAAACAGCAGCGCTGTTTTCAGCCGCCTGCGAAGTTGGCCCCGTGCTAGCAGAATCTGAAAAACCCGTACGGAGTGCCTTTCGTTCTTTCGGCATGAACCTCGGCCTTGCCTTCCAGCTTGTTGACGATGCCCTAGATTACAGCGGCACTAAAGAAGCCTTAGGCAAAAATGTTGGCGATGATTTCTTTGAGGGAAAAATCACCCTCCCCGTATTATTAGCCTATCGGCGCGGTAGCGAAGAAGAACGCGAATTTTGGCGCACCGCCATGGAAAGCGATAGCGCCGATGCAGAAGCCCTTGCCCATGCCATGAAACTACTCGCCAAACATGGCGCTATAACCGACACCGTGGCCCGCGCCAAACACTACGGCGAAATAGCCAGAGACGCGCTCGCCCCCCTTCCCAACACCGACCACAAACAAGCGTTGCTCGATGTGGTCGATTTTTGTGTTAGCCGGGTGAGTTGATTTCGCGGTTTTGAATTTTTTGTTGTGTTGATTTTTGAATAGTGGCCATGCGGACTTGCTTGAGAAATTGGAGGCCATCAAGAGACTATCTAGGAGAGAAAACAGATGGCCTTAAAAGTATGCGTTGCGGGTGTTACCGGATGGACAGGTTCAGAAGTTGCCCGTGGTATCATTACAAGTGACGATATGAAGCTGACCAGCGCTATGGCGCGATCCTCAAGTGGCCGCGATGTTGGCGATGTTTTGGGGTTGGGTGAGCGTATCGGCGTCGACATTAGCGATAACGTCCATGCCGCTCTTCAAGCTGATGTGGATGTGTTTATTGATTATACCAACACAGGCTCCGTCAAGGAACACGTTTTATATGCGATTTCACAAGGGGTTGCGGTGGTTATCGGCACTTCGGGACTAACACTTGAGGACTACGATGAAATTGCGCTGCTTGCCCAAGAAAAAGGCGTCGGTGTCATTGGCGGCGGAAATTTCAGCCTAACCGCCACATTGATGCAACATCTGGCCCTCATTGCGGCTGAGCACATACCGCAATTCGAGGTGCTTGAACACGCATGGCCAGAAAAAGAAGATGTCCCAAGCGGCACAGCACGGGAATTGGCTGAAAAACTCGGTGATGTTCAACAACCGAAACAAGCAAGAGCAATAAGCAGCTTGATTGGCCCACAGGAGGCGCGTGGCGCTAATATCAATGGTGTGCAGGTCCATTGTGTCCGTACACCGGGCTTTACATTAAGGTGCGAAGCTATTTTTGGAATGAAAGGCGAGAACCTGGTTATTCGCCATGAAGCTGGCCAGAGCGCAGAGCCCTATGTTGCAGGAACCTTACTGGCGGCGAGAAAAGTGAAATCTACGACTGGACTAACACGAGGTTTGAACGAATTGCTCTTTTAGAAAGCTCAGCAAGCGACCTGATCGGAGTATTGGGCTGTAGCATATTGGTAAAGTGGACTCTAAGTGGCCATTCAATAAAACCTAACGGTCTAATTCGGCGAGAATATTTCCCAATTCGCACCTTCAAACTAACCCACGACCAATATTCACATAAACTTGTAGCTTTTCGTTAAAAAGGCCATGGTTTGTACACGTTTATGCCATACAGAATCAGGGTAGTGATTTGGTTTGGGGCGAAAATGATATGACAATAACGGGTGGAACTATGCGGACTAACATCTCAAGAAAAATGAAACTACTTTTAGCAACCTGCGTGGCTGGCGGGATAGCCTTTTCGACCCCGGCGATTGCCGAGAGTGAGCCTGATCCTGTTGTGGTTACCGGCGATAGTTTCGCTGGGAATTACCTCGCCGCACGCATCGCGGCCACCGATAAAGATACCGAAAATGCAGCGATCTTTTTCCGCAAGGCCTTAGAGATTGATCCAGAAAATGCTAATCTTAAATTACAGGGATTCTTGAATTACATCTCCAACGGTGACTTTTCTGAAGGCATTATCATTGGAAATGAGTTATCCCAAGGCGGCAACCCTCCTGAAATTGTAAACCTCATTCTGGCCGTTGAAGATTTGCGCAAGAAATCTTGGGCCAATGCAGAGCGCCGCCTCAATAAAAAATGGCGCAGTGCTTTAGACAGACTAATGGCTGGTATTGTAACAGGCTGGGTAAAATTGGGCCAAGGCAAAGCTGACGAAGCATTGAAAACCGTTGATGCCCTAAAGGGCCCCGCTTGGTTTGATCTCTTCGTGCAATATCACGGCGGGCTGATTGCGCTTGCGAGCGGCAACAACAAAGGTGCTATAAAGCGGCTTGATGCGGCCTTTAACAACCGTGCCGGTGGCCAAGCAGCGACCGAGACTTACATGCGATCTCTTGGTGCATTGGCGCAGGCTTACTGGAAAGACGGCAACAAAGCCAAAGCCCTTGAAATGGTAGAAGAGGGGCTCAAACGCGCCCCCCAAAGCCCTATTTTTGAGCGTAAAAAAGAAAACATAGCCGCTGATAAAGCCCCCGGGTTTTCTCCTCTATTTGCCCAACGCGGCGCGGCAGAAGTTTTCCTCAATCTCGGTACTGCCGTTGATAAAGAAGGCGGCGAACAATTTGCCCGCATCTACATGCAACTTGCCAAAGTTCTCTCTGGTAATGACGATGTGATCACAGCCCAGCTTGCTCAAATTTACGACAAGCAAGGCATGCTGGTTCGCGCTAATAATCTGTTCGGCACTATCCCCGACACATCACCACTCTATAAAATAGCGCGGCTTGAGCGGGCGCTTAATCTGGACGAATTGGAGGAGCTGACCCAAGCTCGCGAAGAGCTGGACGCTCTTGTTAAAGACGCGCCAGACGATCTCGTCGCCCATCTTTCCTATGGCGCGGTACTGGCCCGCCATGAAAAATATGGTGAGGCCGCAGAAATTTACAGCCGTATTATCGCGCGGCTAAAAACGCCGAAACGCTATCACTGGAACCTGTTCTACCGCCAAGGCATTGCCTATGAGCGCACCAAGCAATGGCCAAAGGCAGAAGCCGCGTTCAAAAAAGCGCTTGAGCTATACCCCAACCATCCCAATGTGTTGAACTATTTGGGTTACTCTTGGGTCGATATGGACATCAACCTGCAAGAGGGCTTGGACATGATCCGCAAAGCCGTCGAGTTGCGACCTGCTGATGGCTATATCATTGATAGTCTAGGGTGGGCCTACTTCAAACTCGGACGTTATCAAGAGGCGGTTGTACAGATGGAGCGCGCTGTTGAATTGCGCCCTGGCGACCCAACCATCAACGACCATTTAGGCGACACCTACTGGCGCGCAAAACGCTACCTTGAAGCCACATTCCAGTGGCGGCATGCGTTGGATCTCGACCCACCAGAAGCAGACGTCCAGCGTATTGAAGACAAGCTAGAGGACGGTCTTGATGCGGTGATCGAAAAAGAACTGGCGGCAAAGAAAAAGCTGGATAAAGGCTAAGCCTTTCCCGCATGCACAGCTTCAAAGCCCCCGCAAAAATAAACCTCGCCCTGCATGTTACCGACCAACAGGCCGACGGCTATCACCTGCTTGATACGCTCGTTACATTCGCGGAACTTGGCGACCAAATAAAAATCGCCCCTGCCCGCGATCTTACCTTCGCCATCACGGGGGCTGAATCCCGTGACTTGAAAATGGACACCGACAACCTCGTCTGCCGCGCCGCCCACCTGTTGCGCGATTATGTCCAAGACGATGCTCTCGGCGCGAAAATCACACTCGAAAAAAACCTCCCCACCG
Source organism: Rhizobiaceae bacterium (assembly GCA_036478985.1). Taxonomy (GTDB): domain Bacteria; phylum Pseudomonadota; class Alphaproteobacteria; order Rhizobiales; family Rhizobiaceae; genus Pseudahrensia. The sequence goes on from JAZGEY010000014.1 coordinate 63,974, forward strand.
CCTCTGGCATTGGTGGCGGCTCGGCAGATGCAGCGGCGACCTTGCTCGGCCTCATGGAGTTTTGGCAGGTCAATGTCGGCCAACACAGCTTGATAGAACTGGCACTAGAACTCGGCGCCGATGTGCCTATGTGCCTAGAGGGAATACCTGCACGGGTGCGCGGCATTGGCGAAGAAATCGAACCTGCCCCGCTTCCCGCGTTCCCCATTGTTTTGGCCAATCCGCGCATTGGCGTTTCCACCCCGCGCATTTTCAAAGCCCTCGACAACAAACAGAACCCGCCGCTCGATGACCCATCCAACACCACCAATTGGATCGACTACCTCGCCCAACAGCGCAATGATTTACAAGCCCCCGCCATCAGCCTCACCCCCGCCATTGCCGATTGCCTAGCCGCCCTCAACCAAACAACAAACTGCCGCCTTGCCCGCATGTCTGGTTCTGGGGCAACCTGCTTTGGCCTCTACGACACCCAAGAAAATGCAGATGAAGCTGCGGCAATGCTACGCAAAAACCAACCCGATTGGTGGGTCGTCTCCACCCGCACAATAGTCTAGGTTGCTCCAAACAGGAGAAGCCACCTCATGGATCGTACTATGGATAGAATTGACAAATCCCGCCCCTTCATTCCCGTCTCCATCGCTGTGCTCACCGTCTCCGACACCCGCACCTTAGAAGACGACCGCTCCGGCGACACCCTCGTTAAGCGCCTAGAAGAAGCTGGCCATAAGCTCGCTGATCGTGCCATCGTCACCGACGATATTCCCAAAATCCAAGCGCAGGTAAAAGCGTGGATTGCCGACAAAAACATTGATGTGATCATCTCAACAGGGGGCACAGGATTCACGGGCCGCGACATCACCCCCGATGCTGTCGAACCCCTATTCGAAAAACGCATGGACGGTTTCTCCATCGCCTTCCACCAGCTCAGCCTTGAGAAAATTGGCACCTCATCCATCCAATCCCGCGCCACAGCGGGCGTAGCCGAAACCACCTTCATCTTCTGCCTCCCCGGTTCGCCTGGAGCCTGCAAAGACGGTTGGGACGGCATCTTGGCCAAACAATTAGACTACCGCCATATGCCCTGCAATTTCGTAGAAATCATGCCAAGGTTGGACGAGCACTTGAAGCGCGGGGCTGGGTAGAGGGGCGGTCCTCTCCCTCACCCCCAATCGTCATACTATGCCTTGTGCATAGTATCCCTGCACCCTCAAACTTCTCACATTGAATAACAAAACATCTTGGGGAGATACTAGGGACGAGCCCTAGTATGACGGTGTTGAGAGAAGTAACTCCCCACCCCAATCGTCATCCTAGAACGTGCAAGGCACGCTTCGGGGATCCAGAATATTTAACTCACCTTCTGGATCCCCGAAATTGCTTTCAGCAAATTCGAGAATGACGGTAATGGAAAGTCTTTTCTCCTCGCTCCCCAACTTGAATAAACACCCCAACACCCCCATATGTAAACACAAGGAAAATGCAGTGGGATTCCAATTGGGCGACGTACCTAGCATCACAGATAAAAAAACATTCCAAGCTTGGCTTGAGAAACAAGAACCGCATACCATCCAACTTGTGGCCTCGCGCGTTGCTCTGCGCTCGCTGCCCAATGTACTAAAGTTGCATGGGTTTGGCTTCAACGCAAAAACTAACAAAGTGCCAGTCGATTTGGCAATCCAGAGCTTTCGCGCAAATTTTATCTTATGGGCATTGAGCAGATATCCAATCCATGACATGAAAACCGCCATCAGATCCGCCGCCACTCCCACCTTCATTAGCAACTCCCTGTCCACCAGCCTTTTCGCGGCTCTTTCAGCCTCCAATCCCATCTCCAGTTCCGTCGCCCTTTCATCTGCCATTTCCAACTCCACACCCTCTGTCTGGCAGATGCTCCAGTCCGATGCTCGTGCAGTTGAGATAGGGTTTAGCCTCAACAAAGTCCCCATTTGGTTCGCGATTGATCAAAGAATTATCTCTTATATTCAAACGCCCAGTTGGGCGCTTGAGTTGCTCAGAGAAGCACGTAATCACCCCGAATTCGCTCCCAATGGCAAATACGAGGAATTCCGTCTGTGGCTGGATTGGTACGATGCCCAACTGGAAGGCCTTCCCCGCAGCCTTTTCGGCGAAACCAAAGACATAAAACTCGCCACACAAGAAGATGCGTTTTGGAGAGGTGATGCCCATGAGGTGATGGAGCGGGTCGCGGAACTTGTGGGCTGGCCTTCTTCGACTGAGGTGGCTGAGGAAACCGTTGGAGAGCTTGAGCCACAAAACACGGCTGCCATTACCTTTAAGGCTGATCCAGACGGACTGATTATTGTTGATCATAATCCGCGTGCAGATGAACTTGCTACAGATGAAAATGCAACGAACCGACACGGTGAAGTTCTTCGCCTGACCAATAAGCTGATAAATTCTTTTGACCCGTCTGAACAAGGTGCAAATGCTGCAGCTGAAATAATTGAGGATGTCAGGCTTTTCCACGACACCTTAGGAGAGCAGTCGAGCGCAACTAACATTGATTTTCTCATTCCCCGTGGTGACGGGTTGCGAAATATACTAACCGCCCAGGCTAACAAAGACGAAATGTCTGACCTTCCACCAATTTCTGATAAGTATCTCACTCATCTCAAAAATCTGATTGGGGCTTATAATGTCTATGTGAGCATTGACCCTGTTTTAGCAGAACGAGATGAAGCAATTTACGGCCCCGATGTTGTGCAGATAATGGGTACACCAGAAGATGGCAGAAAAGTCATCGAAAATGCAATTGAATTGAATATCGCGAAAAATGAAGTTGCTGAAGCCCTTGATGAAGAGGCCAAAGTCGCCCCTGAAATACCTTCACTAAATAACCGTGCATCGCGCAGATTAAACCAAGCTTTCAAGAATTTCTCTATGAAAGCACTTGATATAATTCTGCATAATAAACATACGGAAAACGCTTGCGAATGGCTTCTGAGCAACGAGAAATGGCTATTGGAAAACTATAAGAATAAGCCCCACGTAAAAACGATAATTAAAACACTATGCGACAAAATCAGAAAACCTGATTAATCTAAGCTACCCTCCGCTTGTCATTCCCGCCACAGCGGGAATCCATTTCTCCATTGGTTCGGAAGCTATGTATTGTGTGGTGGTTGCGATTCGCGGGGATAAGTTGGGCTTTAGAATTTTCGGATAGATGGATCCCCGCTGTGGCGAGGATGACAACTGTGGGCGTAGGGGCTGTTACTTCAAAAATACTTATCCTCGCGCCGAACCCATCACACATAATGCGCCCACCTAATGAAACGGGGACGTGGGTGCACACCATTATTCATTTCATCGGGTTCGGCTTCGGTTGTTTTGGGTTGGGTAAACCTAATTCAATCGAGCGTCCTAAAGGACCAAGTGCGTGGTTGGAATACCACTACGGCTTGGCCGCGTTTGTGGGTTCTCTTAACAAGGAACCAGTCAGTCAGTGGCGTGCAGACGGCATATGGTAGCGATAAACAATGCCGAGGCGGAGCTAGTTGGATAGCCGTCATTTTTATTAAAACGTTTATTGGCGATGCCAATAAGCTCCGCCGTCCCTATCAGGGACAGCAGAAATGCCCCTCGCTATTATGGGGAACTAAACTGATGCTTGCTCTAGTGGGGAACTGCGAGGAGAGTTTTGGCTTGTGTGGCTTTGATGCTCGGCTTGGTTTGCACTCACGCTGCCGGGCTTCGCCCTGCGCTCCGCGTGGGCGGCGAGATTCTTGCCGGCTCGCTCTTCGCTCGCTGGAGGTTCCTCTTAAAGCTTCGTGTGTTACTCCCAAGGAGCGAACAGCGACCGCGAACTGTTTCGCGCGCCCACGCAGGTGGATTGCGCAGCAAGCCTGCCGTGAGTGCAAATTCTCGGTTCTTCTTCATTTTGTTCTTGCTATGTTCTCATTTGTTCTATAGGAATAAATTCATGGAACGACGGTTCGTTTGATGGAGAAAAGTTATGAGTGCTAATCTTGATGTGATTCAAAATGCTGATCGCTTTGCATTCGTGCCGGGCGGTAGTGCGGCGCACGCTGAAGATTTAGTGGCGCGGGCGCGGGTTCGGATTGCTGATAATCGGCGGCGCGGACGGGCGGCGGGGCTGAACCCTGCGGGTCGCTTTGAGACCTCAAGCCGTCATATGTTTGACGATGGCTGGCAAACATATGACGAATTGCCGCCGTTTAAAACTGAGGTGACTTCTGAAAATGCCCGCACAATTATCACACGGAATGACTCCCCCGATATTCCCTTTGATCGGGCGGTAAACCCCTATCGAGGTTGTGAACATGGCTGTGTCTATTGTTATGCGCGGCCCTCTCATTCTTATATGGGCCTGTCTGCAGGGTTGGACTTTGAATCGAAACTGTTTGCCAAACCGAATGCCGCTAAACTGTTGCGGAAAGAATTGGCAGCTCCCGATTATCAGGCCAAAGCCATGGCGCTTGGTACCAATACCGACCCCTACCAGCACATTGAAAAGCAATGGCGGGTAACACGGGAAATATTGGAAGTGTTGGAGGAGACGAACCATCCAGTTTGCATCGTCACCAAGTCGTCACTGGTAACGCGGGACATCGACATTCTATCACGCATGGCCAAAAAAGGCTTGGCGCGGGTTTCTATCTCGATGACATCGCTGGACCGCAAATTATCACGCGCAATGGAACCACGGGCCGCAACTCCAGCACTGCGGCTCGACACCATTCGCAAGCTCTCCGAAGCGGGCATTCCAACCTCGGTTATGGTCGCGCCTGTCATTCCCTCGCTCACGGACCACGAGATGGAACGGATATTAGACGCGGCTAAAGCCAACGGCGCACAGGATGCGGGGTATATTTTGCTGCGGTTGCCACGGGAAGTGAGCGGATTATTCAAAGAGTGGATGCTGCGCCATTACCCAGACAAATACACCCACGTTCTAACGCTTTTGCGTTCAATGCGCGGTGGTAAGGACTACGATGCGGAATTTGGTGATCGGATGAAAGGCGTGGGCCCTTACGCTTGGCAACTTGGCCGCCGCTTCGATATCGCAACCCGAAAAATGGGACTTGGCTCCATGCGCATGAGCTTGAGAAATGATTTATTCACGCCTCCAGTTTTGGAAGGAACACAACTGGCCTTGTTTTAATTCAACTCTTTTTGCTTTCTTTTTAGATTTCTAGGCACAGCGTATGTTTTTCACCTCCTTCCCCTTTGAGCTGTAAAACAAGTGACCTTGAACCCGCGCAATCAACTGCCTCGTTGCGCGGGACCCTCTTGCGGAGAATCGGTGCTACGGGCAAAAGTGTTCCATGAACATGCACCGCACCGATTCTCCGCAACCCAATTTATTGGAACAGCCCAAACACCCCGACTTTAAGCCGGACTTTTCTTTTGAATCTGAACTCCTTAAGCAAAAACTTCAAAATATATGTGGGATTGATGAAGTCGGACGGGGCCCACTGGCGGGGCCTGTAACAGCGGCAGCGGTTATTCTTGACCCCAATAATATTCCAAATGGCCTTCACGATTCTAAGAAGCTAACCGAGGCCAAACGAGAAGAACTTTTTATCGAGATCATGGAAACTTCCCATGTTGCAATCTCCAACATCAGCGCGCGTATTATTGATGAGATCAATATCCGAAACGCCTCACTCTTGGCCATGAGAATTGCAGCAAAAGGGCTATCAATTTTCCCCTGCCACGCTTTGATTGACGGTAATGCGTTACCAGTAAATATGCCTTGCCCAGCAACTACAATTATCAAGGGTGATGCCCGCTCACTATCCATTGCTGCGGCATCTATTGTTGCGAAAGTTACTCGTGATCGGTTGATGGTTCGGGTTGATAAAAAATACTACGGGTTTGGGCTTGCAAAGCATAAAGGTTATCCGACGAAAGAGCATCGGTGCGCTATTAAGGAACACGGGCCTTGCGCTTTACACCGTCGTTCATTCCGTCCGGTTGCTGCGGCTTTGTTGGAGCCGGAGTTTTTTTGAATTAAAAAGAAAAATCCAGCATTTCGTATGAAAGGCTGGGTTTGGAATTTTTTATAATAACAAGAACTTAGTTCATTCGAGCTTTCAGCTCTGAAAGACTTTGTTTGAACATATCGCCACTTACGGAAGCGCTGCTCATCTTTTTTCCTAGAACAGTCTGGGCGGCTTCAACTGCGAGATCAACGGCGGAAGCTTTCACTTCAGCAATTGCTTGGCCTTCTGCTTGGGAAATTTTCTGTTCTGCCATTGCGGTTCGGCGAGTTATATATTCTTCTGTCTTACGCTCGGCTTCTTCGCTCAAGGCTTCCGCCTCTCGTTTCGCAGCCGAAACGATGCTTTCTGCTTCGTGCTCAGCCTCTTTGCGCTTGCGTTGGTATTCGGCGAGTAGCTGTTGCGCTTCTTCACGAAGACGGCGGGCTTCTTCGAGATCGTTGCGGATTTTATCCGAGCGAGCATCGAGGGCTTTCGCCATCATTGCTGGCACTTTCATGTACGCTATGAGGGCAAAAAACAAAAGAAGCGCGATGAAGGCGTAGAATGTTGCATCAAAATGCATGATGATTTCCTAACGTTTCGCGCCGGCAACCGCAGATGCGATCTCGGCTTTTGTAAATTTGCCGCCGAGCAATTGGCTAACCAATGCGTTGGTGGTGTCTTCTGCAATTGAGCCAACTTCGCTCATTGCCTTAGATTTGATGCCTGCAATGCGAGTTTCAGCCTCGGCAACTTTCGATGCCAGATCAGCCTCTACCTTAGCGCGTTTTGCTTCAACATCAGCTTTTGCACTATCACGCGCTTGTTGCGCAATTCCATGAGCATTGGATTTAGCTTCTGCTAATTCCTGTTCATAGGCCGCGATCGCTTCGTCGGATTCATCTTTGAGACGGTTGGCCTCTTCGAGATCTTGGGCGATGCGGTCGCTCCGCGTTTCCAAAATAGAGGAAATACGGGGTAATGCCACTTTGGACATTAGAAAATAAAATACGCCGAACGTAATCGCCAGCCACAAAAGTTGCGACGCGAATGTTTCGGTTTGAAATGGTGGGAACGGAGCTTTCGCACCGTGTTCAGCACCAACTTCTGTATGTGTTGTCGTCGAAGCCATTTGGCAAATCCGTCAGATTACAGAATAGAAAACAATGGCGCGCACAAACCAATGAACGCGCCATAGATTGAAACTCTTTGCTTAGGTGAAAAGCAAAAGAAGTGCGATTAGCAGTGAGAAGATGCCCAAGGCTTCTGTCACGGCAAAACCGAAAATGAGGCGACCGAATTGGCCGTCTGCTGCGGATGGGTTGCGCAACGCGCCAGACAGATAACTGCCGAACATGTTACCAAGACCGATACCAACGCCACCCATGCCGAGACATGCGATACCAGCACCGATTGCTTTTGCTGCTTCTACTTCCATTTTATGTTCCTTCGATTAGCAGATGGAAAAGTTAGATTATTTAATTCGATCAATGAGACGGATGAATTGCATCATTGATGTACATGCAGGTCAAAATCGCAAACACATAGGCTTGCAAGAAAGCGACCAAGAACTCGAGCCCTGTCAACGCCACTGCGAAGATCAGAGGTAAAGCGGAGCCAATAATGCCCCCTACCCCAAGTCCACTCATGGTGACAACAAAGCCCGCGAATACTTTAAGTGTGATGTGCCCCGCCAACACGTTTGCGAACAAACGAACCGACAAGCTGATTGGGCGTGAGAGGAAAGAAATAACCTCGATCAAGACCACAACAGGGATAAGCGCACCAGGAATGCCGTTAGGAACGAAGAGCTTCAAGAAGCCCAAACCGTTTTTATAGAACCCATAAACAACAACAAGGCCGATAACAAAGAAGGCCAGCGCGGCAGTGACTACGATTTGGCTGGTCACCGTAAAGAAGTATGGGAACATGCCCAACATGTTGGCAACAAGAATGAACATAAACAACGAGAACACGAGGGGGAAAAACTTCATCCCCTCAGAGCCAGCGCTACTACGCAGTAGATCAGCTACAAATTCATAGGCCATTTCTGATAATGATTGCATGCGCGAAGGAATGAGGCCACGGCCTGCAGTCGTCATTATCAAGAAGGCGGCAGTAACACTTACGGTCGCAACCATAAACAAAGCCGAATTGGTGAAAGAGATATTATAACCCAACGCCTCAAGGTGCAGGATTTCTGAAATCTTAAACTGATCAATAGGATTGTTTGACAACTTCGTCTCGTCTTCTTTTCAAGCGACTACCCTTGCGAGCAAGCCAGATAATAATTGAATTGGACACAACGTCCAACATCTTCAGGTTCGTTTGGCACATAAAGGGGTCTCGGCTCAAGTCCGTTTTTGCCTTAGCGCACCAAATAGGTGATTATTTTTCGTCCCGCCCCCTAGTTTCTTCGTCCTGTTGCCTATTTGACAACTCTTGCACCGATTTTAAGCGCATTTCAGACTCAGCAACCATGCCGGCGGCCCGTAATACATTCAAAACAGCCGCTCCGAATCCTAATAATAAGAAAATTATCAAGCCCCAAGGCGACGTGCCAAAGAATGTATCAATCCCGTAGCCGATTCCCGCTCCCACCACAACACCTGCAATGAATTCAGAACTTAGACGAAAGGCTTGGGCGAGCCCTGCTCGGTTATGGACATTCTCAGGGCTGTCGGGGTCTTCGACCTGTTGTAGTTTCACAGTTTCAGGATCATCAAGCCTAGACTTCAGCCGCGCAAGACGCTCAGACAGCTCTATTCCCTCAGGGGAACCGTCGGTATTGCGGCGGGATGGAGGAAGTTTCTTAGGCATGATTGAGTTCGCGGATGAGGTTTTTGGGAAATTAGAAATCGAGGCGGGTGGAGTCAAGTGTTTTGCGCTTGTGTTTGTTCGCACTCACGACAGGTTTGCTGCGCAAACCGCCTGCGTGGGCGCGGCGCATTAGCGCCGGCTCGCTCTTCGCTCGCTGGAAGTTCCCTTCCAATCTTAAATGGGTCTTCCCAAGGAGCGAACAGCGACCGCGAACCCTTTCGCGCCCTCGCGGAGCGCTGGGCGAAGCCCGACAGCGTGAGCGCTAACCAAACCGAGCGCCAAGCATACACAAGCCAAAGTCCTCCGCGCAGTTTCCCACTAGAGCAAGCATCCGTTATGCCCCCAATATTGCAAGGGACATTTATGCTGCCCCTGATAGGGACGGCGGAGCTTATTGGCATCGCCAATAAAGCTTTTGAAAAAATGACGGCTATCCAATTAGCTCCGCCTCGGCATTGTTTATCGCTTCCATATACCGTTTGCACGCCACTGACTGACTGGCTCTTTTTTACAAGAACCCACAAACGCGGCCAAGCCGTAGTGGTATTACAACACACGCGCTTGATCCTTTAGGGCGACTGCTATGTTTTGCTTACCGAGCAAAAGCACACCAGAGCCGAACCCAATGAAATGACGATTGGTGATCGGCCACGTCCCCGCTTCATTAGGTGGTGGCATTATGACGGACGAGGTGGGCGCGTGGATAAGTATTTTGAAAATATTTGACCCGCAACCACAGTTGCCATTCCCGCTACAGCGAATTTTCACATATCCGTAAATGTAAACTTATCCCCGCAACTCGAAGCAACCATTCCACAGTTTACTCCCAAATCAACTGAGAAATAGATCCCCGCTGTAGCGAGGACGGCAGAAGGAAGTTGGGAAATTAAGTCTCAATTTCTGCCGTGTTGTAACGCTGGCAGAATAAACTCTAGCTCCAGCCGCCACCATAGGTGCGGTAGAAGATGTGGCGTCCGATTTTCACCATTTTGCGCATGCTTTTGCGCCATCTTGGCCATACATAGTCTGCATGATAATGGCTGGATGAGCCAACAGCACGGAGCCAAACGCGGCCATCAATTGCATCGTTGGCAACTTTCACAGATTTACGCCAATGCTTTTTGGAATTGACTCGGTCGCGAATTCCATCGCAGGCGAATGAGAATTGGCAAGCGTTACGCTTCCATTTGTTTTGATAAACCACACCGCAAATTGAATTCGGGTAGGTCGGGTTTTTTACACGGTTGAGAATAACCTGCGCAACCGCCTGTTGGCCTTTTCTTGATTCGCTACGGGCTTCAAAATAGACTCCAGTAGCAAGACAGCGTCTTTGGTTGCGAGAATAGGAGCTACGCGGCAGGGCTTTAGCCGCCCATTTATGATCGCCACGGGCCAAGCGGATAATTGAGCGTTTTCTTGAACGCTTCATCGCTGCAACGGCTTTCTTGAAGGTGCTTTTTTTCTTTGTAGTTTTCTTGCTGGATTTCACAGCTGGCTTCATTGTCGGCTTAGCGACTGGCTTGGTGATTGATTTACGCAAAGACGGACGTAATACGGCGGCAAATGCACTGGCCATTTGTGTATTTTCAGCTGCGTAGGCGGATACAGATGACTGTATTGCAGGGTTTCCCGCTACTATGATCTCGCCGCGTTGAACCTTTGCTGCGACTTGCGCCATTTCACGCGCTGCTGCACGAGCTTGGTTCATCTGGCCTTTAGAAACGGACAATGTTTTCGACGTTTCCGGTGTAAGCTTTGCCACAACGATTGTTGGCTCAACAGCAACGAGCGTCGGCGCATTGAATGTTTGTGCCTTGGCAATTAGTTTATTTGCGGAAGCCTTGGGAGAACCAACACTACCGGTGATCAAACTATCGTGTGTCAAAAGCATTTCGGTTGAAAGTGCTACCTTCATTGGCTTCGGTTTGAACACCCGATCGCCCATCATCGCGCGGTTGATATGGGCTTCACCGCCACTCATTTCAGAACGGCCTTGACCAAGCAGATGGATATTTTCTGCGGTCTGAACTGCTTGGGTGTGGCTGATAGTTTTAGTGGAGAAACTCGTTTTCCCCTCAACTGCCGCTAAATGATTTGAGCCACTAGGAACAGAAACAAGATGAGCCAACCAACGGTTAGTATCTGCCGTTCTGATATTCGCGAGGGAAGCAATATCTTGCTGGGAAACTGATGCGGTTGTGGCGGCAACTGCCGTAACCGCTAGGGTTCCTGCTATCAAGATAGATAAGGTTCCGCCCATGCCCGTGCGGGAACCCTTATTAGAAGTACGCATTACTCAACTCCAACAAATGGGCAATAGCCAACACCACACGAGGTATCGGCGACACAGCCCTTGATGATGAAAATGAAGTGTTAACCTTGATATTGGGTTAACTGGCGCGTCATTGCTGCAAATAACTATCGAAATAAAGATATTATTTTGAAGTGTTGCGCTTTCTATTGCCGTAGGGGTTATCGGTTTTGCGTAAATGTAACCGCAATGGAACGCCTGGCAGGTCGAAGGTAGCACGCAGATCGTTCAACAAATAACGCTCATATGAAGCGGGCAAACCTTCAGGGCGCGTGCATTGGGAGACGAATGTTGGCGGCCGAGTTTTAGCTTGGGTTATGTATTTAAACCGAATGCGCCGTCCCGCAACCGCAGGTGCTGGGTGGCGGGATTGAACACCGCTCAACCATTCGTTCAACCGAGCGGTAGAGACGCGCTTATTCCAAATCATGTCGGTGGCTATGACAGCTTCCATCAAGCGATCAAGACCTTTGCCTGTTTGACCAGAAAGAGTGACTGTTTGTACACCGCGCAATTGCGGGAGTAGCCGCTCAGTCTTTTCGTGAAGGTCTTTCAGTACGGCCTGCTTGTCTTTGATTAAGTCCCATTTGTTGAACGCGATAACGGGCGCTCTTCCCTCACGGGCTATCAAGTCTACTATCTGTAAGTCTTGTTTTTCAAAGGGGATGGTTGCATCAAACACGATGACAACGACTTCTGCATATTGGATAGCGCGCAGGGCATCTTGCACTGAAAGCCGTTCTAGTTTTTCCTGAACGCGGGCCTTGCGACGCATGCCTGCTGTATCGAACAACTTGATGTTACGGCCACGCCATTCCCAATCAACAGAAACACTATCGCGGGTGATCCCAGCTTCTGGCCCTGTGAGCATCCGCTCTTGGCCGAGCATTTGGTTGATGAGGGTTGATTTACCCGCATTGGGGCGACCAACGATACAAATTTTCAAAGGGCGAGTATCGTCGTAAACGTGTTCAACCTCGTCTTCTTCTGCGATGGCTTCAAAGGCTTCTGGGTTGAAATCATAATCATCGTCGAGATCTTCAGGGGCGACATATTCTTCTTTGCCAAAGGCTTTGTCTTCACCAACGGATTTCACCAGTGCATCGCGCAAATCGACCATGCCATCACCGTGCTCAGCAGAAAGCGGAACCGGTTCGCCGAAGCCCATTGTGTAAGCCTCGTAGAATCCGTCATCCCCTTGGCGGCCTTCAACTTTGTTGGCAACCAAGATGACAGGCTTTCCAGCGCGTCGGAGCATTTTTGCGAAGCTCTTATCGAGGGGGGTAACGCCTATACGAGCATCAATTAAGAACAGGGTAACATCGGCATCAAGAATAGCTTGCTCGGTTTGGTCGTTCATGCGGCCTTCAAGGGAGGTGCTATCGGCTTCTTCTAAGCCGGCCGTATCAATAATGTCGAATTTGATGTCTCCGATGCGGCCGCTGCCCATGCGCCTATCGCGAGTCACACCGGGTTGGTCGTCAACCAAGGCTAAACGCTTACCGACGATGCGGTTGAATAATGTCGATTTGCCCACATTTGGGCGGCCTGTAATGGCGACGGTGAATGTCATAAACCCACCCTTCCCGGTTGGTCATTAGTGAACCGCAGTTGCGGAGTTTTATTTCGAAATTGGGCCGCCGTGGGAGGCTATCAAATCGAGCATGATGCGCATACGTTGTCGCATGGCAGGGGTGATGTCTGCATCTTTGGCAATGAGGTCAAATTCTTTGAACGCATCATCAAGCTCACCAGCTTTATAAAATGCCAAGCCAATCGCCTCGCGGGCAGAATTTCTGTAGGGAGCGCCAGGGCCTGTCAGTGGGCTAACGCGAGATTGAACATCCGCAACACTGCCGCTATCAACGAGCAACATACCGGCGCGCACACGAGCTAACGAGCGCATGTTTATATTGGCCCCTGTATCAGCAATAACGGCATCGTAGTCTTTAACAGCGCCTTCGCTGTCGCCCTTCAATGCACGCTCGGCCGCGCTTCGTAAAAGCGCCATGGATTTATAGGCGGGACTTCCCTCACCTTCTAGGGCTTTGAACGCAGCTAAAGCTTCATCGTGCTTGCCATCGTCTGCCAATTGTACCGCGTCCATGAAAGCGTCGCCAGCAGCAGCGGATTTTGCGTTGTTAGTAAATTCCCAATAGCGATAGCCTGCCGTGGCGATAACGATTGCTAAAGCTAGACCAATAATGACTTTGCCGTATTTGGTCCAGAATTCTTGGAATCGGTCTGAGCGCAGCTCTTCGTCAACTTCGCGGATAAATGAATCGTCGGACATAGCTTTGGCTCTCAGAATTATTACGGGCTCAATACACACCCATCTTGGCGCGTTCTACATCATATTGAGATGAATGTAAGGGGGAGTTCGTTGAACAAATCTTTACCGTCATCATACTCGACGATAAAAGTCCGCGCGTTAGAGCGCTATTCCCACTCAATCGTGCCGGGTGGTTTGCTGGTTACGTCATAAACAACACGGTTGATGCCTTCGACCTCGTTGATGATACGGGTAGCGGCTTGGCCGAGGAAATTCATGTCGTAGTGATAAAAATCGGCGGTCATGCCATCGACGGAGGTTACTGCGCGTAGAGCACAAACGAATTCATAGGTGCGGCCATCGCCCATAACGCCGACCGTTTGCACGGGCAGCAACACGGCGAAAGCTTGCCAGATTGTATCGTACAAACCAGCCTTGCGAATTTCGTTGAGATAGATTGCATCGGCCTTGCGGAGTATTTCCAACTTATCTCGGGAAATTCCACCGGGACAACGGATGGCAAGCCCAGGTCCTGGGAACGGATGACGACCGATAAAGCTATCGGGAAGACCAAGTTCTTTACCAAGCAAACGCACTTCATCTTTGAACAACTCGCGTAACGGCTCGACCAACTCCATGTTCATACGCTCTGGCAACCCACCAACATTGTGGTGCGATTTAATGGTGACTGAAGGCCCCCCCGTAAAACTCACACTTTCGATCACGTCGGGGTAAAGTGTACCTTGAGCAAGGAAATCTGCACCGCCTAATTTTTTGGCTTCAGCTTCAAACACATCAATAAACAGTTTTCCGATAATCTTGCGCTTGGTCTCTGGGTCGCTCTCGCCTTCCAGTTCATCGACAAACATATCAACCGCATCAACGTGAATAAGCTTGATGTCGTAATGTTCGTTGAACATCGCCACAACTTCAGCAGCTTCATTCATGCGCATCAAACCATGATCAACGAGAATACATGTCAGCTGATCGCCAACTGCTTCATGTATAAGAAGAGCAGCAACGGAGGAATCAACGCCGCCAGAAAGCCCGCAAATAACTTGCTTGTCGCCGACCTGTTCGCGAATGGCTTCAATCGCTTGGTCCTTATAGGCGGCCATTGTCCAATCGCCCTCAAGCCCTGCAATCTTATGGACAAAGTTCGACAGCAATTTAGCACCATCGGGGGTGTGAACCACCTCAGGGTGGAACATGGTAGTGTAATATTTTTTATCTTCGTTCACCGCGATTGCGTAAGGTGCATTTGGGGAGTGGCCAACGACTTCGAACCCATCGGGTAGTTGCGTCACCCTATCGCCGTGGCTCATCCAAACGGGATAGCTTTTGCCAACGTCCCAGAAACCTTCGAATAAGGGGCTGGATTTTTTAATTTCCACATCAGCACGGCCAAACTCACGGTGATGGCCGCCCTCAACCTTGCCACCCAATTGTGTGCAAAGCGTTTGCTGGCCGTAGCAAATGGCCAAAATCGGAACACCTGAATCAAACACCGCTTGGGGCGCACGGGGCGAATCCTCATCAAACACGGAGGCAGGACCTCCAGAAAATATCACCGCTTTCGGGGCCATTCTCTCGAACGCTTCAACGGCTGTATTAAAAGGAATTATCTCGCAATAGATTCCAGCCTCGCGAACACGGCGCGCAATAAGCTGCGTTACCTGCGAACCAAAGTCGATGATAAGAACGGATTGGGGATGAGGTGTAATGATGTCTGCCATGACAAGGCTTTATTCAAGCATTGAGCTTGGCGCAATATCTATTGTGAATATGCCGCTAGATATTCACGGTTTCGTTGGATTTCACCAATTTATTCACCAGATTGCGGTTGAAACTAGATTCCAGAGCATGCCGCAGGCTGTCGTCCTTGGCTAACAGCGCCTTCAAAAGAGCCGGATCAAAACTAAAACAACGGGCTGAGTTCGTTACGAGGGCGCTAGCAGTTGCCCCCCTACCTTGCATGAAATCTATCTCGCCGATGAAATCGTCATGGCCACAAACACCAACCATGTTCCCTGCTTTATCGAGTCGTATAGCCCCTTCGAGGACGAAAATTAGGTTTTCAACAGGCTCTCCTTCAGTCGTCAAAACAGTTCCTGCTTCAAATTCTTCCCACTTTGCTAAACGCAACAAACGCTTGGCATGGGCGCGCTCAACGCCTGGTATCGCGTATTGAATAAAACGCTGTTCATCATCAGTAAATTTAGCTCGACGGTTTTCAAATTCAAGCAACAGGAGTTGAATGAGGTTGACCGTCACAAATATAATTTCCCAAAACACTGTGACGAAGTCTTTGAGGAAAAAGTAGCCGTAGAATGCAGAGACAACACCTGCGCCAATTGCAATGACCCGTAGCCATTTCATAGAGCGCATCATCATGGATGCTATAAGCAACACATAAGACAAATGCCCCACCAGCTTGCCGGGGGTGGCAAATTGTTCAATAATTATCCCAAGCCAATCCATGGGTTTTCTTAGGGATTGTGACGGGCAAATAATAGAGCAGTGAGACCAGAGTGTGCGTTTTCGCACATATGATTTGTTAGCTCTTCCGTTCCGCTACTCTTTAGCTCTTCCGCTCCGCTACGGAAAAGAAAAATCCATCAGTGTTTGTGGAGGCCGGCGTGAGGGTCACTGTTTTCATGTCAGACGACCATGGTTGCGGCTTATCAAAACCAAATAAATCTTGCCAAACTTCTCCAACGGACAACAACTCAAATTGTGGGTTGTCTTCTATGAAGGAGTTTATTTGGTTTTCATTTTCTTCGGGCAAGACACTGCAAGTTATATAGACCAAATAACCGCCAACTTTTACAAAAGGCGCGGCCTCGCTCAAGGCTTCTTCTTGCTCAGTTAGGCGATGCTCTAAGGTCTCTTTGGTCAGTTTCCATTTAGCGTGGGGGTGGCGACGCCAAGTGCCTGTTCCTGTGCAAGGAGCATCGACGACAACCCTATCCATGCATCCAATTAGATCAGAAAAGTCATCGTCTGGGCTATGGACTTGCGCGTTGCGAATTCCTGCGCGGCGTAGACGTTCAAAAATTGGCTTTAGGCGGTTTTTGTCAGAATCATAGGCGTGGATTTGCCCCTTATTTTCCATAGTTGCAGCCATGGCCAAGGTCTTGCCACCAGCGCCCGCGCAAAAATCCAGAACCTGTTCACCTGGCCGAGCAAACACAAGATCAGCAACAATTTGGCTACCCTCGTCTTGCACTTCGAAGCGGCCCGTTTGGAAACTGGCTTCAATTTGAACATTGGGCTGACGTGATGGCCCTGTGCCAGCAGCAATGCGCAACCCGTTGCGTGCAATAGCAGTTAAGGTTAGCTCGTGTTTAGATAGAGCCTTCCCCAAGTTCTTAGCGAGCTTGTCTTGAGTTGTTTTCAACGTGTTCACACGCAAATCAACTGGCGGTCGGGCTGTGAAGGCTTGTGCTTCTTCTATCCAGCTTTCTGCGAAATTAGCTTCGAAAGAAGACACCAACCATTCAGGTATGTCGGCTTGAATGTGAGGTGGAGCATCAGCCAGCTTACGGCTGGTAAAGGCTTCTATTTCCTCATCAGACAATTGATCGGGCGCAAATTTATCGCCTTCTAATTCGGCGTTCAAAGATTGCGGGTCAAAGCCCCAATCGCGCAACAACGTGCCAAAGACTAAACGGCGGATGCTGTCTGATCCCATTAAATATTGGGTAGAGCTTTTTTTGCGCAGGGCATCATAGACAATATTGCCAATCGCTGCGCGGTCGCCAGAACCCGCAAAACGGTGATCCAGCCCCCAAGCCTTTAATGCCTCGGATGCTGGCCGCTTGCGTTTATCCATATCGGACAACACTTCAATTGCGGCTTGAATACGCCCACCTAATCTCATTGTACTTTTAACCTATACTATAACGATGAGCTTAGCCCATTAGCTTGATTGCGAACCAGATAAATTGTGCCATGAGAATAAGCAAGGCCAATGTGAATACAGGTTGGCGATACTTAATACGGTTGGCGGTAACATGAAGATAAACATGCCCCGTTTTGACGATAGAATAGCCCCAAGCCAGTGCTAGCATAACGGTATCAACATTAGCCGTTACAAATGCCATGATGCAGACTGCATAAAATAAAACAGGAGTTTCAAACTGGTTTGCGACAGAGCGGCTCCATTTACGGCTTTCGACGTGTTCGTTCTCGTAGGTACGGAATTCTGAAGGCTTAACCTCACCGCCTTTCACCAAACCAAAGCGCACCTTTGCCATCAAGAAATAGACTACGAAAGTCAGGGCCGCTTGTAATAGCACGGGCCAAAAAATTGCTGTGTTACTCATGTTATATTCCTTTTGTTGTCTTTAGCGCCCTGAGTAGTTCGGGCTTTCGCGGGTAATGCTCACGGAGTGCGCATGGCTTTCCGATAGGCCTGCGGTTGATATACGAACGAACTCGGCACGCTCAGCAAAATCTTTTAGTGTTGCGGCTCCAACATACCCCATTGAGGCTCGAAGACCACCCGCTAGTTGGTGAAGAACAGAACTTACAGGTCCCTTATAGGGAACCTGCCCCTCAATGCCTTCTGGTACGAGCTTCAACTCATCTGTAACCTCTGATTGAAAATAACGATCCGCCGAGCCGCGAGCCATTGCGCCAACCGAACCCATACCGCGATAGGATTTAAAAGAGCGGCCTTGGTGCAAGTAGACTTCGCCAGGGCTTTCGTCTGTACCTGCGAGCAAAGAGCCAACCATGGCGATTGATGCGCCTGCGGCAAGTGCTTTTGCCATATCGCCTGAATATTTTATGCCGCCATCTGCGATGATGGGGATATCGGCTTTATTAGCGACTTCAACAGCGCCCATAATGGCAGAGAGCTGCGGCACACCAACGCCTGCCACCATGCGGGTGGTGCAGATGGAGCCTGGGCCAATGCCGATTTTCACACAGTCGGCCCCCGCATCAATTAGCGCTTGCGTGCCTGAAGCCGTGGCAACATTCCCAGCCGCAATACGCACATTGCTAGAGAGTTTCTTCACCTCAGCAACAGCGTCTAACACCCGTTGAGAATGGCCATGAGCCGTATCAATAACGAGTAGATCAACACCAGCGTCAATCAACCGTTCGGCCCGTTCAATGCCATCGGGACCAACCGTGGTAGCAGCGGCCACACGTAGGCTGCCTGTTTCATCTTTGGTGGCGTTAGGGTGAAGCTTGCTGTTCTCCATGTCCTTGACCGTAATCAAGCCCGTACAATTACCTGCTTTGTCTGTCACCAACAATTTTTCTATTCTGTGCTGGTGAAGAAGTTTCTTCGCATCGCCTTGGCTCACCCCTTCACGCACGGTAACCAGACCTTCGCTGGTCATCAACTCATAGACTTTTTGTTTTGGGTCGGAGGCAAAACGCACGTCGCGGTTGGTGAGAATACCAACCAAACGTCCTTTATAGTGGCCGCCCGTTTTACCGTTTTCAACAACTGGGATGCCGGAAATGCTATAGGTGCGCATTAAGTCCTGAGCATCCCTTAGTGTTGCGTCGGGGCCAATTGTTACGGGGTTCACCACCATGCCCGATTCAAACTTTTTGACTTGGAGAACTTCCTCAGCCTGTTCGATGGGGGTTAAGTTACGATGGATAACCCCCATGCCGCCGGCTTGAGCCATCGCGATTGCTAGTTTGCTTTCTGTAACCGTATCCATCGCCGCGGAAAGTATCGGCAAAGTGAGTGTAATATCGCGGGTTACTCGGCTGGTTAAATCAACCGAAGCGGGCATAACTTCAGAGTGCCCTGGTTGCAAAAGAACATCGTCAAAGGTGAGAGCCATCTCGCCTGTTGCGGTGGAAATAATCTTGGCCATTGTGTCAAACCTCATCAGCGGTGGCAGCTTTGAGAAACTGCTTTGTGGGGCAATATTGCTACAATTAACAACATGCTTGTTTGACGCGTCCCGCTACCATGATGAGGCGACCTTAGTAAAGGAATAAATCTGACTCCGGGCCAATAGGTGTTGATGAATTAGCCTATGCTAAGCCCCCGCCGTATTAACTGAGCTTTAACGCCAATCTTATCTAATCGAAATGCTGGCTTTTCCAGCGGTTGATTCGTTTTCAGTACAGCCACCCATTTCTTTATTATATCGGGGAAAACGATGACAACTCGTGTTGTTAAAATATGGCTCGGCGTTCTCGCACTCATCATAGCCAATATTTCTATTGCTCACGCCTGCATGGGCATCTCGCGCACCATCAATTTGCGCACATTCCAAACCTACCTTGGGGCGGGGCCTAGTGGCGGTATTGGTCTGCGAAAAAAAGAAGTCGTTCTCACCTTTGATGATGGCCCTAACAGTGCCACGACACCGCGCGTTTTAACGGCCCTTGCGAATGAATGTACCAAAGCGACGTTCTTCGTGGTTGGAGAGATGGCACGGGCTAATCCTAAATTGCTACAACGTATGGCGCGTTCCGGGCATACAATTGCCCACCACACCCAGCGACATCGCGACCTTACCCATGCTTCACTTGCTGATGCTCAACGCAATATTGCGGCTGGTATATATTCTGTTCGTGCTGCCCTTGGGCCTTACAAAACCAGCAGCACTAAGTTGTTTCGGTATCCTTATCTCGCACGAAATGCCGCTTTGGACGGTATATTAAAGCGCAAGAAGCTACTTTCTCTTTCAGCAGAAGTGATGAGCCAAGATTGGAAAAGCGGTACAGGCGAAGCCATGGTTGCGCGGGTCATGCGCGATCTAAAAACAAGTGGTGGTGGCGTTATTTTACTCCACGACATTCAGCCAAAAACCGCTAGCGCGCTCCCTTTGCTACTGCGTCGCTTGAAGCAGGGTGGGTATAAAATTGTACATTTGCGTAGCGGTGGTTCTGGACGGCACGCGGTTCCTGTTGCATCGCTTTCTCGGAAAAAACGCCCAAGCTCTAAAAGAAAAATCGTAAAACGTAAGCTCGCTTCTTTACGAAAGAAGACTTCGAAGCCTCAGCAGTGGTCGTTGTTTGGTGAAGCGTCAATTTTCAAAAACAAGCCAACCGGCTCCATTAGTAAGAAAAAACGTAAGACGGTTTCCCGGGTACGGGTCACAAAAAAGAAAAAATCGTTGTTTAGATGGGCAAATGAAGCCAGCTCTTCTCGTGTGAATAAATCCAAAGCCCGCCCGAAAAAGAAAAAATTGCGGCGGCGCAAGAAGACAAAAACCAAAACCGCGCGCAAACCTAAGGTGAAGAAAAAGTCCAGTTTGAAAAGCTTCGCAGCATGGCTGAGAAAAGGGAATACTGACAAAACTGTAACGGGTTCAGTCCGCAAGTCTAAACGTAAGAAAAAATAATTACTTACGATCCTTTGCCAGCAAATATAGCTCGACAGAATCTGCGCGGCTGGCTGGAGGCTTAACATGATGGATGGTTTTGAAGTTTTTCTTCATTAAATCGAGCAAGTGTTTTTCCGTTCCACCTTGGAAAGTCTTGGTAAGAAAATGCCCACCCGGTTTCAACACCTGTAGGGCGAAATCTAACGCAACCTCAACCAGTGCCATTGTTCTTATATGGTCGGTGCGACGGTGACCAATCGTCGGGGCCGCCATATCTGACATGACAAAATCTGGGGCATGGCCGCCAAGAGCTTCCATTATTGCATCAGGCGCATCGTCATCAAGAAAATCTTTCTTCAAAATGGTTGCGCCAGAAACGGGATCCATGTCGAGATAATCAATACCAACAACACGAATATTCTCGATCGTTGACTCAACCTTCGTGGCAGCTACCTGACACCAACCGCCGGGTGCTGCGCCCAAGTCGACAATTCTTTGCCCAGGTTTGAGTATCTGATATCGCTCATCAATTTCCAACAGCTTATAGGCCGCGCGGGATGCATACCCATCGGCGCGGGAACGCTGCACATAGGGGTCGTTTAGCTGCCGTTGTAACCATAGGGTGGAGGAAATCTTGCGACCCCGAGCGGTCTTTACTTTGGTGTGCATCATGCGATCGCTCACACCTCGGTTACCGCCTTCGCCGCGTCCACCTGATCCGCCGTGATTAGTTTTCTTAGCCATCGTCTTATTTCTTCACTTCGTTGTTTTTACGCTGTTTACTACGGCGATGCCGGTTGTGTTTGTTTCGTCTTTGCCAAACTTTATCGGCGTTCATCATTTCTGTAAGAAGCCCTTCTCGCAGTCCGCGATCTGCCACACGCAAGCGGGGGCAAGGCCATTGTTTTTGTATCGCAATCAAGATCGCACAACCAGCCAATACCAAATCTGCACGGTCATGGCCAATACACGGATTCTTCACCCGTTCTTCGAAACTCATATCGACTAAAGCTTCTATCATGGCATCGACTTCTTTAGAAGCCATCCAAACACCATCTACCTGTCGCCTATCATAGCGCGGTAATTTAAGATGAATACCAGCAAGGGTCGTTACTGTTCCCGAGGTTCCCAGCAAATGTATTTCGCCTTGCTCAGCCGCGGCAGCCAAAGCGTCCTTACCTTCAAAATTAGCAAGCAGTGCATCCACTTCGGCGACCATGGCTTCGAATACGGCACGGGTTACTTTTTTACCGCCGCCGTATTTTTCAGAAAGTGTTACAACCCCTAGAGGAAGTGAAGTCCATGAAACAATCGCATCGGATAAATCATGGCGCTTGCGTTTTCCTAATTCCAAGAGGGCAAGCTCGGATGAGCCGCCACCAATATCAAATAAAACAACACCCTTGGCTTCCCTATCTACCAAGGAAGCACAACCAGCCACAGCTAATTTAGCCTCGGCCTCTCGCGAGATGAGCTCAAGATCAAGGCCTGCTTCTTGTTTTACTCGTTCTAAGAAAGCACTACCGTTGCTGGCTTGGCGGCAAGCTTCAGTCGCAATCAATCGAACACCGCGGACTTTTCTATTATCCAATTTCGCAGCGCAGGCTTTCAAGGCTTCAACGGCCCTATCCATTGCTTCATCGCTCAAGCGGCCTGACGCTCCCAGCCCCTCCCCTAAACGAACGATGCGAGAGAAAGCGTCGATGACCTTAAAGCGGCCAGGCTGTTGAGGAACTGCCACCAATAAACGACAATTGTTTGTGCCAAGATCAAGAGCTGCATAGGCATCCACTTTTGGACGAGGAGTCTTGTTACCGCTACCTTTATGGGGCTGTTGGTGATGTTTGGGGCGCTCGGCTTGAGGTTGGTCAGTTACTACCGCTGGCTCAGGGGAAGCCTGTTTCCGGCCAGGACGACGGGTACGCCGCTTATCAAGCGCACCTTCATGCACAGCTTCACTGGTGTTTTGAGGCGCACCCTCGCTACTCTGCTGTTGGGCAGATGCGGCATTGCTTGCATTATCGGCCTGAACACCATTTTCCGACTTCCTCTTGCGCTTACGCCAGCGGTTCCGTCGGTTCTTTAAGCGTTTTTGCGATGGGTTTTCACCCGTAACAGCACTAACGCCTTTAGTATTCATTCCCGGCCGCTTGGAGGGCATTCCCTCCAGGTTATCTTCGGACACCGGTTCACTTGTCTGCTACACACCGCTTCCCACATATTTGGAGGTGCGAACAAACCCATATTTCAAGTTACGACGAGCTTATCAGCATTATGTCCTGCGACAAGCCCTAAACGATGCCGAGTTGCTTGATTGCTTCAACCATATCCAATTTACTGGCTTTTAACGGCTTACCACTTGTATCAATTATTATGTCTGCCCGAGAATACAGCGCCTCACGGTTGGCCAGTATAAATTTCAGCTCTTCCATGGCCTTGGGATTTCCTGCCATTGGGCGTTCATCACCTTGATCTATTACACGTTGCATGTGTTCTTGCGGGGTCGCCTTAATCCACAGGGCATGAAATGTATCAATAAGATAGGCGAACGTTCTTGGCTCATGAACAATGCCGCCGCCAACGGCAAAAACCAAATTGCCTTGCTTTTTTGCGATCACCTCTAGTGCTTCTCTTTCAAAGCGGCGATATCCCTCTTCACTATAAAGTTCCATCACTTCTGCAACGGGAATCCCACTAAGATTTTCAATAATGCTGTTGAGCTCAACAAATTCAATCGACAGTTTTTTCGCCAGATATTGACCCAATGTAGATTTTCCAGCGCCTCGTAATCCGATTAGGCATATCTTTTTTGGCTCAATTGCGGGAGCATTCCCCACTCGTAAAAACCAGTCAGGTTGTAGCTCAAGGGAATGCGCCAGCTTGTAAAGAAGAGCGATTGAAATATTGCCTTTGCCTTTTTCTAACTGGGCAAGATAACGCAACGAAATTCCTGATTTTTCAGAAAGAAGTTGCCTCGAGACACCTTTCTCGTGACGGGCTATTCGAACCTTCTCGCCTACACCAGCGACAAAATTTTCTACGCTTTGATTATCCGTGGATTTCATCAATAGATTTCCAGTTAATACGTTTCCACATGAAAACGTCCCTCATCGCGCATAGTGTCACGTAAGGCGTGCCATTGTTGGCCAATGATTTCCGCGATATTGGTCATAGCTGCATCAACCCCTTCCTCCATGGCGCGAAGCCCACAGATATAAATATAGCCGTTGGGATCTTCTAGCAATGCTGAGATCTCGTCTTCCATTTCGCGTAATTGGTCTTGAACATAGCGTTTTTCTTCACCATCAGCACGGCTGAATACAAAGTGTTTTTGTAGCATAGATTCTGGCACTTTATTTAAGGGACCAAAATAAGGGAGCTGGTCTGGGGTGCGAGCGCCGAAAACTAATGTCATTGGATTGTTTGCCCCTGGATCAGTGCGCTGGCGGTGCATGGTAAAGCCACGGAAGGGGGCGGAACCTGTACCTGTACAAATCATCAATATCTTTGCTTTGCTATCGCTGGGCATCAAGAATGTAGAACCGAATGGGCCTGTAACTTGAACCCTAGCGCCCTTCTCAAGATCGCAGATATAATTTGAACAAACACCCTGCTCGTCTCGTTTTACCGTGAGCGAGAGATTATTATAATTGGGGCGCTCCCCATCACGAGGGCTGGAAACAGAATAGAGCCTTGGCAAATGCGGTTTACCTTTTGCATCTGTTCCGGGCGGTATGATGCCAATGCTTTGCCCTTCAAGAACAGGAAATGGAAGCGCGCCCATGTCCAAAATGATATGCCGAACATCGTGACTTGGATCATTCGTTAGCGGGTAGTTTCCTTGCATGGTGGCTTCTGCTGGCTTGCCAATTGTATACAAATTGATTGAGGGCTTAGAAGCTGATGCTGGGGGTTTTGCCTTACCACCTGCCCCCGCATGGGCTTCAGCTAACAGCTTAGCCATTTCATCATCTAGAGCTTCGATAGAGGTATTGGCTTCTGAGGCAGTTGTAGAAAACGCCTCTTGTTCTGGCATTTCCAACCAGCCAAATTGCTCATCGACTGAATAGGGCTTTGTCACCACGCGCCATTCATCAATGGAGCCCGTTGGGCACACGGGTATGCAATCCATGCAGAAGTTGCAGGCTTCGAAATCAACGACCACATTGTCGTCGTTGTGAGTGATCGCCCCAATCGAGCAAGTCATCTCGCAGGTGTAGCAGCGGATGCAGATTTCTGGATCAATCAGGTGTTGTTTGGTTGGTTCGCCCATGGCGTTTCCTAATGTAAGAGTCTAGGCCATATGTAGTTTTACATACTCGAAGTCACCGGGTTTATTATCTATGCCCATTTTTGGCGGAGCAATCCAACCAGCGTATTTCCCAGGTTCTGTGCAGGGAACCATGAGTGATTGAATGAATGCGCCATCTTCTTTTGAAGGCAGCCATTCTGTGATCTTTTGAGCAAAATCGTCCTCGCTAATAACCACCCCTTGAGGATCAATCGGCTTGCCTTTGAACACGCCAATATCGCGGTTAAACCCTTCATGGGGAATATAGAGCTCGAACTCGACACCAAGCTTTTGGATCGCTTTATTCCAACGCCCAACACCGCCTGCGGCATCGCGAACATAGTCATCACGAAGGCGCATATTGATGGCAGTTAGAGCTGGGACTTCAGCCCTAAATATCTTGCTGTCTTCAAATTGGCTGACAGCATAGGTGGCATCATTTAGTTTGTGATCATCATCTAAACGATTTTCCATGTACCGGCCTTTGATGCCAGAATTAAAAGCATTGGCGGCGTTGGTAGAAACTTCTTGCCCGAATAAATCGAGCGACAAAGTGTAGTGCATGTTCAGTTTTTTCTGAATGGTTGGAAGGTCAATCACCCCAAGGGCGCGGATTTTATCAATATCGTTGGGGTCTTCAATACCAGCCTCTTTCATCGCTTCACAGGTGCGCTGGATAACGCGACCAACGCCGGTTTCCCCGACAAACATATGGTGGGCTTCTTCTGTCAGCATAAAGCGACAGGTGCGAGAAAGCGGGTCGAAACCTGATTGCGCCAAAGCTTCTAATTGCATTTTACCATCGCGGTCTGTGAAATAGGTGAACATAAAGAAGGACAGCCAATCAGGCGTTTCTTCATTGAATGCACCGAGCATGCGGGGTGCTTCTTCTGAGCCGGAGGAGCGGAGCAGAAGATCATCAGCTTCTTCACGGCCATTGCGGCCAAAATATTTTTGCAAGAGGTAAACCATTGCCCAAAGGTGACGGCCCTCTTCAACGTTGACCTGAAACAGGTTACGCATATCGTACAAGGAAGGCGCAGTTTTTCCAAGGAACCGCTGTTGTTCAACGGAACCCGGCTCGGTATCGCCTTGGATAACAATAAGTCGTTGCATGAGGGAGCGATACTCGCCCGGAACTTCTTGCCATGCGGTTTCGCCCATATGCTCACCGCAAGGAATAACCCGATCTTCAACCTGTGGGGCGAGGAGAATTCCCCAACGATATTCGGGCATTTTTACGTAATCAAATTTCGCCCACCCTTTTGGATCAACGCTAACGGCTGTGCGCAGATACACGAGGCTATTTTGGAATTCTTGGGGAATGAGATCGTTCCACCAAGTAATGTAACCTGGATGCCATTTTTCCAACGCTTTTTGCACGCGCTTATCGGACGATAGGTTTACGTTATTGGGGATTAGGGTGTCGTATTCTACAGTGCTTATGCCGGCCATTGTTTCAATTCCTCTTTATAAATAATTATACGCGTCGCTTGTCGTATTCGCCGCGTTTTCCAGTTCCATATCGTTGCAATGCACCTTTTTCGCCAACTGCACTTGGCCGTTGAAAAATCCAATTTTGCCATGCAGTAAGGCGGCCAAAAATGCGGGTTTCCATTGTTTCAGGACCGGGAAAACGCAAATTGGCTTCCATGCCAGTCATGGCATCGGCGGAGAAACTTACCCGCTCCTCTAGGAAAATTCTAACCTCATCTTCCCAATCAATATCGTCGTAGATGAAGGTGACAAGTCCATGCTGATCGGCTTCGTCAGCCTCAAGGGAATTACCAATGTTCGCCTGAGCTTCCCCCACCTTTTCAGGGTCACCAAGGAAACGGGTTTGCAACCTTGTTAGATCGTTCGACATGGGAAAAGAACCGAAGTTGGAAGCTGTGAGCGTGAGCGAAGCGGTTGGGCGGTTGTCCTCATCGAACTCTCCTTCCATCATGTAGCTGCGGTCTACGGCAAACAGGAGTTCAGCCAAAAACCCGGCAAAACAGGAGCCGTTTTCTACCAATGCGACGAGCGAACGGGAGGTGAGATCGACCCGTTTGAGCACCCGTTTCCAGTACAAGAGTATTTCGCTTGAGAGCCAATCGTTTTCACGATTTTCTAATAATTGCTTTTCGTGCGAGATCACCTTGGCAGGGTCTCCAACGGTTTTAAAAATCAAAACGCCTATTTCTAACTCGTTGAACCGCAGATGCAAAATTGCGTTGTCTAACTCACGCGCCAACCGCAGCATCCAAGACTGATCTCCTTGCTTATGAAGCTCTTCAATTGAAGAAGGAGCGTCCTCCTTGGGGCCAGAAAGGGTGATTGTGGCCAGGCCTTTTGCCCTATCAATTTCCACTTCAACAAGTGAATAGGTAATCGAACCATCTTCGTGAAAGGTGCGATCTAATTCATTTAATTTAATACCAATTCTGCTTGTCTGCCCCTTTGCCTTTTCGGCATAGGCGATTGCTTTTTGCGTGACAAAATCATCGAACTTTGAATTAGCGACAACAGCGTCTACCAAGTTCCAATCCTTAGCGCGCTTACCTCTTATTCCCTCCTCAACCGAGCAAAAAACATCGGCCAAGTCGCGGCGCATTTTTCGTTTATCGGTGATGCGGGTTAGCCCGCCTGTACCTGGCAAAACGGCGAGCAGCGGAACCTCTGGCAAGGCCACCGAAGTAGAGCCATCATCGGTCATATAAATTTCATCGCAAGCCAGCGCCAACTCATAGCCACCGCCTGCGCAAGCCCCTTTAATGGCGGCTAAATAATGCTGCCCAGACTCGCGCCCCGCCGCCTCAAAGGTATTACGTGTCTCATTGGTGAACTTACAAAAATTGACCTTATGGGAGTGTTCCGCGCCACCCAACATGCGAATGTTTGCACCTGCACAAAATACTTTTTCTTTGCCTGATTGCATGACCACGGCGCCAACTTTTGGATGTTCAAATCGCATCCGCTGCACCACATCTGCCAACTCAATATCTACCCCAAGATCGTAGGAATTGAGCTTCAACTCATAACCATCAAACAGCCCGCCTTGCTCATCAACGTCCATGATAAGCCGAGCCACAGCTCCCTCATACTCCACCCGCCAGTGGCGATATGTGCTGGGATCCGTTTGGAAGTCTATCGCTTTAGACATTAATTAGCCGTATTACTGAGAGCTCTTACAATGCAGTATAATGCCGCCACAGCTAAGCGCAACTTGCATTATAATTCACTATCAACCAGTCAGTCGATTGCTAATAAAACCACCTCATCAACACAAGGGTGATGCTTGGGAAAGCTACCAAAATGCCTGTGCGGATGATGTCTGAAGCCACAAAAGGGAGTACCGCTTTATAGGTGTCGACAATTCGGGTCTTCTTATCCATCGCGTTGATAACGAATAGATTCATCCCCACCGGTGGCGTGATAAGCCCCACCTCCACAACTATGAGCACCAAGATACCAAACCAAATTGCGGTTTCTTCTGAGGTCAGGCCGAAGTCTAATTCCGAAATAATTGGGAAGAAGATTGGGATCGTGAGGAATATCATTGAAAGACTGTCCATCACGCAACCGAAGATCAAATACAATCCAAGAATTATAAGTAATACAATCCATGGGCTGAACCCTTGGGAGATTATGTAGGTTGATATTTCTTGTGGCACTTGGGTGAGTGCAAGGAAGGCATTGTAAAAACCCGCACCCAAAATGATGATGAAAATCATGGCCGTGTTTGAGGCCGTTGCCATAATGGATTCTACCAAACCGTTTTTGGTTAGACCGCCATTTACCCAAGCAATAATACCCGTACCAGCGGCGCCAATGGCGGCGGCTTCTGTGGGCGTAAACCAACCCAAATAAATACCGCCAACAACGAGGAAGAAAATAATCAACACAGGCCACACATCAAAAAGCGCTTTGAAGCGATCTATGTAAGCCACCCGCTGACGAACCTGCGCACTGCCCGGATTAAAATACATATAGAGGCGGATGGTAATCATGTAACCAAGAGCGGCTAGAAAACCTGGAATAAAGGCAGCGAGGAAAAGCTTCGCAATGTTTTGCTCAGTTAATATTGCATAGATCACCAAGACAACAGAAGGCGGGATCAAGATACCCAGTGTTCCACCTGCCGCAAGTGTCGCGGTGGAAAGACCACCCGAATAACCGTAGCGTTTCAACTCTGGCAAGGCGACCTGCCCCATGGTTGCTGCGGTCGCGAGTGACGATCCACAAATTGAACCAAAACCGGCGCAAGCTCCAATTGCCGCCATTGCTACGCCACCTTTTTTATGACCAAGCCAAGTCTCGGCTGCTTTGAAAAGTGCCGCCGACATGCCACCCAAAGTCGCCAATTGGCCCATGAGTAGGAACAAGGGGACAATGGATAATGAGTAGCTAGAGAAGGTGGTGAAAGTTTCTGTTTTGAGTTTGGCAAGAACCACGAGTGATCCCCCTGTCACCCAAGCAGTTCCGCCAAGACCAACGATCAACATTGCAAGACCAATTGGCATGCGCAGGAAAATTAGTACGAGTAAGACAGGCATAGATAACATGCCAAATTGTAGTTCACTCAATGTCCTAAACTCCGGTCTATATCAACAAGGTCTTCACCCGCGATCAATTCTTTGCCATGTAAATACACAGAATAAGCAGCGACGATTGCCGCAATAAAAGCGGCAAAGGCACAGGCTGCATAGCCCCACCAAATTGGAAATTGTAGTAAGAATGTTGTTTCGCCATAGCGCATCTTAGCCAACATCCCAACGTAAAGACGCCAAGCTAAAAGCATGAGAACGAGGGCAAAAACAAGCTCCCAGATAAGTGCGAGAAAACGATTGGCGGAGGTGGGCAGCATAGATGTGAAAAGCT
This sequence comes from Rhizobiaceae bacterium, assembly GCA_036478985.1. Lineage (GTDB taxonomy): Bacteria > Pseudomonadota > Alphaproteobacteria > Rhizobiales > Rhizobiaceae > Pseudahrensia. The sequence goes on from JAZGEY010000014.1 coordinate 93,816, forward strand.
CTACACTTGCGTGGCTGCGGTTCAATTGGCACCAAGGAAAGAAAGCCATGATCGCAAAAGCAACGCCAGCCTCCACAATCTCGTAGTCACCCTTGATAGGGCCAAAGATTGTCAAAGTACTTTCGAGGAAGGCAAAGCTGTGGCCGATTGTGTTTAACATTCGTCCAATCACACTGAGGGTCGTGACGGCAATCAGTGCAAAAAGCACCAAACCACCAAGCATGCCCATGAGCTTTGCCATTTTCATCATTGTATTATGCATGCTCGCCCTTCCCAACAATCAGAATTCATTTTTCAGCATCCAAATTTTTGATGCTGAAAAAAGAGGCCTGATAAAATAAGGGCAGGCTATAAAAGCCTGCCCTTAAAAGCTCTAAAACAGAACTTACTTTGTGTTTGCTTTGATCAAAGCTTGGGCTTCAGCAAGAAGTCCTTCGCCATCAATGCCTTTTGCCTTCATGTCAGCGAGCCATTCGTTGTAAATTGGCTGGGCAGCTTCACGCCACTTTGCAACTTCTTCATCGTTCAAGGTGATGATGTTATTACCCAATTCAACGGCCTTTGCACGGGCAGGTGCGTCGGCCCCCTGTTGGGTCTTACCAGCGAATGCAGAGAATGCTGCACCAGAATTATCATCAATCGCTTTTTTCAAATCAGCGGGAAGGCCTTCATATTTTGCTTTGTTCATAGCGAGAACGAAGGTCAAAGTATAAAGTGATTTATTTGAAAACTCTGTGTGGTTCTTGACCAGCTCAGGAACTTTCAAAGCGCCGGTTACTTCCCATGGAATTGTTGTTCCATCGATAACACCTTTTGAAAGGGCAGAAGGAACAGCAGGGACAGGCATGCCAACAGGAGTAGCACCCAAACGTTCGAGAAGCTTGTTGACCAAGCGAGAACCGCCACGGATTTTCATGCCCTTCATGTCAGCCATAGTCTTAACTGGGCTTTTTGTATGGATAAGGCCTGGGCCGTGAACCCAAGTACCGAGGATTTTCACATCCTTAAACTCGGTGTCCTTCATGTGCTTTTCAAACATTGTCCAGTAGGCAGCAGATGCTGCTTCGGCGTTTGTCATAATAAAGGGTAATTCAAAAACTTCTGACCGTGGGAAACGACCTGGCGAATAGGCAACAACGGCCCAAGAAATGTCGACAACACCGTCGATTGCTTGGTCCATCAATTCTGGTGGCTTGCCGCCCAGTTGCATTGTTGGATAGCGTTTGATGGCCATTTTGCCGCCAGATGCTTTTTCAACTTTGTCGGCCCATACATCAAGAATAAGTTTTGGTACGTTAGCTTGCGGTGGCAAGAAGTGATGCAGCTTGAGTGTAACCTCTTGTGCAAACGCTGCAGTGGCGATTGTTGATGCAAGTAGTGCAGCAACACCCAAACCAGCGGCTTTTTTCAAAATAGTCGTCATGGAATTCTCCTCCGAGTTAAAATTCATCAGCAGGCTTTGCCTTATTAACACACGCATTAGTAAGCGCATATCACTCCAATGATTTTATATAATTGCCGATTCAAACCAGCAACTCAAGGAAAAAGATAACATGTTATGTTTTTTATTTAATCAACATCATCCGACCGCCGCAATAACGGCTGCCGCTGCCGAAGCAGCTCCTTCCCCATGGGGTATATTCAGTGCTTTGAGTCCGCACTCAATCGCGCCGATCACACCCATCGCCATGGGGACATTTTGATGACCCATATGACCAATGCGGAAATGGCGGTCGTAATCATCCGAGTCGACTTCACCAAACCCAAGGCCGATTCCGAGGGTCATTCCCGCTTTGTGTTCAGTCCATTGGCGTAGGCGCTTTGCATCACCCGTGCCTGTTGCGATTGTTGATACGGCTGTTGAGCGCTTTTCTTTTGTTGGAATATTGTGATGCATTTCACCACCTTCACCCCAAGCATCAACAGCGGCCCAATAAGCCGTTGCGATTGTTTTATGGCGGGCCCAAACATTTTCAATGCCCTCCTCGTGAACGAGTATATCAAGCGCTTCGCGCAGACCAAAGAGGTGATGGGTAGGGGCTGTTCCCGCAAATTGTTGATAGAACATATCGCCGCGGGTGCGTGGTATCCAGTCCCAATAATATCCAGGTTTAGCGCGCTTACGGGCTTCCTCGCCTTTTTCGTTATAATAGACGAAGGCCAAACCAGCTGGGGTCATTAGTCCTTTTTGGCAAGCCGCTACCATGACGTCTACCCCCCAAGCATCCATTTCAAAACGATCGCAACCAAGGCTAGCAATACAATCGACCATGAAAAGGCAATCATGCCCAGCGTTATTGATCGCCTCTCGAAGCATTGGAATATCGTTGATTACAGAAGATGATGTGTCTGTTTGCACCGTCAACAAAGCCTTGATTTCACCTTTTGTATCAGCGCGAAGGGCTGCCTCAACCTGTGCTGGGTCTGCGTCGCCTTGCATACCAAAATCAAGCAGCTGAACATCAATTCCGTGGGTATCTGCAAGCTCCGCCCAACCTATGGCAAACCGTCCAGTTGAAAGAACCAGCACCTTGTCGCCCGCGACCAGTGTATTCTTAATTGCGGCTTCCCACGCCCCGTGGCCATTGGCGATATAGATGGCCACATCGTTTTTTGTTTGCGCGACAGTTTGCAAGTCTGGAAACAAGGTATCTGTAAGGTCTATCAATTCTCCTTCATAGATATTGGGTGAAGCGCGGTGCATGGCGCGTAGTACGCGTTCTGGCATGATAGATGGGCCAGGAATGGCTAAAAGTGTGGGGCCGAAATTGAGGGACATGGCTGGAGCCTTTGAATAATTGATTCCATTTTCTTGGATATTGCGCTGTTCTTTCGCAAAGGCAAGACTTCTGTTCGTTTGTCAGAACAAACTGATGACAAGAGAGAGACTGGCCACTAGTTTCTACGAAACGCGAAGCCACTGGAACCCTGATTATGAAAAACCATTTATTTGATGGTCTCTTGAAAACGCCCCCCCGTGAACGCCAATTCGCGGAAATCCCCGGGGCTAAAAATGCACCTGCACGATATTACAGCTATCAAGACGTGCATGATGTTTCCGGTAAATTTGCGAACCTCTTAGTCTCGTGGGGCGTTGAGGCCGGTGATCGCGTTGCCGTGCAAATTCCAAAATCCATAGAGGCGGTCATGCTGTATTTAGCCTGCGTTCGTACAGGGGCCGTATTCCTACCCTTGAACACGGCCTATACGGCAAATGAAGTTGACTATTTCCTTGCGAACGCTGGGGCAAGCCTGTTCATTTGTGACCCTGAAAAACGCGATGGCCTTGTTGATGTTGCAAAGGAAAACAACGCTCGCTTAGAGACTATGGGTGTCTATACGAAGCCAGATGTCTTTGCAGGCAGCCTTTTGGATGAGGGGCTTGATCTTGATACGACGTTTGAGAATATCCCGCGCGAAGCCGATGATCTTGCCGCGATACTTTACACCTCAGGAACAACAGGCCGTTCAAAAGGCGCAATGCTGACCCACGATAATTTGCTCTCAAACTCTCAAGCATTGGCAGGGCTATGGCAATTTACGAAAGACGATGTGTTGCTCCATGCCCTTCCGATTTATCATACCCACGGCCTCTTCGTTGCAACCAATGTGGCTATGCTTTCAGGCGCTTCACTCATTTTACTCGGTGGATTTAATACGGATGCGGTTATTGAGCATCTGCCAAAATCAACGAGCCTTATGGGGGTTCCTACCTTCTACACAAGACTGTTGGATGATGAGCGATTTAACCGCGATTTAGTCTCTCACATGCGGCTGTTCGTTTCAGGTAGCGCGCCGTTGTTGGCTGAAACACACATTGAGTTTGAGGAGCGCACTGGCCACCGCGTATTAGAACGCTACGGCATGACTGAGACTAATATGAATACCTCCAACCCATTCGATGGAGAGCGGCGAGCGGGAACTGTGGGCTTTCCATTACCTGGAGTATCACTTCGGATTTGCGATGCCGTAACCGGCGAGGAGGTTGGAAAACAAGCTATCGGTATCATCGAAGTGAAGGGGCCAAATGTATTCCCGGGCTATTGGAAAATGCCAGAAAAAACAGCCGAAGAGTTTCGTGATGATGGATTTTTTATTACCGGCGATTTGGGAAAAATTGATGCCGATGGTTATGTGCAGATTGTTGGTCGCGAGAAGGATTTGATCATCTCTGGCGGTTTTAACATTTACCCGAAAGAAATTGAATTGCTGCTCGACGATCAAGACGGTATTTTAGAATCGGCTGTTATTGGCGTGCCACATAAAGACTTTGGCGAAGGTGTCGTTGGAGTTGTTGTTGCGAACAGTGGCGCGAGCGTGGATACGGAGAAACTGCTTGCGATCATCAAGCCCCTAATTGCCCGTTTCAAACAGCCCAAACATATTTTTGTGCTCAATGAACTGCCACGCAATGCGATGGGGAAGGTACAAAAAAACGCACTGCGGGAACAATTTAATAATGTGTTCGACTGTAGCTAAATAAGTTCGTCTGTACGATCATCGGTCTCGCCATAGCGTTTTAGGGTTGCGGGTTTTGTGCCCTCATAGGCACGCTCTATACCTGCTGCTATTTTGGCGTTTTCGCGCTCGAACAGGCTGTTGCCTTTCAAGTCACATTCGACAATAAACGGCCCCATGTTTTCGGCTTCCATAACCCACATGGCTTGAGCAAGCCCAAGCTCTTTATTCCAATGCACCGTCTTCACCCGCTTAATTCCGCGCCCTAAAAGCGCACCGGTTCCGTAGCCAACGGTGGTTAGGTAAATCGCACCGTTTGGGACAAAATGTTTCTTGTAATCTTCACTGCTCATGCCGCCCTTACCGATGATAATTTTTGCGCCGGATTTTGCCATCCACTCGCCAATCCATTTGGAAAATCTAAACGATGCGGTGGCGGTCACTGCGCCCAAATCATAACTGCCATCTTCGCGGATAGCAGCGGCGGGGGAGCAATGAAAATTTGTTGCGCTTTCAGTTGGCAACTCCATCGGTATGTTGGCTTTTTCTTCCAACGCCCGTTTATACACTCCTTCGCGGGCGGTATAAATGAGACCGTCTAGATAGACGACATCGCCAATTTTTAACTCGGCCAAGGCTTCGGGAGTTGGTGTTGTGCTTAGCCTAATTTGGCGTGGGCCTTTTGGGGCGTTTCCCATTCCACTGTCTCCCTTCTTTGGTAATCGGTGAACCATTCTGGGTCAGTCCGGTATTCCACACGGCCATCGCCATGGATGCGAGCGACAGCGCGGCGGGAGGATAGGCAAAAAGCGTGAACGCTCATTTGCATTCCACCCGTGTGGCAGTAGCCAACCTCAATATTGCAATCAATGACCATGGATTTGCCAACAAATCCCATCGCCCCCATACCGATGGAATTACCCAATTCTTTCAGTTCATCTTCGAGTTCTGCAATTTTAGGATCGGGGTTTTTGTCGCCGACAACGCGCAAACAGGCGGCGCGTTTTCCCAGCACCATGCAAGTATCTTTTGAACCGCCAATACCTATTCCCATGATAGCGGGTTGGCAGGCGAGCCCGCGCTTTCCAAATGCAACGAGGCAATCAAGGTAGAAACGCTTGATGCCCTCAATGCCGTCGGAAGGAAATAACATGCGGTAGTCTGTACCGAATAATCCGCCTTTGTGGACGGTGGTAAGGTCAACCCAATCACCGCCCGGTTCATAGCCATATTCAATTTCTGGCGCGCCAATGCCAACGTTGTTGTCATGGTCGGTGCGCCATAATGGATGCACGCGATTTGGCCGCAGTGGCACGCCGTTCGTAGCGTTGGCTGTAGCGCGGCGAAGGGCGGCTTCTAATGCAATCGGGCCACCCTCAATGGCGGCTTCATTGCCCATTTTTACATACCAGCGCGGGCAACCCGTATCCCCACACATAGCGCGGCGGTCTTCTTTAGCGGCTTCATAATTTTCCAACATGGCCTGCAACACGAAAGACGATAGATCACCGTCTTCTACCTCAGCCGTCTTATTCAAGCCGTCTAGATAGTCCTGCGGAATTTCGATGGCGGCTTTGTCCATCAAGGTTTCAGCGGTCGATTGAATTAGGTCTATGGAGATCATCAATTGCCTCCCACAAGGGTTTCTGGTTCGTCGTCACCAAGCAGTGTTTCACCCGGCTTAACAATTGTAAACTGCACCGCTTCTCGTGTCACATTTCCTGATTGAGCGACGGTGTAATAGCTCTCCTCCATTGCCCCACTTTCAGGAAAATCTTCTCTGAAATGAGCGCCACGAGAATTCTCTCGCTCCAGTGCCGCTTCAGAAATAACCTTCGACATTTCAACAAGGCTTTGGGTGTTCAACCAATCATGCCATGTCAAATTAAACGCAAGATTGCTGCCTTCCACGCCCGCCTCCAAAAGTTCCAACTCAATTTCTTCGACACGGCGCAGACCGCGCATAATGCCAGTTTTAGTTCGCATCACGCCAACATCTTCCCACATAGCATTTTGGAGCGCATCGCGCAGTGCTGCGATTTGGTCGGGCTTCTTTGAAAGCGGATGCTGGGCTCTATCAATTTCCGCCGTCAGTACAGCTTCGTCTGGTTCTCGTAACGCGCCCATTTTTGCAATGTCAGTCGCCATCACATCCCCCGCAACGCCGCCATATACAGTAGAATTTGCTACACCATTTCCGCCCAAACGGTTTGAACCATGAGCGCCGCCTGCGTCTTCTCCCGCTACATAAAGACCCTCCATTTGGGTGCGGGTATCAGGATCAACAATAACGCCCCCCATAAAGTAGTGAGCAGTTGGGACGACCTCGACTTTACCTGCCGCCAAATCAAACCCGCTATCGGCACAGCGTTTGACCATTCCTGGAAATTTTGTTCGGACGTTTTCAGGACCAAGGTGGCTCATGGAAATATAAACGCCACCATTTGGGGATGTATTATTTTTTCGCATTTCTGCATAGATGCCCCGGCTCACCACATCGCGGGTGGCGCGATCACCAGCATCATCGTAGTCGAACATAAAGCGGCGGCCATGGCTGTTGAGCAATTCGCCCCCTGCCCCGCGCAAGCCTTCTTCCAGCACCGTGCCCGTCATTTTTGTACCCTCACCACCGAGCAAGCCCGTTGGGTGGAACTGCACCATTTCCATATCCCGTAAGGGCAAGCCCAGACGATAGGCCATGGCCAAACCGTCCATGGTTTTGTCTCCAGATGGGGTATGATATTTATACATGGTCGGCCCACCGCCCGTGGCCATTAGTACGGCCTTGGCGCGGACAAACCGAAAGCCACCAGTTCGCATATCAATGAACAGAACACCCGCTAAACCCGTGCCGTCTTTCGATGGGATAAGACCAACTGCACGGTGTTCCTGAAGACGATCAATCGGGCGCGATAACACCTGTTCCATCAGGCGGCTGATAATCTCGATACCAGTTAAATCGCCCTTATGCACAGTACGGTCGAAGGTTTGCCCCGCGAAAGCTTTTTGGTGGAGCGAGCCATCGGGGTTGCGGTCAAAAAAACAACCAATTTCGTTTTCCAATTCATGGATGCGTTCCACCGCCGTCTTACAAAGTTTCCACGCCATATCTTGGTTGGGCAACCACTTGCCGCCGTTGATCGTGTCCATAAAATGCCGCTCGACGCTATCACCGCGACCGAGGGAGACGTTGTAACCGCCCTGCACCATGCGGGTACAACCACATTTTCCGAGCAGGCCTTTAACGGCAATTGTTATCTTCGCATTAGGAGCTTTACGTTGGGCATGGAGAGCCGCGAACAGCCCTGCCCCACCTGAACCGATGATGAGAATATCTGTATCGTGCCGTTCTATTTCCATCACGATACCGCGCTCAAAAGAAAACCGCAGGCAAGAATGAAGGCTCCCGCAACTGCTAATGCGGCATAGGTTTTTTGTCTTGGAGACCACGGTAGAAACTCTAAGGCTAACAACCGCAGGCCGCCGAAAATATGAATTCCAAGAAGAAACACCAAACCGAATTCTGCGAATTTCACGAGAGGGTTTTTCGACCATTGCAGGAAGCCATCGAGGGTGGAGGCATCTGTGAGTACCAATGCCAAGACATAAAAATGTACTGGCAAGAAAACCGCCAGTGCCAAACCTGAAAGGCGGTGGGCGATGAATGCAAACCAAAGCGAGTGGGAACGGTGGGGAGAAATCATAGGCCACCCCCTGCAATTGTAACGGCATAGACTGCACGAAAACCGAGGAAGGCAAGACCGATGAATGTGGCCCATGTAAACAACACCAACCCTGCGCCCTTTAGCTTGAATATTTCAAAAACAATCACCCGCAACCCAATAGCCGCATGGATTGAAACGGCGGCAACGAAAGTACCGTAAAACAGCATCCACCAAACGCTCCCTTGAGTGCGGGACAGAATTTCTGCGGCCGATAACCCGCCACGGGCAGCATAAATCATCACAGCGATATGGCCAAGAACGAGCGGGGCCATGATGAGGGCGGTGATGCGTTGCAGCATATAGAGGTTGGTGTTCAGCATGTTATCGCAACCACCCTTTTGCCGTCTCGCGCTTTAACCCCGCAATTGATGCAGTTGGATTTAATTCGTTCGGGCAGTATTGAGCGCACGAGCTTTGGGAGTGGCAGTTGTGACAACCACCGCCGCCAGAAATGGCTTCCATTCGCGCTTCATAACCGCCATCGCGCACATCGTTGACCAGTGACCAAGCGCGGTTCAATGCGGCAGGGCCGAGGTAGTCTGGGTTCGCCGCCACCACATCGCAGGCCGCATAGCACACTGCGCAATTGATGCACTCGATCGCATCGCTGGCCGCTAGCCGTTTGGGGCTATCTGGGAGAATGGGTTCCATTTCATCGTGGCGGGTTTTGGTTGATTGAAAGACGCTTTTTGCTTCCACCCATTTATCAAAAAATGGGTCCATGTCGGTGACGAGATCTTTCACCACTGGCAAATTCCGCAACGGTGCAATTTCCATTTTGTTGTTTTTCAAGACTTTATTGACGTGGGTGCGGCAAGTCCAACGCGGTTCACCATTCACCATCATGGCACAGGAGCCACACATGCCAACACGACAGGCGTAGCGGTAGGAAAGATCAGGGGATGCATTTTGTTGAATCCAACTCACCACATCAAGCACCGTTTGGCTGTCTTGAATGGGAACAGAATAGCTCTCGTAACGCGCCACATCACTGCGCCAAACCGATACCTCTAAATGTTTGGAATCATCCGACACCTGCCACTCCTTCCTCATGAGTGTGTATGGTTCTTTCAAAAATGGATAGAGGAAATGCGACTTATTCTAATCAGTTGATATCCACGATAAACGGCACATCGAAAGTGTGCTCTTCAAGGTTACTCCCCTCGCCTACTCTATCGACAACGAGAAAATCGCTGGCCTTGTAAAGTGGGGTCAGCACCCCATGCCAAACACCCCGATGTAGGTTGATGCCTTGGTTTGGGCTTGCCGTAAATACTGTCGGGCGCACGGGGGTTCCGTCATCATCTTCACAAACGATAACCAACCAGGGTTGGGAACCAAGTGGGTAAAACGCCTGCGAACCAAGTGGATGGCGTTCGACCAGCGATAGAGCTAGCGGCAAGGCATAGGGCTGGCCAGTAAAAATATTGATACCGACTTCGCCACCACTGCCCGTTATTTCGACACGGCATAAATCATTGTGACGGGTGCAGTTTCCGTTGTTGATTTTGAAATTTTCTGAACCCGCTTTTTCGATCACATCACCGTAGGCGCGAAAGTTGTCTTTCGTGAGTGGCTTGGAAATAAGTTTCACGGTTATAATATCTCATTCACTGTTGTTGATGGTCTGCACATACGAACGCCTTTTGATGTTTCAACCACTGGCCGCTGCATCAATATCGGATGCGCAATCATCGCATCAATGAGCTGTTCATCTGTGAGGCTCTCATCGCTCAAGCCCAATTCCTTATATATATCGCCACTGGTACGAACCAATTCGCGTACCGTCGTTGGCATTTTTTTAACGAGCATCTCTAGCTCTTTGCGAGAGAGAGGTGATTTCAAGTATTCAATAATGGTCGGATTTAGCCCCGCATCTTCGAGCAATGCCAAGGTGGTGCGCGATGTTCCGCATTTTGGATTATGATAGATGGTGACAGTCACGATGTTTCCCCTTCGTCTTTCATGCACTCATCTATAGACACTTATAGGTCTACCTCCAAGACACCATCTGGTTTTGCTGCTCGAGATTGGCAAAGTATTATTTCGCTTTCTCGTTGTTTGTTGGAGAGAACAAAATCACGGTGTTCAACTTCGCCAGAAACCAAACCACATTTACAAACCCCGCAAAGACCATCGGAACATTTTACGTCTAGATGAACACCATTTTCTGCAAGCACGTCTGTTGCCGATTTATCAGCAGGAACCATCACTTCTTTTCCTGACTTCATCAGTTTCAAAGTGAAGTTGTGGTTCTCATATTCTGGTTTTTCTGGAACCGAGAAATATTCTAAATGGCGATTTTCTTCAGGCACTCCGTTTGCTTCGGCTGCGTCCATTACCGATTGCATATAAACGTCAGGGCCGCAGGTATAGGAATGATCACCTGCCCCAACCTTCTCAAAAATTACACCCAAATCAGCACGGGAGTTTTCATCCGAGACGTGCAGTTTGATTTTCTTTTTCCACGGGACAGATTTCAAATCTTCTAGGTAGCCAGCCGTTTTTCGCGACTTCATGGAATAGTGAAATTCAAAATCGTGGCCAGCCTTATGGGCTTCGTGGGCCATGGCAATCATCGGGGTGATGCCAATGCCACCGCCCATGAAGAATGACTTCTTTGCTTTATGATCGAGCGGAAAATGATTGATCGGCTTTGAGATAAATATCTTGCGTCCTTTTGAGAAAATGCGGTGTAACAATTGCGAGCCGCCCCGCCCTTCATCTTCGCGCAATACGCCAATTTGATATTTGCTTCTGTCAGCGGGGTCGCCGGACATGGAGTATTGGCGCAAAAACTCTGGGGCAACAACGATGTCTAAATGCGCACCTGCTGTCCACTTTGGAAGCGGTTTCCCATCAAGCGATGCGAACTCATACTTGGTCACGTCATCGCTCATTTTTTCAGCCTTGGTGATCTCCACTCGTATAACCGGGGCGTCCCCTTCAATCTTATATTCATGCACCACTTCATCGGCTTTGCCTTGGGTGATTTTGATCTTATATTCGACGGCAGTGACCATTGCTTGATAAGCTTCGATGCCTTTTTCGCGGTCCATCGGGAACGGGAATGGCCATGGATGGGGCGCTAAGTTTGCGGGGTAGACTGCGAGTGTCTGATCTTCATATTTGAGATCCAAATCTTTTTGCAGGTCGCGCCTGTTGGGTGGGTTTTTTATCGCGCGGTATCCGCCATCTTTCTGTTGTTCAATATCCCACCACCATTTTTTCACGTCATTCAATCCGCCGTTCCCAAGGGCATCGTCGAGTTTGGCTAGAGCAGGTGCTGTTACGGGAAAATTCATGGCAGCCCAGCGAAATGGTTTTTCTTTGAAGATGCCTTCCAAGTTCCAAGGGCAGGTTTTCATGCACCGGCCGCACATCGCACCGCCCTTATTGGTGATACGGTAGGTGGTGCATTTTTGGCTGTCCGACTTCCAAATCTCGTAGCCGTTAAACATCAGTTTTGGACCGGCAGTGATTGCACCTGAGGGACATTCACGGGCGCACTTGTTGCAGCTTTCGCAAAATTTTTGCAGCCCAAAATCTATCGGCTTGTCGTGGGCAAGCGGCAGATCGGTGGTCACTACTCCAGATTTTAGTCGGGGGCCAAGGTACGGGTTGAGTATTACTTCCCCAATGCGACTTACTTCTCCCAATCCAGACAACAGCAGGAGCGGTGGTTGCAGCACATCACCATCCATGACCGTGTGGGCTTTGGCCGAATAACCAAGATTACGAATTTGTTTTGCTATAACTCCACCAAGCAATGAGAAACGCAGGTAGGCGCGCATGGATTGGGAAACTGCGATCCAATCATCACCAGATGAGCCGTCAGTGGTTTCGTACCCTTGGTCGATGATCATTGAAATCGCTTGATCGTGGGGCGGTGTCACCTCTTCACCAATGGCGTTATGGGAGTACCATGCCCATTCGGGGCAGCGTGAAATTCCCACGGCATCAACTCCTAAAAAATAGGATGTGGCTTTGATTAGCTCTGCATGTTGTTGGGGGACTGACTTTACTTTTTTTGCGTTAGGCTCGCCACTTTGTAACAAAACAAATGCGCCTAGTGCGCGGCGTTGCGCCATAGAGGGGGCGGCTTTTCGCACGTAATAACCACCGCTTGCCACATCTTGATTGGCCTTACCCATATCGCCGAATTGAGCGCGGGCGAACATATCGGTGCGCTTTGGAACGCGAGCAACATTGGGTTCATCAATGTAAGTCGTTGTCTCATCCACACGCTTCAATTTCTCGAAGGGATGGTCACCATCGACAAAACGTCGCTTAGCAAATTGCACGTTGTTAAATGAGTTTTTAGCAAAGCCCATGCCAAACTTCCAAGCGAGACCATGGGTTTTGGATCTGTCCTGTTGGTCGAGAGGAAGTAATGGCTTGTCAGGAGCAAATTCAAAATCAGTTGTGACTACGGCTACACTGAAACGGTCGCCGAGATAGGGATTTACGAGCGCTCCATTTTCAACTGTTGCCAAACCTGCGGCAACCGCCAATTGGTTCAAATCTACATCAGATGTTGTACCTGTATGGGCCCGTGCGTTGTAACCGAGCAGACGAATATAATTGGCAATAACCACCGCTGTTTCAGCGGAACGTAAACAGGCACGGGCGGTTTGCGCATCCTCAATCCACTCTGTTCCGACCTCTCCTACGTCTGGATCACGGAGGAATTCATAGAGGAAAACGAGGGCGTGGGTATGGCCTTCAATTGTCGTTGGAGGGGCATTCATGGACTCTTTCAAATCGGCCATAATCAGATCAATGCCAGCGGCTAACGTCGTGGTTTGCTTTGTCCGTAGATCTTCCGCTAGTTTTTCCATATCGGGATTAGAAAATGACTTTTTCAACTGCGCCGATTTTGGAATTAGGCACGCCCCCACCATTGAAGCATCACTGAAATAACCAAAGGCTTTTAGGTGTTCTGCGCGGGTTTTACCTTCGATCGGGCACTCCGCTTTTTGTTTGTTGGCCATCCCATCGCGGATGGCATCCATCATCGCTTGGTACTCGCCCATCGCATTGACGATGCTGGCTGGCGCGTCTGGCCGCCGGAAACTGATGGGCATCATGGGCGGAACATTGGTGAGATCAACCTTCTCGGCACGGCTCAACCGCTCCAATGGATAAGGCCCTAAATGTAAGGAACGGTTTTTGGTGGAAAAAAATCTCATCACGCTAGCTTAATCAAGTTCCGCAAAATGTGAAATGGACAATTTCGTTTGGCATCGGAGATGCCATGAGATCTTTGTTATCGGGTTGATCAATAAATGGATTTTCAAGAGTTTCCACCAGCTGCTCGAATGGAGCGATATCACCTTCAAGTGCCGCAACAATTGCATGCTCAACGCTGTGATTTCGTGGAATGAAGGCGGGATTTACGGCAAGCATTTGTTGTGCTCTTTTTTCATCTGATAGCTTATCCAGTGAACAGCGTGCGCGCCACTTGTCTAGCCATTTATCCATCGCACTTGGATCATCAAACTGCTGAAGAAAATCACCTCCAGCTTCTGCTAGATACCTAAAAGCCAAAGTGAAATCTGCTTTCTGTTCCGCCATGATACCCAATAACTCTTTGCCAAGATCTGTGTCGCCATCTTTAATTTCTCCAAGGCCAAGTTTGGCATTCAGCCCTGTTTGGTAGTGCAACATATATTTGGTTGGAATTTCATTCACGGCAGCTTGCGCCGCTGCAACAGCTTGTTCCTCCGTCTCCCCTAACAACGGTAAAAGAGATTGGGCGAATTGCACCATGTTCCAGTGAGTTATGCGTGGTTGATTAGAGTAGGAATACCGCCCCTGTTCATCAATTGAGCTGAACACCCTATCGGGGTGGAATTCATCCATGAAGGCGCAGGGGCCGTAGTCGATTGTCTCGCCAGAAATTGTGACATTGTCGGTATTCATCACCCCATGGATAAAGCCAAGGTTCATCCATTTAGCTGTTAGGGCAACCTGTTTTTCTATCACCGCCTCAAGCAACCCGATATAAGGGTTTGAAAGATTTTTAACTTCTGGGTGAAGCCGCTCAATAACGTAGTCGGCTAACAATTTCAGGGCATCGTCATCATTACGAGCGGCAAAATATTGGAACGTGCCAACTCGAACATGGCTCAAAGCCACGCGGGTTAAAATTGCACCGGGCACTGTTTGCTCCCGTCTCACATCTTCGCCAGTTGATACAGCAGCTAAGGCGCGGGTCGTTGGAACACCCAGAGCATGCATGGCTTCGCTGACAATATATTCGCGTAGCACAGGGCCGATCCAAGCACGCCCATCGCCGCGGCGCGAAAATGGCGTTGGACCAGAACCTTTGAGTTGAACATCAAACCGCTGACCCTTGGCATCAACGATCTCTCCCAATAACAAGGCACGGCCATCGCCGAGTTGGGGGGACCAGCCGCCAAATTGCATACCCGCATAGGCCATGGCGATCGGATCTGCTTCCTTGGAAACTTTATTGCCAGAAAAGAATTGAAGCCCTTTTTCACCCTTCAATTCTTCAAGGTCTAAACCAAGGTCTTTTGCCAATTTTTCATTTAACCGTATTAGCCTTGGATCCTCCACAGGCTTTGGGTTTAACCGCGCGTAGAAACGCTCTGGTAGGCGGGCGTAGCTGTTATCGAAGTTAAAGGCAGTTGCCACGGGCTTTACTCTTTTGGGCGGTTGTCCACTACACGTACAGCCTTGCCCTCACTGCGCGCAACTCCCCCCGCATCCCTTACATTGATTTGGGTGCTGATACCGACAATACTTTTGATATGATGAGCCAACTCATAGGCGGCAGCTTTGCGGCCCTCTTCACTAAGACTGTTATCGGTAGCTTCCACATGGACGGCCATTTTATCCATACGGCCAGAGCGGGTAAGCTCTATTTGAAAATGGGGAGCGAGTGCTTCCACCTTCATCAATTGCTCCTCAATTTGCGTTGGAAAAACATTCACCCCGCGCAAGATAATCATATCGTCTGAGCGGCCCGTTATCTTTTCCATACGGCGCATGGAGCGGGCAGTACCCGGCAACAGGCGTGAAAGATCGCGGGTGCGGTAGCGGATAATTGGAAAAGCTTCCTTGGTGAGTGACGTGAACACCAGTTCACCCATTTCACCATCAGCTACAGGAATCCCCGTATCTGGGTTAATAATCTCGGGATAAAAATGGTCTTCCCAAATTGTGGGGCCGTCTTTTGTTTCCACACACTCGTTTGCAACTCCTGGGCCGATGACTTCCGAGAGGCCGTAGATATCGACGGCGTGCATATCGAAAGCCTGCTCAATTTCTTCACGCATCGCGTTGGTCCAAGGCTCCGCGCCGAAGATGCCAACTTGCAAAGATGTCTCTCGTGGGTCGATACCCTGTTCACGGCAAGCATCCAATATCGAGAGCGCGTAGGAAGGTGTAACCATGATTGTTTTCGGTTTAAAATCGGTGATCAGCGTTACCTGGCGTTCTGTCATGCCACCTGAAACGGGAACCACCGTGCAACCCAATTTTTCTGCACCGTAATGAGCGCCAAGACCACCAGTAAACAAGCCATAGCCATAGGCAATATGCACCATATCGCCTGGCCTTGTCCCTGCAGCACGGAGCGAGCGGGCGACTACATCTGCCCACATTTCAATATCGTTCTTCGTATAACCAACAACAGTTGGTTTTCCTGTTGTTCCAGATGAAGCATGGATGCGGGCCAGCTGTTCGTTAGGAACGGCGAACATGCCGAAGGGATAATTAGCGCGAAGGTCTTGCTTGGTGGTGAACGGGAACTTGGCCAAATCTCCTAGCGTTTTTAGATCATCAGGATGAACACCCGCCGCATCAAAGCTCTTTTTATAGTGCGGCACATTATTATAGGCATGGGCCAGCGACCATTTCATTCGCTTCAATTGCAATGCGCTGATCTCATCACGAGAAGCAATTTCTATGGGATCAAGGCTTGAACGATCGGGGGTTAAATCCAACATGATGTGTTACAAGGATTTCCTTTTTTGCAATTGCGTGTAACGCTTACATGCAAGACAATAGTGGTCAACCTGTAAGACACTCGAGGAACAAATATGGCGCTCATTAATGTGGAAAGTTATGCAGCTGGAAAATGGGTTAGCCCAGATAACTCAGCTCGCGCCATTCATAGTGCGGTTACGGGGGACCAAATTGCGCGATCAGGAAACGATGCGCTGAATTATCAAGCGATGCTCGACCACGCAAAAAAAGAAGGCGGCAACGCCCTTCGTGCCATGAGCTTCCACGACCGTGCCCGTGGGTTGAAAGCCATGGCGGCTTATCTAAACACCCACAAAGAAAAACTCTATCAGTTGTCTTTCATGGCAGGGTCTACCCGATCTGATTCATGGGTCGATATTGATGGCGGTATAGGGACGCTCTTTGCCTTTGCTTCAAAAGGGCGGCGAGAATTACCAGACGGCCACACTTATCTTGATGGCGACGTGGAACAGCTTTCACGCAATGGAACATTTGTCGGCCAGCACATTTGCACCCCAAAGCTGGGGGTGGGTATCCACATCAATGCCTTCAACTTCCCCGTTTGGGGCATGCTGGAAAAGCTCGCACCAACATTGCTTGCCGGAGTTCCTGCTATCGTCAAACCCGCTACGGCGACGAGCTATATTACAGAAGCTTGTTTCCGCATGATGCTGGATAGTGGTGCTTTTCCTGAAGGGGCATTCCAACTTATTGCAGGGGGAACGGGTGATCTACTCGACCGCCTAACACCGCAAGATGTTGTTAGCTTTACTGGCTCGGCCGCCACTGCGTTAGGGTTACGTTCTAATCCACATCTGTTGAAAAGCTCAATTCCCTTTGTTGCCGAGCAAGACAGCTTGAACGCTTCCGTTTTGGGACCAGATGCTACGGTCGGGACACCTGAGTTCGATCTGTTCATCAATGAAGTGGTGAAGGAGATGACCACCAAGGCTGGTCAAAAATGTACTGCCATACGACGCATCATGGCTCCAAAGAATTTAGTCGCCCCCGCGATTGAAGCGATTGACGCGAAGCTTGCTAAAATCAAGATTGGCCATCCCGAGCTTGAAGATACGGACATGGGGCCATTGGTTTCAGAGGCCCAACGCTACGATGTTATGACCAATGCCTGCCTGATCGAAGATGACGCGAAGGCTATCGTTTCCCATGAGGGCCTATTCGTAAACGGCGCGGATAGCGTTGCGGGGGCTTTTCTTGCACCTATGCTCTACCATTGCGAAGATCCCGATAACGCGAAAAATGTGCACGAGCTAGAAGCCTTTGGACCATGTGCAACAATCATGCCCTACCGCGATCTCGATCATGCCTGCACATTACTAAACCGTGGTGGTGGTAGTCTTGTAGCCTCTGTGATTACCCACGATCCGCAAGTTGCCCGTACAATTGCTGTTGGGTCTGCTGCTTGGCATGGCCGCATTTATGTCAACGATAGAACCTCAATGAAGGAAAGTACGGGGCACGGCTCTCCCCTACCCCACATGGTGCATGGCGGGCCGGGTCGTGCTGGCGGCGGTGAAGAACTGGGGGGAATCCGTGGCGTTATGCACTATATGCAACGTACCGCCATTCAAGGTT
This sequence comes from Rhizobiaceae bacterium, assembly GCA_036478985.1. Taxonomy (GTDB): domain Bacteria; phylum Pseudomonadota; class Alphaproteobacteria; order Rhizobiales; family Rhizobiaceae; genus Pseudahrensia. Next base: position 111,593 of record JAZGEY010000014.1, read on the forward strand.
CTCCCGATATGATTTCCGCCATAG